>DASUXY010000001.1:0-39333 GCA_036377675.1 Bacillota bacterium
TATTTCTGATGTTTTCAATGTAAAATGTAGGTGGGTCATCTTGATCTGCCTCCTGGTAAAGTTTTTAGTGGTTTAAAAACATTGTACCGTAAAGGCGATCAGATGGCCTATTCTTTTTACACAATTATATGGACTCTATCATAAGTGGAAATTTATTGATATTTATAAATTTAACAATTATTATAAAGTTGGTTATTATAAATGAAGGAAAATTAGGAAAATTGTTAGAGGCTCCGTAGATCTAAATAACAAATCCTTATGTTAATTTGAAGTTTGATTAACATTTTCGACAAAAGCAGAAAATATCCTACTAAATTAGGAAATTACTTGTTTTTCGGACAGACTCCAAGGAAGTTCCTATGAAGTCAGCCTCTAAGACTATTATCGGTGTCGTTGCTACTCACTGTTGGTAGTGAGAGTAATTGCGTTCCTAATCGCTTAGTTCCCGTATCATGGGACATGCCCTGCTAACCAGAACAGAGGGTTGATTATTGTTGAAAAAGGAATTGGTGCTTATGACAAAGAAGAGATAGATACCACAAGAAGGTCCACGGATCGACGGTGCAGAGACTCATCAACGGTAAGGTGGTAAAGACTAACAGGAGCTTAGACACGGCTCCGGGAAAATACTCTAACGCCTATGTCGGAACCATAAACTCATCGGGTCTGAAGGGTCGTTACTTCTATCGCGCCAAATAATCAAGGTGATATCGGTTGATATTGGTGTCGAAAGAGTTAAATCTGTATTCTATGCTTTAATTTCTATATAAAAACATACCAGGTCATAGGTTGCAGTACCTGTCAAATTAGCTTACCTTACTGCCCACCTACCATGTCGGTGTGGGAGCGGTTTTTTCCCAACAGGATATTTATCAGTTAGTAGTTTTCATCCTGGTGCTTTAAAAGTTCCATAAACTCTGAAAGTTCATGGAATAATACCCTGCTTTTGAGGGCGTAGTATTTTTAATCGTCAGTTCTTTACGTTTTAGAATTTACAGATGATGTTCAGGGATTTACTGGTAATCTGATTTTAATGAAGGGTTTTTAAAAGTAAAAATACTCAAGTTAATTAGGAGGAATGAAATAAATGAAAAAACGTTTATATAGGCAAAAGGGGAAGCTCTTGACTCGAACGATCAAAGTGACATTCGCTGTGTTGGTAATGTCCATAGCAGTAGATGACGAATGTGATCGGAGGTGTGCAGATGTTGATTGAAGCCCGGGGAATTTCAGTAGCAATTGGTGGGCGGCCCGTGCTTGATGGTGAGACCGTTCGTTGCATGCCCGGGATCATGACAGCCCTCGTTGATCCGAGCGGATGTGGAAAGACCACGCTTTTGCACTGCCTTGGGCTATTACTCCCAGTGGATCAGGGGCGCATATTGATTGACGAAGATGATGTTACAAGGTATGGAACTGTGGAACGGCGTCGGTTCTGGCGTGATCACGCGGCGTTCGTACTCCAGGATTATGGCATCATGGATGAGGAGTCGGTTGCCTTCAATGTCACCATGCAGGCGAGCGTCCTGGGACGACGTGTCACGGGAAACCAAGAACGGTTGACACAGGTGCTCGAGCAGACAGGTCTCCAGGGGCGGGAAGATGAGATGGCCAGTCATCTTAGTGGTGGGGAGAAGCAGCGACTCGCGCTGGCCCGCGCCATCTACAAGGATGCCGCGATCCTGTACGCCGATGAACCGACCGCCTCGCTTGACGCAACCAATCGGCGAAAGGTTATCGATCTATTTTCGGACTTAGCCGAGCGTGGCTGCACGGTCATTGTGTCGACACACGATTCCGAGATGATAAACGCATGTGGTGCCCGGCATGTGGTCGGTTCCAACAGCTCGTCACATCATTCATCGACTAGCGATACCGCTAGCTTAGGAGGGTCCTCATGAAGTCAGTCTCTAAGATCATTATCGGTGTCGTCGTTTGCTTACTTCTGGTATTAGGAGCATTTGTACTTTTAAACGGATGGATCTCAGTATCAAAGGACGAGCACCCGTCGTGTGACCAGCTACCGACCGTAGTGGAGGCTACTGAGGCACTTTCTAGCCATCAAGACCTCGTCGGGGAAATCAAAGCGCTGGGTGATGATATTGCGATCGAAGTGGGTAAGCCGTGTCCCGATGATCAGGACCGAGGGCTGGTCCTGGTGAGCTATGGTTCAAAATCCGAGCGTGATGCCATCGCTGATCTGCTCAGTCGCCGCGACGGGTTTGGGGTTCCGGTGCATCTGGTGAAGCGCTAACGCGGATTGCCACATAGCCGGTGAAGAGCAACCGTTGTCTGCCACTTGTGTGAAAGGCTGGATTGCCGATGTCGTCAAGCAGAACCTAACTCCAATCACCTACGCCAAACAAACGAGGCACTGGACCGGCTGTACATCATGGCGCCTTTGGCGAATAGTAGGTGGATATTGGAGTAACCGAATAGTAAAAACATTGATAAAAAACAGCCGAATGAATGAGGGGGAAGGAAGTAAATGGGAAAATATTACCTGCTAATCCAGGTGACTGCTCCGAGCCTTGGTGATACCGGTTGCGGTTGCCGAGGCTTAGCATTGCGAGTTCTAGATAGTTCTGGAGGCCCCGCTTATGTATAAGCGTATCATAGTGGCTGTCGCGTGCATGTTGTTTAGTCTGCTTGCGCTGCTGGCTGCTATTATAACTGACCTATATGATCGAGACTTTCCACAGGCCATTGGTGTTGAGAATAGACTTAGCCTCGACTTCAGCGAATCAGATTTTTCAATTACCGAAGCGTTTGCGACACTAGAGGAGCTCGATGCGCGCTGGGATCTTGGTCTTGTCAAGGTCGCGCCGGACCTTGACCCCGACGGCGATAGTCAGATTTTCGTAGCACTTAACGATGGAGATTTACCTGCCGAATTCACTTGGTTCCGTGGCGATGATGTAGGAAAGATCGTCGGAAAGGACCGACTTTCGACCTCTTATCCCGATGGGTTCTATCTCGTGACTGGCGAAAGCGCTCACTTGGGTGAGTTCGAGGACAAGCTGAAAAGTGCAGGCGTGAAGATTGGCCACGAAGATGCGTCAATTTTTGACAGCCTTCAATTTGTGGTGTGGGAAAGAGGATTTGCTGCCGCCGTTCTTGCGGCGTTTGCGCTAATCGTGACACTGGCGCTGTTCTGGTTGTCGTTAAGGGCGCGAGGACGTGCCCTTCAAGTTCTGGGCGGTTGCCCGACCGTGCGAATCCAGATACAAGATCTGGCTGGGTTCGGGGGTGCGCTGCTAGTTTCGGCGATTGCCGTAGCGCTGGTTGCAGCGAGCTATGTAGGTATATTTCATGGATGGATGTATGTCAATCCCTTTATCCAGGCGCTGGTCAGCCTGCAAGTCGCTGTCATCACCGTATCCTTACTCGCTGCGATTATTATGTCAGCCTTTGCCTGGACGAGCGCTACCATGCTCTCTACCAGACAGCCGGCCGTAAAGAGCTTGCGTTCGGTAGCGATTGTAATCCAGGCGCTAACATTTCTTTTGGTGGTGGCTGCAGCGGGCCCTGCTTGGTCTGCATATAAACACTCATCCGCTATGGCTGCTGAAATGGCGCAGTGGAAGCAACTCACAGACCAAGTCGCCATAGTGTTTGCGACAGATATTGACGAGATGGACAATCTGGAGCCGCAGATTGGCGAGATGGTGAAAGATGCGGAATCGCTTGATGAGATCGCTCTATCCTATACTTACACTCAAGAAATGCAGATGCCTGTTGATTTTGGAGAGTACTCGGCCATCTCCTACGTGAACCAGCGTTGGCTTGATCTGGTGACCAAGGGTGCACCACAGCCAGCTTTCACATCAGTGCCTCACCACAACATTCCCGAAGATCTTATCCAAATGGTTCGAGAAGATGCTGAGCTCTTGTCGAGGGAGGGGCTTTCCAAGGAGCCGTTCAAACAGTTCCTGTTCTTACGACCAGTCGACGGATTCCAGCTACCAGTTGCCCAAGGAGGAGGGGGCGAAAGGCTTCACTTTGCGGACGATGTCCTGGTCGTCGTCGTGCCCTCGCTATACGACACCTATAACGATTCTGCCTTGACATCCATGGTCTCGGGTAGCAACATTGTGTTCACCGGTGTGAATGCTACGCAGCAATTGCTAAAGCGACACGACCTCGACGTGCAGGCGCTTCGTGATCGCGGCATCAAAGGTGAACTGAACGTTGTCTACATTGCCGAAGAAGGGATTCTCCAAGCGCAGTACGCAGCGTACATTGTATGGTTGCAGAATCTAGCACTGGTCGCATTGGTTGTTGCTTTCACTGTCGCTACTGCAATCAGTGCGTTGATCACCGCATTGCTGCAGGCGAAGCGTGACTTTCCGCTTCGGGTGTCCGGTCGGTCATGGATGCGGATCCTCCAGAGCCGTGTGGCCAAAGAATTGCTTGCTGGAGTTGGTCTCGTAGGCGTCGTGATCGTGCTCCAAAAGCCTGAAGCGATGGGGGCCGTACTCGTGGCCGCTGCATATGGGTTGCTTGTTGTGCCACTGAGCCATATGTTTGCTGCACGTTGGTGTTTCGATAGCGTCAGTAGACGCCGAATTTGATCGGAGGTGTGCAGATGTTGATTGAAGCCCGGGGAATTTCAGTAGCAATTGGTGGGCGGCCCGTGCTTGACGGTGAGACCGTTCGTTGCATGCCTGGGATCATGACAGCCCTCGTTGGTCCGAGCGGATGTGGAAAGACCACGCTTTTGCACTGCCTTGGGCTATTACTCCCAGTGGATTAGGGGCGCATATTGATCGACGAAGATGATTCCTGTGTATCCGGAAGATGTGCTTATGTACAGAGTTACAAGAAAAATGTATACTAGATTTAATCTTTATGGAGATCCTTACCTAACGTTTTACGAAGAAACGGATAATGAAAATTTCATTAAACTAACGAATGATTTTGTTGAAATTTTTCTTTCCTTTTTTGGTAATTGAATCCTTCCAAATTATAAAAAAGTGTATATTCTATCTTTTGATTATTTTATTGGTAACACATGGGTTGACCGTCGTCCAAAAAGGGAAAATTAAAAATATTGAATGTTTTCCGTGGATAAGTCATAAATTATTTAAGGGGGAGTTCATGATTCCCTCCTTGCTACTTCGCGACGTTCCCTCTTAGATAGGAGCGTCGCTTTTCTTTTACGAATTATCAAGCTCTTTATTCATTTTATAAATTAGAAAGGTAACCACATGTAGTTATATTTAATTAATAAAGAAATATTTAGAAAACAAATCGTAATTTCCTCTAAGTACTGTATAATATAGGTATGTGAACCATTGACAAATGGGGGAAAATAAATGTTAAACACATCCAAAAAGGAAATTACCAAATATGTTGATTATAAATATTTAGTATATGCCCGTGTTTCAAGTGATAAGGATAGTCAGAAGGAGTCTGTTCCAAACCAAATCGATGTATGTAGGTATTGGTTAGAACAAAATAATTTCGAATGGAATGATCAATCCGTTTTAATCGATGAGGATAAATCAGGAACCTTGTTTTTAGAAAGAACGGCTATGCAATTAATTCTCCGAAAAGCCAGAAATCGAGAAATTCAAATGGTTGTGTTTAAATCAATCCATCGATTAGCTAGAGATTTAAAAGATGCGTTAGAAATTAAAGAAGTATTGCTTGGCCATGGTGTTCGAGTTGTAACAGTTGAAGAAGGTTATGATAGCCTAGTCGAAGGAAAAAATGACATGAAATTTGAAATGTTCTCTATGTTCGCTGCACAATATCCGAAATCACTTTCTGTTTCCATTAGTTCTGCATTGGCGGCAAAGGTACGTAGAGGTGAACATATAGGAAGGGTTCCTTATGGTTATGAACGCGTTGATCAAAAGTTGGTTATAAAGGAAGATGAAGCGAATGTAATTAGACAAATTTATAAGTGGTATAACGAAGATGGGTTAGGGTTTAAGAAAATTACACACTTATTAAATGAAGGTTTAGAAAATGGGGAGATTCTACCACCTAAAAATGGTGGGCATTGGCAAGTGACGACAATACAAAGGGTCATCAAAAATCCTACATTCTGTGGTACGTTTATTCTTAATCAATATTCTAGTATTAAAATAGATGGCCGAAAAAAGCAAATTCGTAATCCGAGAGAGAAATGGACTATATTTGAAAATCACCATCCAGCCATTGTTTCAAAAGAAGAGTGGAAAAAGGCGAACAGCAAACCAGTTGTAAATAGGAAGAAAAAGATTTCACCGTGGAATGAGTTTCGAGGTTTAATTAAATGTGGGAATTGTGGTTCGAATATGGTTATCATGCAATCATGGAATAAGAAGGCTGATGGTAGCAAAATCAGATGGAGGTATTTAAAATGTAGTGCATATAGGCGTGCTGGTAAGAGTGGTTGTGTAAATCATGTTCCAATCACCTACGAGGAGCTTAGAAAATTTGTTGTAAGTAATTTGATTGAACAAAGCCAGGAAGTATCTCTAAATTTTAATATAATGTTAGGGAAACATAAAAAGCAACAAATTAAACGATTGGAAAATAATATTGATGAATATACTAGGAAGAGTCAAGATTTACTCGATCTTTATTTAGACAAACTAATTGATAAAGTAGAGTTTCAGGTGAAAAGACAAGAGTTTGAACAAAAGATTAAAGATGCTGAAGAAGAGCTATTTATATTAAATAAGGAAGAAACAAAAGAAGTGGCCATCAATGACATTAAAGATGCCTTTAAAACAATTGAGAAGAAGGACCAGGATATCCATCATGCATTAAAAGTACTGATTGAGGATATGGTATTACATCCAGACGGGAATCTCGACATTAAATATCGTTTTGATTTAAACAAATGAGGGAATGATATCCCTCATTTTTATTATTCGCAAAAGGTATGCATAGCATTTGAAATGTGATTCCGAACAGTTTTTTCAGAAATGAACAATTCCTGGGCAATATCCCTCGTTGTTTTATCTTGTACTAAAAGTTCAAACACTTCTCGTTCTCGTTTCGTTAATATATTCTTTGATTGATAATTCTTTTCCTTCAAATGTAAACCCCTCCTTGCTGTCAGAGCTGCATAGCGAAGGGAATTATTTAGTCACTATAGCTTATGATGTAGTTGAGAATCGGTGCAGACATTTGACTATCACATGATAGTTGTACATTAAAAGTTTAAATAAAGAGATGAAGTAGAAATTTGAACTGTCATGAACAATCCAATTCAGTCACGTTCAATGGATATCGTTTACTGTTTTATGATACGATATCTTTGTTAAAAGAAAAACTGCCATGTATAACCGTGTTTTCAAGCGAACAGCTTGAACCATTTATATGCATTTAGTTATGGAAAGAAACCGTTGTTCGTGCAAAGTATAAATGAACAACATGTGTAGTAATGAAAAATAAATGACATAATAGAAGAGGCGATTTGTTTGAAACAGGCAATTGGTGTCATCGATTCTGGAGTAGGTGGGTTAACCGTTGTCCACGAACTCATGCGACAGTTACCAAATGAAAAATTAATCTATATGGGAGATACATTGAGATGCCCTTATGGCTCGAGGCCAGCAGAAGAAATTAAACAATTTACATGGGAAATGGTTGAGTTTTTATTACAAAAAAATATAAAAATGCTCGTTGTAGCTTGTAATACTGCAACTGCTTTTACATTAGAAGACCTCAAATCTACATTAGATATCCCAGTCATTGGCGTCATTCAGCCAGGAGCACGGGCAGCGATAAAAGTAACGCAAAATAATCATGTTGGGGTTATTGGAACTGCTGGAACGATTCAAAGTCATGCATATGAGCGGGCCTTAAAAAACATTAAAGAAGATATTCATGTCTATTCACTCGCTTGCCCTCTTTTCGTTCCCATGGTTGAAAAAGGTGTTTTATCAGGAGAGGAAGCGTATGAAGTCGTGCAACAATCGTTACAGCCGATGAAAGGAAAAAAGAAGATGGATACGTTGATTTTAGGATGTACGCATTATCCTTTACTTAAACAGACGATTCAAGATGTCGTAGGGCCTGAAGTATCAATTATATCCTCGAGTGAAGAAACAGCACGAGAAGTAAGTACGATTTTAGATGTGTATCATCTCTTTAATAAAGGTCAAAAGCCGCCCGTTCATCAATTTTATACGACCGGGAAACTAGGTACTTTTCGAGATATTACGAAGAGCATTTTCAATCATCCAATCAATCATTTACAAAGCGTAACCATTGAGAAGGCAACGATTTAAACGAAACGGACTCTAACAAATGTTAGGGTTCTTTTTTATGAAAAGATAGAAAGGTTGGTCTAAATTAATCATGGGCTCGTATATATAATAGTACAAACTATCGTAGGAGGGAATGACATGAAAGTTCGCAGTTTATTACTAGCGCTGCTAACAATGTGTTCTTTACTTTTATTCACAGGTTGCATGAAAGGGGAACAAACGATGGAAGAAGTGGATCCACCACAAAATGCCGAAGCGGTTGACCAGTCATCACAAGAAACCGATGACAATGAACATGAAACGGAAACGAAAGACGTCGATGCCAATGATAAGGAACAACTTGAAACGGAAACAGCAGCCCGTCAATTGTATTTAATTGATGTTAATGGCATGGTTGTTCCCCAAACGTTAGAATTACCGAATATAGAATCCAATGAGGTTGCTAAGCAAGTTCTCGAATATTTGGTGAAAGATGGTCCAGTGACTACCATTTTACCAAATGGTTTTCAAGCTGTTTTACCAGCAGGAACGGAAATATTAGGTTTGACATTACAAGAAGATGGAACGATGATTGTTGATGTTAGTGATGAATTCAAAAATTATGAACCAGAAGAAGAAGAGAAAATTTTAGAAGCTATGACATTTTCGTTAACCCAGTTTGAAAACGTTGATAAAATTAAATTGTGGATTAATGGACATCCACAAGATGAAATGCCTGTAAATGGAACACCCATCTCGGACGGTTATTCACGAACAAACGGAATTAATCTCATTGAATCAGATGCCTTAGATTTAATGAACAGTTATGCGGTAACAATGTATTTCCCTGCAGAACATAATGATACCCGTTACTATGTACCGACAACTCAACATGTTGAAGCCAGTGAAGATGACTTTTATGAAGCGATGGTACAGGCGTTAATCGATGGCCCACATACACAATCGAATGTCATTCATGTATTTAATCCGGATACGACGATTATGGAAAAGCCTGTCTTAAAAGATGACGTTCTGGAAATCGTTTTTAATCAAAGTATTTTAAAGGATCCCGATGAAGCAGTTATAGCAGATGAGGTCATGGAAACGCTCGTACGTTCACTGACAGAACACCCCTCTATTGAAGCGGTCGATGTGAAAGTAGAAAATATTGATCAGCTCGTCAATGAAAACGGAGAAGTATACAATCAACCTGTGGAAAAATCGTTGTTTGTCGATGCAAAAAAATTATAGAAATAATGACTTATGATTCGAAGCAAATAAATGAGTAAAGGTCTCTTTATTTGGATAACAATGTTGCTTTTGAAGAAAATATGGTAAGGTGAATAGTAACTGAAGGAGGATCTACATATGAGAAGTAACGAACGAAAAATAAATCAATTACGCCCAGTAACCATTACACCAAATTTTATTAAGCACCCGGAAGGTTCTGTTCTAATTCAAGTAGGAGAGACAAAAGTAATTTGTAATGCTAGTATTGAAGACCGGGTTCCTCCTTTCATGCGTGGTCAAGGAAAAGGTTGGATAACAGCTGAATATTCGATGTTACCTCGAGCTACGAAACAGCGAAACATCCGTGAGTCTTCACGAGGAAAGGTCGGTGGCCGGACGATGGAGATTCAACGGTTAATCGGTCGAGCATTACGAACGATTGTTGATTTAGATAAAATTGGCGAACGCACCGTTTGGGTCGATTGTGATGTGATCCAAGCAGATGGTGGTACGCGCACAGCTTCGATTACAGGTGCATTTGTCGCTGTAGTGTTAGCATTTGGCAAGATGATCGACAACGAGTCCTTACAAAAGATGCCTGTCACCGAATATCTTGCAGCCACATCCGTCGGTGTTTTACAAGGTGGCACGGAAGTATTAGATTTGGATTATGAAGAAGATTCAAAAGCGAAAGTCGATATGAATATCGTGATGACAGGTTCAGGTGAGTTTGTAGAAATTCAAGGGACAGGTGAAGAAGAAACATTTACATTTCAAGAGTTACAAACATTGTTGAAGTTGGCAGACGAAGGAATTAAACAACTCGTTGCAAAACAAAAAGAAGTTCTCGGAAAATGGTCCGAACGTATCGGTGAAACGATTGCTGGTGAACAACAGTGAAGCAGATCGTAATCGCTACAAAAAATAGAGGAAAAGCGAAGGAATTCAAAGATTTTTTCGCTTCGTATGGGATTCATGCTCGTTCGTTATTAGAACTAGATGACGATCTACCGTCCGTTGCAGAAACAGGTTCTACGTTTAAAGAAAATGCGGCTCTAAAAGCTGAACAAATCGCTCAACAATTGTCTACACCTGTTTTAGCGGATGATTCAGGTCTAGAGATCGATGCACTTGGGGGAAAACCGGGCATTTTTTCAGCAAGATATGCGGGCGAGCCGACAGATGATCGTGCGAACAATAGCAAAGTGTTATCACAATTAAAGGGTGTTCCAACAAACGAGCGAACTGCTCGTTTTGTCTGTGTGTTAGCTCTGGCTATACCTGAACAAGATACAGTTTTTCGAACGGGGTTTTGTGAAGGGAAAATCACTACAGAACCAAAAGGTCAGCACGGTTTTGGATACGATCCCATTTTTATTCCAGACGGTTACTCAAAGACAATGGCAGAACTTACCGCAGAGGAAAAAAATCGGATAAGTCATCGAAGTAAAGCGATGAAAAAACTTGGACAATTTTTTGAGATTTTGTAGCAGGTGAAGGGGAAAATCATATGAATGAAATCGTAGTCGTCAGTGATAGTCACGGTTTGACAAAGGAACTGATCGATATTAAACAAAGACATGCAGTGGAACATATGATTCACTGTGGTGATTCTGAATTAGGCATACATGCAACAGAATTAGATGGTTTCATCAAAGTAGCTGGGAACTGTGACCGTGGCTCTGAATTACCAATTGAACAAATGGTAACGATTGATAGCCTTACAATTTATATTGTCCATGGTCATTTGTATAACGTGAAAAGAAATTTGACTCATTTGTCCTATCGGGCAGAAGAAGTTGACGCCGATCTCGTTTGTTTTGGCCATACACATGTCGCTGGTGTATGGTCCATCCATGATCAATTATTTATGAATCCGGGTAGTATTTATCTACCGAGGGGTCATCAGGAGAAAACATATGCCATTATTTCTTGGCAAACACGAAAAAAAATCAACATTCAATTTTATACGCTTGACGGTAAACGAGTTACGGACTTAGACGAAACGGTTTATTTGAATTCTTTTTCATAAGAGCTTACCATTTTGTAAGCTCTTATGAAAATAATATTTTTTCCTTGACATATGTAATTTGTTTGTATATAATAATAAGTGTTGTTAAAAAATAAACGAGTTGCCTCGAACATAAATCATCTTTGAGAAGGCAATAAATGCAGGGACATGTTTAACCGTGAACATACAAAAAATCATAATATAATAAAATGCGGGTGTAGTTTAGTGGTAAAACCTCAGCCTTCCAAGCTGATGTCGAGGGTTCAATTCCCTTCACCCGCTCCATACATAGGTCCCAGTAGCTCAGCTGGATAGAGCAACAGCCTTCTAAGCTGTAAGTCGGGGGTTCGAATCCCTCCTGGGACGTATTTTAGATTTTGTAAGATACGATTATACTTTTCCATTTCACTCTCAAATGTTGATATGTCAACGTTTGGGGGTATTTTTAATGGTAAGAGGACTTTGTAATGATAGGATTGAATACGATAGGATTATAATTTTTTTACACAAATTTTACACACTACAAGCGAGCCATTTTATTATATACTTCTACCGTTGCCTTTTCATCTTCTTTTCTCATCTCTTTAATAACATGTGAGTAGTCATTTAAAGTTGTTTCAATATCTATATGACCTAGTCTTTCGCTCACATAATAAATGAAAACTTTTTTATATAAAAGAACACGTGCATGTGTGTGACGCAGTCCGTGTATGGATATCGGTTCTATATCTAGCTTAAAGTATTCCTTAACAGTTTATTCGATGCATTATTGCTAATTACTTTGTATTTTGAAGATGCTTATGACAGTCAATTCAATATCCAATAACGAAAGTAACCCTTTATACGCATATGTGATGCTATCAGAAGAGGGCTGTTTTCATTTACTTAAAAATAATGTAACACTATTCCACCTTTTGAAAAATTTATTACAAGCTCGGTTTAAGCGAATAGTTTTTTAGTTTTAGCTATGCTACAACATTCACCTTCATTATTCCTCTTCTAACTGTAACTACGTATTAAAATAGTACTGAGGAATCTTGACGAACTGATCCACCTACTTAGCTTTAGTAGCTTTAAATCAGTTAAGTAAACTAGTTAATATGTATTACTTGTATATACGAGTATTTATCTTTCAGTCACTGTTAAGAGAAATAGTCTATAAATAAGGTATACACCGATATAAGCTCCAGTTATTAAAAAAAATGGATTAAGAAAAATGCCGTGAATAGTCGTCGTAAATACAGCGTTATCAATTAGCATGTAATAAATAGCAATTGCTGAAATATTTCCAAATATAATAAACGATATGATTGCTAATACGTTGAACAGAACACGAAATGGTTTTCTTTTTTGAAAATAATACATTACAATTGGCACACTAATGCTCAAAATGATAATTATAATGTCCAAAATATTCAACCCTTTCAACTTATTATGACTTTATTTTACTATTTTCACCTAAATGTTGTGGAATATACAATAGAAGTGATGAATCATTTTATTATGGTGAATATGTCATTACACTGATCCTCTGTCGTGTTGAATGTTCAGGACTATTTTGAGTATATTTTTACATAATTTATATTGTAACCATTCAAATGGAACATAGTGAACATTCGCATCACGATTCACTCATTTGTCAAAAGTATCTTTCCTCATCTACTCAAAGTTAATCCACATTTTACGATAACACGTAAAAGATAATCTTTACGTGTTATTTTCGTAAAAAGGGTGAATTTAAAAATGAACTCCTCTCCTAACGTATGTTTGTTTTTATGGTACACTTGGGTAGGATATAAATAGAAATCGGTTTCTATGATTGGGAAAGGAGGGGAAAGATGACGAAAGGAGAAAAGGTGATTCTGTTTCCAAAGTGGAAAACAACCTTAATAGAAAAGGGTTTACGTGCACTACAACAAAAAAATTATGATGAAGCATTAACGGTTTTAAATCAATTAATAAGTTACAATATTCAAGGTCATGAAATTATCATCGGCAAGCTCATCTGCTTAATCGAACTTAATAAATATACAGAAGCACAAGAAATATGTGAAGAAGTACTTCATAGCGATCATGAACATTATTATGATTATTTACATATCTATTTAACGATTCTTTTCCAAACGAATCAACATGCTCAATTAATGGATACGGTCGAACATGAACTTCAATATAAAAACATACCATCTATACTTAGAGATCAATTTAAACAGCTTTATCATTTAAGCGAAACGATGGAAAAAGAACTTACTATGGAGAAGTGTGTAAAATATGTTAAGCAGTTGGATGAAGCACTTGAAGAGCAGCAGTATACAGAACAGTGGCGGATTATTGAGCAAATGCGCTACATTAAAGCTGAGCCAACGGATGAAATTATGATGTTATTAGAAAATGAAGCGGTCCATCCGGTTATAAAAACAGCCATTTTTCAATGGTTACAAGATCGAAAGGTTTCCCGTCTTGTCAACATACATAAAATGGGTCAGCGTCAACATATGCGACCTACTGCGATTCCAGCGATTGAATCGCATATAACCATTAAGCAAATATCATTGATTATTAGTGAAATTGAACAACAAAACCCATCTCTCTTTCAAATGTTGGAAAAGCTTTTATTTCGCTATGCATACGTCTACTATCCGTTTTTACCGCCATCAGATGATGCGATTCAAATAGCTGAAGCATTGAAGAAAATTGGTAAAGAATACTTAAATCTTAATGAACACCCCAATGAAAATAAATATGGCAACAGTCAAGTGTATGAAAAGGAAATAAAAATAGGTGATTTACTCTACTCAAGTGTTCTCGTCGAGTAGATAAGGGATGCTAAATACATATTTTTGCTTGAAAGGCCTTACGTTTATGTTATAATGTAAGGGTTGAAAAATGTATAAAACGATACAATGAAAAGGTTTTTAAAAATAATAGGATGAAGAAATAATAGATTTTGGAGGGTATCATATGTCAGCTCAATGGGAAAAAAATGAAGGTAATGAAGGGGTTTTAACGTTTGAAGTTTCTTCTGAAAAATTCGAAGATGCCTTAGATCAAGCGTTTAAAAAAGTTGTTAAAAACGTTCAGATTCCAGGTTTTCGTAAAGGGAAGGTACCACGTAAAATTTTTGAAAGTCGCTTTGGAGTAGAATCACTCTATCAAGATGCAGTTGATATCGTTTTACCAGATGCATATGTACAAGCTGTTGAGGAAAGTGGGATTGAGCCGATCGATCAACCAGAACTTGACATTGAGCAAATCGAAAGAGGTAAACCTCTTATTTTTACAGCGAATGTCCAAGTAAAACCTGAAGTTACTCTCGGTGAGTATAAAGGTTTAGAAGTAGAAGAACAAGATGTGACAGTAACGGATGAAGACGTGGACCAGGAATTAGAAGCGGAGCGTCAACGTTTAGCTGAGCTTATCGTTAAAGAAGACGGAACTGTTGAAGAAGGCGACACTGTCGTTATGGATTTTGAAGGGTTTGTAGATGGTGAAGCTTTTGAAGGTGGAAAAGGAGAAAATCATTCTTTAGAAATTGGGTCTGGTCAATTCATCCCAGGCTTTGAAGAGCAGCTCGTCGGTAAAAAATCTGATGAAGAAACAGAAATTGAAGTAACGTTTCCAGAAGAATACCACGCTAAAGAGTTAGCAGGAAAAGAAGCTGTTTTTAAAGTACACATTCATGAAATTAAAGAAAAAGAATTGCCAGAGCTCGATGATGAGTTTGCGAAGGACGTTGATGATGACGTTGAATCATTAGATGAACTGAAGAAGAAGAAGAAAGAACAACTAGAAGAACAAAAACAACAACAAGCTGAAAATACGAAACGAGATGCACTCATCGAACAAGCAGCTGAAAACGCTGAAGTAGAGATTCCTGAAGTGATGATTGAAACGGAGCTTGAACAAATGCTTCGTGAATTTGAACAAAACTTGCAAATGCAAGGAATGTCAATGGACATGTATCAACAATTTACGGGTCAAGATGAACAGGCATTAAAAGAACAGATGAAAGAAAACGCTGAAAAACGTGTTAAAACAAACTTAACGTTAGAAGCGATTGTCAATAAAGAAGAAATTGAAGTATCTGATGAAGACATTAATGAAGAGCTTGAACAAATGGCGTCAATGTATCAAACAGAAGTCGATCAACTCAAGCAAATGCTCGGTGGGCAAACAGATGCTCTTAAACGAGATTTAAAAATAAGAAAAGCAATTGAATTCCTTGTAGAGCATAGCAAAGCAGCTGTGTAATTTCACGATCCATGAATATGAGACAGTCATCAAAACAAGGTGCGACAAATCATCGCACCTTGTTTTTACCTATAATAAAAAAGATCATGAACATTTTTAATTGAAATGAAGTTGTTTTTTACGTATTATACATATACTTATCGTAAACATTACACCGATTGAAATTTTGTGATGATTTTATTATCGTTTTTCACATATAATAAAAATGCATTTAATCAAAGGGTCTGTTTAGGACTGTTTTAAATAGCAGAATCATTGTTTAACGAAATTTCGAGTAAGAGTGTTTTATTTTGTTTTCCATTTTTGTTCTGATATGATAACAATGACAGTTTCAATGACATAGAGGGATTTGGAGCAAATCTCAACTATTAGGGGTGAAAATGAATGTTTAAATTTAATGATGAAAAAGGACAATTGAAATGTTCTTTTTGTGGAAAAAGCCAAGAGCAAGTTCGTAAGCTTGTTGCAGGCCCCGGTGTTTATATATGTGATGAATGTATAGATTTGTGTACAGAAATTGTTGAAGAAGAACTTGGCCCAGAAGAAGAAGCTGAGTTTAAAGACATCCCAAAACCGAAGGAAATTTGTGAAATTTTGGACGACTACGTAATTGGACAAGAAAAAGCTAAAAAAAATTTATCAGTAGCTGTCTACAATCATTATAAACGAATTAATTCGACGCAACAAACCGATGATGTTGAGCTCGCTAAAAGTAATATTGCCATGATTGGACCGACGGGTAGTGGTAAGACTTTGTTAGCGCAGACATTAGCGAGAATTCTTAATGTGCCCTTCGCTATGGCAGATGCAACATCGCTTACAGAAGCTGGTTATGTAGGAGAAGATGTTGAGAATATACTATTGAAACTTATTCAAGCAGCTGACTATGATGTTGAAAAGGCCGAAAAAGGGATTATATATATCGATGAAATCGATAAAGTTGCCCGCAAATCTGAAAATCCGTCCATTACAAGAGACGTATCTGGTGAAGGTGTCCAACAAGCATTGCTCAAGATTTTAGAAGGGACCGTTGCAAGCGTACCACCACAAGGAGGACGAAAACATCCACATCAAGAGTTCATTCAAATTGATACGACGAATATCTTGTTCATCTGCGGTGGAGCCTTTGATGGAATAGACCAAATTATTAAACGCCGACTAGGCAAAAAAGTAATTGGTTTCGGAGCAAGTGGCAGGCAAGATGACTTAGAACTTGGGGAACTTTTGTCGAAGGTATTGCCAGAAGACTTGTTGCGATATGGACTTATTCCTGAATTTATCGGTCGCTTACCTGTAATCGGTAGTTTAGAACCACTTGATGAAGAAGCATTAGTTAAAATCTTAACCGAGCCGAAAAACGCACTCGTTAAACAGTATCGAAAGCTCTTCCAAATGGATAATGTTGAATTAGAGTTTGAAGAAGAAGCGCTCGTGGAAATTGCTAAAAAGGCGATTGAACGTAAAACGGGAGCACGTGGATTGCGATCGATTATTGAAAGCATCATGCTCGATGTAATGTTCGAACTACCTTCTCGTGAGGATATTAAAAAATGTGTCATTACAAAAGAAACGGTAATCGTTGAAAACGGCAGTCCAAAATTAGTTTTTAACGATGGTTCCGTTCAAGAAG
Organism: Bacillota bacterium; assembly: GCA_036377675.1. Taxonomy (GTDB): domain Bacteria; phylum Bacillota; class Bacilli; order Bacillales; family Amphibacillaceae; genus DASUXY01. Next base: position 17,315 of record DASUXY010000001.1, read on the forward strand.
GTATTAAAAAATTACCTAAAGAAAGTGCGTAAAAGTAACCGTACAGGAGTATCTCTTAAGACTGACTTGGCAACATAGCCCCCTCTGACATGATCGCCAAAGAAAGGGAGTTGTGTCGTCTTTGTCAGTCTTCTTATTGTCCGTCTACATGGAATGAAACTAGGAAGTAAAAACCAGATGTTAGGAAATACTACTGGTGAACACTTGTCATGTAGACGAATTAGGAGTGAACTTTTGTATGACATACATAAATGAACAAATAGCGTACAGTAATTAACTTATAAAAAGGGAGGTACATATTAATGAAAAATGAGACACAGCAGATTCCCCTCCTTCCGTTACGAGGAATACTTGTATTTCCGTCGATGGTTGTCCACCTTGATGTCGGTCGTGAAAAGTCGATTGCAGCTTTAGAAAAAGCGATGATGGACGAGCAAGTCATCCTTTTATGTAGCCAAAAGAAGGTTGGTCTTGATCAACCGACCCCTAGTGATATTTATCGTGTCGGTACGGTAGCTAAAGTAAAACAAATGTTAAAGCTTCCGAATGGCACGATTCGCGTATTAGTCGAGGGTCTGCACCGTGCTGAAATTATTCGCTATATAGAAGAAGACGAAGAATACATTGTTGAAATTAATGAGTTAAAAGAAATACACGGTGATCGAACAGAGGAAGAAGCTCTAATGCGTTCATTGCTAAGGCAATTTGAACAATATTTAAAAGTATCCCGAAAAATTACGAAAGAAACTTTTGCAACTGTTTCCGATATTGATGAGCCCGGGAGACTTGCAGATATTATCGCATCCCATTTACCTTTGAAAGTTAAAGATAAACAAGACTTGCTGGAAATGGTTGACATTCAACAGCGCTTGCATCACTTAGCCCGATTGCTTTCAAACGAGAAGAAAGTTCTCGATTTAGAAAAGAAAATTGGTCAGCGCGTAAAAAGTTCGATGGAAAAAACACAAAAAGAATATTATTTACGTGAGCAATTAAAAGCCATTCAAAAAGAGCTCGGTGAAAGAAATGGGAAAGTTGGAGAAATTAATGAGTTAAGAGAAGAAATTGAACAATCTGAAATGCCTGAACGGATTATGGAAGTAGCTATGAAAGAGTTAGAACGCTATGAAATGGTCCCTCAAAGTTCAGCAGAAAGTTCGGTCATTCGAAACTACTTAGAATGGTTGTTAGATTTACCGTGGGCTGAAAAAACAGAAGATCGGTTAGATATCGCTCACGCTAAACAAATCCTAGATGAAGATCATTATGGCTTGGAAAAAGTTAAAGAACGTGTGCTAGAATATTTAGCCGTTCAAAAGCTGACACAGTCGATAAGAGGCCCTATTTTATGCCTCGTCGGTCCACCTGGAGTAGGTAAAACGTCATTAGCTCGTTCGATTGCACGAGCGATTAATCGAAAGTTCGTCCGTATTTCCTTAGGTGGAGTTCGTGACGAAGCCGAAATTCGAGGTCATCGCCGAACCTATATCGGTGCAATGCCTGGTCGGATTATTCAAGGTATGAAAAAGGCGGGTACGATTAATCCTGTGTTTTTATTAGATGAAATTGACAAAATGTCTAATGACTTTCGTGGTGACCCATCATCGGCTATGTTGGAAGTTTTGGATCCTGAGCAAAATAGTCAGTTTAGCGACCATTTTATTGAAGAGACATATGATTTATCAAATGTATTATTTATTGCCACGGCAAACTATGTGAATAATATCCCAAGGCCATTATTAGATCGAATGGAACTGATTACCATTTCTGGATATACAGAAGTGGAAAAGACACATATTGCGAAAAAACATTTAATACCAAAACAAATTAAAGAAAACGGTTTAACGAAAGGTCAATTGCAAATTCGTGATCAAGCTCTTCTTAAATTAATTCGGCGATATACGAGAGAAGCGGGTGTTCGTGGATTAGAACGACAAATTGCTACGCTATGTAGGAAAACAGCGAAACTTCTCATCGCAGAGGAAAGGAAGCGAGTCATCGTTACCGAAAATATTTTAGAAGAACTTCTCGGCAAACCGATTTATCGCTATGGCCAAATGGAACAAGAAGACCAAGTCGGTACAGCAACAGGGCTTGCCTATACAGCAGCAGGCGGAGACACACTTTCTATTGAAGTATCCCATTATCCGGGTAAAGGGAAGCTCATTTTAACTGGAAAGTTAGGAGAAGTTATGAGAGAGTCTGCCCAAGCAGCGTTTAGCTATGTCCGTTCTCGAACAAAAGAATTTAACATCAAGCCGGATTTTCATGAAACGTATGATATTCATATACATGTCCCTGAAGGGGCAACACCGAAAGATGGTCCATCTGCCGGAATTACAATTGCTACAGCACTCGTTTCTGCACTTACGGGACGAGCTGTGAAGAAGGAAGTAGGTATGACTGGAGAAATTACGCTTCGAGGGCGTGTCTTGCCGATTGGAGGATTAAAAGAAAAATCCTTGAGCGCCCATCGTGCGGGAATTACAACCATTATTATCCCTGAAGATAATGAGAAAGATTTAGAGGATATTCCAGAAAGTGTCCGTAAAGATCTTACATTTATTAAAGTAAAACATTTAGATGACGTATTAAAGCATGCACTTGTGGAGGAGAACGATGAAGATAACATCCGCTGAATTTATGATTAGTGCGGTTAGTAAAGAGCAATATCCGAGCGATCGATTACCAGAGATCGCTCTTGCCGGACGATCGAACGTCGGAAAGTCGTCGTTTATTAATCGAATGATTCAAAGAAAAGGTTTAGCGAAGACGTCTTCCATACCAGGAAAGACGCGCACGATTAACTTTTATAAAGTCAATGACAGCTTTTATTTCGCTGATGTACCTGGATATGGCTATGCTCGTGTGTCAAAAAAGGAACGCGATCAATGGGGTCCAATGATGGATGAGTATTTCCAATCGAGGCAACCTTTAAAAGCAGTAGTATTAGTCGTAGATCTCCGTCATTCACCAACAAAAGACGATGTATTAATGTATGACTTTTTAAAATATTTTAATCTTCCGGTCATCGTTGTCGGGACAAAAGTGGATAAAATAAATCGAGGAAAACGAAACAAGCAAGTGAGTGACCTCATTCACAAATTGAAAATAGAAGAAGGCGATTGTGTCATTCCGTTTTCAGCGAAAACCGGAGAAGGAAAAGATAAAGTATGGTCCGTATTAAAAACATATCTATCTTGAAGTAGTTACGAATATAGAAATAAATAGACGAATGAATAAACTGGCTCTTTCAAAAGCCAGTTTGTTCATTTGTAAGAGTGTTTGAATTATTTTTTCTTCAGTAATAAGATGCCGATAATAATGAGGGCAACGGGCCAATACGTATTGATATACGTAACGATATCGTTCATCCAAAGAAGTTCATCCGGTAGTTGGATAGAAGAAATGAAAACGATCGCTAATCCTACCAAAATAAGCCCTGTGAACAATCCTTTTTTCGTTTTTAACGATTGTACGATATACGCAATCCCCACAAGAAATACATAAACCGCCCAATGATCGATCCAAAATGAGTAATGTTTTACACCGTGGAAGTGAATACCTAATCCAAGTAATAAAGTTCCAGTAAATAAATAGTTGGAATGCTTCGTTTTAGAGCTTTGAATAAGAAATACAATCCCGATCATCATAAGTAAAGTTGGCCATGAATAAAAATCGGTGACAATCGGTATTTTTAAATGCTTGAAAAGGAAAAAGACTCCAATCCCAATGAGTAAATAACCGACGAATGTATTCTGTTTTTCCATCGTTTCCCCTCTTTCTTTATCCGATCAATCAAATGTTTTGCATCTAGCGTATTGTTCGTGTTACAGTTCGATAGAGATAAGTTTATTTGTTTTTACTACGTAATATCCTATCATAATCTTTCAAAATACGGTCACAATTTTAATAAGAATTGGATATAAGCGTATGCTATAATTAGTATACAAGCGACTATTATATGTGTTCAAAATAAACCCTCCCCCAGAGTTAACATCAGGATGTACAAGCGTCGGATTCCGATTGACCTTCATATTCCGATTGTATCTATTACTGATCTCCGGAAAGACAGGGTGCACGTGGGGTTTTTTTCTATTCCCTGACGATTTGAACTAAGCATTATTAGAGGAGAGAAAAAAAGGTGCATATATTAAAAGTTGGTTTCAATCATAAAACAGCTCCAGTTGAAATTAGGGAACAATTATCATTTTCTGAACTAACACTTGACGAGGCGATGCTTCGTTTGAAGGAACAAAAGAGTATTTTAGAAAATGTAATTATTTCCACATGTAACCGAACAGACGTTTATGCAGTCGTTGACCAACTTCATACAGGACGTTATTATATAAAGCATTTTTTAGAAGAATGGTTTAGTATTGAGAAGGAGAAATTTGTTCCTTATTTAGAAATTCTTGAAAATGAAGAAGCCATCCATCACTTAATGAAATTGGTTACAGGACTTGATTCAATGGTCCTCGGTGAGACGCAAATTTTAGGACAAGTAAGAGATGCATTCTTTTTAGCACAAAAAATTAAAACAACAGGAACAATTTTTAATGAATTGTTTAAACAAGCGATTACCTTTGCAAAACGAGCGCATAATGAGACTGAAATCGGTGATAATGCTGTCTCCGTTAGTTATGCGGCCGTACAACTTGCAAAAAAAATTTTTGGTGCTTTACATGATAAACACGTCGTCATTTATGGGGCAGGTGAAATGGGTGAACTTGCTGCAAAAAACCTTTATGGATCAGGGGTTGAGCAGATGACGGTCGTCAATCGTACGTTTGCACGAGCAGAGAAATTAGCAAAAAGCTTCCATGCTAAAGCTGAAAAAGTGAGCAACTTAAACAATGTGTTGGAACGAGCGGATATTTTAATTACATCAACTGCATCGAATGAAGTTGTTCTTACGAAGGAAGATATAAGACCTGTTCAGAAGAAACGGAAAGGTAAACCACTGTTTTTAGTAGATATCGCTGTCCCTAGAGATTTAGACCCAGCGATTGGTGAATTAGACGATGTCTTCTTGTATGATATTGATGATTTACAACATATCGTCGATGAAAATTTAGCAGAACGAAAAAAAGCTGCTGAAAAAATCGAACGAATGATTGAGGTGGAAATTGAGACATTTAATGAATGGGTTCAAACATTAGGAGTCGTTCCCGTCATCTCTGCTTTACGTAAAAAAGCTTTATCGATTCAATCGACAACGATGAAAAGTATTGAACGGAAAATCCCTGATTTAACAGAGAGGGAAAAGAAAGTATTAAACAAGCATACAAAAAGTATTATTAATCAATTGTTAAAAAATCCAATTATGCAGGCGAAAGAAATTGCCGGAATGGAAAATGCTGAACAAGTATTATCCCAATTCATTGATATATTTGGTATTGATGATGAAGTGCAAGCTGAGTTAGCCAAACAATCAAAAAAGGATGAAACGATGAAACGACTAAAAGCTAGTAAACGCGTATCCTTTCCGATGAACGTACTTCATCAATAAGGAAGAAAGGATTCCGATTATGGTTGAAACTAAATGGATGTATGAAATCATTCTCCTTATTTATGGTGCAAGTTTGGTAGGATACTTCATTGACTTTATCCAACAAAATCGGAAGGCAAGCAAGCTTGCCTTCTGGATGCTTACGATGGTTTGGCTTATGCAAACCGTTTTTTTATGGATGCAAATATTGAAGGAAAACAGCTTTCCCGTTGGCACATTAACGGATAGCTTATTTTTTTATAGTTGGATTCTCGTTACGTTCTCTTTAATTATCCATTGGTTATTTAATGTACATTTAATTATATTTTTCTTGAATACGTTTAGTTTTTTTATATTATTGTTACACATTTTAATAAAAGCCCAAGAAATGATGGATTTAAGTAGTATTCAACTCGTTCATGAAATATTGATTGCCCACGTTGTGTTAACGATTATTTCATACGGTTTCTTTACATTATCGTTCGTATTTTCATTGATGTATCGAATCCAATATCGTTTTTTAAAAGATAAAAAAGGCTTAAAATGGATATGGCGATTTGGCGATTTAGATCATTTGGATTTATATTCATTTGGAGCCGTTACCATCGGCGTTCCTTTATTAATGATCGGAATCTTATTAGGATTTGTTTGGGCTTTCGTATCTAATGCAGAATTTTATTGGTTTGACATGAAAACGTTAGGGTCAATTTTTGTATTAGCTGTATATATTATTTATTTATTGTTACGATTAGTGAAAGGCTATCAAGGAAAAGCAATTGCTATTTACAATACGGGTGCCTTTTTAATTTTACTCATAAACTTCTTTTTATTTAGCGTACTATCAAAATTCCACTTTTAGGAGGATGAATGAATGCGAAAAATAATCGTTGGAACGAGAAAAAGTAATCTCGCTATTACGCAGACAAAATGGGTCATTGATCAACTGAAAAAAGCCGGGGTAGAAAATGAATTTCAAGTAAAGAAGATTAGTACAAAAGGAGATCAAATTCTCGATGTGATGCTGTCTAAAGTTGGTGGTAAAGGTTTATTCGTTAAAGAAATTGAAAAAGCGATGTATGACAAAGAAATAGACTTTGCCGTACATAGTATGAAAGATATGCCAGCTGAATTACCTGAGGGACTTGTCATTTCATCGATTCCGGTTCGTGAAGATCATCGAGATGCGCTCATTTCTAAAAATAATCTACCGTTAAAAGATTTGCCAGCAGGTTCAATAGTAGGAACGAGCAGTTTACGTCGTTCTTCACAAATATTGGCTGAACGACCAGATTTAAAAATTAAATGGATTCGTGGGAATGTCGAAACGAGACTGCGTAAAATGCGGGAAGAAGATTACGATGCGATTATTCTCGCCGTATCTGGATTAAAACGCGTCGGTTTAAGCGAAGGCTTGATTACGGAGTATTTAAATCCTGAAGTTGTCATTCCGGCTGTCGGGCAAGGCGCTTTAGCGATTGAATGTCGTGAAAATGATGATGAACTACGCCACATTTTAGCTAAAATAAATGATGAACAAACCGAAAAAACGATTACGGCAGAACGGGCGTTTTTACATCGCATTGAAGGAGGCTGTCAAATTCCGATTGGTGGATATGCTTACTTGGAAAACGATGTGATCGTGTTGTCAGCAATGGTTGGATCACCAGACGGTCAAACGATTTTACACGAAGTTATTCGTGGCAAGGACCCAATACGTGTTGGTGAACAAGCGGCGAAAAAGCTGGTTGAACGAGGAGCAAAAGATATTGTTGACCAAGCGAAAGAGGAGTTAAACGAGTAATGACTGTCGCTCTAGATGGCAAAAAAGTGTTAATAACGAGAGAAAAAAAGCAAGCGAAAGAATTTTCGAAGAAGATTTCAAATTGTGGTGGAATTCCTATTGAAGTCCCGATGTTAAAAGTTTCTTGTCAACAACACGTTGAAAATGATGCGCTTTTACGCACGGTAGATGATTATGAATGGATTTTTTTTACGAGCGCAAATGGTGTCGATTGTTTTTTCTATTTAGCGGAGCAAGACGACCTTTTGCCGGAGCGGTTGTTACGTCATAAAATAGCAGCAGTTGGGCATAAAACAGAACGAGCATTGAAAAGGTATGGATTACGTGCTCACTTTATTCCAACAGTTTATGATGCCGACCATATGGCTCAACAATTTTTAGAGCATTATCAAACGTCTGGGCGTGTTTTGCTTGTTCGTGGGAATCGTTCTAGAAATGTATTGCCCGAACAGTTTTCGATGCATAACATTTCGTTCGATGCGATGGAAGTGTATGAAACGATGTATAATGATGAGTCTGAACGCAAATTACAAAAGGTATGGAAACAACATACGTTTGATTTTATTACATTTACGAGTCCATCAACGGTAGATGCTTATGTGAAGATGAAGCAAGTCACTGGATTACAAAAAGAAACCGGCAATCCAGTTATCGTTTGTATTGGAACGACAACAGAGAAACGTGCAATGGAAAGAGGTTTTTCTAACATTATAGTTCCTAAACAATTTACAATAGATGATATGATCATATCAATGAGTAATTATGTAGCGAAGAAAGGATGAATGATATTGGTACATACGCATGAATTTAAACGACATCGTCGACTAAGAGCTTCTGAAGAGATACGATCACTCGTTCGGGAAAACCACCTCCGTGTGGATGATTTAATTTACCCGTTGTTTGTCATTGAGGGTGCGAATATTCGTAACGAGGTACCTTCAATGCCTGGTGTTTTTCAAGTTTCTCTTGATCGATTATCAGATGAAATTGAAGAAATCTACAATCTCGGAATTAAAGGTGTGATTTTATTCGGTATTCCACAACATAAAGATGAACAGGGAACGAATGCATTTATAGAAGAGGGAATTGTTCAGCTAGCAACGAAACAAATTAAAGAACAGTATCCAGACTTCCTAGTCATCGCTGATACGTGTTTGTGTGAATATACGTCACATGGGCACTGTGGAGTTATTCATGACGATGTTATCGTTAATGATGAATCGTTAAAACTGTTAGCGAAAACAGCTGTTTCCCAAGCGAAAGCAGGTGCAGATATCATTGCGCCTTCGAATATGATGGACGGTTTTGTATCAGTCATCCGCCAAGCGTTAGATGAAAATGGATTTAGCCATCTTCCGATTATGTCATATGCAGTGAAGTATGCTTCGGCATTTTATGGACCGTTTCGTGACGCAGCAGATAGTACACCACAATTCGGTGATCGCAAGACGTATCAAATGGATCCTGCGAATCGCCTCGAAGCACTTCGGGAAGCACAGTCAGATGTAGAAGAAGGTGCTGATTTTCTCATCGTAAAACCAGCTCTATCGTATTTGGATATTGTTCGCGATGTAAAAAATAATTTTAATCTTCCAGTTGTTGCTTACAATGTGAGTGGTGAATATTCAATGGTTAAAGCTGCAGCTCAAAATGGCTGGATTGATGAAAAAGCATTAGTATTGGAGAAATTAACAGCAATGAAACGAGCTGGTGCGGATATTATTATAACGTATTTTGCTAAAGATGTTGCGAAATGGTTAAATGAATAGTGGACGAGTACATTAAATGAGGTGGTATAGATGAAGAAAATGAATCAATCAATGGATGCTTATAAAGAAGCTGTTGACTTAATGCCAGGTGGGGTGAATTCTCCTGTAAGAGCGTTTAAATCCGTAGGGATGTCACCTATTTTTATGGATCATGGAAAGGGGTCAAAAATCGTTGATATCGACGGTAATGAATATATTGACTACGTTTTAAGTTGGGGACCGCTTATTTTAGGTCATGCAGATGATCGTGTCGTCAACAAATTAAAAGAAGTAGCTGAGAAAGGAACAAGCTTCGGCGCCCCATCCGTTTTAGAAAATAAGTTAGCGCGCCTCGTCATGGAACGCGTTCCATCAATTGAGATGATCCGGATGGTTAACTCTGGAACAGAAGCGACGATGAGTGCCTTACGAGTTGCTCGAGGATATACAGGACGGGATAAAATTTTGAAATTTGAAGGGAATTACCACGGCCACGGTGATTCATTGCTCATAAAAGCTGGATCTGGTGTAGCCACCCTAGGTTTGCCCGATAGTCCAGGCGTCCCTGCCCCAATTGCTGAACAGACGATTACTGTTCCGTATAACGACATTGAAAGTGTTCGCTCTGCTTTTGATAAATATGGTGAAGATATTGCAGCAGTCATCGTTGAACCTGTTTCTGGAAATATGGGAGTTGTCCCACCACAAGGAAACTTTTTAAAAGATTTACGGAAAATTACAGAAGATCACGGTACGCTTCTCGTTTTTGATGAAGTGATGACCGGATTTCGGGTTGACTTTCATTGTGCACAAGGATACTTTGATGTGACGCCTGATTTAACAACATTAGGTAAAGTAATTGGTGGCGGATTACCTGTCGGTGCCTTTGGTGGAAAACGAAAAATCATGGAAAATGTTGCACCAACGGGACCCATTTATCAAGCAGGTACACTTTCTGGAAACCCACTAGCGATGACAGCAGGATATGAAACGTTGAATGCCTTAGATGAAGAAACATATGAAGTAATGAATGCCAAAGTAGACCGTCTAGTTGAGGGCTACGAACAAGCAGCAAAAGAGTATGATATTCCCTTATATGTCAATCGTGTCGGCTCAATGATGGGTGTGTTTTTCACCGATCAGAGAGTCGTGAATTTTGCAACTGCCCAAACATCAAACTTAGACTACTTTACAAAATATTACCGCGGAATGATTGAGGAGGGAATTTTCTTACCACCTTCACAGTTTGAAGGATTGTTCGTATCAACGGCACATACAGATGAAGATATTGAAAAAACGATTGAAGCGGTTCAACGAACGTTTCGTACGTTAAAAGAATAAAGTATATAAAAAAGCTATTCCAGCGTTGGAATAGCTTTTTTGTATAGGAAACATAGATGTCATCCCCTTTTCCTTCTTTGTTACATATGCATCATTTACTCCTCCTTAGCATATCCTTTATGACATATTCATATAGATTACTAAAGCAAGGCAATGTATGAATGATTTAGCATGGTTGAAGGGAGGAAATAGGATGTTGAACGATTCGTCTGTATTCAGTTTTGAATTAAATGAATCGCTTCACTTTGAAAGAGGACAGGAAGTAGCGGAAATTATTAGCATTTCTTTGGATCCTGAAATATCGATTCAATCGTTTCATGAATATATTTCTATTCGTGGCGTTATTGAATTGCAAGGAGAGTATTTAAAAGTAGATTTGTTAGATAACAGTGAAGATGACTTCATGTTGTCTTATGAAAATGAACATTCGAAGCGTTATATAGAAAAAGTGGCCGATACAGCTGATGGGACGGCGACATTTACACATCGCTTTCCAGTCGAAATATCTGTACCAACGTATCGTGTGAATGATCTAGACGATATAAAGGTGAGAATTTCTTCATTTGATTACGAACTTCCAAATGAAAGTCAGCTTCAATTAAAGTCAACGATTAAAATTTATGGAATTAGTGATTTAGACAGACAGTCACCTGAAAAAATAGATGCCAGTGATGGCGGAATAGAAGAGGAGCAACGTGCTGATACGGAAACAATGGAAGCAAATACGCAACAAATAGAGGATCATTTTCATGTTGAAATGATGAAAGAGAAACAGCACGAATTAGACAGTGTAGAAAAAGAACTGTCGTTGGAACGAGCTGATGAATGGTCACAGGAAGAAGACGTTTCACATCAAGATGGCGACGACCAGCCTCACAGTGCTGAACATGAACAATCTCAAAAACAAGAGGAAAGTGGGGATGAAAAGGGACGGTGGACAAAAACAAAAACGCAAAGCTTTGCTCAGTTTTTTAATAAAGAGGAGTCTGAAGAATCAGGACATATTTCATCAGAACAACTAGAAAGCTTGTCAGAACAATTATTTAGCGAGGAAAAAGATGTAAACGAGCCTAGTTTAACAGTGGATGCCTCACCTTCTATTTCGGAATGGATGGATGAATCATCTCGTTCAGCTGATGATCAACAAGAAAGTGAAAGCAGTGAGCGCACAAAAAATAACTCACCACAAATAGAAGATGCTCAGTATCTCTCACGAATGTTTGAAGAAAGTGAAGAGCGTTATTCAAAAATGAGGTTATGTATCGTTCAAGAGCATGATACGTTAGAATCGATTGCTGAACGGTACAAAACAACATCGTTACAATTGATTCATAAAAATCAATTAGCCGATGAAAATATTGTGAAAGGACAGTTGTTATATATTCCTCCATCGAAAAAAGATTCACAGTGATTTAAAACGAGTGATGAGAAAAGTGATGAGAAACCCCTTGAAATGACCATCAAGGGGTTTCTAACGTAAGGTGGTGACAGTTATGGAAAAATTGAACAACATATTAGCGGCATACGGTGTCTTTGCGACTCAACTAGAGGTTATCTCTGAACGGGTCGTTCGTGTTCATGATCTTTATCATCAGTATGCATTAAAAAGAAGTCATTTAACAGAAAAATGTGTAAACAGATGGTTACATGTATACCATCTGTCTAATCATCCTCATCTTTCATCAATTATTCCGATATACGTGACACGAGACGGAAAGCCTTATTACAAGGCCGGTGAAACCGTTTATTATCTTATGCCATGGATCGAATCTAATCGAGAGGAAGTTGAACAACGGGAGAAGTTGAAACAGATGTACATTTCCCTTGCTCAAATTCATGCCCAAACAAAGTTTCAATACCCGCTTTCGTCTGAAGAAATCGTAACAACTTTTCAAAATTATAAATCTCTTTGTGAAAAACTTCCTCAGACATTACGATCATATGTGGAACAATTTGAAGCGAATCCGTATATGTCTCCATTTGAATGGCTCGTTTGTACGCATTATCATAAAATGCTACATGTTTTTCAAATGTCACTTCAATGTGTACAACGATTTATCGATCATCATATTAATAAAGATAACAGTTGGAATGTTAGTCTTTGTCACGGTCAATTAGATGCCTCTCATGCTCTTTTTGGCGACCAAATTTATTTCATTAATTGGGAACGTTCTCGTTATGAAAATAGTAGTTTAGATCTTGCAAACTTTTTGAAAAGCAGAGCAGTTCATGTGCATGAATGTCCACAAAAACACGCGGAATTATTCGAAGATTATTTACGACATCATCGATTGAACGAAAGTGAAATTGAGTTGCTTATTATGAATGTTTTAGATGCGCATTTATATTTAACGACCGTTGAACAGTACGTCAAACAATTATCGAAGCAGTCATTAGTACAACAAGTGATGGAATTAGAACAAACTTTTCGTCAATTGACATTTGGTCTTGAATTTTCTGAACACGTTTTACAGTTCTATGCTTCCGAATTCTTAGATGATGATCAAAAGGCTTAAATCCATTCCAAGTAAAACGCTAAAAATAGACCGACTAAAATACCTGTTAATAAGACGTCTAATGTAGAAGGGAAGAACAATGTACGCACTAATTGAAAAATTAAGATCGGCAACGTTACTTTTTCAATTACTACGATGCACTTTCTCGCCCATGGTGGTAGACGATATCGATAGTACCTAGCCAAATAAGCTCCTCCTTTCGTTGTGTCATCATGATGGACCGCACATAATCCTACATATGTTGATGGGGAATGTGATAACGATAAAAAAGGCTTTGACAAAACACTTCACTTTTACGTTACTCTTTAATATAATATGTATATGTATCATAACGTTGTGCTTATTTTACGGTTGATTTCTTTTAAAAAATTAGACAACTAAAAATAATTGTTTAAATGCGCTTTGAGGGAAGAGTATGGATGAATCGCCTAAAGAGAGGGAAAGGGTTAGCTGAGACTTTCCTAGGATTGATTCTTTCAGAAGGTCGCCCATCAAGCAGTAACTTTGAAAATGAACGCTTGTCAATGATTTGTTCACCAGTAAAAGTTTGCCGGGTTAATCCCGTTATCTATTGTTTAAAGTGTACAAGTAACTTGTAAACAAAGGTGGTACCACGGAAACTATAGCCTTTTCGTCCTTTAATTGGATGGAAAGGCTTTATTTTTTTATAGGAGGAATGACTATGTCTGAAAAAGAAACATCACTACCTTCGAAATACAATCCACAAGACGTTGAGAAAGGACGTTATCAATTTTGGTTGAAGGGAAAGTTTTTCGAAGCTACAGGTAATCCAAATAAGGAGCCTTTTACGATTGTGATTCCACCGCCAAATGTGACGGGAAGACTCCATTTAGGACATGCATGGGACACAACGATGCAAGATACGGTGGCTCGTATGAAACGAATGCAAGGATATGATGTCCTTTGGCTACCGGGTATGGACCATGCTGGAATTGCCACGCAAGCAGTTGTGGAAGCGAAGTTGAAAGAAGAAGGAAAAAATCGCTATGACCTCGGTCGTGAAAAATTCCTCGAAAAAGTATGGGAATGGAAAGAGGAATACGCGACATTTATTCGCAGTCAATGGGAGAAGTTAGGCCTTGGTTTAGATTATACGCGCGAACGTTTTACGATGGATGACGGATTGTCTGAAGCTGTTCGTGAAGTCTTTGTCAGACTTTATGAAAAAGGACTTATTTATCGTGGGGAATACATCATTAACTGGGATCCACAAACGAAAACTGCTCTTTCTGATATTGAAGTTATTTATGAAGAAGTACAAGGAAAGTTTTATCATATGCATTATCCGATTAAAGATAGTGATGTGACGATCGACATTGCTACGACACGTCCGGAAACGATGTTAGGAGATACGGCTGTTGCCGTTCACCCAGATGATGAACGTTATAAGCACTTAATCGGCAAGAAAGTTATTTTACCAATTGTTGGACGGGAAATCGAAATTATCGCAGACGATTATGTCGATCAGGAATTCGGTTCCGGTGCAGTAAAAATTACACCAGCTCACGACCCGAACGACTTTGAAATTGGCAACCGTCATAATTTGGAAAGAGTCCTCGTCATGAACGAAGATGGAACGATGAATAAAAATGCAGGTAAGTATGAAGGATTAGATCGATTTGAATGTCGTAAACAAATTGTAAAAGATTTACAAGATGAAGGTGTCTTATTTCATATTGAAGACCACGTCCATCAAGTTGGACATTCTGAGAGGAGCGGAGCTGTTGTCGAACCGTATTTATCAACACAATGGTTTGTAAACATGCAACCACTCGCAGATCGTGCGATTGAATTACAAAAAGATGAAGATAAAAAGGTTAATTTTGTTCCAGAGCGATTCGAACAAACGTACATGCATTGGATGGAAAATATTCGTGATTGGTGTATTTCTCGTCAACTATGGTGGGGACATCGCATTCCTGCTTGGTACCATAAGGAAACACAAGAAGTGTATGTCGGTCGAGAAGCACCGGAAGATATTGAAAATTGGGAGCAAGACGAAGACGTCCTCGATACGTGGTTTTCATCAGCTTTATGGCCATTTTCAACGATGGGCTGGCCGGACGAAGAGGCTGAAGACTTTAAACGTTATTTTCCAACAGATGTACTCGTAACAGGTTACGACATCATTTTCTTCTGGGTTGCCCGAATGATTTTTCAGTCAAAAGAATTTACTGGACAACGTCCGTTTAAAGATGTGTTAATTCACGGATTAATTCGTGATGCAGAAGGTCGTAAGATGAGTAAATCACTTGGCAATGGTGTCGATCCGATGGATGTCATCGATAAATATGGTGCGGATTCGTTACGCTTTTTCCTCTTGACAGGTTCAACACCAGGACAGGATTTACGTTTCCATTGGGAACGAGTTGAATCAACGTGGAATTTTGCTAACAAAGTGTGGAATGCCTCTCGTTTTGCACTGATGAACATGGATGGTTTTACGTATGAGGATATTGATCTTTCGGGCGATTTATTACTCGCTGACAAATGGATTTTAACTCGTTTGAATGAAACGATTAAAATGGTGACATACAACACCAATAAGTACGAATTCGGTGAAGCAGGCCGTTATTTATACAATTTCATCTGGGATGAATTGTGTGACTGGTATATTGAAATGGCTAAACTCCCATTATACGGGGATAATGAAGAGAAAAAGAAGACGACACGATCTGTTCTTGCTTATGTGTTTGACCAAACGATGCGTATGCTTCATCCATTCATGCCATTTATTACCGAGGAAATATGGCAAAAACTCCCACACGAAGGTGTGTCAATTACTGTTGCTCAATGGCCTGAAGTGAGAGAAGAATTCCATGATGAGCAAGCGGCTAAGGAAATGGAGCGCCTCGTCTCTATTATTAAATCCGTTCGTAATATTCGTGCAGAAGTGGATACACCGATGTCCAAAGAAATTACGCTACTCATTCAAGCGAAAAATGATGAAATCGTGGAAGAACTTACGAATGAGCGAGCATACTTGGAACGTTTCTGTAATCCGAGTGAATTAGTCATTGCGACGGAAATGGATGTCCCTGAAAAGGCGATGTCAGCAGTTGTAACAGGAGCTGAAATCTTTCTGCCGTTAGAAGGTTTAATCGATTTTGATAAGGAGATCGAACGCCTTGAAAAAGAATTGGAAAAATGGACAAAAGAAGTAGACCGGGTACAAAAGAAATTAGCAAATAAAGGCTTTGTAACGAAAGCACCGAAGAAAATCGTCGAGGAAGAAAAACGAAAAGAAAAAGATTATTTAGAAAAACAGGCGAATGTACGTGAACGGTTACAAGAGTTAAAAGGATAAATAATGAGGCGGAACTTCAGGGAATGAAGTTCCGCCGTTTTCATTTACTTTCTCGATGAGAACTGTTGATAACTTGTTTGAATATAGTCCATATAATGTTCGAGAATATTTATATCTGATACGACACTTAAAGTTCGTGATCCGACGACATCTTCTATTTCATTAAATAATAACTGTCCATCCTTGTCGAGAAGAAAGTCAATTCCAACCATGCCAAAGTTAAAATAATTGACGATTCGTTGGACGATTTCACGATCTTTCCTTCGAAGTTCATACCATGTTGCAGAGCCACCAAGTGTGTAATTCGCACGAAAATCAGCCGTGCTTTTTCGTAATACAGCTCCGATTATTTTTTTGCCAACAACAAAGACACGTACATCTCGCCCGTGTTGTACATCGCACGTTTGGACTAAGAAATCTTTCGTTTCAATTTTTTCGATGGACGCTTCCCACTGTTCGACATTGTTGACTAAGTAGACGTGTTTACCACCTCGACCGCGAGCATCTTTGACAACAAACGGAAACGAAAGAGGTGGGGTTTGAGGTAAACAATTTTTGTTCATAAACAGTGTCTGTACCATCGGAATGTGCAGTTTGTTGATTGCTAGATGAGTCAATGATTTGTGATTGCATAAGGTTGCAATCGTTGATGAGTTAAAAACTTGAATACCTAATGACTCCAAGTGGATATTTAACATCGGTTCAATGGTACGGACGATCGCAATCATCGGTAGTTGACTATACTGATTATGAATAACTGCTTGCGGATTTTGTTCGATAACTCCAATGGTCAATTGTTCGCGAAAAACGAGTGTTAAATGTATATTTTGTTTATCTGCTTCAGCAATCATCCACTGAATATACGATTTATTTTTTTGGGCGTCTTTTTTACTATAAATAAGCCAACCTGTAATTTCCATCGGTTACAATCTATCTCCCGTCTATTCTCAACGTGTTGATAATATAATCGATCATAAAATCTGCGACATTAATATGTGTACAGTTATACATATTTCGAATATGGGCATTCGAATTAATTTCGCAAATGACTGGCCCATTTTCTCCAAATAATAAATCGACTCCAGCAAAATCTGCACCGATTGCTTTCGTTGCAGCGATTGCTAATTGTTTTTCAAGTGGATTCGGCTCATACGCTTCCATCGTTCCACCAGAGGTTACGTTGGCACGAAAATCATCTGTAGAGGTACGTTTCATCGCGGCGACGACCTCATCCCCAACGACATGTAGTCGTAAATCTTTTCCATAACTCGTCTCAATAAATTGTTGGAACATATACGGCTTTCCATCGAGTTCTTTAACTTTTTCTCGTAATTCATCCATTGTTTGAATGAGATATACTTGTTCACCAAATGACCCAAACGCTTCTTTTACGATCATCGGAAATCCTAAAGTTTGAGCAACGAGTTGTAGGTGAGCGAAGGAATGATTTCTTTGTTTACCGAATACTTTCGGTGCGACAATCGTTTTAGGAATAGGCAAACGGTGGTTGGCTAACACTTGATATGTGGATATTTTATCATCACTGATTTGAATTGCCTGTGCACTGTTAAATACGCGTACACCTAATAGCTCCAGTTGCTTTGCTAAGTAAATATCTTTATCCGTAAAAACAACATAGTCTGGTAAAGGTGTCTGTTTTGTTTGAAATACTCCTAATTCATCTGCATGAATCGTTGCAATTAGCTCATTATTTTTATAGAGAGATGTATTCATGTTCTTTCTCGATGCTGCATCTTGAATCATTTGCGCAAAGTCAAGAAATTTATTTCCTTGTAAACTTCCATTATAAATAATCCAACCTGTTAATTCCATAATAACTTCCCCTTTGTTCGTTTGATAGGTCGTCTTCATTTTTGCTATACTCATTTTATCTTATCTTAGATTTACAGTTAGGTCGACTCATGCATAAATGTTTATGGATGTGAGTTGTGAAAAGACTGAAGTATAAGTAGTAGGGGAAAATTTCTTATAAACGTCTATAAAATAGACGGTTGATGATGTAGAAATGTGGTGGAGTAAATGTTTAAACAAATAAAAGATATAGAGTTGTACTTTCAACAAAATCAAAAGTTAGGGATCAAGTTAGGACTCGAGCGAATGCGAACATTGTTACATTATTTAGATAACCCTGAGCAAAATTTTCGTGCGATTCATGTAGCTGGAACAAATGGTAAAGGTTCAACGATCAATTTCATTAATCGCGCATTAGTCGCCAATGGTTATCGAATTGGCTTATTTACCTCTCCAAGCTTTTCAAAATTAAATGGACATATTTTTATTAATGAACAACCGATTTCAGATGACGATTTTCTTACTATTTTCAAGCAAATGTATCCGATTATCGAAGTGATGAAACGACAAGGAATGCATCCGACGAACTTCGAAATATTGACAGCGCTCGCGTTTGTTTATTTTACGAAGGGGCTCGATCTTGCCCTCGTTGAAACAGGAATGGGTGGAAAAGAAGATACGACGAATTGTTTGACTCCAATCGTATCAATGATAACAAATGTAACTAAAGATCATACCCATTTCTTAGGAAATACGCTTGAAGAAATTGCCTCGCATAAAGCAGGAATTATTAAGGATGATATACCTGTTGTTATTGGAAAAATGGATGATCAAGCGTTTGCAGTTATCAAAGAGGAAGCGAAAATGAAAGATGCCCCGCTCTATAAATTGTGCCATGATTTTACGTATAGTCATGTGGAAGCAACTCATCCGCAGCAATCGTTTGTATGGAAAAATCGTGCACTTGACGAATATCCAGTATCATTAACGATGGCAGGAGTTCATCAAGTCTATAATGCTGCAATGGCTATCCAAACATTAAAACTATTGGAAAAAGGTCGTTTTATCATCGATTGGGAAAAGGCACTGACGGCCATTGAACAGACACAAGTTCCTGGACGGTTTGAACGAGTATCAGAAAAACCTTTAATTATATTAGATGGAGCACACAATTCAGCAGGCATTGATGCATTTTTACAAACGGTTTCTCAAACAGCAACAGGAAAAAAGAAACATCTTATTTTTGCTGGTTTTCAAGATAAAGAACTTACGATAATGATTCATAAATGTATAGGTCATTTTGATACAATCATTTGGACGTCATTTGCTCATCGACGTGCACCGACATGTGAAGAAATCGTTAAAGCAGTTGACACGGGAGACATTCAAATCATTGATGACTGGAAAAAAGCTATCGATTACATTATGAATGGATCTCTTGAAGATTCATATTATATTACAGGTTCATTACACTTTATTTCCATCGTTAGGAACTACATAAAAGAAGGAAAGTCGCTCATTTGATGACGAAATCGATAACATTATGTTGAACGAAAATCAGTCACAAGGGACATGATTCGCCTGACTTTTTATCGCTCGTATGCTAGATTATTACAAACGAAATGATCAAGGCGAGTGATTCATATGAAAAATGAGCGGAAGATTAAAATGAATGGTAAAAAGACAAGCTTTAAAGAAAAAAAACAATCACAGGACATAACGACCCCGTTAAAAAGTAAGTATGTACAACAAAAAATGAATAAACAATTTTCTGCCCATCGACAAGGAAAAGTATTACATGAACATACAGTTACAAGACAATGGAAACCGGTGATCGTCGCCTGTATAGCGGCAATCGTCATTGGATCTGTTCTCGGCTTCATGATGATGAACATGTTTGGCAATCTTGAAAGTGATGTGGTCCATTCAAACGATCACCCACCAATTAAACAGAAGCAATTAACTGAAAATGAACAGAAAACAGAAGCATCTCAACGAGACCGAGTTACCCTTCGTGCGATTCGTACGTATGTTTTACAAGGGGGGGTTTTTTCAGAGGAGAAAAATGCTCAAGCATTGGCAAAAGACTTTCAAAAGAAAAACATCCACACCGTGCAGTGGAACAGAGATCAACAGTTCTATTTATTTTCGGGTTTAGCACATACACCGCATGAGGCTGAACAGATGGAGCAACTTCTTCTGGATAAAGGTGTTGATGTTTATGTTAAAGAGTGGGTGATTCCAGAAATAGAACTACAGCTGGCAGACGAGGATGATCAGTGGCTACAATCTTTCCACAAGCAATGGGAAGAAACAGTCCAAGCTTGGGGAAATGGAGGGGAAGTTCCTTCTGAAGAATGGAAAAAGCTATTGAAGGATTCCCCTTCACCCACTGATCTAGCTACCTTCATCCAAGCTCTTCAACCTCATGTCGATCAACTCTCTGAAGCAGACGACGGATTAGAAGTCGCGTCGCTGTTATTACAACTATTATATGAGTATGAAGTTTTTATCAATAAGCAATGATATCGGCTGGATTCGCTTATTTTTCTCGTCACTCATCAATAGGAATATCGATCACGTTAACAATAGATTACTTTTAAATCTCTCATCATTTTTATATTTTATAAAAGGAGTTTTTTTAAGGGGGAAATTATACTTTTTTTAAAAAATCTGTTCTCATTTTATTGTTTTTTAAATTTGTGCAATATTCACTCTTTCGCTATGATCGATGTATCTTTAGTAAAAGGAGGAAAATGGATGGAAAACGAATCCGTTATGATTAAAGATGTTCCTAAGGAAGACCGACCACGTGAGCGACTATTAAGAGTCGGTTCGAGTCATTTATCTAATCAAGAGTTACTCGCTATCTTAATTGGAACAGGTACGAAGGAAGAGCCTGTTACAACGCTAGCCAATCGAGTGTTAATGCATTTTGAAGGCTTAAAGTTGTTGAGAGATGCGACGATTGAAGAATTGACATCTATTAAAGGGATTGGTGAAGCGAAAGGGGTCACGATCCTTGCAGCATTAGAGCTAGGAAAAAGATTGAATCAATATAGAGCGGAGGAACGCTATGTCGTTCGTTCACCTGAAGACGGTGCTGACTATGTAATGGAAGAAATGAGAATTTTGAACCAAGAGCATTTCGTCGTTTTATTTTTAAACACAAAAAATGAAATCATTCATCGACAAACGATATTTGTCGGTAGCCTTAATGCCTCCATTGTGCATCCACGTGAAGTTTATCGAGAAGCTGTCAAACGGTCGGCAGCATCTATCATCGTTGCCCACAATCACCCCTCTGGCGATCCTTTAACCATAGTATAATAAATAATAGTAGTTAAAGTAGTTTAAGAGGAGATATTAAAGGGATATTTTACTTTAAATAAAAATTAACAAGGTTTATAATTTGTAGTAGTTAAAGTATTTAAAGAGGTGGGAACATGTGAAGGTTCAAAGGATAGAAGTGGAGAATAAGCCGTATCCATTGTATTTATTACTAGATAAAGAATACCAGCTAATAGAACCAGTAATGAAATTTATTAAATACTTAGATAATACTGGTAAGTCTCCTAATACCATTAAGGCATACTGCTATCATTTAAAGTTGCTGTACGAGTTCATGGAACAGAGAGGTGTTATTCTTAATGATATTAACTTTGAGTTGTTAGCAGACTTCGTAGGTTGGTTGAGATATCCTTCAGCATCAAATGTAATTGATCTTCAGTCAAAAAAAGCCATAAGAGAAGAAACGACAGTGAATACAATTTTAAATGTAGTTATGAGTTTTCTTGATTATTTAAGTAGATTAGGAGAATTTAAATCAATTGATGTATTTAAACAAGCAAAGGGAAGAAATTTCAAAGGATTTTTACATCATGTTAATAAGGGTAGATACCAAAAGAATGTCTTAAAGTTAAGGGTTAAAAAGAAACAGATAAGAACATTGAGATCAAAGGAAGTTAAGCAAATTATTGAT
>DASUXY010000002.1:0-63217 GCA_036377675.1 Bacillota bacterium
ACTTATTCATCATTCACATTTACTTATTTTTAATGGTGAAAGTTTTCGTTATAAAGAATCTTTATTACAATAATAAATTGAGGTGGCAAGTGGCATACATTTTTAAATGCCATTTCATACATTTTTTACTTGCCAAATACAGTTCAAAGTTTAGTGCGAATGTCCCATAGTTCTGGAAAAAAATAATGGTCTAATACCTTTTTTAAATAACCTACACCAGATGAGCCTCCCGTCCCTCGTTTGTGTCCGATAATTCGTTCAACGGTTTTCAAATGACGGAAACGCCATTGTTGAAACGAATCTTCTATATCGACTAGTTTTTCAGCTAACTGATAGAGATGCCCATATTTTTTAATGTCTTTGTAAACATGTAGCCATGCTGTTGCAACCGTCTCGTCTTTTTTGTACGGTTTTGTAACATCTCGTTGTAAAACAGTCTCGCAAATGGGTAAGCCAGCTCGTTTTAACGCTGCAATCGAAACATCATAAAGTCCTGGGGCATAATAAAGTTTCTTTAATTGTTTGTAAAGGGGAGGGTTGTTCTCATATATTTTTAAAATAGATGATGTTTTGTAGCCGAGGACAAACTCGACGAGTCGATATTGATACGATTGAAAACCTGATGCAATGCCAAGATCATCACGAAACTGTTCATATTCGGAAGGTGTTAAAGTTGATAGTACACTCCACCCTTGAATCATTTGTAATTGTATTTCTGAAACACGAGCAAGCATTTTAAAGGCCGATTGAAAGTCGTTCATCTGAATCGCTTGAATAGAAGCTTTTATTTCATGAATGATCAATTTGAGCCATAATTCATTGACATGATGAATGATGATGAACAACATTTCGTCGTGATGGTCGGACAATGGTTGTTGACTGGAGAGTAATTTATTTAGCTGTAAATAATCATTATACGTCATCTTTGCATTGAAATCAGTCCGAATACTATGTTCGTTTCTAAATGGTTCATTGAAGTTATTTTCAGTCATACGTTATTCTCCTTTTCAAGTGGCTGTAATACGGCTCTCGTAGGGCTGGCATCCGCACCTTGGATCGCTAGTGGCAAAGCAATTAACGTATACAATCCTTCTGTGACATGGCCAAGTATAATATTTTCCAATATGTGAATGTTACATCTGTTTAGCGCATGGTGTGTAGCGAGTGCTTTACTATCGAGCGGATCGACGGATGGTAAGTCAACACCGAGTAAAACAATCCCTTTTTTATGTAAAAAAGGGGCAATCGTCGGATCAATGAAAGGTATTTGTTTTGGGAACCGTTTTGGAGAATTGGGAAAAGAAGTACGTAATAAAACGTGTTTCACATCATCATAATTGTATTTTTCGAGGTGTTCAGTCGTGATTTTATTCGTATGATGAACATCTACAACGAGGGCAGTTCCGATAAAACAATTAATGTTAAGCTCATCAATTGTTTTTCCAGTTGAATGGACATGAAAAGGTGCATCGAGATGGGTTCCATTATGTAAACTTGTCGTTATGTGACCGACGTTAACGGATGAAGTTTGTTCTTTTGTATATGTCAGTTTGAAAGAAAAGGGTATGTCCCTAGGCCAGTGAGCATTATCATTTGTTAATGGTTGTGAGATGTCAATCCACTTATTCATTAGGCAATCACCCCACGTTTGTTTTCATAGTTTTTATAACGTTGATCTTCCATAATTTCTCGTAAAGTCTCAACGGCGTGCCAAACATCATGAAATGTATTGTAAAGAGCAACTGGTGCGATGCGAATACCGTTCGGATTACGAAAATCACAAATGACATTTTCTTCTTTCAATGCTTTACAGATGCGAGCTGCTTCACGATGTTTGATGAACACATGACCACCGCGCGTACAATCTAGTGGACTAGCAATGGAAAAACCGTAATCCATTAATTTTTCGTTTATTAATGCGATGACATATTCAGTTAATTGAAGTGACTTTTTCCGAATGTTCTGTATGCCTACTTGTGCAAATAGGCGTAAAGAACTTAACAAAGGTGCAGCACTTAAAACGTGGGGAGTCCCCATTTGATAAGCACCAGCATGCGGAGCAGGAATCATTTCATGTTCCAAATCAAATTGTCTTTGTTTGTCGGAACCGAACCAACCAGCAAGACCAGGTGTTGTTCCGAAATGTTTTTCATTGACGTACAAGCCACCGACACTTCCTGGACCGCCATTTAAATATTTATACGTACACCAAACTGCAAAGTCAACCCCCCAGTCAGATAATGCATGGGGAATCGCACCAATCGAATGACATAAATCAAATCCAATGAGTATATTTCGTTTATGTGCTTCGTTTGTTAACGCTTTCATATTTAAAATTTGTCCACTCCGATAGAGGACACTTGGTAAGACGATTATCGCGATGTCATCAGTCATTGCCTGAATAATATCGTTTTCATTCAATGTAAGTTTGTCTTCACTTTTCACTTGAACGAGATTGGTTGTAGGATCTAATCCTTTCAGTTGCAATTGACTTTTTAAAGCATAAATATCAGATGGAAAATTTAATTCATCGGCGAGAATTTTTGTTTGCTGGCAACGAGGTTTAAAAAAGCTAGCTATCATCTGATGAAGATTTGTTGTCGTCGATCCCGTGATGATCACTTCTTCATGTTTTGCTCCGATCAATGGAGCTGATAGCTTGCCGAGTTGCTCAGAAAGGTAAAACCAAGGATGTTCACCTTCAGTCCAACCATCGATAGCATAGTCTTTCCATGACTTCAACAACTGTTTAACATTTTTTTCAGCACATGTTGAAATAAGTCCTAACGAATGGCCATCAAAGTATATTTTGTTAGGCGGTATACAAAACTTTTCTCGAAAGTGATGCAGTTCGTCTTGTTCATCTAAATACTGTGCATAGCTCTCACTTGTATTCATAAGACACACTCCTTTGTAGTCGTTTTCTTTTTCGCCTAATCAATGATATGCAACAAATGAAAAGTTTTTCGTCTATACACACGTTTGTAAAATACAGTAATTAATAGGTGCGCATAAATGGTATGGTCTTAAGATTAAACATATAGACCTTTTTTACGTTTAATGTTATTATTTTTGTACAAGATAGATTAGACTATTACAAATCATCAGATAATTGCAAATCCACTGTCTATGTTCGGGATTCATTTTATCGTTGCCGATGATTTGGGGTTGATTTTTAAAAAGTAATCAAGTTGTATTTTATTATAGTAACGAAAAATGAATCAAGCAATTATTTTTAAAAAAAGGGGTGAAACGAAACAAGTAAATCAAATGGATAAAAATGGGAAATATCATATGTCTTGCTGTCTCTTAAGCTTTGTTCAAAACGAACGGTAAATATGTCGTATGCTAAGGAGATGACCATAAACCAATGACCCAAACGAAAAAAATGACGGCTGCACGAGCAATTGTGGAATGTATGAAAAGAGAAGGTGTTGCAAACGTCTTTTGTGTTCCGGGAGAAAGCTATTTACCTATTTTGGATGTGTTATATGATGAGACTTCGATCAAGGTAATTTCAACAAGACACGAAGGTGGAGCAGCTTTTATGGCGGAAGGGTATGCCAAAGCTACTTTAAAACCAGGGGTTGTTTTAGCAACACGAGGCGTTGGCGCTACTAATTTATCGATTGGCGTCCATACAGCTTATCAAGATTCGACACCAATGGTTGTTATTTTAGGTCAAGTGCATCGTCAATTTAGACAAAGAGAAGGATTTCAAGAAGTCGATTTAGATCGTTATTTTCAACAGATTGCTAAGTGGGCCATTGAAATTAACGATGCAGAAAGGATACCAGAAGTTGTCCAGCGAGCATTTCGTATTGCTCAATCCGAAAGACCTGGTCCTGTCGTCATTTCTGTACCAGAAGATGTATTGGATGTGGAATGTGACATGCATTTTGGACCTGTTTTCGACAAGCCGAAACCTACTCCGTCAAAAGACGAAGTAAAACGAGTGACAGACCTTTTATCCACTGCCAAAAAACCAGTCATCATTGCGGGTGGTGGCATAAAGCTTGCTGAGGCGGAAAACGAATTAGTCCATTTTACTGAAAGACATCGTATTCCAGTGTTGTCATCATTTCGCCGCCATGACGTCTTTCCGAATGATCATCCTTTATACGGAGGACATCTCGGTCTAGGAACGAGTACCGAGATTTTAAACACCGTCGAAGAAGCGGATGTCATTGTAGCGATCGGAACGAAACTTTCTGAAGTGACGACACAAGGTTATACATTAATTACAACCGATAAACTATTAATCCATATCGACATTTCATTTTCCACCATAGGAAAAGTATATGCTCCACATGTCGGCATTGTAGCTGATGCCAAAGAAGCATTACGCTTATTGATGATGGAAAAAATAAACGCTACTTGGTCACAATGGGCAAAAGAAAGACATGAAGCTTATCAAAAGGCAAGTCATATAGATGAAAAACCATCTGATGATTTCAATAAACAAATTATTTCTTCGTTGCAACATAAATTACCACAAAGCGCGTTACTAACAAATGATGCTGGTAACTTTGCAGGATGGCTCCACACCTTTTATTCATTTACCGAAAAACATACGTACGTCGGTCCAACGTCAGGAGCAATGGGATATGGATTGCCAGCAGCCCTCGGAACAAAACTCGCCTACCCAAATAAAATAGTCGTTTCTTTATCCGGTGATGGCGGTTTCATGATGACGGCTCAAGAGCTAGAAACAGCTGTCCGATACGACATTCCAGTTATTTCCCTCGTTTTCAATAACAACATGTATGGAACAATCCGCATGCATCAAGAAATACACTTCCCAAAAAGAGTTGTAGGTACCGATTTAGGAGAAATATCTTTTGCTAATTTAGCAAAAAGTATGGGGGCAGATGGATATTCTGTCACGTCGGTCGATGAGTTTGTACGTGCATTAGACGAAGCTATATTGAATGACCGGCCAACGGTTATCGAAATTATTACCGATCAGGAATACATTTCTGTTACTTCAACGATTCAACAGTTAAGAGATGAGAACAAACATAGGATTTGAATCATTTGAATACGATGTATTATAGGTGAGAATCTTGCAAAAGACTCTCCCTTTCATACATGTCATGAAAATTTATAAAATCGATATATGTTAGCGTTTACAAAAAAGTAGGAGGTTATGGAAATGTCTGAAAAAGTATTAAAACTTACGAAGCTAAAAAACTATATCAATGGAAAATGGATAGAATCGAATGCAAACATGAGAGCAGCTGTAAAAAATCCAGCAACAGGTGAAACGATTGTGGAAGTTCCTTTATCCAATGCGACAGCAGTCGATCATGCGGTTACAGCCGCCAAGAAAGCACAAAAAGAATGGGCGCTCGTCCCAGCCCCCCAACGGGCAGAAGTATTATATCAAGTCGGAACGATTATGAAAGAACGAAAAGAACATTTATCTCGTCTATTAACACTGGAAAATGGAAAAGTCCTTGAAGAAGCTCGGGGAGAGGTTCAAGAAGGAATTGACATGGCTTTTTATATGGCAGGAGAAGGTCGGCGTCTGTTTGGCCAAACGACACCAGCGGAGTTAAAAAATAAATTTGCTATGAGTGTCCGTGCTCCAATTGGTGTTGTCGGACTGATTACACCGTGGAACTTTCCGATTGCAATCGCTACATGGAAATCATTTCCGGCGATTGTTGCAGGAAATGCCGTTGTTTGGAAACCAGCTACGGAAACGCCAATCATGGCCTATGAATTAGCAAAAATTTTTGCAGAAGCTGGATTACCCGATGGAGTGATGAATGTCGTCTTTGGGTCCGGATCATCCGTAGGGGAAGCGATGGTTCATCACGACGATATTCGCGTCATTTCATTCACCGGTTCCAATGATGTCGGTCGACATATTGCAGCTGAATGTGGACGACAGCTTAAAAAAGTATCGCTTGAAATGGGAGGGAAAAATGCTGTCATCGTCATGGATGATGCTGACTTGGACCTCGCTGTTGAAGGAATTATCTGGAGTGCATTTGGAACGAGTGGACAGCGCTGTACAGCATGTAGTCGTGTTATTGTCCATGAAGATGTGAAGGAAACGTTAGAAAAAAGGTTGTTAGAAGCGATGGAAAAGCTAACGATTGGTGACGGTTTAGATGAATCGATTAAAGTTGGTCCAATCATTAATGAATCAGGACTTGAAAAAATTAAAAAGTATATTGACATTGGAAAAGATGAAGGTGCCAAATTGCTTGCAGGTGGTTATGAACTTGATCATGGCGATTTGAAAAAAGGACATTTTTTTGCACCGACGTTGTTTACGGACGCAACAGCCGAGATGCGAATTGCTCAGGAAGAAATTTTTGGCCCCGTTATTTCACTCATTCCGGTAAAAAGCTTTGGAGAAGCAATCGAAGTAAACAACGGCGTCACGTATGGCTTATCAAGTTCTATTTTCACGAAAGATGCCAATCGCATCTTCCAAGCTCAGCGTGATTTAGATACAGGTATTGTTTATGTCAATGCAGGAACAACAGGTGCAGAAATTCATTTACCGTTTGGAGGTACGAAAGGAACTGGAAACGGTTACCGCGACTCAGGGGTTCAAGCTTTAGACGTATTTACGGAATGGAAAGCGGTTTATGTCGATTTTAGTGGAAAACTACAACGCGCACAAATTGATGTGGAATAAATAGTAAATATAGCTAGGGGGAGTGATCATGATGAAAGTAGGTGTATTAGGGTCCGGATTAATGGGAAAAGAAGTAGCTAGGGATTTAGTGACGAGCGAGGATGTGGAAATGGTAGGGCTGGCGGATATTGAAATCGAACGTGCACTAAAAGTATGTGATCAGCTCCAATCTTCTAAACTAACTGCTTATCAAGTTAATGCGAATGATCGAGATGAGTTAGCAAACTATATGTGTCAATTTGACGTTATTATTAATGCATTATTTTATTCATTTAATGAAATCGTTGCTAAAACGGCGATTCAAGTCGGCGTCAGCTCCGTCGATCTCGGGGGGCATATCGGAAAAATGACCGAATCGGTGTTAGCGTTACATGATAATGCTAAAGGGGCGCAAGTTACAATTATTCCTGATTTAGGAGTAGCTCCCGGGATGATTAATATTTTATCTGGATATGGAGCACAAAAATTAAATAAAGTTGAATCTATTAAACTATACGTAGGCGGAATTCCACTGAAACCAGAACCCCCTTTACAATACAATCATGTGTTTTCGATGGAAGGTGTGCTTGATCATTACACAGATCCATCGCTCATTATTCGAAACGGTATTAAACAAGAAATTCCTTCCTTATCTGAAGTTGAAACGATCCATTTTGAAAGATTTGGTCCGCTTGAAGCTTTCCACACATCGGGAGGAACATCAACACTATCGCTTTCCTATCCTAACTTGGACACGTTACAATATAAAACGATTCGCTATCCTGGTCATGCCGAAAAATTTAAATTACTCGTTGATTTGAACTTGACGAGAAAAGATTATGAAATTGATTTAAATGGACAAAAGATCAAGCCACGAGACGTTTTATTAAAAGTACTTGATCCGATTGTTCAATTAAAAGACAAAGATGATGCTGTGTTACTCCGAGTAATTGTTTCTGGCTCGAAAGATGGATTACCTTCAACTTATGAATATGAAATGGTAACATACAAAGATCGAACGAACAACGTCACGGCGATGGCTCGGGCGACTGCTTATACCGTTTCAGTCGTTTCACAAATGATCGCTAAAAGGGTGATTACGAAACGAGGCGTTTATCCACCGGAACAAATTGTCCCTGGGCACTTGTATATAGAAGAAATGAAGCGCCGAGAGGTTCATATTAAAGAATGGACAAAGGAATATATGAATTTATAAAAAATGAGGCTTGTAGTTCTATTTTTCACTTTAAATGGCCGATCTAAACAATCCAAACCATTGATTTGTCAATGGCTTGGATTGTTGTTTTCACGTATTTAATTTACGTTTTACTTTTAGGACAGCCCCATGTGTAGTTCTATTTTAATGTTTAAACGAGTTCTCTGTCTTCCCAAGCGGGTAACATTTTATTTAGTGGTTTATCTTGACGATAACCTAAGACGTACTCTGCTTGCATAATCGTATGAATTTCGCGTGTCCCTTCATAAATGACAGGGGCTTTTGAGTTTCGTAAATAGCGTTCTACAGGATATTCATCAGAATACCCATATGCTCCATGAATTTGGACAGCATCATCGGCTGCTTGATTGGCGAAATCACAAGCTTGCCACTTGGCGAGAGATGTTTCTCGTGTATTTCGAACCCCTTTATTTTTCAATTCACCAGCACGGTAGACGAGGAGGCGACTCATTTGTAATCCGGCTTCCATTTTAGCAATCATTTGTTGGACGAGTTGATGTTTGCCAATCGGTTTTCCGAAAGTTTCTCGTTCATGACAATAGTTGACGCTTGCTTCTAAACAAGCCATAATTTGCCCGACCGCTCCTGCTGCAACGGTAAAACGACCGTTATCTAAGGCGGACATGGCAATTTTAAAGCCTTCTCCTTCTTCACCAAGCAAGTTTTCTTTAGGAATTTTAACATCTTCAAAAAATAGTTCTCCGGTATTTCCCGCTCGAATCCCTAATTTTCCTTTTGTTGCTTTTGAAGAAAATCCTTCCCACGTTCTTTCAACGATGAATGCCGAGATGCCGTGATGTTTTTTTGCTTGATCAGTATAAGCGAAGACTAGAAAATAGTCAGCGACATCACAT
Source organism: Bacillota bacterium (assembly GCA_036377675.1). GTDB lineage: Bacteria > Bacillota > Bacilli > Bacillales > Amphibacillaceae > DASUXY01. The sequence goes on from DASUXY010000002.1 coordinate 8,729, forward strand.
AATGAAATCCACGTTTTTTGTCCGTTTAATATATAGTAATCTCCGTCTTTTACAGCAGTAGATTGTAAAGAAGCAACATCAGAACCCGCTCCAGGTTCCGTCAAACCAAAAGCGCCAATTTTTTCACCTTTCGCTTGAGGAATTAAATATTTTTTCTTCTGTTCTTCTGTTCCCCATTGGAGAAGCGTCATACTATTTAATCCCGTATGAACAGAAACAGCGGTTCGAAAAGCTGTGTCTCCACGTTCAAGCTCTTCGCAGACGATAGCTAAGGAATTGTAATCCATTCCACTGCCACCATATTCTTCAGGAATACATACCCCCATTAAGCCTAAATCGGCTAATTTTGTCATGATGGTGGGATCGAACTGTCCTTGTCGATCCCACTTAGAAATGTGAGGCATAATTTCATCATCGACAAATTTCCTTACGGTATTGCGTAACATCGTCTGCTCTTCAGAAAAATTAAAATTCATTATTATCATCTCCTACTCATTGTTTAATGGCCGTTTTTGTAACAAAAAGAATCTTTCTCAAAGTAAAAACAGTGAACAAACTATGTTTGGATGTGGGTTGGTCACTCCGATGAGAGATTCTTCAATCCAAACTGTTTTGCAATGGTATCATTATGCTCACCAACATTTGGCGGATGGTGCCTTATCGAAATCGGTGTACGTGAAAGCTTTAATGGACTACCGATCATGTGAATCGTTCCGGCTGTTGGATGCTTATCTTGAATGAACATGTTTCTTGCTACAAGTTGAGGGTCTTTCGTCACTTGTTCAATATTTTGGATAGGGCCACATGGAATATTGTTTTCGCGGCATTGTTGTTGCCAGTAGCTCGTCGGTTTTGTGATGAATACGTTTTGTAATAAAGAGACTAAAATATCGCGATTTTTCACACGCTCTGGGTTTGTTTGAAAACGTTTGTCACTGCTATATTGCGGCGTTTTCAGTATTGTACATAATGCTTTAAATTGGTTGTCATTTCCAATGGCGATGACCATTTCTCCGTCTTTTGTCTTAAATGTTTGATAAGGGACAATGTTGGCGTGTTCATTTCCAAGTCGTTTCGGTATTTCTCCTGACATTAAGTAGTTGCTACCAATATTAACGAGTGCACTAACGGCTGAATCATACAACGAAATATCTAATTTCTGCCCTTTTCCTGATTGAGTGCGTTCAAGAAGTGCTGCTTGAATGCCAATTGTCGCGTATAGTCCGGTCAAAATATCAGTGATTGCAACTCCAAGCTTTTGAGGACCTGAAGTATCATCCCCCGTAATGCTCATCAGTCCACTCATCGCTTGAATAATAAAGTCGTAACCAGGCATCTGTTTGTAAGGTCCCGTTTCACCAAATCCAGTAATCGAACAATAAATAATTTTTGGATTGATGTTTGAAAGTATGTCGTAGTCGATGCCGAAGCGTTCCATCGTCCCTGTTTTGAAATTATGAATAACGACATCGCTTTTACGAACGAGCTTTTTTATTATTTCAATTCCTTCATGTGTTTTTAAATCAGCCGTAATGCTTTTTTTATTTCGATTGGCACATAAATAGTATGCGCTTACATTGTTTTTAAAAGGGGGTCCCCATTTTCTTGTATCATCACTACCACCAGGTGCTTCTACTTTAATCACTTCGGCACCGAGGTCACCAAAAATCATCGTACAGTAAGGACCTGCCAGTACACGTGTTAAATCAAGAACACGAATATGTTGTAAGGCGCCAGACAATTGATTTCCCTCCTTTCTTTTCATTGGAATGGATAAATCATAAATGGATAAAAAAAAGCCAGATTCAAAATGATTGCAAAAGTGTGCAAGTCATTATGAACTGGCTTTTATCTGTTGGAACGAACCTGGAATCGGTGCGTAAACAGATTAGGCAGTGTGGAAAATTGTATTTATGATCATGTGGGTTAGCGGATTGATGGCTTAGACATGACTATTATCTTATAGTATAGTCTATTCTGAGAAGAATGTAAATAGTCATTTTATTTATATGTAAACGTTTACTGTTTTTAGAGTGAGCATAGAAGGCTAGTTCCGCTCAATCTGTAAGGGGAACTAGCCGGACTGTTTCTATTTAGCTGCCTTTTGTAATTTAGAAATCATTTTGATTGAACGCCCCGTCCCAACGGCAACTGATTCGAGCGGGTTCGGTGCAAGGTGTACGGGCACAGACAACTCATGTGTTAGCCAGTCTGTGAGTCCTTGTAGTAGTGAACCGCCACCTGTCAGTACAATACCGTGGTCGACGATATCTCCACTTAGCTCGGGTGGAGAACTTTCTAATGTTGCATGAATCGCTTCTAAAATTTGCTCGAGCAACTCTTTAATCGCAGCATATACTTCTTGAGATGATATGGTCACCGTTTTTGGCAGACCTGTTACCATATCTCTTCCACGAATTTCCATTTTCTCTTCTGGATGATTCGGGTGGGCATGACCAATTTCCATTTTTACTTGTTCAGCTGTTCGTTCTCCGATGAGAATGCTATATTTTTTACGAATATATTGCGTTATTTCCTCGTCCATTAAATCCCCACCGACACGGACGGAGTTAGACGACACAATCCCACCGAATGATATAATACCGATTTCTGTCGTTCCACCACCGATATCGACGACTACGTTAGCGATCGGTTCATCAATGGGTAAATCACTGCCAATCGCTGCAGCAATCGGCTCTTCAATGAGATGAACTTGTTTTGCACCATAGCTTGAAACGGCATTGTTAATTGCACGTCGTTCGACAGTTGTACTACCCGTAGGGGTACAGACGACGACAATCGGCTTTCGTAATGATAAGCCAATTTTTTTACTTACTTTTTTTAACAACACTTTAAGCATTTGTGCGGTTACGTCGTAATCAGCAATAACACCATCTTCCAGGGGCCGAATCGGAACAATGTTTTTTGGTGTTTTTCCAACCATTTGTTTCGCTTCTGTACCGACAGCGACGACATCATTTGTGTTCATATTAATAGCTACAACATTTGGCTCATTTAAAACAATACCTTTTGATTTTGAATAAATAAGGATGTTTGCGGTTCCTAAATCAATTCCAATTTCAGCTGTTGAAAACATAATTAGTTCCTCCAATAAATGAATAATGTATTCACTGACCATTTCCAATCACAATATATGCAATTGACGAGGGAAGAGGTTGATAGATCGTTTATGAGAATTGATAAGAAAAAGTACAATCACTAAGTTGAAACGTCAGTTACACCATCGATACTTACCTAAAAAGTCCTGTTGAAAGAGAAACATACTTTTTCATATGTTACGTAAAATTCCCTCGAGAATCTCTATTTACTAGAGTGTGAGACTCATCATTATTTAGATTACTTTTACTTTCGTATAAAAGGTTCATCCATCTTTTAAGGTTAGTCCAAAATGATGACGAACTCAAGTAACAATTTGATGACAAAAAAAGACATTTTGTAACATTTCTAGTAAAACGAATCATTGTCAAGAGTAAAATATGTGAATCTATTACCATTATAACTAATTACTGACTAAATATCCGTATATAGGGTTCGCCAATATGCGTTAAGTGACAAGGGTTCGCTAAATATTTACGTATAAAAGCTAAATCGATGATGAAATAGGTAAATGTAACCAATATTATTACAAAAATAACATGGTATATTAATCCCAACATCAACAAAAACAAAAGGAGAGGGATCAAGTGTTTAAAAAGATTGTCCTAACGACTACACTCGCTACAGCGTTATTTTTTAGTGGATCTATTCATCATTTTGTCGATGCATCAGCAAATGATTCATCTGGAAATGTGACATACGAAACAAAAGCTTATTATTCAGTTAATGGGGGAAATTGGATTCATCTTTCAACGAAGGACTTCAATAAAATATTATCGAAATGGTTCGCAAACGGTAAAACAACGAACGATCCTCAACAGTCGAAAGAAAAAGCGAAACAAGAAGCGAATAAAGCACAAGTAGAAAAAAAGCAAAATCAACAGAAGACAGAACACGCACAAAACAGTTCAGCAACTGAGAAACAAATGAAAAACGAAACAGAATCAGCAAAACAAAATAAACAAACGCCGAACGACCAACAGCTTCATCAGTTCGAACAAGAAGTGGTCAAGTTAACAAACGATGAACGTGAAAAACATGGATTAAGCCCGCTTAAAACGGATACGGAACTAAGCAAAGTTGCTCGCGATAAGTCGAAAGATATGGCAACAAATGGTTATTTTTCTCATAATAGCCCGACTTATGGGTCACCGTTTGATATGATGAAGAAATACGGAATTACGTATCATACAGCTGGTGAAAATATCGCTAAAGGACAGCGTACACCTCAAGAAGTCGTCTCTGCCTGGATGAATAGTGAAGGGCACCGTGCAAATATATTAAACGGAGAGTTCACACATATCGGCGTTGGTTATGTTGAGCAAGGAAATCATTGGACACAACAATTTATCGGTAAATAAAAAACGAAAGGCAGTCCCAAACAAATGATGGGACTGCCTTTCGTTTTAAAGGGGTAGGGGTTTATAAACGCTTATTGTAAATATTCCCCATTCAATGAGCTATTAAACATCATTGTATGGAAAATCGCTTTCATTCTTTTGATTATGATCTGTAAACAGGTATAATAATGGTGTTTGAAAACGATTCGTAACGTGTTGGGAGGAACAAACGACATGATTTTCACCTTGTGGATTTATATGTATGCGACATGTTTAGTTCTCGGGAGTTTGTTTTATTTACAAAAAGCAAAGAAAGCCCGTCAACAAATGAATAGTAAAGACGCTGATGCATTTATTTTTAAGACACCGATGTCCGTTTCGCAAAAAGTTATTCGAAAAACAGGTACTGATGTTCATGTGACAGGACGAGAACATTTACCTGACGGGGCCGTTCTTTTTGTTGCAAACCATCAAGGGATATTTGATATTCTTGCTTTACTCGGATATGTAGGAAAACCAACCGGATTCATTGCCAAGCAGGAAATAAAAAAATTGCCCATTATTCGAACATGGATGGAACTAATATATTGTGTATTTATTGACCGGAGTAATCGGAGACAATCTGTTCGAGCGATTCACCAAGGGATTCAAAACTTAAAGGCTGGTCATTCACTCGTTATTTTCCCTGAAGGTACACGAAGTAAGGATGGCAATGTACATTCATTTAAACCAGGAAGCTTTCGGCTCGGAACACGAGCAAAAGTACCCATTGTTCCCGTTGCGATTGATGGGACATACCAAATGTTTGAAAAAAACAATCGGCGCGTAAAGCCGTCGACGATCCATCTAAATATTGGCGAAGCCATTTATCCAAATCAATACGAACATTTAAGAAGTAAGGAGCTTGCTCATCGCGTTCAAAATAAGATTGAAGAACAACTCGAGCAAACGAGACGATTACATCGGTAAATCAGTAAAATCCAAGTGTAAAGGAGCGAGAGCTTTTTTGTTTATGCCTTCGCTCCTTTCTTTATAAGCAATATTTTTAAAGGGTGTGTAAATAGATAGCTTAGCGTAATGTTTCAATTGGATGAAAAATAGGCTTCTGGTTATCAAAAGTTGCGATATATTTAAAACCGATGGCCTTTAGTGTTTCTAATGTTTCATCGAATTGATAAGCAAGTGTCGTTTCACTATGTGAATCCGATCCAAGTGTAACAATTTCTCCTCCTAACTCTTTATAAAGTTTTAAAATATCGACGCTTGGCATGCTACTCGTCATGCCATACCGGTAACTCGACGTATTCACTTCAATGCCCTTACCTTTAGGAATAATTTCTTTGAAAATCGCTTCGATGATATCATGGAAATTATTCGTAACATGCTCTTTAGTATATCGCTTCACTAAATCTAAATGCCCTAAGATCGTATATTGTTCATAGTTTTGGATACAGTAAAGAAGTTCTTCATAATATTTCGCAAAACCTTCTTCAGTCGTTCGATGGTCAAAAAGACTTCCAGAATGTAAATCTTTCCGATCGGTTGTATGCATGGAGCAAATGATGAAATCAAATGTTTCGTTATGAAGGACATTTGTATATTTGTTTAATAAGTGAGGTTGAACGCCAATTTCTACCCCTTTTTTTATCGTGATTCGGTCCTTGTATTTTACTTGCATGTCGGTAATTTTTTGATCGTATGCTTTTAAATCTAAGTCGAATGTAATCGTCGGATCTGGGTAATCATAATCAATGTGGTCTGTAAAACAAATTTCTTCCAAACCATATTCGATTGCTTTCTCAATCGTTTTTTCCATAGGTGTAGAACAGTCTGCTGAAAAATCACTATGGATATGATAATCAAACATAAAAATATACCCCCAATTTATTGACATATTTGCCTGTATTGACTAGAATACTATATAACTTTAACTCAGTAAAGCAATAGAGTAATAAAGTTAGTTTTGAAAGGAGGCCATTCATTGCACTATAATAATTTTAATAATGTTTTAGAAATTAATGCTTTAACGTGTGAAAAAAGAGAAGAGATAATTGATACGTTTAAAAATCGTTTTATGACATACGGTTATCGACAAATCCGCACACCCGTTTTTGAACCGTATGACTTATATTCGATTGTCGAAGGAACTATTCAACGAGATGATATGATTAAGGTCATTGGCCCGACTGGAAAGGTTCTCGTGTTACGGCCTGATGCTACGATTCCAATTGCCCGGTTTATTTCGAAACATTTACAAAGTGAACAAGACATTTTTCGATATTTTTATGTAATGGACGTCTTCCGACAGACGTTGAACGGAACCGACCATCACGAACGAACACAAGCTGGGGTTGAATACTTCGGGAATTCATCTCCAATCGCAGATACGGAAGTATTAGCACTTGCTGCTCATTTACTGAAAGACTTGCAGATTGACGGTTTCACATTAGAAATTGGTCATGCAGGTTTTGCCCAGCACTTGCTGCATGAACTTCCTCTGAACGAAAAGAAGGTAGAGCAATTGAAGCAGCTTATTCAGGCAAAAAATAAAAATGAAATTGAAGTATTTCTCGCTGCTTATGATATGGATCCGACTGTTAAACGCCTATTGTTAGAAATTCCCCAACTATACGGAAAGCCCGAAGAGGTGATTGAGCGTGCGAAGCGTCTTTCATTGAACGAACAAATGGCGCAAGCGATTGACAATCTCGAAATGGTATGTGATTTACTTACTTCGTACAATCTGTCTGAACATCTTGTCATCGATTTAGGTTTGATTAATCATATGGACTATTATTCAGATATTATTTTTCAAGGATTTATTAAACGTGTCGGAAAGCCTGTTTTAATGGGAGGAAGATATGATAAGTTGACAGAGCAATTTGACACGACGATTCCAGCGATTGGATTTGCTTGTGACATCGACCTCATTATGGATGGCTTAACGCTAGCAAACGAACCCGCGCCTGTAGCTGATTTAGCTATTTATTATGATGCAAAGTCAATAAAAGATGCACTCATCTTAGCGAATGAATTGCGAAATAGGAATCGGCGAGTATTGTTCTTTCAAGCGAATGAAACTTCTCGAACGATGGACGAAACCCTTTGTAACATTTCATTTGTAGAGGGGAAGATGACGATGTATTGGAATGAAACGGAGCAACAGTTTTCTACGCAAGAATCAATTTTGAAATTCATTGAAAAAATGGATGTGTAAGCGAACGGTTTGTCCACGACCATTGAACATCAAAGGAGGAGATTTGCCCATGATTACATTAGCACTTGCAAAAGGCCGTACAGCAAAAGATTCAATTGCTTTACTTCGTGAAGCAGGTATCCAATTTGCTGACTTTCACGAGGATACAAGAAAACTAATTTTTTATGACAATGATCGTAAAATCAAAATGTTATTTGTTAAGGCAGTTGACGTACCGACGTATGTTGAAAAAGGTGCGGCTGACTTAGGAATTGTCGGCAAGGATAATATACTAGAAGCACAAACAGATACTTACGAACTGCTCGACTTACAGCTAGGGAAATGTAAATTTGTTGTAGCAGGGTTAAAGGAACAACCGATTCGTTTAACGCCTAATTTGACGGTAGCCTCGAAGTATCCAACTGTTGCGAAGAAGTTTTTTGCAGAGAAAGATATTCCTGTAGAAACGATCAAGTTAAATGGTTCGGTTGAGTTAGCACCATTAATAGGTATGTCTGACGTCATCGTTGACATTGTAGAGACGGGTCGAACGATTAAAGAAAATGGATTGAAAATCATAGAGGAAGTCGACCAAATTAGTACACGTTTAATTGTTAATAAAGCTAGTTTTGCTACAAAAACGGATTCGATTAAGCAATTTATTAAACAACTACGTTCTGCATTGGAGGTTAAGCAATGAGAATTGTCACTCCCCAACAATATAGAGAAGAAAATAAAACGATACCTTCGCTCGATCGGAACGAAAAAATCGATCAAACTGTTCTCGATATTATTATGGATGTTCGAACAGACGGTGACCGTGCGCTTTTTCAATATACGAAGCAATTGGATGGTGTCCAGCTTGAATCGTTAATCGTTACGAAAGAAGAGCTTGACGAAGCGATGCAAGTCGTCGATCATAAGTTAATCGATGCTTTACGACGTGCAAAAGAAAACATTGTCGAGTTCCACGAAAAGCAAAAAGAGACATCGTGGTTTTTCGAACAGGAAGAAGGTGTGATGCTCGGGCAAAAAGTAACTCCATTAGAAAAAGCCGGTGTTTATATCCCAGGTGGTAAAGCCGCCTATCCGTCAACTGTTTTAATGAACGTTATTCCTGCTAAACTAGCTGGCGTAAAGTCCATTAGCATCGTCACTCCCCCAGATGACCAAGGTCAAGTGAATGCTCACGTACTCGCTGCAGCCCAGATTGCAGGTGTAGATCGTATTTACAAAGTTGGTGGAGCACAAGCAATTGCTGCTTTAGCGTATGGAACGGAGTCCATTAAGAAGGTCGATAAAATTGTTGGACCAGGTAACATCTATGTCGCACGCGCGAAAAAATGGGTGTATGGGGATGTAGCGATAGACATGATTGCTGGGCCGAGCGAAATTTGTGTTGTAGCTGATGAAACAGCAAATCCTCGTTATGTTGCAGCTGATTTACTGTCCCAGGCTGAACACGATGAAGACGCATCTTCTATTTGTATTACAACAGATCGAAACCAGGCTGAGCGGATTAAGGAGGAAGTACGCCTTCAAGCAACATCATTAGAGCGGAAATCTATTATTCAAGCATCGCTAGAAAAAAATGGTCGGATGATCGTTACCGATACTTTAAAAGAGGCGTTACAACTAGCAAATGAAATAGCTCCTGAACATTTACAACTTATGGTGAAAAATCCAGCTGAAAAACTATCGTCGCTTCAACATGCTGGAGCGATATTTCTCGGAAATTATTCCCCCGAACCATTAGGGGATTATTTCGCCGGTCCTAACCATACACTCCCTACAAGCGGAACAGCTGTTTTTTCATCCCCACTTGGCGTGTATGATTTTATGAAAAAATCAAGTATCATTCATTATTCAAAAGAGGCTTTGCAAAAGGCGGCAGAGCCCATTGTTACGTTAGCTCAGGCTGAAGGGTTAACAGCACATGCGCGTTCGATTACGATTAGAAAGGATGATGAAGATGCGTAAACAAAAAATTTCTCGAAAAACGGGTGAAACGGATATTGATTTACAATTAACGCTTGATGGTAGCGGTGTAGCAAATATTGAGACAGGAGTCGGCTTTTTTGACCATATGCTCGACGCGTTTACGAGACATGGATTATTTGATCTTACGGTTACATGTAAAGGAGATCTTGAAGTCGATCAACACCATACCGTAGAGGACGTCGGAATTGTTCTCGGTCAAGCTTTTCGTCAAGCGCTAGGGAATAAAGAAGGAATTACCCGGTATGCAAATATTACGACACCGATGGATGAAGCTTTATCCGTTGTCTCCATCGATGTAAGTGGCAGACCTTTCCTCGTGTATCACGTAGACGATTTGAAAGATAAAATCGGCGAATTTGATACAGAACTCGTTGAAGAATTTTTTCGTGGATTTGTAAATCACTCGCAAATGACCCTTCATATTAATGTAGAGTACGGAAAGAACAGTCATCACATCGTAGAATCAATCTTTAAAGGATTTGGACGGGCCCTTGATGTTGCTACGGGAATCAATCCACGGATTAAAGGAGTTCCATCAACGAAAGGACTTTTATAAAGATAGAGGAGCAAACAATTATTTAAACAGCGTATGACGTTAGACAAAGTATACGTAAGGAGAGATAGTGTTATGATTCTTTTTCCGGCAATTGATTTATTAAATGGAAAATGTGTACGGCTCATTCAAGGCGATTATGATCAAGAAACGGTTTACAGCGATTCTCCAGTAAATATGGCAAAAACATGGAAAAAAAAAGGTGCTAACTATTTGCACATCGTTGACCTCGATGCGGCTCGAACAAATGAAGCAGTGAATCAATCAATCATTCAGTCCATTGCGAAAGAAGTAAAGATTCCCATTCAAGTCGGGGGCGGTATTCGATCGATGGAACGGATTGAATCTTATATATCGGCAGGTGTTAAGCGCGTTATCATTGGAACAGCAGCGATTAAAGACCCAGCATTTCTCAAGGAAGCTGTTGATCAATATGGGGAGAAAATAGCTGTTTCTATCGATGCTCGAAATGGCTACGTAGCGACGGAAGGCTGGGAGAAGACGAGTGAAGTGGCAGCGACCGATTTATTGAAAAAATTGGAGAACATCGGTGTACAAACAGTCATTTATACTGATATAGCTAAAGACGGTATGCTCCAAGGACCTAACTTTGAAGAGCTTAGAGAGATGAATGAGCGCTCACCTATCCAAATGATTGCCTCAGGAGGCGTCTCTAGCCCAGCTGACGTTGTAAAATTACAAGCGATGAACATGTATGGTGCGATTATCGGAAAAGCACTTTATGACGGAACGGTATCATTCGAATCATTACTGGAGGTTGTTCGTCATGCCGAGAAAGACTAAACGGATTATCCCGTGTCTTGATGTGGACGACGGAAGAGTTGTCAAAGGAAAAAAGTTTAAAAATATCGAAGACGTCGCTAACCCTGTAGATTTAGCCCGAGCCTATGATCAAGCGGGTGCGGATGAACTTGTGTTTTATGACATTACGGCTTCAAGTGAAGGTCGGAACATATTTATAGGCGTCGTTGAACAAGTCGCTGCTACCATTTCAATCCCATTTACGGTTGGAGGTGGGATTCGCACACTTGAAGATATCGAACGCGTCTTTCAAGCGGGTGCAGACAAAGTATCTATAAATAGTGCGGCCGTACAACATCCCAATCTCATCGCATCTGCTGCAAAAAAATTTGGTAGGGAGCGTGTCGTCCTTTCAATCGATGCGAAGGAAACAGCTAGGAAAAAATGGGATGTTTTTATAAATGGTGGTCGAAAAAATACAGGAATGGAAGCGACAGAGTGGGCTCGCAAAGGTGAAGAACTCGGTGCTGGCGAGCTTGTCGTTAACAGTATGGATGAAGATGGGGTGAAAAACGGCTACAACGTTTTACTTACAGAAACGATTGCTAACGCCGTGAATATTCCTGTTGTGGCAAGCGGTGGCGCTGGGACTAAAGAACATTTTAAAGTTATTCTTGAACACGGAGCAGATGCTGCATTAGCTGCTTCTGTCTTTCATTACGGTGAAATCACTATTCCGGAACTAAAAGATTATTTAGCGAATGAGCAAATTCCTATAAGGAGACATGATTCATGAATATCGACTTAACAAACATAACATTTACGGAGAACGGATTAATTCCCGCCATTGTCCAAGATGCGGAGTCGAAAGATGTTTTAATGCTTGCCTATATGAACGAGGAAGCTTTGAATAAAACAATCGAAACAAAAGAAACATGGTTCTTTAGTCGTTCACGTGAACAATTATGGAATAAAGGGGAAACATCAGGTAATAAACAGATCGTTCAAAGTATTTCCTATGATTGTGACGGTGATACCTTGCTCGTACAAGTGAAGCCACTCGGACCTGCTTGTCATACCGGAAAGGATTCATGCTTTTTTAATCTGCTACTAGGTGAGGTATCGTCGACAAAGGATATTTTACAACAGCTCGTGCAAACGATTAAAGAACGCCGAAATCATCCAGAAGAAGACTCTTACACCGCTTATCTGTTTCGCGAAGGGTTAGATAAAATTTTGAAAAAAGTAGGTGAAGAAACGAGTGAAGTGATTATCGGAGCGAAAAATAGAGATCAACAAGAGTTAACGTGGGAAATTGCCGACTTAACGTATCATACGCTCGTTTTGATGGAACTGTTGCAAGTTGATGTGCAAGATATTACCGATGAACTTAGCAAAAGACATATGCAAAAGAAAGGAAAATAAGCATGAGTAAATTTTGGAGTTCAATGGCGAAGCGGGCAACCCCTTACGTCCCAGGTGAACAACCAAAGGAGATCAATGTATTGAAATTAAATACGAATGAAAACCCATACCCTCCTTCTCCTGCTGTTGCGAGCGCAATTACAGAAGAACTTGGAAAAGACTTACGTTTGTATCCACCTCCAAATGCTGAAGATTTACGGGAAGTGATTGCAACAACTTACGATGTAACTACAGAAAATGTGTTTGTCGGTAACGGTTCGGATGAAGTATTAGCGTTTGCATTCATGGCTTTTTTTGAACCAGGTCAAACGATTCGCTTTCCGGACATTACGTACAGTTTTTATCCCGTGTATGCGACTTTGTTCGATATTCCTTATGAGACGGTACCTGTTCAACGTGATTTTACGTTGACGACAGAGTCTTTTTATCAATCGGAGGGAGGAGTTATTTTTCCGAACCCGAATGCTCCGACAAGTTTATCCTTACCACTAGAAGAAGTAAAGAGCATTGTGGAAAATAATCCGCATACCGTTGTTATCGTCGACGAAGCGTATGTTGATTTTGCACAACAATCAGCGGTAGAACTCGTTAACGACTATCCGAACTTACTCGTTGTTCAAACGACATCGAAATCCCGTTCATTAGCAGGACTACGGGTAGGCTATGCTTTAGGCGATGAACAGCTTATTCAAGCCTTAATTCGCATGAAGGATTCGTTTAATTCATACACCTTAGATCGTTTAGCCCTTGCAGGTGCGATTGCATCGTTTAAAGATCAAACGTATACAGAAAAAACGATTCAAAAAATTATCGCGACGCGTTCGTGGATTACAGATGAAATGACTCAGCTTCGGTTTCACGTACTTCCGTCTGAAACGAACTTTATTTTCGTATCCCATGAACAATATGAAGCAAACACGTTGTACAATCAATTAAAAGAAAAAAACATCCTCGTTCGCTATTTTGACAGCCCACCAATCGATCAATATTTGCGGATTACGATTGGAACGGATGAGGAAATGCAATTATTTTTAAAGACGTTAAAAGAAATCATCAACAAATTGGAATAAAATGATGTGACGTGAGGAAAATAACTTGTCAGTGACAGCTGGCAAGTTATTTTTTTAACGGTTAAGCATTCGCTTTCGACTGTACCGATTTTATTGTATGGTTATATGTACGAGTAATTTACAACGGGGAATTCCGGCTAAAAGTGGTGTATCTGGAGGGATTATTGCAGTTGTTCCTCCACGCGTTCGAAGTACCGACGCCGATCCATTTGTCCAAGGCTGTGGAATTGGTGTTTATGGACCAGCACTTGATGAACAGGGAAATAGCTTAGCAGGAATACGTCTATTAAGACAGATTACTTCCGAGTGGGATTTAACAATTTTTTAATTAAAAAGGTGGAATGGATGAGATGTGTGGCCGGTTTACGTTACTTGCTAAAGAGGCTGATATTTTAAAAGAGTTTGCAATTGAGCGACCGATAGAAGGTTATCGCCCAAGTTATAATATTGCCCCTGGACAAAATGTAGTAGCAATTATTCACGATGGAAAAGAAAAACGAGCTGGTTATTTGCGATGGGGTCTTGTACCATTTTGGGCGAAAGATGAAAAAATCGGTAACAAAATGATAAACGCAAGAAGTGAAACAGCTCATGAGAAGCCGAGCTTTAAACAGTTGATGGCCCGTAAAAGATGTTTAATTATTGCGGATAGCTTTTATGAATGGAAAAAAACAGATCATGGCAGTCAACCGAAACGCATTCAACTGAAAGACCGCAACTTATTTGCATTTGCCGGGTTATGGGACAAATGGGAAAAAGGGGATAAAAAATTATTTACGTGCACGATGCTTACGAAAGAAGCTGACGCCTTCATGAAAGATATCCATCACCGAATGCCAATTATTTTACCAAAAGATCAAGAAGATGATTGGATTTCTCCATATGAAATCCCTCCCAAAGAAGCACAACGCTTTTTACAATCGCTCCAGACGGAACAATTAACAGCTTATTATGTGAATCGTTATGTCAATTCAGCTCAACATAATGATGAAAAGTGTATCGCTCCGCTGATTGAATCGTCATATTAAATCGATTACAAAAAAATTTTTTCCTAACTATTGTCCAGTACGTTTTTGTAAAAACGACTCGAAGCAAGAATCCCGTATCACTTTTTAAACGATACGGGATATTTTCGATTTACGGCATCGAGATTTTTTGAAATGAATGATACGTTACGTAGCTTTCTTCATCCTTTTTTTGTTCATTTTTTCTTGCTGAATGACATCGAGAAATTTTTTCGTCTCATAGGCGACAACACTAGATAACCCTAAAAGTCCGATTAAGTTTGGAATCGACATTAATGCATTCATAACATCGGATATTCCCCAGACTAATTCCAATTCTTGAATCGTTCCGAACATCACCATAAGAACGAAGACAACTCGATAATAAGGAACAGCTTTGTCATTGATTAAATACGCAAAACACTTTTCACCGTAATAGGACCAACCGATAATCGTAGAAAACGCGAATAGAACAATCCCAATTGTAACAATTGTGCCACCAATGTCACCTAAAAATAATGAAAATGAAGCTGCTGTTAAGTCGCCTCCGACGATTTCCCCCGTTTTATACATCCCTGCCATGACGATTGTAATACCCGTAACCGAACAGATTATAATTGTATCGATGAGCACTTGGGTCATCGATACAAGTGCTTGACGTCCGGGATAGTCCGTTTTAGCAGCGGCCGCAGCAATCGGTGCTGACCCTAGACCCGCTTCATTGGAAAAGACTCCCCGTGCAACTCCGTACCGAATGACTGTTCCTAAAATACCACCACCAAGAGCACTTCCCGTAAAAGCGTCATGAAAAATTAAGCCAATCGCTTGGGGGATGACATCATAATTCAGAATCATAATGATGAGCCCACCGAGAACGTAAAACAAAGCCATAATGGGTACAAATAATGCAGTTACTCTGCCAATACTTTTTATCCCACCAAGAATGACTAATCCAATAAAGAATGTTAGTAAAAGTCCAGTCAACCATCCAGGAATACTAAACGAACGTTCTAGAGCGTCTTTAACAGAATTGGACTGTACCATATTACCAATTCCAAATGCCGCAAAGGAGCCAAAAATAGCAAATAAAATTCCAAGCCATTTAGCATTGAGTCCTCGTTCTAAATAGTACATCGGTCCCCCAGACATTTCCCCTTTACTATTTGTGACACGATATTTAACGGCGAGGAGCGCTTCGGCGTATTTCGTCGCCATCCCAAATAAAGCGGAAAGCCACATCCAAAAAATAGCTCCCGGACCACCTGCTACGACCGCCGTTGCCACTCCGACAATATTTCCTGTACCAATCGTTCCTGCCATCGCTGTCGTTAAGGCTTGATAATGACTAATATCGCCCGTTGACTTACGATCTTGTTTCGATGGACTGAATGCTAGTTGTAAAGCATAATATAACGTGCGAAACTGTAAAAAACCGAGTCGAAATGTTAAAAATAGCCCTGTACCGACGATTAAAATTAATGTCGGTGCTCCCCAAACAAAATCACTAATGGTACTAATGGTTTTTTCAATAGTCATCGCTTTTGCTCCTTTATAAAACTAAATTTTTAAATAGAGGAAACGTAACTTATCTATAATATATTCGGAAAATTTAGTAAATAGTCAACCCTTTTTAGAAAAAAATTTATATGAAATAAGTGGTAAAATAGTTGTTAAGGTTTGTATAATAAAGATTAGGTTTCGTCATATGTTTGTGCAAGTGAAGTAGAAGGGAAGGCCGAAATGTTCGCTCGCGATGGACAAACGTTGCTACCGACAATTTGCGTATGAAAATATGTTATGTTATGTATAGTGGTAATCTTTATGATGATATAGGGGAGATGATATGATGATCCGGGTTTTATTCGTATGTCTTGGTAATATTTGCCGTTCACCAATGGCTGAGGCCATTTTTCGTGACTATGTTCAACAGGAAGGGCTTTGTGAAAAAATTGCAGTAGACTCTGCTGGAACTGGGCATTGGCATATTGGAGAGCCTCCCCATGAAGGAACGAGGGAAATGTTAGACAAAAAGAACATTTCTTATGAAGGCATGAAGGCTCGGCAAGTGAATAAGACGGATTGGGAACATTTCGATTACATGATTGCTATGGATGATCAAAATATTGAAGATTTGTATCAGCTTCAACAGAAAAATGATGAAATCGAAGTTGTGAAATTAATGGACTTTGTAACAGATGCACCTGTTACAAATGTACCCGATCCCTATTTTACGGGAGATTTTGATGAAACGTATCGATTAGTTTCTGAAGGGTGTTTGAATGTACTTCACCATATTAAAAAACAGCACAATTTACAATAAAGGAGCTATGAAAATGGGCAAACGAAAATTATTTACGGGAATTATTGTCGGAGCAGTAGTCGGAGGATTAACATCTTTAGTTGATCGAGAAGTACGTGAATATACGAAAAATAAATGTTCAGCCATTAAAGCAACATCAGGATATTATATAAAGCATCCATCTGAGGCCATTCGTAATGCACGCGTTACGTTTGATCAATTCAATCAAACCGTTTCAACAGGCGTTGAAAACACGATCAATGCTTTAGAACAAGTTGAAGAAGCGTTGGACACGGTGACAAATACAACGAAAAAACTTGATCAATAACGTTCAATTTAGGAGGGGAAGCGGGCGAAGTTTATGGAAAAGTATGTACATTTTGTCAAACAACTGATGAAGCGAATTGCAGATGATGATGTTTTCGGCTTAGCCGCACAACTAGCTTATTTTTTCCTGCTTTCCCTTTTCCCATTGCTTTTATTTATAATGACGTTAATCGGCCATTTACCGATTGATGAACAATCTTTTATCGATGTATTAGCTACAGTGGCACCAGAGGAAATGATGGATTTGATTAATGAAAATATTAGCCGTCTCGTAAATGAACAAAATAGCGGCTTACTGTCGATTAGTTTCATCGGTACTCTTTGGTCAGCCTCAAATGGTGTCAATGCCATTACGAGAGCGTTTAATCGAGCGTATGAAGTAGAAGAAGATCGTTCGTTTATCGTTTCAAGACTAATCGCAATCGTTTTAACGGTCGCAATGGTAGGTATTATCGTCATTGCTATTTTACTTCCTGTTCTCGGCCGAATGATTGGGATGTATTTATTTTCATTGTTCGGCTTATCAGAGGGCTTTGCTCATATATGGGGAACGTTGCGATGGGGAATTACTTCAATCGTGTTTTTCATCGTCTTCCTCGCCTTATACAGGTTAGCTCCGAATGAGAAAATTAGATTAATAGAAGTTATTTGGGGAGCTTTGTTCGCTACGGTGAGCTGGCAACTTGTTTCATGGGCGTTTTCGTTTTATGTCGATATCATCGGTGATTATTCCGCGACATATGGGAGTTTAGGAGCAGTAATCGTTTTAATGATTTGGTTTTACATGTCAGGTTTGATCATCATTATCGGTGGAATCATTAATGCAATCATCCACGAAAATAAGTTGTATAGACGTCTGTGAATCTCTGTAATATAAAAAAGCTGCCCAACAGTGGACAGCTTTTTTTATTGTTTTAACAAGCGTAATCCATTTAAGATCACGAGGATTGTACTTCCTTCATGACCGATGACACCTAACGGTAAATCAATGACTTGCATAAAGTTTGAAATGATGAGAACAAAGATGACGGCTAAGGAAAAGAATACATTTTGTTTGACGATTCGGTTCATCCGACTTGATACGTCCATCGTCTTTTTCATTTTCGATAAGTCATTTTTCATTAGGACGACATCAGCTGTTTCTAAAGCGACATCTGTACCTTGCCCCATAGCGATTCCTACATTCGCACTTGCTAAAGCAGGTGCATCATTAATACCATCGCCAACCATAGCTACATTCTCATATTTTTTGCGTAAATCTTTCACATGAGTCACTTTTTCGTCAGGCAAGCACTCGGCAATATATTCATCAATTCCTACTTCTCCCGCTACGGCTTGAGCTGTAATTTCATTATCTCCTGTTAGCATAACTGTGTGAATACCTCGGTTGCGGAGTTGTTGAATCGTCTCTTTCGCATTTTTACGAATCGTATCTTTTAAAGCTAAAAGAGCAACAATTTCCGTATGATGTTTAACGAAAACGATTGTTTTTCCTTCTGTAGCTAAGCGAGCGGCAAGTCCGTCGTAAAATTGTGTCGCTTCTTCTTCACCGACAAACGTAGCGTTACCGATTTTCCATTGTTGATCATGAACAACTGCGGAAACACCGTTACCACTTACCGTTGTCATGTCTGAGACATCGATTGTTGTCAATGGTTGATTCGTTTTTTTCTTGCTGTATTGTGTAATTGCTTTTGCTAACGGGTGAGTTGATTCGTTTTCAATTGCGCCGATGATTGCTAGCAATTCTGTTTCCTCATAGTCTGGATGAACGTGTATATTGGTCACTTCAGGGACTCCATTTGTCAATGTTCCCGTTTTGTCAAAAGCAATCGCCTTCACGTGGCTTAAATTTTCTACGTGAATGCCACCTTTAAAAAGCACCCCATTTTTGGCACTGTTTGAGATTGCAGACAAAGTAGCGGGCATAATCGATGCTACGAGTGCACACGGAGAGGCAACGACGAGTAAAACCATCGCTCGATAAATACTTTCGGTTAACGTCCAACCGAATAAAAAGTATGGTAAAAACATCATTACTGCAACGACGGCGAGAACAATTTTGACATACGTTCCTTCGAATCTTTCGATAAATAATTGTGATGGTGATTTTTCATCTTGAGCTGATTGCACCATTTGAATAATGTTTTGAAAGAGTGTTTCGTCAGCTGGCTTTGTAATTTCTACCGTAATGGAACCATCAAGTGCTACCGTTCCCGCAAAAACTTCCTCATCACGTCCTTTACTGACAGGAATCGATTCTCCAGTAATGGCACTTTCATCTACGCCTGTATTTCCTTTTACAATTTTTCCATCAGCTGGAATTCGTTCACTAGCACGTACGAGAATGTGATCGCCAACTTTAAGTTGTGAGACTGGAATGACTCTTTCACTACCATCAATGATGACGACCGCCTCTTCTGGTTGTAACTCCATGAGAGAGGAAATTTCCTGATTACTTTTGTTTAAGGTATATGTTTCGAGAGCCCCCGCTAAAGCAAATATAAAGATCAGAATAGCCCCTTCTGTCCAATACCCAATCATCGCCGAGCCTATCGCGGCGAAAATCATCAATAGCTCAACATTTAATTCCTTATGTTTAATCGTTTCTTCGATACCTTCTTTTGCCTTGGCAAAGCCCCCGATGACGAAAGCCGTAATGTGTAATATAATCCACCACGTAGAAGAGATATAGCTAGAAAAAGACCACGTTAATAAAATAATGAGCCCACTTAATAACGCGGCGATGAGTTCTAAATGTGGCTTTATTTTATTAAAAAAGCGATCGGTAGAACTTTTGTTTTGTTCCGTTTTCCTCGGTGTAAACTCACACGTTTTAATGTTCATTTTTCAATACCTCCGCACTAATTGATAATAAGAATCATTTGCAACAATAGAGGAAACTCAATGATATCAATGCTTATGTCCGTTTTTATATTTATTTTAAATAATAATAATTATAATTTACTATTTATTATTATTTTAACACAAAAAGGGAAGAAGTCAAGAGTTTATAACCGGTTAATGGGAGCTTTAAGGAGAAAGACTTCTGAAATACGGAAACAGGCAAGGTGGTGAGAAAATGTTTTTATGCAATGAGCTCCAAAATTAGCTATGATAAAGGATAGTGTTATACATGTTTTAGGAGGTTTTTTATATGGAATTTATACCGAAGGAAAATGGTTGGCGTGTGAATGTAACGTATGGTGAGTTGCATATTTCTGGAGATGATACGTTTGGCTACCGACCCTATCAATTAATGATTGCATCGATTGTTGGTTGCAGTGGGTCTGTTTTTTGCAAAATTTTAGAAAAACAACGGATTTCAATCGCCGGCATGTCCATTAAAGCCGATGTAGAACGAAATGCTAAGGAAGCGAATCGTATTGAGAGCATTTCATTACGATTTATAGTGAAGGGAAAAAATTTGAATCGAGAAAAGTTAAACAAAAACTTGCGGATTGCTCGCAAAAATTGTGCAATGGTTCGATCCGTAGAAAAAAGCATCCACATCACTGAAGAGATTCAAATTATCGAATAAAGATTCTCGTTATAACCTTTGCACAAAGTAAATGTCTTTATGCGTCTGGAGTTAGTCCATGTGGAAATTTTAAAATGTATATTTTCTCTATAATCGAAAAAACTAAAGAAAAAGAGAGGAATGGACAGATGGACAGACGCATAAAACTCATCATGGCGTTGTTTGTATTCATGTATGTTTTAGCTGTACCGGACTTTAGTTTTGCAGAAGAAAAGAAGCAGAAAAAGAAACAAGCAGACGCATACACACTCCCTGATTATGTGTTAAATATTTCTAAAGAAAATACATTTCCTAATTCAACAGAAGACCAAGAAATAGTGGAACCGAGCAAATTGACAAAAAGCTTTATGGAAGATGTCGACATTCCGATTGAAAACCCTGAGCTTATAAAATTACTGAATGAAACGTCCTTAAAACCGTCCCCCATTGGCATTGGTTATCGAGGAATGGTATTTCTTGGACGGTGGCCGTTAAATTATAAATCATTGGAAACGACGGTTAATTGGGAATATCAACAAATTAATACGAATGAGCTGAACAATATCGGCAGTAATGTCAAACAAATTTTACGCTACAATCAACACGAACAAAAGGAAATTAAAGGAGCTTTAACAAATAAAATTGTCCATCCCGATGAAGTGAAACGAATGATGCTTGTAAAAGCACAGAAAAAAACTAAATTACCGCTTTCTTATAGCACGGTGATTGGCAAAAGTACAAAAAAAGGGCAATCATATAACGTTCCAGTAAACAAACACGGATACCTTCATGCACATGCTCCAGCTGTAAATGAAAAAGGTGAAATGACTTTTGGAGAAGTATACATTCAATTAAAAGGAACAAAAAAAACAATCGTTATTAAAAACGTAACGAAACAAGGGATTGGAGCTTGGATTCCGATTCAAGATCATATTACGTTTACGTTCCAATTAAAAGATTAGAATGTTTGAAACAGCTTTGTATTTTTACTTACGAAGCTGTTTTTTTGTGATAAACGGCGCTAACATTCGGATTAACAACTATAGAGCACTATATATTATGATCCCAGCTTGTTTTGGACTTACTTTTTCATAGATTAAGAAAACTTAAAAGTCTTGGAATTTATGGAAGTTGGAAAACAGAGGTAAGGCTACTACGATGTCAGTAACTTGAAAAACACTAACTTTAAGGGAAAACAGGACTAAAAATATTCAGAAGATTCCCGTGATAAACTACATTTTAAATGTTATAATACTTAATAATTATTTTAATGAGGAGGTGCAAAATGAAAAAAGCATTATTTAACAATTTTGCATCGATTACAAAATTGTTAATCGTAACTGTAGCGCTGTTTTTAATTAGTGCTTGCTCAAGCAAGGAAACGAATGTCGTTGTTGATAAAGGAACTGAAAAAGAAGGTGAAACAGATGTTACATATGTTGACCATGTAGAGGAGATTATTGCAAATAACTGTTTACAGTGTCATGGAAATGAATCACCAACGATGGTTGAATTTAACGAAAATCCAGACCAGTATATAAAAGAAGGGAAAGGCCCTCGTATTGATGACTATGAAAACTTAACTGTCGTTGTTAACGGTTCGGAGGCCGGAGCGCTTATGAGGCGGCTTGATAACGGCGAAAATACAGAGGATGGCGAGCCAGGAAATATGTATGTCAATTTAGGCGCTGATGATGAGGAACGTGAAGAATACCTTGATGTACTTAAAGAGTGGGTTGGTCATTGGACATTAAAGAGGGAAAATGAATTAACAGAAGAGGATTACGAGAAGTTTAAGCTGTTAGAAAAATAAACTAAATAAGGCGAATCGCTCTGATTGATTGAGAGCATTAGCCTTATTTTTATTTGGAAAAGTTCGTGTTTTCCTTTTTTATCGTATCTATTTAAAAACAACGCTTAAATATAAATCGAAAAGGAATAAGTCAGTAATACGTATGCTTCGTAGAGGAAGTTATGAGACTTGTGATGATTTACTACAATTTTTCAATGGTATGCGTTATGCCCTCGTTTACGTGCATAATTTAGAGCCCCTTGGAAAAAGTAAGAAGAACATAGGTGATTGTTATTTTTAACAAAAATAGGTGGGTTGTTATGTTTAACAAAATAATCGCTTCAATTACAATTTTGTCACTGTTTACTTTTTCCACACCCGTAACTCACGTAACGAATGGTTATGCCGCAAGTGGTTATGGATGGGGCTATAAAAAGAATAATAATCACGAAATCCCTGACATCGGTAAATATAAGCAAATGTTGGAACAGTACGGTGCTTATTATGCAGACGATTCTGGAGAAAAAAATA
The DNA here is from genome assembly GCA_036377675.1 of Bacillota bacterium. GTDB lineage: Bacteria > Bacillota > Bacilli > Bacillales > Amphibacillaceae > DASUXY01. The sequence continues at coordinate 31,666 of DASUXY010000002.1, forward strand.
TTTATTTAACATTTGATAACGGATATGAACAAGGGTATACGGAAGATGTTTTAGATGTGTTAAAAGAAGCAAAAGTGCCAGCTACTTTTTTTGTGACCGGACATTACGTCAAAAGTGAGCCCGATCTTGTAAAAAGAATGGTCGATGATGGCCATATTATCGGGAATCATTCCTATCATCATCCGGATTTCACGATTATAACGAAAGAAGCAATTCAAAAGGAGCTTGAGGATTTAGAACGAGCTGTAGCCGCAGTATCCGATCAAAAAGAATTAAAATATTTACGTCCGCCACGTGGAATTTTTAGTGAAAAGACGTTAAAGTGGTCCAATGAGTTAGGATATATTCATATTTTTTGGTCACTTGCTTTCGCCGATTGGAATGTTCATAAGCAAAAGGGTTGGAGATATGCATTCGATCAAGTGATGAAACAAGTTCATCCAGGGGCGATTGTGTTATTGCACACGGTTTCATCGGACAATGCAGAAGCACTTTCCCGTCTCATTCGTGAATTGAAAAAGAAAGGATACACATTTAAAAGTTTGGATGAGTTTGTCATGAAAGATAAACTTCCAGAGGGAATATACGGATTATAAAACATAAGGCTGGGACAAAACTCTTTTAAAATGAATAAACCGCATGAAATCTAATTTAAAAACCTTGATTTCATGCGGTTCTATTTTTATGATTTAATCTAAAATTAACTAATTAATTTCAATTTATGTCCCAGCCCCATGTTGTTTTTTAAGAGCGTTCACCTATGTATGGTGAAAAATGGATATGAATCGTCACTTTTCTACATCCTCTCATGTATAATCGATAATTTCTATTTGAAATGTTCCCAACATTTGTTATAATAAAAAATAAACAAAAATGGGGTTGATCTTTTTGAACAGAGAAGAATTGATTGCGCCAGAGCATTATAATATCGTTATGGAGGTAGAGCGTTACGCTTCTGATCCAACGAAAAAAGCACTTATTTGGCAAAATGAAGATGGTGAAACAAAAGAAGTGACATATGCGGAATTAATAAAAACGGCGAACAAAATTGGAAACGCTTTCTTAGAAGCGGGACTACAAAAAGGTGATAAAATTTTAATTATGATTCCGCGCCTCATCGAGGCTTACCAAGTATATTTAGCCGCATTAAAAACAGGAATCGTTATTATTCCAAGTTCTGAAATGTTAAAGACAAATGATTTACAATACCGAATTAGCCATGGAGAAGCAAAGGGGATAGTCAGTTATTATCCTTATGTAAATCAATATAAAAATATTAAAGAGTATGATCAATTGTTAAAGTTTGTTGTTGGTGGGCAAGTGGATGGTTGGTACGATTTGAATCAGGTAGTCGAAAATACATCTGATCAGTTAGAAATAGCATTGACAACGAGAGACGATATCGCTTTTTTACCTTATACATCTGGAACGACTGGTAATCCAAAAGGCGTTGTACATACACACGGTTGGGGATTTGCCCATTTAAAAACAGCTGCAAAAAATTGGTTGAGCATCGGAAAAGAGGATAAAGTGTGGGCGACAGCAGGACCTGGATGGCAAAAATGGTTATGGAGTCCTTTTTTATCCGTCTTAGGATCTGGAGCAACCGGATTTGTTTTTAATGGAAAGTTTGATCCGAAGACATATTTAAACATATTACAAGAAGAGGAAATTAATGTTCTATGTTGCACTCCGACGGAATACCGTCTAATGGCTAAAGTGGACAATTTATCGGATTATAAGTTCCCCGCTTTGCATAGTGCCGTTTCTGCTGGTGAACCATTAAATGTTGAAGTCATTGACACCTTTCGAAAATATTTTGACTTAACCGTTCGTGATGGCTACGGACAAACGGAAAACACATTGCTGTTAGGTGTGATGAAAGGGATGGAAGTGAAGCCGGGCTCAATGGGCGTACCTACACCGGGAAATGATGTCGATATTATCGATGAATTCGGTGAACCGGTTGGGGTGAATGAAGTCGGTGACATTGCTGTTCGGATCGATTGTCCGGCATTGTTTCGTGAGTATTATAAAGACAAAGAGAAAACAGCTATGTCACGACGTGGAAATTACTACGTCACTGGTGACCGAGCAAAGAAGGACGAAGATGGTTATTTTTGGTTTGAGGGACGTAGTGACGACATCATCATTAGCTCTGGTTATACAATTGGCCCTTTTGAAGTAGAAGATGCGCTTACGTCACATCCTTCTGTTCAAGAATGCGCGGTTGTGGCGAGTCCAGATGAGATTCGTGGAAATATTGTCAAAGCATTTGTAGTAGTTAGAGAAGGTGTAGATGCCTCGCCTAACTTAATTGAAGAGCTTCAAAATCATGTTAAAAAACTTACAGCACCATATAAATATCCGAGGGAAATTGAGTTTCTAGAGGAGCTACCGAAAACAGCTTCCGGTAAAATTAGACGAGTAGAATTACGAAATAAAGAGAAGCTAAAAAGTTAAAGTCATTTACGGGGATAGCGAATAAACAAGCTTCGATTCGTTTCCTACACGCAACATAGAACACTTTTCATTAGGGGACGGATTGTACGCAGTGAACGAATGAATCGTAAGATAGAAAAACCCGAATCGAGAACTTTTTACAAAAGTTTCGATTCGGGATAAACATTCGTTGTTTAGAAGATCACTTCATCATCTCTAGTTCTTTCTTAGGCTGTTCGACAGATTGGGTCGTACAGATTGATTCCCACTCATAGGCTGCTCCATCACGCATCGTTAAAATCCGATCAGCAATGGCTCGGGCATCTTCACGGTCATGTGTTACAAAAATCGATGTTGTCTGCGACTTTTTGATAATTTCTTTTAATTCATTTCTAATTTTCACTTGTAAATCGGCGTCTAAACTACTAAAGGGTTCATCTAATAAGAGGAGAGAAGGTTTCGGTGCTAATGCTCGTGCTAAAGCAATGCGTTGTTGTTGCCCGCCACTGAGTTCGTGTGGGTAGCGTTTTTTGAATGATGTCATATTAACAAGCTCAAGAACTTCATCAACTCGTTTATTTTTTTCTTTTCTTCGATAGCCTTTAAGACCAAATTGAACATTTTCCTTGACGGTCATATGAGGAAAGAGTGCATAATCTTGAAAGACCATACCAACTCCACGCTTTTCTGGTAATACAAAATGTTGATCATCGGTAATAACTTGTTGATCGATATAAATAGATCCACTACATGGCACTTCTAATCCAGCTAACAGACGAAGAACAGTACTTTTCCCACTGCCACTTTCTCCTAAAATCGCGACAATTTCCCCTCGTTCAATATCTAAATTAAACTGCCGAATGACTTTATCTTTTGAGTTATTGTAACTGAAGTTGAGATCTCTAATTTGAACAAACATTTTATTTCGGCTCCTTTTCTAATGCATGATGAAAAAGATAAATAGCAATCGCGCTAACGAGAATGATGATAATAGAAGCTAAGGCGGCTTCATGAATTTGTTCATCACTCGCATATTGGAACGCCTTCGTCGACAGTGTATCAAAATTAAACGGTCGTAAAATAAGAGTTAACGGAAGCTCCTTCATAATTTCGATAAATGAAAGGATAAACCCGCTTAAAATAGCCCCTTTTATTAAATGAATATCAATTTTAAAAAATGTTTTTGTCATTCCCATACCGAGCGTTCGAGACGCTTCTGTAAATGAATTCCCTATTTTATCAAAGCCGGATTCTATAGAGTTGAATCCGACAGCTAAAAATCGAATGACATATGCTGAGATGAGCATAAACAAACTCGTACTTAAAAATAAGGAAGCATCTAATCCGATGGCCTCATAAAAAGAAAACAACATGTTATCGAATTGAATGAAGACCGTAATAATACCGACTGCAATGACGGCACCGGGAATCGAGTAGCCTAAAATCGTCACTCGTGCTGACAGTTTAGAGATAAAACTTTGGTGAATTCTAGAAAAGTTAGCGATAATAATCGCAAAGATAATGATGATGATCGCCCCTGCTAAGGCAACGATTAGTGAATTGATCATTAACGAAAGAAACACTGGATCGATTATATTTTTATACGTCAATAATGTCCAATCAACCAATTGGATGAATGGTATTAAAAAACCGAGTCCAAAGATGAAGAAACTGTATCCAAAAGCAGCCCAACCTTTCCAGCCTTTTAATTTAATCGGCCTTAACGGACGGACTTTAGATGTCGTAAAGCTATATCGCTTTCGTCCGCGCAACAATTTTTCTACAATTAAAATAGAAAAGACGATAAACATAAGTGTTGCTGATAATTTAATCGCTGCATTCAAGTCTCCCATCCCAAACCACGTTTGGAAAATGGCTGTACTGAAGGTCGGAATACCGAAGTATTGAACGACTCCATAATCATTTAAAACTTCTAGTAACACGAGACTGACTCCACCTATGATAGCGCCCCGTGAGATCGGGAGAACAATTTGGAAAAAAATTTCAAAAGAGTTTCGACCGAGCAGTCGAGCATTTTCAACTAACGATGTTGACTGACTGGCCAGAAATGCACGTGTAATCATATAGACGTACGGAAATAAAAATAATGTAAAAATAAAAATAGATCCTTGTAAATTCATAATATCAAAATAATCTTGATTCACTTGAATGTTAAAGCGGTTCCGTAACGTTGTTTGAATAACACCCGTATAATTTAAAATTCCGTTGTACGTATAGGCAGCAATGTATGGTGGGACTGCTAAAGGCAAGATGAGAGCCCAATTAAAAAAGCGTTTAAACGGAAAGTCATACGCAGCAACGAGCCAAGCTAGACTCGTTCCAATCAATATCGTCAGCACCGCTGTACATACAATAATAATTCCCGTATTTTTGAGCAGCTGTGGTAATATATATTGTTTGATATGATCCCAGTTTTCTGTTTTTTGAGTAAAAAAATTTAATATAATTGATAAGTTTGGTAATAAGACAAATATTACAATAAGTAAACTAAATAAAGTCCATAAGTTCATATAGCCTGGTAACTTCCGAGAGAGCTTCAACAGTGTACACGTCCCTTAATATCCTAGATGTTTCATCCTCTTTTATTCGAGCATTATTATTTTTTATCGAATGAACATTATCATCTCTTTACTCTAATGATAACAGCTCTCAATCATTATGTATATAAAAATGTTGTACCTTCTATGAAGAAGATACAACATTTTTTAGGCAGTGACAGGAAATCATCTACTTCCAGCCCGTTTTGTTCATAATTTTTACAGCTTCATCGTTGTTCTCACCGAGAATCGTTAAGTTGAGATCTTGTTCTTTAAAATCTCCCCATGACTTTAAGAGATCTGATGGTTCAACGTCCGGATGAACAGGATATTCAAAGTTAGATGCAGAAAACTCTTCTTGTGCTTTCTCGGTCGTTAGAAACTCCATAAATTTAATCGCACTTTCTTTATTTTTACTACTTGCGGTTAAACCGATTCCACTGATGTTTACGTGGGTACCTGTCGTTTCTTGATTTGGAAAAATGATGCCTAGCTCTTCAGCTGCTTTTACGATTTCAGTATCTTCTGAATGGAGCATTCTTCCTAAATAATATGAGTTCATTACTGCAAGATCACCGTCACCAGCTGCAACAGCGATTGCTTGATCGGTGTCGCCACCTTTCGGATCACGAGCCATATTTTGTACAATGCCTTCCGCCCATTTTGTTGCCTGTTCTTCACCATCTAAGGCAATCATTGAAGCGAGGAGGGATTGATTATAAATATTTTCTGATGAACGGATTAATACTTTTCCTTTAAACTGATCATCGATCAAATCTTCATATGTTTGAATGTCCTCTGGGTCGACACGATCTTTATGATAAGCAATAATACGAGCCCGTTTCGTTAATCCAAACCACGTTTGATCTTCGTCACGGTATTTTTCAGGAATATTTTCGTTTAATACGTCGCTATCAACTTCTTGTAACAAGTCCTTTGTTTTAGCACGGTGCAAACGACCAGCATCAGCTGTGATGAATAAATCGGCTTCCGAAGCTTTCCCTTCCCGTTCAAGACGGGCAATTAATTCATCATCTTTTCCTTTAATGACATTGACCTTAATTCCTGTTTCCTCTGTAAACATATCATACAAATCTTGGTCCGTATCGTAATGACGCCCCGTATATAAATTGATTTCGCCTTCGTTGTTCGTCTCTTGCGTTTCACTTTCTCCACTTTCATTTGAACAAGCAGCTAAAATGACTATTAGTAGGACGGCGCTCATAGCTAGAAGTGTACGTTTTAGTTTCATTTACATATTCCTTTCTGTTATAACGATCGAATGATAATCATTCTCAATAATTTATCACTATTTTACAGGAAAGTTTTTCTGGAGTCAATATAAGACATCGTTTTTTCAAAAAAATGGTGAACGACTAACAAGTAAACCTTGATCATCATATAGAAAGGAAAACAAAGTTCAAGAAGGGGATAATTGATGTTTGTAATGATGAATAGATTCGTTCCGCCATTCAATAAAATATATAAATGAATATAATGGGTCTATATAATGAAGGAAAACGATTACAAACCGTAAAATTTTATAAAAACCGCAAAAAAATGAGTTAAACACTTGAAAGTCAAAGAAGGTCAGAGTATAATATAGACAGAAGGTCAAAGATAGTCAAAGTCAAAGTTAAAGTAAACATGAATAGTGAATGTAAAAAAGTTAAAGGAATTATGAAATAAACGAACTAAAAAATTAAAAGGAGGAAATTACAGATGAAGTGTCAACAATGTGGTGTTAATAAAGCAACTGTTAATTTGTCAATGCAATTGAATCATGAGAAAAAGCAAGTACAGCTTTGTAACTCATGCTTTCAAGAGATTCAAGGAAAAATGATGAATTCAAAAGACTTTTTCTCAAATCCTTTCTTTAGTGGAAGTTCTAATCATTCCTTTGGAAACTTCTTTCAAGGGGGTAGCGGTGGTCAAACAGGGACAAAAACGAAACAGCGAGCAAATCAAGGAAATGGTTTACTAGATCAATTAGGAAATAATTTAACCCACGATGCACGAGCAGGACAAATTGACCCTGTCATCGGTCGAGACAATGAAGTGAAGCGTGTGATCGAAACATTAAATCGAAGAAATAAAAACAACCCGGTCTTAATTGGAGAGCCAGGAGTTGGTAAGACAGCAATTGCTGAAGGACTCGCTTTAAAAATTACTGAAGGCGATGTTCCGACGAAGTTAATGGATAAGGAAGTATATCTATTAGATGTTGCTTCATTAGTTGCAAATACTGGTGTTCGTGGACAATTTGAGGAGCGGATGAAGCAGTTAATTCAAGAGTTACAAAATCGTGATGATGTCATTTTATTCATCGATGAAATTCACTTAATCGTTGGAGCTGGTACTGCAGAAAGCTCACAAATGGATGCGGGGAATATTTTGAAACCAGCACTTGCCCGTGGTGAAATTCAACTGATCGGGGCAACGACATTAAGCGAGTATCGTCAAATTGAAAAAGATGCTGCTCTTGAGCGTCGATTTCAGCCGATAATCGTTGATGAACCGACACGTGAAGAGGCCGTGCAAATTTTGCATGGTATTAAAGATCGCTATGAAAAGTTTCATGAAGTTAAATATTCAGATGAAGTGATTGAAGCATTTGTTACATTGTCTGATCGTTATATCCAAGATCGATTTTTGCCGGATAAAGCGATTGATCTAATGGATGAAGTCGGTTCACGCTTAAACTTAGCAAATTCCGAAAAAGACTCCAATTCAATCCAACAGCGTCTCGATGAAATCGTGAAAGAAAAAATGGCTGCAGCAGAGAAAGAAGATTACGAACGAGCAGCGAACTTGCGCTATCAAGAAATTCAATTACAAAAGCAGCTGGATAAAGCAAAAGGAAAAGAACAAGATATTCATGTCGACGTTTCTGATATCCAATTACTCGTCGAAGAAAAAACAGGTATTCCTGTAACGAAATTACAGACGGATGAACAAGAAAAAATGAAAAACCTTGGAAAAAATCTTGCAGCAAAAGTAATTGGTCAAGAAGAAGCTGTTGATAAAGTAGCTAAAGCGATTCGCCGTAGCCGAGCGGGCTTGAAATCGAAAGAACGACCAATTGGCTCATTCTTGTTCGTTGGACCGACAGGTGTAGGTAAAACAGAATTGACAAAAGTGCTTGCCGAAGAGTTATTTGGCTCGCGCGATTCAATGATCCGTCTCGATATGAGTGAATATATGGAAAAACATTCCGTCTCTAAATTAATTGGTTCACCACCAGGATACGTCGGTCATGAAGAAGCTGGCCAATTGACAGAACAAGTACGCCGTAACCCATACTCCATTGTGTTACTCGATGAGATTGAAAAAGCACATCCAGATGTACAAAATATGTTCTTGCAAATTATGGAAGATGGGCATTTGACTGACTCACAAGGTCGTACGGTTAACTTTAAAGAAACGGTTATTATTATGACAAGTAACGCAGGTACTGGAGATAAACAAATAAATGTAGGGTTTAATAAAGATGTCCATGATTCTGTCAGTACGTTAGAAAACTTAAGTGCATACTTTAAACCGGAATTTTTAAACCGATTCGATGCAATTATTACATTCAATGAACTTTCTAAAGAAAACTTACTTGAAATCGTCGACCTTATGCTTGTTGACCTTCAAGATACAATTGAAGAAAACGATATAAATATTACCATTACAGATGAAGCTAAACGAGAGCTCGTTGAACTCGGCTACGATCCACGATTTGGTGCAAGACCTTTACGCCGTGTCATTCAAGACAAAATTGAAGATCAATTGACAGATTTAATTTTAGAAGAACCGCAAATCGATGCTGTCGATGTAGTCGTTGAAAATAATGAGATCCTTGTTAAAAAAGCATAATTCATCATTACAAATGATGAATAAAAACCGCTGACAGTGTTCGGCGGTTTTTTTATGTATGGAATAAACTTTTAGCTATTCATAATAAATTCAATTCGTGAAAAACTACTCATACGGGTAAAAGGAGGAGGTTTTTCATGAAGCTTTTCAGATGGTGGATGATTTGTTTTGTTACTTTTTATGTCATGTTCCCCCAAGAGGTAACATATAGTAAAAATATACAAGAAATGAAGGTTCACTTTATCGACGTCGGTCAAGGAGATAGCATTTTCATACAAACACCGAACGACAAGCATATTTTAATTGATGGTGGACGACCTGAATCTGGAAAGCGAGTCGTAGCCTATTTGAAACAGCAACAAGTGAAAACGATCGATTTGATGATTGCGACACATCCAGATATCGATCATATTGGTGGGCTACCTTATGTGATGAAGCATATTCAGACGAATGAAATATTAGATTCAGGTAAAACACATACGACAAAAACGTATGGACGATATGTAAGGGAAATCCATAAACAAAATATCCCCGTAACGATTGCCCAAGAAAATAAAACGATTAAGATCGATCCTTTACTGCAAATCCGCATATTAAATACATACGGTACATTTAAAAATAATAATCAATCATCCATTGTGTTACATGTAAACTATGATGAAGTTGACTTTTTGTTTATGAGCGATATTGAACATAAACAAGAAAAGGATCTTCTGTCAACTTACGATTTACGAGCAAATGTTATTAAAATTGCTCATCATGGGTCAAAAACGAGCAGCTCAATGAAATTTTTGCAACAAGTGAACCCGAACATTGCCATTTTAACGTATAGTAAGCAAAATGATTTCGGCCATCCGGTGAAGCGGGTCATTCATAACTTAAATCGTGTTCATGCCCATATTTATTCAACAGCAGTTTTTGGCGACCTCGTCATTTGGACAGAAGGAAAAAATTATTACGTCTTTCCAAAAAAGAATCCGATAAATGGGATTCTAGAAGAAAAACGTTCACAGTAGCTCTAGGGGCGGCGTTATTTATAAAATGATAGAGTAGGCACATCAACCGAAATCGATGACTTATCCAAATTTCGGTTGATAACAGTAAGCGGGATGATTACGTCACGGTTACTCCTTTCATAAACAAATCTTCTAAAGAAGTGGGAAGGATTGTGAAATGAGTTAATGACCAGTTTTCATGAAGGGCTGCTTCGAAGATTTCCTCACGAGCACGAGTCACATTGGAAGTTGTAACATGAAGGGTGTTTTTTTTAATGTAGCTATTCGTTATGGATGGAAGTTGCTGAACTTTTCTTTCGTATCCTTCCAAATTGTTATAAAATTCAAGTTCGATCGTAGCTGTTTGATATTTTGCACTTAGCTCATTTTTTGACCCCGATTCAACAATACATCCTTTATTCAATAATAATAATTCATCGCTTATTTGCACGGCATCCATTAGTAAATGAGTAGAAAAGAGGATTGTCATTTCCTTTTTTAATGCGCCTAATAATGTAAGAACTTCCCTTCTTCCCATCGGATCCAAAGAAGCAACTGGCTCATCAAGCAGTAGTAATTTCGGTTGATGAATAATTGCTTGAGCAATCCCAAGTCGTTGTTTCATACCGTTGGAATATGTGCTAATTCGCTTATCTTTCACCTCATAAAGACCGACTTTATCTAGTAAGCGATCGGCAACTTCATTCGCTTCATCTGTAGGCATTAATGTTAACTCACCACAATATGTGAGAAACTCTTGCCCGCTCATCCAAGAGTAAAAAATAGGACATTGTGGTAAATAGCCAATAAAAGAACGATAATCTTCATGTGACTGTCGGTTGTTAAACTGTACAGTTCCAGTAGTCGGTCGTAATAAACCTGCTAACATGCGTAAAATCGTCGTTTTTCCGGAACCATTGGGACCGATAAGCGCAATCGTTTTGCCATGCTCAAATTCAAAACTCACATGATTCACAACAGGTTCTTCATCAAACGTTTTGGAAAGATTTGTAACAGTTAATAGGGGCATTTTAGTTTGTCTCCTTCCGAAAGTAACCTTATCGTACTATACTCAAAAAGCAGCTGCTTAAATCGTACTTCTATCCATGTTATCCATTGTTTATACTGTTTCAATCGACTTTTCTATATAAAAAGAATTCACTATAAGCAGCAATTTTCAACCTTATTTCCTATAAAACGAATTAAAGGTTTACTTATCATACGATTGACGGAGGAAAAAGGTTCTATTTTTTTAATAGTCGAATAGTTTTAATCCGACCGCTCCTGCAATGATACAACATAAGAAAACAACTCGTTTCCAGTTGGCAGATTCATTGAAAAATAAAATCCCTATAAGCACTGCACCAGCTGCCCCTAAACCTGTCCAGACGGCATAAGCTGTCCCTAATGGAATGTCCCTCATTGCAAGCGCCAGAAAGAAAAATCCGAAACTAAACGTAAGTACGATAGCTAAAAGCCTTAACCATGTTTTCCTTTGTACATAAAAATTAATGCTCATTACACCAAAAATTTCACCAAGACTAGCGATTACGAGAAAAACCCAAGCCAATCTAATCCGTCTCCTTTACATGAGCGACAATAGTTTTTGTTGAATGTGTTGTTTGTTCATCTGTTGTTATTTTTATACCGATGACTCCAAACATAATTAACCCAATGAATACGATTTGATAAAAAGAGAATGAAGCCCCAAAAACAAAAACATCAATGAAGACGATCGCGGCAGCCCCTGATCCGGTAAACACTGCATAAACCGTTCCTGAGGGAATACGCTCACTTGCTTTAATAATAAAATAAAAGCTGAAGATGATTGCTATAATCGTCCCCACCCATTCGAATGGCGTTTCGGAATACCGTAAGCCAATCACCCAAAACACTTCAACGATTGCTGCAAGTAAGACATACGTCCAGCCCATACGATCGTTAACTCCTTTCTCCACCGCTCAATACGTCTATTTTAACACATGTAAAGATCATCATCTTGCGCTTAGCTAGCGAATAGCTAAGTTTGTATAGCAACGAACACAATTCACAAACTTATCCACAATTAAGCTACATGATTAACAACACTTACAATTAATATCCACAATATCAACAAGGAATTGAAATACTTATAAACAATTGTCTGTGAATAAGTGATGTTGTATTGATGCGGTTTGTCTAGTTTATCAACATGTGTGATTAAAGATGTGGATAAGTTTGTGTGTAAATAGTCGCTTCATGGCTCATTTACTATACGGTTAAATGACTCGTTCGTCTGATTTGCCCTCGTTTTCCTTCGTCGATATATATGAATAAAAGGTCGTTTTTGTAACAGCAAATAAGTCATATATATATTCCTTTCGATTAATCTGCTCATAAACCTTTTCATAAGTTACTTTCCCACATGTAACGTAAGGTATTTTTAAAGCAGCTTTAGATGAACGGATATTCGTTTTTCGTATTTTCATAAAAATAGTGTCGATTGAAGTTGTCTTGAAAACCTCTTTAAAAAAATGTTCTTTAGCTAACCGATTGTAACCTTTTCTGAAGTAAGGACGTCCAATCCACGTTGCGAGAAATCCATAGTTATCTGTAAGATTATATAAGCTAATCATACCGATTGGCTTGTTATATTGATCAGTAATGGTACGAGAAATCATCTGACCAGTTTTTTCCGCTTCAATCGCCTGCTTCGTAAGAAAATAAAACCGATCAATTGTCGTCGCTTTTTCCCTTACATAGGGGAATACTTCTGGATGAGATAACAGTTCAAATAAAATAGGGACATCTTGTAAATCTCGTTTTTTCAGCATAAAAATACCCTCCTTACAATGTAGGCGGGTATTATCGGTAAAGTAGGCAATGAGGTGTCCGAATACCCGCGAATTTTTATTTAAGATGCAACAAAAATTCGGGGTGGGAATCGAACCCACTAGAACCAGACATGCTGGTGGCGCACCATTTGCCTTCCCTATGATTTCATACAATTTAAGCCGTAAATATGTTGTAAAACATGTAAAACTAAACATATAAAAAGAAATACGTTAGTTAAATTGTACTTTTGTTATGTTTATTTTACAATGTTTGTTTAGAAAAAGGAATACTTTTTTTGAAAAAAATGTGTCTGATTTATAACAGAGATTTCAAGTTGTGTACGTTCCTCGTATAAAGAGGGAAAATGATAAAATGTGAAGTTTATAGTGAGCTTTTTAAAGCAGCTTCTAAATGTGGATAAGTAAATTCAAATTGGTAATCCATCGCCTTTTTCGGTAAAACATATTGTCCTTTTAAAATCAATTGGCTCATTTCTCCTGTAAGGAAATAAACGAAAGGAGACGGAGCGGCTAACCAAGTTGGACGTTTTAAGATGTTTGCCATCATTTCGGTAAATTCTTTATTTCGCTTCGGGTTAGGTGCAACGACATTTACAGGTCCTTTCACGTTTCGATTAAAGATACACCATACAATCATCTTTACAACATCTTCGATATGTACCCATGACATCCACTGTTCACCTGTACCGACTTTTCCACCTATAAAACATCGGATCGGTATACTCATGAGTGGCAATGCTCCTTCATTTCCGAGGACAACACCGAATCTTGCATAAATGGTTCGGATGCCTAGCGCCTCAGCAAGGCTAGCCGCTCGTTCCCATTTGACAACGACGTTGGCTAAATAATCATCCCCAGGTGTCTCCGTATCCTCCGTAAAGATGAGATTTTCAGACATACCGTAAAATCCTACCGCAGATCCGCTAATAAAGACCTCGGGTTTTTTCCTTAATTGCTGAACGATGTGTAAAACATGTTCAGTTGCTTTGATACGGCTCTTTACTATTTTCTTTTTTTTATTCTTCGTCCAGTAGCCGAACAGCGATTCACCGGCTAAATTGATGACGGTATGAATCGGTGGAAGTTTTTGAGGAGAAATGTCATATCCAATAAATGTTTCTCGTTCGGTATTGTCGTGTTTTTCTGGAAATCTCGTTAAAATATACGTATGAATGTTATAGTCGTGTAATGCTCGAATCACGTGTTGTCCAACGAACCCCGTACCACCCGTTAACAAAACGTTCATTCAAAAATCCTCCTTTATGATGATGCGTGCAAAAATTAATGATCACTTTACTTACATATCAAGCTTCAACGTTTATTTTAGACATATATTTCATGATACAATAGATGAGCGAGGTGATGAAACGATGATGACAATAACCCGAATTACGACACAGAAGAAAAATAATAATCGCTATAATATTTATGTTGATGATGGAGGGGGGGAAACATACGGTTTTAGCGTCGATGAGGCGGTTTTAATTGAATATCGACTGCGTAAAGGATTAGAAATGAGCGAGGCTATGGTTTCCGAATTAACCGAAAAAGATTCCTTCTATCAATCGTATGCTCTTGCGATTCGCTATTTAGGTTATCGGATGCGAACGAAAAAGGAAGTGGCTGACTATTTACAAAAAAAAGATGTGTCACCTCATAACATATCCGCTACTATTGATCGGTTAACAACGAATGGATTATTGGATGACGAGCAGTTTGCGAACGCCTTCGTTCAAACAAGAATCAATACTTCAAGTAAGGGCCCGTTGCTCATTGAACAGGAGCTTCTTAAAAAAGGGGTTAGCCGCGGTCAATGTACACGAGCACTTCAACGATATGATGATTCAATCCAATATGAAAAAGCTTTAAAGTGGGTTCAGAAAAAGATCCATTCACGTAAAAAAGAATCATACCGTAAAAAAGAACAGCGATTACAAGCTGCTCTCATTCGAAAAGGATTTACTCAAGATGTTGTTCAAGATGTGCTCGATGCCGTACAAATGACGAAAAATGATGAAGAACAACGAGAAGCTCTCATCTATCATGGGGAGAAGTTGCGAAGAAAGTATGAACGAAAATTTACAAAACAGACCCTAGCGAATAAACTGAAAGAAGGGTTATATCGACGTGGATTTACGCTAGAGGAAATCAACGAATATATAAATTGTCTTATAGAGAAGGACTTGTAGTATAATTACAAGCCTTTCTTGCAAAGTTTTTCGTTTAAATTAGAAGGAATGATTATTTCTTCACGTCCATCATCTTCCTTACATATTTGTTGTGCAACTACATGTGGACTTTGAAACGAGAATGATCTGTGACATGTGTTACGTTTTCCCAAAATGGAGTATTTATCCCCCCCCATATCGACAGCTGTAATTGAAAAATTGAGCATCTTTCCGTTCTTCCTGTAAGCTCTCCGTAATCTTCTAACGGCATATTTACTTGCACAATAAATCGATTCATTTACTTTTCTTCGCAATCCTGCTGTTGAAATAATCGTTAATATTCTTCGTCCGTCACTTTTTTGTATAAGTGGCAAGGCAGCTTGAACGGTAATCGTTCCTTTTATATTTGTTTGTAACGTTAGCTCAATATCTTGAACGCTATACGACTGTAAGGGTCAAAAAACGCCTACACGAGCACTATTCATCCATCTAGATGATCGATTTGCTGAAAAGTTATTTTTATAGTGAGCGTATCATTAAGTTAAGTTATTTCCTATATGCTACAATAATCTTGTTTACTTATTTCGTTGGTTGGTGTTATTATACACAATATTGTAGCGGATGGATAGATGTCACTCCATCACTTTTAATATAGACGTTCATCACTGATGATGCTTATTTAATGGGTGAGTCCATATCGAGGTTCTAAAGACGAAAAATGGACATTTACTGAAGTGATGAAAAATTTGTCAAATGGTATAAAATAAGAGGGTGAAAGGAGTTCACAAAATGAAGGTTCGATATAGTGATTTATCGGTAGAACAGTTGCGTGCAGAAATAGGTAAACTAAAGGAAAAAGCTCAAAAGGCTGAACAACTTGGAAATATTAGCGAAGTTGCAATTAATGAGCGCAAAATGCAAGTCGCTATGGCTTACATGCTCAATCCAGAAGATTTTAAACGTAATGAAATTTATGAAATAGAAACGGACCCGGGCCATCGATTTAAAGTAAACTATATAGACGGTGTGTTTGCTTGGGGGCAACGAATAAATTTGCTAAACGAAGTGTACGAGAAAGAAGAAGCACTTCCCATTTCATTGCTTGGCGATCGAGTGAAGCCAAAATAAAAAACAACAGGAGCAATCTCCTGTTGCTTTTTATTAAATAGGATGTTCACCTACATATAGTTTTCGTTGTAGTTTTTGTTCAGAAAAAATCCATCCTGTGTAAGAACTTAAAATTTGTAAGTCGTCACTAATTTGGACGACCGCAACGAACGGATAATGTCCTTTGGAACGGTAACGAAGATCCGTAAACCGAATTTCCGTGTATTGCTCATACGTATTCATTTCCCAACGATAAACGGGTGAAAAAGATAAAAATGCGGAAATATTTTTATCTGTTTTTGCTACATTCATCACTTCAGAATCAGGGAGTGGAATTCGCTCAAACTCATCAATAATCGAAATATGTCCATTGTCAACCGTCCCTACGTAAAATTTGGACGATGTCGTAATGGCCACTCGCCAATGATTTTGCTTAATCGTTGGTGATGTCGCGATGTGTTGAATGTTTGGTAAAAAATCGTCTATTCTTTTAACGATTTCTTTTCGATCCATCAACCGCTTCGTTCCGTACAAAATAATGACGATATAGATGACGACCCACGTCGGTCCGGGCTTAGCCCCGAGTGCCCATGCAACAATACCTGCGATGTGTAACGAAAATATATAAGGGTCAAATGTATTAATAAACCCATAAGCAATCCACTTATTTGTGAAAGGTCGATAAGCTTGTGTACCGTATGCGTTGAAAAGATCGACAAGAACATGGATGATCACAGCTAAAAATGTCCACATCCACAAATGAAAAAAGCTTATTTCTGGTACAAAAGCATAAAGTATGCCGGAGATGAGCAATCCCCACATGACGACTGCTGGTAAAGAATGGGTGATGCCTCGATGATGTCTCAAATACGTTGCATTATTTTTTAACTTTAAAACGGTATCAAAATCGGGGGCTTGAGAACCTATGATTGTCCCAGCTAAAACGGTGTTAAATAAGACAGGATCATTTCCGACAACAGGATCTAGTGTAGCTAAACCTCCAAGTGCAACGCCCATGACAAGATGGGTTCCAGTATCCATGAGTGATCCTCCTTTACCTATGTTGATCCGTTGCTATGTTCGATGCGTTGCACATATGATTATTAGGCAAATGATTGATTTACAAGCGAACGAATGTGTATATAGATTCACCAAATAGTTTGGTTGAAACAATTAATAAATATACAAAACAAATACATCACCAACTACGCAAATGTTTCCAAATCTCATGGCTCAGTTGATATGTATGTTATTGTATCATAAAAGGTGAGTTGATATAATGCAAGACGTGTTAAAAAACTTCAATATTTCACATTTTCAAAATGACTTATTAAATTGGTATGAGAAAAACAAACGCGATCTTCCGTGGCGTAAAGATAAAGATCCTTATAAAGTTTGGGTTTCCGAAATTATGCTTCAACAGACGAGAGTGGATACGGTAATTCCATATTTTTACAATTTTATAGATAAATTTCCGACGGTCCACGATTTAGCAAAAGCTGATGAACAAGATGTTCTGATGGCTTGGGAAGGATTAGGTTATTATTCCCGTGCGCGAAACTTACATCACGCGGTGCGAGAAGTTGTTTCTGAATACAATGGCGTCGTTCCTAATGAGCGAAAAGCTTTAGGCAAATTAAAAGGAATTGGCCCTTATACACGAGGAGCTATTTTATCCATTGCTTTTGATCAGCCTGAACCTGCTGTGGACGGCAATGTAATGCGCGTGTTGTCAAGAGTATTAAAAATAGACGAAGATATTCGTAAACAGAAAGTAAGAAAGTATTTTGAAGCCATTGTAAGAGAGATTATTTATAAAGAGGATCCTTCCTCCTTTAATCAGGCGATTATGGAATTAGGTGCACTCGTTTGTACACCGAAAGCACCGCAATGCATGCTTTGTCCAGTTCATGAACATTGTCGAGCATTTGCAGAAGGAATTGAAGAAGAACTGCCGGTAAAATCAAAAGCAAAAAAGCAACGATCGCTTCCGTATGTCGCTTTACTCATAAAGAATAATGAAGGGAAAGTAGTTATTGAGCAACGCCCAGAAAAAGGGCTGTTAGCAAACATGTGGCAATTTCCAATGGTGCCTATTGATGAAGTTGGTTTCGATCACATTGAAAGTTACATCCTTGGTGAATATGGAGTCCGTATTCAATTGAAACGAAGACGTGGGAACATAAAACATGTTTTTTCACATATTATTTGGAAAATTGTTGTTTACGATGCAGAAACTTTTGCAATCGAAACCGATGATCAACGGATTCAGTTTGTAGGTAAAGACGAGCTCGATCAATACCCCTTTCCAGTTCCACATCAAAAGATGAAAAAATACGTTGTTGTGCAAGAGGAGCAATAATATTTTAAAAACAAGGTTTGCTCTTGATATCACCGTGATGTTCACGTTGCAATTTCGCTTCTTATCATAAAAGATGGATAACATTTTTTAAATTGGAGAAGTTAACATTGCGGAGGTGATAAGGATGGCTAACAAACAAAAACAAACTCAAACAGGTACGAACGTTCAAAAAGTAAGGCAGCAAAACCAACAAGCAGCGCAAGGACAAGGGCAGTATGGTACTGAGTTTGCATCTGAAACAGACGCACAAGAAGTTAAAAAGAAAAACCAACAATCACAACAAAATAAACAATAACGTTTATCCCCATGAATAATAACAAAAGCTTCCTTCCCCCAAGGAAGCTTTTTCAGTTTGTTAACGATTAGCTAAGCGCACAACGTTTGCTTCATCTATGACTAGCATCCAAAGCGATTCATGGCACTTTCAGCGTCTTTCTTTTAGTTTTTGTAGGCATCGTTCACCCATGCATGGGGGAACGATGTTGGGTTGCTTCCAGAAATATGAGTGGTGTAAACTCAGCATAAACCTTTAATTCTAGACGTATTAACCGTATAATGTAGAAAGAGATTGCGATTTATTTAATGTTAAGCTCCTTATAACAAAATGATGGTGCGAATGTAATATAAAGAAAGGACCGATGGAATGAATGTTCCGAAGCTAGGTTCTAACATTCAAATTCAAAGTTATAAACATAATGGAAAATTGCATCGAGAATGGAAGAGCAATTTTATTTTAAAAGGAACGTCAACGGTTGTGATCGGAGCAAACGATCAAACAGAAGTGCTTGAAAGTGATGGCCGAACGTGGATGACGAGGGAACCTGCTATTTTTTATTTTTCTCGAAACCATTGGTTTAATATTATTGGTATGCTTCGCAAGGATCGTATTTACTACTATTGTAATATGAGTTCACCGTTCGTCTATGATGAAGAAGTGTTGAAATATATTGATTATGATTTAGATATTAAAGTATACCCAGATTTCACGTATGAGTTGCTTGATGAAGATGAATACGTCGAACATAAGGAAAAAATGGACTATCCAGTTGTCATCGATCGTATTGTTAATGAGCAATTACATGTGTTGAAAAAATGGATTCATCAACGGCTAGGCCCTTTTTCACCTGGCTTTGTCGATTGGTGGTATGAACGTTATCTTACATATCTTTCGTAAAAGGAAGGTTATACATTTGATTTAAAAATAATAACAATAAATAAGCATATACATATGATTCAGTTGAAAAACGTGTTATCGTTTAATTGATTTGTAGTTTCGTGCGATGTGATTCATTGCGTATTTTTCACCAATACCTTGTTACAATTTCGTAGCAAGGATTTTCTGTTTATTAATCATGGGATCATAGACTACTTATTATGAGGAAGATGAATGCATGAACAGTATTAAACAATATATGAAATTTGTAATGCCATACAAATGGAAAATCTTTTGGACGATTATCATCGGAATTCTTAAGTTTGCGATTCCGTTATTAATACCGCTTATTTTAAAATATGTGATTGACGATATCATTACCGTTGAACATCTGTCTAATACGGAGAAAATGAACCAGCTGATATGGGTGATGGGTGCCGTATTCATCCTATTTTTAATCATTCGCCCGCCCATTGAATATCTCCGCCAATATTTGGCACAATGGGTAGGGAGTAAAGTTCTTTACGACATAAGAGATCGCTTATTTGATCACATTCAAAAGTTAAGCTTACGGTTTTATTCACAAACAAAAACAGGTGAAATTATTTCTCGGGTCATTCATGATGTGGAACAGACAAAAACATTCGTCATTACCGGACTGATGAACGTATGGCTTGATTTGACGACAATTATCATTGCGGTTGGAATTATGCTGACGATGGATATTCCATTAACAATTGTCGCCATCCTCTTATTTCCACTTTATGGATTTGCTGTTAAATATTTTTATGCTCGATTACGCCAGTTGACGAGAGAACGTTCCCAAGCACTAGCAGAAGTTCAAGGGCACTTGCATGAGAGAGTTCAAGGGATTCCGGTGACGAGAAGTTTTGCGTTGGAAGATTATGAACAGCAACAATTTGATGTAAAAAACCGTAATTTTTTAAAGAAAGCTCTGACACATACGGGGTGGAATGCGAAAACATTTGCCGTTACAAATACGATTACGGACTTAGCCCCATTACTCGTCATTGCGTATGCAGGTTATCAAGTCATTAACGGCAATTTGTCACTTGGAACAATGGTCGCTTTTGTCGGGTACATGGATCGAGTGTATAGTCCGTTACGCCGACTAATTAACTCCTCAACGGTTCTTACACAATCTGTTGCATCGATTGACCGTGTGTTTGAATTTTTAAATGAAAAACACGATATCGTTGACAAGCCTCATGCTCATCAGTTGGAACAAGTACGTGGGGAAATTGATATTGACAATATTTCTTTTCGCTATGATGAAGGCGAGCCAGAAGTATTAAAAGATGTCAGTCTACACGTCGACGAAGGGGAAACGATTGCTTTAGTCGGGATGAGTGGTGGTGGAAAATCAACGTTAATTAGCCTCATTCCACGGTTTTATGATGTTACAAGTGGGGCGATTAAAGTAGATGGCATCGATATTCGCGATGTAAAAGCCCGATCTTTACGTGATCAGATCGGTATGGTTTTACAAGATAATATTTTATTTAGCGAGTCGATTGCGATGAATATTCGGATGGGGAATCCTGAAGCAACGGACGAAGAAGTGATTGAAGCGGCTAAAGCTGCTAACGCACATGATTTTATTATGGAGCTTCCTCACGGGTATGACACGTTAGTTGGCGAACGAGGTGTCAAATTATCTGGTGGACAGAAGCAACGTGTCGCCATTGCCCGTGTTTTTTTAAAAAATCCGCCGATTCTTATTTTTGATGAAGCAACATCAGCTTTAGATTTAGAAAGTGAACATACGATTCAGGAAGCATTAGAAAAACTTGCGGCTGATCGAACGACGTTTATCGTTGCTCATCGACTAGCGACGATTACCCATGCCGATCGAATTGTCGTTATTGAAAACGGTGAAATCACTGAAATAGGTTCACATGATGAACTGATGAACAAGCGAGGCAGTTATTACGATTTGTATCAAGTGCAAAATCTAGACAATGGTTCAGAAGAAATGATTCGCACGTAACTTTATAAAAAGATGACAAGCTTTTATGAACGAAGCATATGTATATAAGGAGGATCATCGGTTGAAGAAGGGGAGAAAAATGAACATTTTACCTTTGTTCTTCATCGGAGCCATTTGCTTTATTGTAATTAAAAGTTTGTCTGAATGTTTTCAAGGGAAAGTAGCGAATCATACTCATTTTCCATTCGCTGAGAAGCGCTTCTCCCTTGAAATTTTTTATATGTTACTCCTTACGTATAGCATCGTCATCATCGGTTTTGGTCTTATTTATTTTGTTTTGTCATTTGAAGGGGTTATTCTCGTGGAAGGAGATGATGCTCGGTCTGTGGGCATCGTCGGTTCGTTTATCCACTCCATTTATTTTAGCGGAGTGACTTTATTGACAATCGGATACGGAGATATAACCCCAGTAGGTATCGGGCGTTTCATCGCACTGATCGAAGCATTAATCGGCTATGTATTACCAACGGCATTTGTTCTTCGCCTCGTCCATCATTCTTATGATCAAAGCCGAGATTAACCATCTAAGTACTTATCTTGGCATGACCTCTTATCGATTGGCAAAGGAAATGTAGACATGAACTTCGGGCTCAAATTTTGCATTGATAAGTTAAACTTTCACACTATTCATTGCAGCAATGCTCTGTTATTAAAAAAAGCCCCTTTGAGCTAACGGCTCATCAAAGGGACTTATTTTTTTACGCTCTTTCATCCCCCTTGTAGGGGTAGTAAAACGATTGTTTACTTGATCAACCGTACTACACGAGCGATCTTTTTATTTATATGATTCATTCCTTTACACTTGAAACGTTCAATATGAAAATATTTATTTAAAGAAAGCAGATTCCAAATGTTTAATCATTCTAAGTTTAGGAGTTAAGTGGGAAAAACATCATTACAGCTTGCTATATTTTAGATTGTAAAGTGCTGGTTTTATTCCTTATCTTTCAGAACCGCCTCATAGGTTAACCAGGCACCGTCTACGTTTTTGGCCTCATAACCATTTTCTTTTAAAATACGTGTAGCTATATAGGCGTCGAGTCCAGAGCGACATGTGACATAAATGGTTTTATCTTTCGGTATTTCATCCATACGATCACGGATGTCATTTAATGGAATATTGATGGAACCAGGAATAGATCCGGTTGCAAATCCGTTCGGACCGCGTACGTCAATGAGCACACCGCCCTCATTAACACTATTGTCTATCTCATGCCACTGTACGGTTTCAACAAGATTTTCTTTCATGTTTGTTGCGACATAACCGGCCATATTTACGGGATCTTTTGCCGACGAATAGGGTGGTGCATAAGCGAGTTCGAGATCAGCAAGTTGGTAGACAGTAAGCTTTCCAAGGATAGCTGTGGCAATGACGTCAATGCGTTTATCTACGCCATCCATTCCGACTGCTTGAGCTCCAAAAATCTCTCCCGTTGCTTTATTAAAAATCACCTTTAGAGCGATAGGGTGTGCATTTGGATAATAGCCGGCATGTGAAGCAGGGTGAATGTGTAAGACGTCATATTCTTTCTTTTGTTGTTTGAGTAACTTTTCATTGTTTCCCGTTGTAGCAACGGTTAAATCAAACACTTTTGCAACAGACGTTCCGAGTGTTCCTTTATACCTTTCTTTTTTGCCATAAATATTGTTGGCAACGATACGTCCTTGATGGTTAGCTGGTCCTGCAAGTGGAATCATGGTTGGATGTTCACTTACATAGTCTCTCACTTCAATGGCGTCCCCAATGGCGTAAATGGATTCATCGTTTGTTTGAAGAAAATCATTGACTTGAATACCGCCTCGCTCACCAACGTTTAATCCTGCATCAAGAGCTAGTTTGTTTTCAGGTTTTACTCCGATGGACATAAGGGTCATGTCTGTTTTTACTTTTTCTCCGCTGGATAAAACAATGACTTCTCCTTGATCAGCAAAGGATTTAACCCCATCTTCTAAAATTAATTGTACACCTTTTTCGCGTAAATGGTTATGAACAATAGCAGCCATTTCATAATCAAGTGGTGCCATGACTTGATTTTGCATTTCGATAAGGGTAACTTTCAATCCTTGCTCAACTAAGTTTTCAGCCATCTCTAATCCGATAAATCCGCCACCAATGACAGCTGCTTTTTCAGGCTGATGCTGATGGATACATGCTTTAATTTGGTCGGTATCAGGGATGTTTCTTAGTGTAAATATGTTTTTAGCTTCGTCTATCCCTGGAATAGGTGGCGTAATCGGCTGTGCTCCTGGGGATAAAATAAGGACATCATACGATTCTTCATATGTTTCTTTTGTTTGTAAATTCGTAACAGAAATTGTTTTTCTATCGCGATGAATAGATGTTACCTCACTCAAATTTCGTATATCTAAGTTAAATCGCTTACTCATTCCTTCGACAGTTTGCACAAGAAGATTTTCACGTTCTTCAATCACATCACCTATATAATAAGGTAATCCACAGTTTGCAAATGAAACATGTTCCCCACGTTCAATAAGGATAATGTTAGATGTTTCATCTAATCGTCTAAGGCGAGCAGCAGCTGAAGCACCACCGGCGACACCACCAACAATAACAATTTTTTTAGACATAAATAAATCCTCCTCAATAACTCCTATTGCATACCTTTATGGGTATCATACATCATTTGTTATAATATAATCTAAGATGTTGCTCACTTTTATCGGAAGAGTGTGAACATTATGTGATAGGTTACATTTATTCTTATTAAGAGATCAACGAGAGGTCTCATAAGCCGATAAAAGTCACGTTCCAATTATATAATTGGTTTTCCTCAATTGGTGAGTAAGGAAGCTATGTGCAATTGGATTCTTCACTCTGTAAATTTTTACAGGAAGACATATTCATTCTTTTTAAAATATAGAAAGTTGCTCTAACATTTTATTGCGTTGAAAAATGAATATGTATAGTTAACAAATGACTTTCTTGATTTTAATAACTTTTATACCATAGCTGTTATCAAATAATTAAAATGGAGTTGTATGATTGGGAACATTGGATATCGTGTAAAAGTAAAAAAATAGAATGGAGGAAAAACACGCTCTAATACACCAAAGTCGCTACTCCGCTTTGCATTCGCTTTCACCTTTATTAAACAATGGCTCAATCGGATGATCTAGCAGTATTGAATTATTGTCTTCCATATTTTACAATATACTAAGTTAGGAAGAGAATAATAGATGGAGGTTTTAAATATGGTAGTAGAAATAGGTAAACAAGCACCAAACTTTACACTTCCCAATCAAAGCGGTAAAGAGATTAGCTTATCTGATTTTAAAGGTAAAAATGTAGTTCTTTATTTTTATCCGAAAGACATGACCCCAGGCTGTACGACGCAAGCGTGTGATTTCAGGGATAATTACGAGTCATTTGAACAAGCTGACACGGTTATTCTCGGAGTTAGTCCGGACCCGATTGAACGTCATCAAAAATTTATCGACAAACATGATCTCCCTTTCGAACTTTTAGCTGACGAAGATCACCAAGTCGCCAAACAATATGGTGTTTGGAAGTTAAAGAAAATGTTCGGGAAAGAATTTTACGGTATCGAACGATCGACTTTTATTATTGATAAAGAGGGGATTTTACAAAAAGATTACCGCAAAGTACGTGTCAAAGGGCATGTAGAAGAAGTTTTAGCTGATGTAAAGGAAAATAAATAAATTGCCAGAGACAGCCTCTTCCATAGGGGCTGTTTTTATTTTGAAGCCAAGAATCCATATATCGGTATATACAAATCTTTTTTTGAATAGGATAGACCATAATCCTTGTAGACGTGCATTATGAAATCGTCGTAACGTGTATGCGTGCGAATAACGTTGTTTATGCAAGCTATTTAAACGTGGTACGTAAAAATGCGTTTCCAACCTTTCGATTGTTCAAAGCTTGTGAAAATGTATATGATATATAGTAAAAGAGATTTTGTTGCATGAGGAGGACTTTTGTAGTGATTTTATTTTCAGCAAACATATCT
This sequence comes from Bacillota bacterium, assembly GCA_036377675.1. GTDB lineage: Bacteria > Bacillota > Bacilli > Bacillales > Amphibacillaceae > DASUXY01. Next base: position 57,149 of record DASUXY010000002.1, read on the forward strand.
AAAAGACATCGACTTCATTTACAGGAAACATTTCCGAAGCAGACGTTTATATTTTGTACGAATATGGATGAGGCACAAAAATATTTACCGAAAGCGAGAATTTTAGTAACCTATGGGGAAGATCTCAATGAGGGATTAATTGCCGAGGCGAAAAACTTAAGCTGGATCATGGTCATGTCAGCTGGGATTGACCAATTACCGTTCGAGGCGATTCATGCCAAAGATATTCTCGTTACTAACGCCCGCGGCATTCATAAAATCCCGATGGGTGAATATGTCATTGCCATGTTGTTACAAGTGTATCGACAAGCAAAAGTTTTAATGGAAAACGAAGCGGATCATATATGGGATCGTTCGGTAAAAATGAAGGAAATTAGTGGTCGAACGATGCTGATTGCGGGAACAGGAGCGATTGGGCAGGAAGTGGCCCGTTTGGCAAAAGCATTCCAAATGAAAACATACGGCATTTCAAGAAGTGGAACAAATGTAAAACATTTTGACGCGAACTACTCCACAGAGCAAATGATTGACGTGTTACCAAAAGCTGATTTCGTTATTTCTGTATTACCGAGTACAAAAGAAACGAAAAACTTATTTTCACGTCAACATTTTCAAAAAATGAAAGAAACAGCTATTTTCTTAAATATGGGACGGGGAGATGTCGTTCGTGAGGAGACAGTGTTACAAGCGATTCAAGACGGCGAGATTGCTCACGCTGTGTTAGATGTTTTTAAAGAGGAGCCACTTCCTGAAGATCACCCGTTTTGGAAGGAAGAGAATATAACGGTCACTCCGCATTTTTCAGGGATGTCATCGATGTATGTGACGCGTTCATTAGAAATATTTATACATAATTTAAAGCAATACGTGGCTCAAAAAGATGAGTTCATAAATATAATCGATGTAACGAGGGGGTATTAATAATGCGTATTTATACGAGATCAGGTGACCGAGGGCAAACATCGCTCATTTCCGGGAAACGTGTTCCGAAAAATGATCTGCGTGTTGAAGCCTACGGAACATGCGACGAAGCGAACTCGATGATTGGATTGGCTCTTAGTTTTTTGGAACGAGAAACATGGGATAAAAAAGATGTATTTCTTCCGACAATGCATCGCATTCAAACGATTTTGTTCCATGTCGGTTCCGAATTAGCGACACCTCGAGACAAAGAAGTAGCATGGAAGCTTCAACAAAAGCATATCCAAGAGCTCGAAGACCAAATTGATACATGGGACGAAACATTGCCCACATTAACAAACTTTATTTTACCATCAGGTCATGCGGCTTCAAGCGCCTTACATAGTGCGCGAACGGTCGTAAGAAGGGCAGAGCGAATGGCTGTCGGCATCGGTGACGATGTTAATCCACTCGTTATTTCTTATTTGAATCGACTGTCTGATTTCTTGTTTGTCGCCGCTCGCTATGTAAATCATCAATTGAATGGAAAAGAAATACCACTTCAAGCGGACGTTTAAAAATGATGTTTTCAACGACTTTTAAATTAAAGAAATTATTAACTGACAATACTTATATATTGACAAGGGACACGTATAAATTGTAAACTAATTGTAAAGATTATAATATAATAATATTATAATTAGTTAAATATTAATTGAAAGCGAGGTGCATGACGATGTCCGAACAAAAATTACAGCAGGCGATTGAACGGTTAAAAAGCTCCAATGTTCGTATTACACCACAGCGTCATGCGGTGCTTGAATTTCTTTTTAACTCAGAAGCACATCCGACAGCTGATGAGATTTACAAAGCACTTGAAGGAAAATTTCCGAATATGAGTGTGGCTACCGTTTATAACAATTTGCGTGTGTTACGTGAAAATGGATTAGTTCGAGAACTTACGTACGGTGATTCATCCAGTCGATTTGACAGTAATATGTCCGATCATTATCATGTTATTTGTGAAGAATGTGGGAAGATTACTGATTTTCATTATCCGCCATTGGATGAAGTCGAATCGCTTGCAGAACAGGTTACGGGGTTTGATGTAAGTCATCACCGTCTTGAAGTTTATGGTCAGTGTAAAGATTGTAAGGAAAAGAAAGCTGTAAATCATTAATATAAACCTTTATGTATAAAGCCATGATGTGTCCTACACCATGGCTCTATTTAAAGGAAAGTTTTAATCGTCTCGTTTATGTTTCGTATATGTCCGTTTTATCGATTGCCGGAGTCGGTGTCTAGCTTGACTCGTACCCATTTACGAACGCTATTTATAAACCAAATGCTTGCACATTTTTTTAAATCCTCGATGCGGATCGTTCGTTCTTTTATTTTACCTTCTCGTAATAAAACTTCTCGAAATGTCCCCGCTAACAAGCCGCTTTGAACAGGAGGTGTAAATCGTTGCTGATCCATTTCAACGACTATATTTCCTGTTGTAAATTCAGTAACTTCACCGTCTTCATTCCACAGTAAAACGTCAAACAATTTCGTTTCTGTTTGTTTATGCTCTTCATACATGTCACGATAGGTCGTTTTATGATATAGAAATACATTTTCTTTTTGAATCGGTGATTTTGCTAACACGACTTTTTTTCGTTCAGTAGAGTCGTGAAGTTGAATCGGATATCCTTCAACCGTACAAGTTCCTTCTTTATGTAACAATAATCTTACGCGATAGTTATTTTGTGAATGTTTTTTAGCGAAAGAGTAAAGCTTCCTCTTTATTACTTCTCGATTAAAAGGATAATCAAAATAAGTAGCAGAACGTTGTAATCGACGTAAATGTTCATCTAAGAGGTATAGTTCTCCATGAAATAGACCGATTGTTTCTAGAAGTTCAAAGTGTGGTCGCTTTGTTTCCAAAACTTTAGCTTTCGCTAACACTTCATTGTATTCTTCTGACTTTGCCGAGTTCAACGTAATTCCACTACCTGCTCCGTAAATGGCTTTTTCATCGCGATGGTCGATCGTAACTGTTCGAATTGGAACGTTGAAAATGGCATCCCATTCAGGGGTAATGTACCCAATTGCTCCACTGTATACATCACGAGGTTCCTGTTCTAACTGAGCAATAATTTCCATCGTTTCTGCTTTCGGTAACCCTGTAATCGATCCTGATGGAAATAACGTTTTAAAAATATCGACTACATTTTTATGTGAGAGAAGTTCCGCCGTTACAGTCGATGTCATTTGATAAATGGTCGGATATTTTTCAATTTCGTATCGTTTAGGAACCTTTAGCGTTCCGGGTTTTGCAATACCTTTTAAGTCTTGTTTCATTAATTGGACAATTTGTTCATTTTCATGGCGGTTTTTCTCTGACTGTTGTAACCATTTAGCATGCGCTTCATCCTCTTCGAATGTTTTCCCTCGTACCACCGTTCCGGCCATTGGCTTTGTTGTAATTTTTCGATCACTTAGTTGAAAAAACAATTCAGGTGAGGCAGAAACAATAGAAAAACCTCCCATTTCTACATAGGCTGTATATTGTGCGTCTTGTCCTTTTTGTAATTGTTTATAAAAAGCAATCGGGTCACCGCTAAATTGCGATTTCATTCGGATGGTGTAATTCACCTGCTCTGTTTGTTGATTTTTAAGATAGGATTGGATCGTATCCATATGTTTATAATAATCGCTAGCAGCTACAGAAGGTTCCCACGCATGAGTTGTAAATGTATTCGTTGCTTTTAATGGTTGACCGAGCTGAGTAGGCCCCTCAAAAATACCGAACCAAATAAGTGGCATATTCGGTTTGCCATTCACTTTAAACTGTTGATGAAAAGCAGGTGCTGCCTCATAGGATATATAGCCAGCAGCGTACTTTCCCTCATGAACCCTTTGTTGAACACGCTCTAAACTACTGATTACGTCATCGATTGATGTAGTTGTAATCACTTCAATCGGATTTGAAAATGTGATAGGCTGAATTTTTCCCTTCGGTGTAGCAAAGTCAAAATGTAATAATGGTCCTCTTTCTATTTTCATTATGCAAGTCTCCTTTATTTTAGACGATCATAAATCATAGACAAGAACTTAACATCGAGTATTGATATAAGTGCATTGTGAAGCAGATTGTATCCAGTTTGTAATGCCATGTGAAAGTCATTCGGTTCTGCTTAAAAATAGACAAAAGCCGTTTTAAAGTGATGACGGTGAAGTCATGCCGTTTAATATATAGTAAAGACTTTGTTCAGTTCATTGGCAGAAGTCACACAGGATGACTATTGTACAAAATTATACGTAAGATGAACGGAGTGGTAATTCTCGTTTGAAAAATTCACATAAAAATATCCGCCATAGAGACGGATACTTTTATGTATGCGATGACTTCACTTTGATTTCTTTTTAAATCGACGCTTGTTATATTTTTCATCGAATTCTTTACCTTCGAGATCTTTATCCATCGTTAATGGTTGTTTGCAATGCATACATGCATCAACTCGTCCCAACATTTTAGTTGGTTTTTCACAACTTGGACAAATTATCGAAACGGCTCGTGTAGATAACATACCGATCCACAAATAAATGACACTACTTAAAATAACGCTTAATACACCAAGAATAAAAAACAAAAACATGAGCCATTGTATTTTTTTAACCAATAAGCCGATATACATGAGGCCAATTCCTGCAAAAATTAAGATTAAGGCAAAGGAACGGATTTTGTTAATTTTACTTTTATAAACGATCTGTGGCATATTTGTCCTCCTTGTAAATTACAAGGATATTATAGCATATTATAGGAACAGAATTGAATTAAAAGAGCTATCAAATGCTAAGATGTTGTTGTTTAGTACATATAAAGTGTTTGAAAGAACGAATATAAAAAGAAATGGTTTGAAATAAAACGGAAGATGAATTAGTATAGCAGGTGTACGTTCAATATTAAATGGTTACTCGAAGCGAAGTATATATTTGAAGTAGAAGTAATTTGATATATATTTAATGAAGCTTCTCATTTTCCGTCCATATAAACATCAATCGAATAAAATAAGTTTTAAAAAATCATTGACATCTTTAAAAAAACGTGATAAAGTAGTAAACGTTGCCCTCAAAAGAGGCACAACAAAAGGAATCAACGAAACAAATGTAAGTATCAACGAAGTGTATGATTTTTTTCTCTCGAAAACATGTTGACATTAAAAAATGAACATGTTATACTAGAGGAGTCGCCCCAAGAGGTGGCGAATAATCAATGCTCTTTGAAAACTGAACAAAACAACGAGTATGCAGATGGAAAAACACCTCCGTGTTTTTCCAGTGATCAACTGAAAGGATTCGATTGACGTTTTACGTCAGTTAAGAAATTTCATTGATTACAAACGAATGAAGCTAAGATTACTCCGTAATTGATTTGTTTCAATTACGATCTATAAAACATTTATGGAGAGTTTGATCTTGGCTCAGGACGAACGCTGGCGGCGTGCCTAATACATGCAAGTCGCGCGCGGGAAGCAGACTGAAGTCTTCGGATGGACGTTTGTGGAACGAGCGGCGGATGGGTGAGTAACACGTGGGCAACCTGCCTGTAAGGCCGGGATAACTCGCGGAAACGTGAGCTAATACCGGATGACGTCTTTTATCGCCTGATAAAAGAATAAAAGGTGGCATTGCTACCACTTACAGATGGGCCCGTGGCGCATTAGCTAGTTGGTGGGATAAAAGCCTACCAAGGCAACGATGCGTAGCCGACCTGAGAGGGTGATCGGCCACACTGGGACTGAGACACGGCCCAGACTCCTACGGGAGGCAGCAGTAGGGAATCTTCCGCAATGGACGCAAGTCTGACGGAGCAACGCCGCGTGAGTGACGAAGGTCTTCGGATCGTAAAACTCTGTTGTTAGGGAAGAACATGTATCGTTCGAATAGGGCGGTACCTTGACGGTACCTAACCAGAAAGCCCCGGCTAACTACGTGCCAGCAGCCGCGGTAATACGTAGGGGGCAAGCGTTGTCCGGAATTATTGGGCGTAAAGCGCGCGCAGGCGGTCTCTTAAGTCTGATGTGAAATCTCGCAGCTTAACTGTGAGCGGTCATTGGAAACTGAGGGACTTGAGGACAGGTGAGGAGAGTGGAATTCCACGTGTAGCGGTGAAATGCGTAG
>DASUXY010000003.1:0-37013 GCA_036377675.1 Bacillota bacterium
AGTTTTTTATAATCGTTATGTGTCGACATTGTGTGAATGACTTCTTTTAAGTTCTGCCGTTTTCGTACGATGAATGCATATAGAAAGAAGCAATCCATCTGAAGTGTCGACCTAATTTTATTTTTTCTTGTTAAACATATAATTAGAGGAGCGTTCAATATGCTAGGGTTTTTGAAAAATATTTTTGGCAGTCGAAACTCAAGAGAATTGAAAAGAATACAAAAAACAGTTGATCAAATCGAAGCACTAGAGCCAGAGTATGAAAAGCTCTCAGATGAACAGTTGAAGCAAAAGACAGAAGAATTTAAGGAACGCTACCAGAATGGGGAGAGTTTAGACGAACTTTTAGTTGAAGCGTATGCAGTTGTTCGTGAAGGTTCTAAGCGTGTCTTAAACATGCGTCCATTTACGGTTCAGCTCATCGGTGCTGTCGCCCTTCATGAAGGGAATATAGCCGAAATGAAAACAGGTGAAGGGAAGACATTAGCTGCGACAATGCCGGCATATTTAAATGCTTTATCTGGAAAAGGCGTTCACATCATTACAGTGAACGATTATTTAGCTGACCGCGATGCCGCAGAAATGGGAAAATTGTATAACTTCTTAGGTATGACCGTCGGTTTAAATGAGACTGGCTTGTCTAAAGAGGAAAAAAAGGAAGCGTATGAAGCAGATATTACGTATGGAACGAATAACGAATTTGGCTTTGATTATTTACGAGATAATATGGTTTTGTATAAAGAACAAATGGTACAACGTCCACTTCATTTTGCAATTATCGACGAGGTCGACTCCATTTTAATTGATGAAGCGAGAACACCGTTAATTATTTCCGGTTCAGCACAAAAGTCAGCGACAGCTTATCAACGGGCGAATGCCTTTGTCAATACGTTAAATCAAGAAACGGATTATACGTATGATGAAAAGACAAAAGGTGTCCAACTTACAGAAGAAGGAATTAATAAAGCTGAACAATATTTCTCAATCGACAACTTATTTGATTTAGAACACGTAACGTTAACGCATCACATTAATCAAGCGTTAAAAGCACACGTTTCCATGCAACGCGATACCGATTATGTCGTGCAGGAAGGTCAAGTTGTCATCGTGGATCAGTTTACGGGACGTTTGATGAAAGGGCGCCGTTATAGTGAAGGGTTACACCAAGCGATTGAAGCAAAAGAAGGGTTGAACATCCAAAATGAAAGCATGACACTTGCTTCGATTACATTTCAAAACTTTTTCCGAATGTACCAGAAGCTTTCAGGAATGACGGGAACAGCTAAAACGGAAGAGGAAGAATTTAGAAACATTTACAATATGGATGTCATTGCCATACCGACGAATGAACCGATTGCAAGAATAGACCATCCGGACTTAATCTATCGCACGATGGAAGGAAAGTTTCGAGCCGTTGTTGAGGAAATTAAAGAACGACATAAAAAAGGACAACCTGTGTTAGTCGGAACAGTCGCGGTTGAAACGAGTGAATTAATCTCTAAATTATTAAAAAAGGCGAAGATTAAGCATAATGTTTTAAATGCAAAGAACCATTTTCGGGAAGCTGAGATTATCGAACAAGCAGGACAAAAAGGAGCGGTCACCATCGCGACGAACATGGCTGGTCGTGGAACAGATATCCAGCTTGGTGAAGGTGTTAAAGAGTTAGGTGGCCTTGCTGTTATTGGAACGGAACGCCATGAATCTCGACGGATCGATAACCAACTCCGTGGGCGTGCGGGCCGTCAAGGCGATCCCGGTATGTCCCAATTTTACTTGTCAATGGAAGATGAATTAATGCGTCGCTTCGGTTCTGATAACTTAAGTAATATGATGGATCGACTCGGGATGGATGATTCTGAGCCTATCAAAAGTAAAATGGTATCTCGAGCAGTTGAATCTGCGCAAAAACGCGTCGAAGGTAATAACTTTGATGCTCGTAAAACAATTCTGTCTTATGATGATGTTTTACGTGAGCAACGAGAAATTATTTATAAACAGCGAATGCAGGTCATTGAAACAGAGGATGATCTTCGTGAAATTATCGAAAATATGATTTTATCAACAGTTGAACGTGTCGTCGGTGCTCATACACAAGATGAAGACGAAGAATTGTGGAATTACGATGCAATTGTTGAATTTGCCCACGGTAACTTGTTACAATACGACGATATATCTGTTCAAGATATAAAAGGTAAAGATTCTGAAGAAATTATAGAGTTTATAATGGATAAAGTGAAAGCTCGCTATGACGAAAAATCAGAAGAGCTCTCACCAGAACAGATGAAAGAATTCGAAAAGGTTATTTTGTTACGCACGGTTGATACGAAGTGGATGGATCATATTGACCAGATGGATCAATTACGTCAAGGGATTCATTTACGAGCGTATGGACAAAACGATCCGTTACGAGAATATCAAATGGAAGGCTTCGCCATGTTTGAAGCGATGATAGAAAGCATTGAAGAAGAAGTATCGAAATACATTATGAAAGCGAATATTCGCGAAAACTTGCAACGTGAAGAAGTTGTGAAAAATACACAAGCTGTTTCCGGTGGACAAGATCAGAAAAAGAAAAAACGTCGTCCATATGTTCGAAAACATAATATTGGTCGAAATGATCCTTGCCCATGTGGAAGTGGCAAAAAGTATAAAAACTGTCATGGCGGATAAAAAATAAACGTGTGTAAAGTCGTTGGAAAATGCATAGTTTTTAAAGCAGCCCAAGTCGTATATAAATGGCTGCTTTTCATAAAAATAGAGGTGAAGAGAATGGAACTTGTTGATATTAAACATGAACTTGAACGGATGATTTCGCGTACTGAACAATTTAGGGGGTCTCTTTGACTTAGAGGAAAAAGAAGCACGAATTAAAGAACTCGAATTGCAAATGGCTGAACCGAACTTTTGGGATGACCAACAAGTAGCCCAAAAAGTTATAGCTGAAACGAACCATTTAAAGCACTTAGTGGACGGGTTTAAACAGATGGCTGAAACATTAGCTGACCTTGAAGTAACGTATGAATTGGTCAAAGAAGAAAGCGATCAAGAATTGTTCGAGGAATTGGAACGAGAAATTGTCCAATTACGGAAAGCAGTGAATGACTTTGAATTACAAATGTTGTTAAGTGAGCCTTATGATGCGAATAATGCTATTTTAGAACTACATCCAGGTGCTGGTGGAACAGAATCTCAAGACTGGGCAAGCATTATGCTGCGTATGTATCAACGGTGGTGTGAGGATAAAGGTTTTACGGTAGAAACATTGGACTATTTACCTGGTGATGAAGCAGGTGTAAAAAGTGTTACGCTATTAATTAAAGGTCACAATGCATATGGCTATTTAAAAGCTGAAAAAGGTGTTCACCGTTTAGTACGCATATCTCCTTTTGACTCGTCGGGTCGCCGTCACACGTCTTTTGTTTCGTGTGATGTCACCCCGGAAATGACAGATGATGTCGATATCGAAATCAAAAATGAAGATATTAAAATAGACACTTACCGCTCCAGTGGTGCAGGCGGACAGCATGTTAATACGACAGATTCTGCAGTCCGCATTACCCATTTACCAACAGACATCGTCGTAACATGTCAAAATGAACGGTCACAAATAAAAAATCGTGAATCAGCTATGAAAATGTTGAAGTCAAAATTGTATCAACTACAAATTGAAAAACAGGAAGAAGAGTTAGCTGAACTACGCGGTGAACAAAAAGAAATCGGTTGGGGAAACCAAATTCGTTCATACGTCTTCCATCCATATACGATGGTAAAAGATCACCGAACAAATGTTGAAATAGGAAACATTCAACGGGTGATCGATGGTGATATTAACCCTTTTATCGATGCTTACTTACGTTTATACATCGATTCATAAGTTGTTTTCCTCTAGACGCCGGCAAAAAAACTGTAAAAATGTTGTCTCTATATGAGTTCACGAAAATGCCACAATTCGCCGCAAATGTTTATATATCAATGTTTTGAGTGGGTTCTTAATAAAACCTTTACACGCAAAAGGGTTTTAAAACACGTTAGATTGGTTATAATATAGGTGTTGGTAGTATTCTATTAATTTTTGGTAAGGGGGACTTTTGAATGAAAAAGTGGTTAATGGCAGTTTTATTCGGTTCAGCCCTCGTCTTAGGTGCATGTGGTGGAGGGGGAGATGATGGGGCTACAAATGGCGACGATGCTGCTGATAATGGTGAAACAACTGAAGCATCAGGCGCAGAAGATCTTTACAAACAAAGTTGTGCTTCATGTCACGGAGAAGACCTATCAGGTGGTGCCGGACCAGACTTAAACAATGCTGGAGCTAACAATTCAGCTGATGAAATTAAAGACATCATCGTAAATGGTGTTGGAACTATGCCAGCTCAAGATTTATCAGATGAAGATGCACAAACGCTTGCAGACTGGTTGGCAGAAAAGAAATAATAAATAAACAATAAAAAACTTGGTCTAACGAATGTGGACCAAGTTTTTTATTTATCTAAAAATGAATCGCCTCCGTTTACTATTTTGATTTTCATAAATCGCCTAAAAAACTAAACCCTTTAGATTTACTAAAGGGTTTCTTTATATTAGCAACAATTAAACGGATAATTTTTAACCATTATTTCCCAAATATTAATCGAATGTAACAAAATCCGCGAAAAGTCTAGGATTGAAATGAAAATGTAATCATTTTGTATCTAAAAAAATGTTGAAAGATGTTATAATGGATTGGGATTGTGAGGAACAGCTCGATTCACGTTACATTTTATATCGTGTGACGTAATTTAAGTGACGAATTGATTGAAATAGAATGTTACTAAAACGTAAAGGTGAGAATATATGATTTTAATGATGGATGTCGCGAAGACATATGATAATGGGGTAACTGCCTTAAACGGCATTAATGTAGATATAAAGCCTGGTGAATTTGTATACATAGTAGGACCAAGTGGTGCAGGAAAGTCGACACTTGTAAAATTAATCTACCGAGAGGAAAAACCGACAAGTGGCGAAATTGTCGTCAACAATACGAACATTAATAAACTGAAAGAAAAAGAGATCCCTTACTTACGTAGAGAAATAGGTGTCGTTTTCCAGGACTTTAAATTGCTTCCAAAACTATCAGCCTACGAAAATGTTGCTTTTGCGCTGGAAGTAATCGAAGAACACCCACGAATCATTCGAAGACGAGTAATGGAAGTATTGGAGCTTGTTGGTTTGCGAGGAAAAGCACGTTCTTTACCACACGAACTATCCGGCGGTGAGCAACAACGACTATCGATTGCTCGTGCGATTGCTAATAATCCGAAGATCGTTATTGCGGACGAGCCGACAGGAAACCTGGATCCCGACACGTCATGGGAAATTATGCGAGTTTTTGAAGAAATTAATGATCGAGGAACAACTGTAATTATGGCAACTCACAGTAAAGAAATCGTCAATACAATTAAAAAGCGTGTTATTGCAATAGAAAATGGGTCGATCGTCAGGGATGAGGATCGGGGTGAATACGGCTATGAAGCCTAGAACGTTAAAACGGCATTTGCGAGAAGGTATTAAAAACATTTTTCGAAATGGTTGGATGTCAGTCGCTTCCATCAGTGCAGTGACCGTGACGTTAATGTTAGTAGGTGCGTTCGTAGCATTGATGTTGAATCTCAACCATATGGCGGAGCAAGTTGAAAAAGATGTAGAAATAAACGTTCATATTGATCGAACAGCAGAGGAGGAAGAGATTCAACAATTAGGGAAGCAAATAGAAGAATTTAAGAAGGTTGACACCGTTGTCTTTTCTTCCAAAGATGAAGAACTTGAAAAGTTAATCGACAGTATGGGGGAAGAAGGGAAATCTTGGGGGTTATTTGAACAGGACAATCCTTTAAATCATGTTTATATCGTTAAAGCACTTAATCCTGATGAAACAGAACATATTGCTAATCAAGTAAAGAAACTTGACCATGTAGAAGACGTTGTTTACGGAAAAGAAGTCGTTGAACGCCTCTTCAAGTTCAACAATCAGGCACGTACAATCGGTCTTATACTGATTATCGGGCTTTTATTTACAGCAATCTTTCTAATTTCCAATACAATTAAACTGACAATTATGGCTAGAAGTACAGAAATAGGCATTATGAAATTAGTCGGTGCAACGAATTGGTTTATTAGATGGCCGTTTTTCATTGAAGGTATGTTACTCGGATTATTCGGCTCGATTATTCCAATCGCTGGAGTATTGACCGGTTACTATTATTTAGATAAAAATATTAGTCCACACATTACCTTTAAATTTGCGGAGTTGTTACCATTTAACCCATTGGCTTGGCAACTATCGCTCATGATTGTTGCACTCGGTGTCATCATCGGTATTTGGGGAAGTATGATGAGTATCCGTAAATTCCTTAAAGTTTAAGTGTTTGGACAAAAGTAGATACATAGATTTATGTAGGGAAAGGGGAAGAATCTTGAAGAAGTTTAATGCATATGCGTTAGCAACATTTTTAGCATTGTCTACTAGTACGGGTTATGTGTCGGCTCAATCCACCAAAGGATTGAATGAAGAGTTGAATAAGTTGGAAGAGGAACAGGGACAAATTTCTGATAAACGTGGACATGTCATTCAAGATAAGAGAAAAACGGCGGAAAAAATTAAGAAAAATATAGATGAACAAAAAGATATTAATGATGATATTAAAGCTATTGATGAACAATTGACAAAAATGAAAGAAAAAATCAATCAAAAGGAAACTGAAATTTCACAGACGAATCAAGAAATGGAAGATTTAGGAGAGCAAATTGAACAGCTCGTTATCGATATTGAAGATTTAGAAGAAAGAATAGCTAAACGTGAAGAGCTGTTAAAAGACCGTCTCCGCTCCATCCAAAAAAATGGTGGCCCAATGAAATTTGTTGAAGTTATTTTAGGTTCGAAAGATTTTGGTGATTTTATTAGTCGTACATCTACTGTAAATACGATTATGGATCAAGACAAATCGATTATGGAAGAACATGACGAAGACAAAAATGAATTAGAAAGTAAAAAGGTAGAAGTCGAGCGGAAAAAATTAGAAGTCGAGCAGAAAAAGGAATCTTTGGAAAACCAGAAGAAAGAACTTGTCACATTAGAACAACAACTCGACCAACAAATTGCTGAAAAAGAGGAATTGGTTATAGAGTTAGTAGAAGAACAAGGTGAACTAGAACAATATCATTTAACGTTGGAAGAGGAACAAGAAATATTGGATTCTCAAGATGCTGCTATTGAGAAAGCTAAACAGTTAGCTAAAGAACAAAAAGGTGACCTCGAACGTCAAGTAGAAAAAGAGGCACAGAAAGAAACAGAACAAAAAGAGCAGCAAAAACTACAAGAACAACAAGTACGAGAATCTCAAGAAGTAAACTCTGAAGACTCAGGAGCAAAAACAACAGAAAAAGCAAATGAAGTTGAAGAAGAAGCTACAACGGCACCGTCAGCTTCAGCTCCAAGTTCAAGTCCTAAGACGAGCTTTAGTTCAAATTCAAGCTCAAGTGAAAATGCATCGAATTCAGAACCAGTAGTAGAACAACAACAGCCACAGCCAACAAGTGACTTCATTTGGCCAGCGGCAGGAGGAGTAACTTCGTCTTACGGTACGAGAGTTCATCCGAAAACAGGGCAAACGAAGTTGCATGCCGGAATTGATATAGGCTCTCCAATCGGCACGCCACTGCATGCAGCAGCATCGGGTGTTGTTGTGACGGCTGGTACAATGAATGGATATGGAAAAACAATTATGATTTCCCATTCAATGAATGGAAAAACATATACAACTTTATATGCACACTTGAATGACATTAACGTTTCAACTGGACAAAAAGTGTCACAAGGTGATGTAATCGGTGCAACAGGAAACACAGGAATGTCTACGGGACCACACTTGCATTTTGAAATTCATGAAGGTCCATGGAACGCTGCAAAAAGTAATTCTGTTAACCCGATGTCATATTTACCTTAAGCAAACTATATATTTTCGATTTTTGTCGAAGGCATCCCTCATTTTGGGATGCCTTTTTTCTAAAACGAAGTTGATCAATTATCGATTTAACTACCGAAATCATAGTCAGAAGTGAGATAACATGGTATGCTTTTCAATATTAGATCGTATAATTTGTTAAATACGTAATTTGGGGTGAGTACATGAATTTTAAAAAAAGACACATTATATTACTTTCAATCGCAGCCTTATTGTTAGGCTTTCTTGGTGCATATTTAGGAGTATCATTTGCCCAGTCAAATAACCCGTTCACATCAAATAATCGTCTACAACAAGAAGGTTTGCTGACTGAGGAGCTTGATGAGATTCAGCCACCAGAAAATATAAATAAAGTGAACAAAGCATATGGCCTTATTAAACAGCATTATATAGAAGATATAGAGGATGACAAACTGATTGAAGGTGCCATTAAAGGCATGTTATCCACTTTAGAAGACCCTTACAGTACGTATATGGATGTCGAGGAAGTGGAAGAGTTTAATGATCAGATTGAATCTTCATTTGAAGGAATCGGCGCTGAAGTGAGCATGATTAATGGTCAAGTAACGATCGTAGCACCTATTAAAGATTCACCGGCTGAAAAAGCTGGCTTACGACCTAATGACCAAGTGCTATCAGTTGATGAAGAAAGTCTCGAAGGTTTAGATTTAAGTGAAGCCGTTGCTAAGATTAGAGGAGAAAAAGGTTCCGAAGTTGTTTTAGAAATTAAACGAAATGGGGCAAAAGAGCCTTTTGAAATAACGATTGTTCGAGATACGATTCCTGTAGAAACCGTCTATTCTGAAGTCGTTACGAAGGAAAAAGAGAAAATCGGGATTATTGAAATAACGAACTTTTCCGAAGGTACTGCTGATGAATTTAATAACCATTTGACAAAACTTGAGTCAAAAGGAATCACTGGTTTAGTTATTGACGTACGTGGTAATCCCGGTGGTCTGTTAAATTCTGTCGAAGAAATTTTAGAACACTTCATACCAAATGATGTTCCGTACATTCAAATTGAAGACCCTGATGGAGAGAAGGAAAAATATTATACAGGCTTAAAAGAAAAGAAAGACTATCCAATTAATGTTTTAGTCAATGAAGGAAGCGCATCAGCATCAGAAATTCTTGCGGTTGCTATGAAAGAAGTTGGATATGATGTCATTGGTACAACTAGTTTTGGAAAAGGAACTGTCCAGCAAGCTGTACCTTTAGGGGACGGTAGTACGATAAAATTAACATTTTATAAATGGCTTTCACCGAAAGGAAATTGGATTAATGAAAAAGGTGTAAAACCGACGATAGAAGTGAAACAACCGGATTATTATCATGCCAATCCGGTGCATATAAAAGAGCCATTACAGTATGATCAAACGGGTGAACACATTGAAAACATTCAACAGATGTTACAAGGTCTAGGCTATGATCCTGGCCGCACCGACGGTTATTTTAGTAAGGAAACCGAAGCAAGTATAAAATCATTTCAAAAGGATCATAACTTAAAAGTAACTGGTGAAATCGATGAGGAAACGGCCGGATTAATTGAAGGAAAAATATACGAAATCGTTCGTGAAGGAAAAGATGACCACCAGTTACAAAAAGCAATTGAATCTTTACAATAATTCAGTACATCCGTGGGGTGAATACCCACGGTTTTTTCTTTTACAAGTGACGGAAGCGATATTTTTTATGCACATCGTTTACAATTTTAATAGAAAAAGACGTTGATGAACCGCTTTCCTGATCATTATGGTAGGAAAGCGAGAAATTTACTCGTTTTTCGAGTATACTAGAATAGTAGAATACCGTATAGAGAATGATTTTAATAAAGAGGATTGTTTAATTTTTAGCCAGACAGCTGTAACATTCATCGTGTGATGGAAGGTGATCAAGGTGATCGAAGCATGGTTGATAGAAGGGATCAAAGGTGTCGGTAGATTTTTTTTAAATCCTTTATTATATTGGGTGATCTTACTCGTTGTCTTTACGGGGTATCGACGAATCAAACAAGAACGAATGAACTTCGGCTATAAAGTTTTTGATATATTTTCTGAGTGGAAGCATACATTACCGTTGTCGATCGGTTTCGGTTTGTTTATTTCACTCATTACGATCGGGCTTGGGATTGTTTTATCTATTGAAACGATCATCGTGTTAAGTATTATCGTCATTTTACTTAGTTTTCGCTTTTCGATGTTATCGCCGAGTTATACGATTGGACTGACATATGTTCTCTTACTGTTTGCCCCCTTCCTATTTAAGGAGTATACGTGGCTTACAGAAGTGAATTTCCAAGCGTTAGCTATTTTATTAAGTTTGTTTTTGTTTGCCGAAGCCTCTTTGCTTCACCGGATGAAACGAAGCGAAACGTTTCCAACGTTAACGATGGGCGAACGAGGATTGTGGATCGGTGAACACCATCTTAAAAAGTTAGCTGTTATTCCGTTTTTTACATTAGTTCCAGCTGGTATGATTACTCCGTTTGCACCGTTTTGGCCATATTTTTCTATGGGTGATGAATCGTATCGTTTACTATTCGTTCCGTTTATAATCGGTTTTGATTACGTAGCGAGAGGCAACCGACCCGACCGGGAAGCTGGAATCCTAGCTAAAGCGAATTTTATATTAGCAATGATCGTAATCGTAGCTGCTAGTATGAGTATCATCGTTCCATGGGCTTCGCTTTTAGCAGTCATCATTGCCCTATTCGGTCATGAATGGATGAAGTATCGAAATAAGGTCCGCAAAGAAGAAGAACAGCCTTATTTTCATCCGACTGACCACGGATTGAAAATATTAGGCATTATTCCGAATACGCCAGCAGATCGTTTAGATTTCCAAATTGGGGAAACGATTACGAAAGTGAACGGATTGCACGTTTCCACTGTCAAAGATTTTTACTATGCCTTACAAAATAGCGGCTCCTTTTTTAAAATTGCTGTTTTAGATGAACGAGGGGAAGTTCGTTTTGTTCAAAGTGCATTTTATGAGGGAGACCATCATAAATTAGGATTTATTTTTACAGCTCCTCCTTATCATCAAAAACAAAAAATACAAATCGAAAAGCATCCGTGTATATAAAAAATATACGCGGATGCTTTTTACATCTATAATAGTTGTTACAATTTAGTACTTTGTAGGTTTAAGTGGATGTGCGATGTATAACGATAGAATGTTTGTTCGTTAGTATGTTAAAATAGATAGTAACTATGATAAACTTATTGTAAGAAGAACGGAGGCAGAATCGGTGAATAAAAAATTCGAGCTCGTATCCGAATTCGAGCCACGTGGTGATCAGCCACAAGCCATCGATGATTTAGTGAAAAAAGTATTGGCAGGTCAACGGCATCAAACCTTATTAGGAGCGACGGGAACGGGTAAGACGTTTACCGTTTCTAATGTCATTAAAGAAATTAATCGGCCGACATTAGTGATCGCCCATAATAAAACGTTGGCTGGTCAGTTATATAGTGAATTTAAAGAGTTTTTTCCGAACAATGCAGTCGAATATTTTGTCAGTTACTATGATTACTATCAGCCTGAAGCTTACGTACCGTCATCGGATACGTTTATTGAAAAAGATGCGAGTGTGAACGATGAAATTGATAAACTAAGACACTCAGCAACTTCAGCACTGTTTGAGCGTAGAGATGTGTTAATCGTAGCAAGTGTCTCGTGTATTTATGGGTTAGGTTCACCGGAAGAATATCGGAGCCAAGTGCTTTCTTTACGAATGGGAATGGAAAAAGATCGAGATCAATTGTTACGAGATCTCGTAGCGATTCAGTATGCTCGTAACGATATTGATTTCCAACGCGGAACCTTTCGAGTGCGCGGTGATTCGGTAGAAGTTATTCCGGCTTCTCGGGAAGAACATTGTATTCGGATTGAATTTTTTGGCGATGAAATCGACCGGATTCGAGAAGTTGATGCGTTTACAGGGGAAATTATCGGTGACCGTGAACATGTCGCCATTTTCCCAGCATCCCACTTCGTAACGCGTGAAGATAAGTTGAAGAAAGCGATTGAAAATATTAGAAAAGAATTAGCGGAACGATTAAAAGAATTACGGGATCAAGATAAATTGTTAGAGGCCCAACGACTCGAACAGCGGACAAACTACGATATTGAAATGATGGAAGAGATGGGTTTCTGTTCAGGAATTGAAAACTATTCCCGCCATATGACATTCCGTGAGGCGGGTGCGCAACCGTATACATTGCTTGATTATTTTCCGGATGATTATTTAGTTGTTGTCGATGAATCCCACGTAACATTACCGCAAATTCGCGGGATGTATAATGGGGACCGAGCGAGAAAACAAGTGCTCGTTGATCACGGTTTTCGCCTTCCATCTGCGTTAGATAATCGACCATTAACTTTTGAAGAATTTGAAAAATCAACGAATCAACTCATTTATATTTCCGCAACACCTGGTCCTTATGAACTCGAACATACACCGGAAATGACCGAACAAATTATCCGTCCGACCGGTTTATTAGACCCGAAAGTTCACGTCCGACCGATTGAAGGCCAGATTGATGATTTAATTGGAGAAATTAATGAGCGAATTGATCGTGATGAGCGTGTCCTCGTCACAACATTAACAAAAAAAATGTCAGAGGATTTAACCGATTACTTGAAAGAACTCGGGTTGAAAGTCGCATACTTGCACTCTGAAATTAAAACGTTAGAACGGATTGAAATCATTCGTGATTTACGGATTGGAACATATGACGTCTTAGTAGGGATTAATCTACTCCGTGAAGGGCTTGACATTCCAGAAGTATCCCTCGTCGCTATTCTCGATGCAGATAAAGAAGGCTTCTTACGTTCAGAACGCTCACTCATTCAAACAATGGGCCGAGCCGCTCGAAATGAAAACGGGGAAGTCATTATGTATGCTGATCAAGTTACACAATCGATGCAAGTAGCAATCGACGAAACGAATCGGCGCCGTGAGATTCAACAGGCCTTTAATGAAAAGCACAATATTACGCCAACAACGATTAAGAAAGAAGTGCGAGATGTTATTCGGGCAACGATTGCTGTCGAAGAACAAGAGGAATATAAAGTACAGACGAAAAGCTTAACAGAATTAACGGAAAAAGAAAAGGAACAGACGTTGAAAAATATGGAAAAGGAAATGAAAGCAGCTGCGAAAGCGCTTGACTTTGAAAAAGCAGCTGAATTACGTGATATTATATTCGAACTAAAAGCGGACAGCTAACGATGTAAACTTACCGTCTCATCACGATTCGACTATACATTAATGTGGAAGGATGACATGTTCATGCCGAGCAAATCCATTATCATACAAGGTGCTAGAGCACACAATTTGAAAAATATAGACGTCACGATTCCGAAACACAAATTTGTCGTTATGACGGGCTTGTCAGGGTCCGGTAAATCATCACTCGCTTTTGATACGATTTATGCGGAAGGTCAGCGCAGATACGTTGAATCGCTCTCCGCTTATGCACGACAATTTCTTGGGCAGATGGATAAACCAGATGTTGATATGATTGAAGGTTTATCACCGGCGATTTCTATCGACCAAAAAACAACGAGTCGAAATCCGCGTTCAACGGTAGGAACGATTACGGAGATTTCAGACTATTTACGGTTATTGTATGCTCGTGTAGGCCGACCGATTTGCCCTGAACATAAGCTGGAAATTACCTCGCAAACGATTCAACAAATGGTCGATCGAATTTTACAGTATCCTAAGCGAACGAGGTTGCAAATTTTAGCTCCTGTCGTTTCTGGACGAAAAGGTGAACACGTACAAATCCTTGAAAAACTAAAGAAAGAAGGGTATGTCCGTATTCGTGTCGATCAGGAAATGCGGGAAGTTACCGACGATATTAAACTGAACAAAAATAAAAAACATTCGATAGAAGTCGTTGTTGACCGGATTATCGTTAAAGAGGGTGTTGAAAGTCGGCTAAGTGATTCACTAGAAACGGCTTTAAATTTAGCAGGTGGAACAGTCATCGTCGATGTTATCGGTGAAGAAGAACTCGTTTTTAGTGAAAACCACGCATGTCCGATTTGCGGATTTTCAATTCATGAATTAGAACCACGCTTATTCTCGTTTAACGCCCCGTATGGAGCGTGTTCTTCCTGTGATGGATTAGGAACAAAAACGGAAGTTGATCTCGATTCCGTAATCCCGGATTGGGATCAATCTTTAAATGAACACGCCATTGTTGCGTGGAAGCCGATCAGTTCGAATTACTATCCACAATTGTTAACAAGCGTTTGTGAACATTACGAAATCGATATGGATCTTCCTGTTAAAGACATTCCGAAAGAGAAAATGAATAAAATTTTGTACGGTAGTGGTCGGGAAAAAATTCGCTTTCGCTATGTGAATGATTACGGAAAAACACACGATCATATGATTTCGTTTGAAGGGGTGTTAAACAATATTTCCCGGCGGTATCGGGAAACATCTTCAGACTTCATTCGCGAAAAACTAGATCAATATATGGCTCAAAAAGATTGTCCAACGTGTAACGGATATCGTCTAAATAAAGAAGCCTTGTCTGTAAAAATAAATGATAAACATATCGGTGAAGTAACAGAAAAATCGATAGCAGAGGCAAAAGAGTTTTTTGAATCACTCGAGTTAACGAAGAAAGAAGCCCAAATTGCTCGTCTCATTTTAAGAGAAATTTTAGATCGTTTGGAGTTCCTAGTAAATGTCGGCTTGGACTATTTAACATTATCTCGTTCAGCGGGAACGTTATCCGGGGGCGAGGCACAACGCATTCGCTTAGCTACGCAAATTGGTTCAGCATTAACAGGGGTCTTATATGTTCTTGATGAACCATCGATTGGACTCCATCAGCGGGACAATGATCGACTCATTCTTACGTTGAAGCAAATGCGTGATTTAGATAATACGTTAATCGTTGTTGAACACGATGAAGATACGATGTTAGCTGCAGACTGGTTAATAGATATCGGTCCAGGAGCAGGAGAACACGGGGGAGAAATCGTTGCTAGCGGCCCACCGGAGCAAGTGATGAAGGCGAAAGAATCATTAACTGGAAGATATTTATCAGGAAAAGAATTCATCCCGCTACCTGCTCAACGGCGAAAAGTAGATAAAAAACGAATAATCGAAATTAAGGGAGTGGCTGAAAATAATTTAAAAGATGTGTCGGTTTCATTTCCATTAGGATTGTTGACCGTCGTAACGGGTGTTTCTGGTTCAGGAAAGAGTACATTGGTCAATGAGATTTTATTCAAAGCTTTGGCGAAGGAGTTGTACCGAGGAAAGCATAAACCAGGAAAGTATAAAGAAGTAAAAGGGATCGATCAAGTTGAGAAAGTGATTGAAATTGACCAGTCACCGATTGGGCGAACGCCACGCTCTAACCCTGCAACATATACAGGTGTTTTCAATGATATTCGTGATGTATATGCGGAAACGAATGAAGCAAAAATTCGTGGCTATAAAAAAGGTCGCTTTAGCTTCAATGTAAAAGGCGGTCGGTGTGAAGCGTGTCGCGGCGATGGAATTATTAAAATTGAGATGCACTTTTTACCAGATGTGTATGTCCCATGTGAAGTATGTCGTGGAAAGCGTTACAATCGAGAAACGTTAGAAGTAGAGTATAAAGGAAAAAACATCGCTCATATTTTAGACATGACGATTGAAGAAGCGTTACAGTTTTTTGAAAATATTCCGCGCATTAAGCGGAAACTACAAACGATTTACGATGTTGGTTTAGGTTACATTAAACTCGGTCAACCGGCGACGACATTATCGGGTGGGGAAGCACAACGTGTGAAGTTAGCAAGTGAACTGCACCGTCGTTCAAATGGAAAATCGGTTTATATATTAGATGAACCGACGACTGGTTTACACATGGATGATATTAAACGACTGTTACGTGTTTTACAACGGCTCGTAGACAATGGTGATACAGTTGTCGTTATTGAGCACAACCTTGATGTCATCAAAAGTGCTGACCACATTATTGACCTCGGTCCAGAAGGCGGTGACGGTGGTGGACAAGTGATAGCCACTGGAACACCTGAGGAAATTGTCGAGGTCGAGGCCTCCTATACTGGCCAATATTTAAAGCGAATCTTAAAGCGAGACCAAGAACGAATGGCAGAAAGACATGCGGAAAAGGAACGCATTCAACCTTCATAAAGAGCCCCGTATCCTTGCGCATTAAAAAAGATAGATGCGAATCGATGTCGTTCATTCGTTCAATAAGCTTGACAACGATTTCGCTATTTGTTACAAATGTGTAGGTAGTTAGTTACAATTGAATATACTTTTCCTCGTTAGGTGAGGTTCCTATATGGAGATCAGCTACTACCCAGAAACGTCGAGAGACACCAATGGGTTAGCAAAAACTATCGACTTAAGGTAGTTTTTAATGTAGCTGGATGACCATCGAGTTATCTAGGCCATATAGTGCTAAAACTCTACGATGGGGGTTCTTGATGTCATAAACCCATTTATGTCTGTTCAAACACCCTTCTTCGTAGAGGGTGTTTTTTACACTTCTTGAAGAAATGATTGAATACAATTGTTGTCAATAGTCTCCGTGTGGATAGAAACGATTTTATTATAATCGAGATCTAAACTAGAGCTACTTTTTGCGAATGAGGAGAAACAGAGGGAGGCAATGAGGGATGACAAATAAAAATAGACCCCTTTTTAACGAAGAAACGACAGGAAAATTAATGAAGAAAGAATTTATTGCGATTGAACAATCGCTAGAGATCGATCAAGCAATTGAACATCTCCGTGAAGAAGTGAAAAACAAAAGAAATATCCATTATATTTACGTAATTGATGAAGAAAAACGATTAATCGGCACGTTATCGTTACGGGAGTTATTAGCTGCCGAAGGTGATTCACTTGTATCAACATACATGGAAACAGATGTTGTCTATTTTCCAACGGATTTAGATCAAGAGCCCGCAGCTACAGTGTTCCGTGATACAGATTTAGTAACGATTCCTGTCGTTAATCGCAATGAACAACTCATCGGTGTCGTTCATGTTGATGAAATAATTGATGTCATTCAAGAAGAAACGACAGAAGATTTTCATAAGATGGCCCCCGTTGGATCGATGGATGAAGGACTAGGAGATGCAAATGCGTTTACGTTATATCGAAAACGAATTGGTTGGCTCGTTCTCCTAGTCTTTATCAATATTTTTTCCGGTGCTGGAATCGCACATTTTGAAGATGTTATTGCTTCAAATATAGCGTTAGTGTTTTTTTTACCGTTGTTAGTAGATAGTGGAGGAAATGCTGGTTCACAGTCAGCGACGTTAATGATCCGGGCGATGGCTGTTGGGGATATTAAAATGAAAGATTGGTTGAAGATGTTCTTGAAGGAAATTTCTGTTTCCGTAGCGCTAGGATTAACGATGGCACTTGCTGTAGCTACTGTTGGTGTATTTAGAGGAGGTATAAAAATCGCTATCGTCGTTGCCATTACGATGACTGTCATTGTCGTCGTTGGAAGTCTAATTGGAATGTCGATGCCATTTATTTTTAATAAATTAAAGTTAGACCCAGCAACTGCTAGTGCGCCACTCATTACGTCCATTGCCGACATTGTCGGTGTACTCATTTATTTTTCAATCGCCTCTAAGTTGTTAACATTATAGGT
Organism: Bacillota bacterium; assembly: GCA_036377675.1. Lineage (GTDB taxonomy): Bacteria > Bacillota > Bacilli > Bacillales > Amphibacillaceae > DASUXY01. The sequence goes on from DASUXY010000003.1 coordinate 17,666, forward strand.
CTTTTCATGATGAATACACCCCATCTTGTGCTTGGATATGCAAGCACAAGATGGGGTGTAAGTCATTTTTTAAAATGAATGCGGATTGACATGGACAAGAACATCAGCAATATCGTCATGATTGTTCATGAGCGTTCGTTTTACAACCGTTGCAATTTCATGTCCCTTTTTCACGGTAAGTTCTGGATCAACACTAATTTTAATATCAATGATAACATAGCTTCCATGCGTACGGGCATGCATTTGATCAATTCTTAAAACACCATCAACTGTTAGAACTGTTTGCTTATAGGTTTCAATATCTTCTGGTGCGAGTACTTTTTCCATCATGATGATGGATGATTCTTTTGCCAAGTTATAGCCTACCTTGATGACGATGATTGACACAATAATACTAGCGACCGCATCGCCATATAAAAGGAATGCAAGATGGTAATATTCTCCAAGCATCGCTGCCCCAACTCCTACTAAAGCAGCGATGGAGGAAAGAGAATCTGAGCGATGATGCCACGCATCACTTATTAAGGCTGCACTTTGATATTTTTTCCCGACACGGTATTTATATTGAAATAACAGCTCTTTAATGATGATGGAAAGGAAGATGGCATACAGAGCAATCTTTCCTGGTGCAGGTGGGACCTCTTTCCAAAAGACTTTTAATGAAGAAATACTTATTTCAACACCGACGAGTATTAATAGTAGGGCTACGATAATGGAGGCGATGTTTTCAGCCTTTCCGTGTCCATATGGATGTTCTTGATCGGGTGGCTTCATAGCAATTTTTACACCGAATAAAATAACAATTGAACTGACAATATCAGAGGCAGAATGGACAGCATCCGCTATTAAAGCCCGACTTCCAGCGATAAAGCCGGCTACTCCTTTGATAATCGTTAGTAAAAGATTGACAATAATGCCAATCCACGTAGCAAATACAAGAGGACGTGCATTTTCTCTCATGGATCCTAGCACCACCTTACTTCTTTCAATTATCGTATCAAATAATAGAAGGGTGAGTCTATGGCAACGTTATTAGCTATGTGAAACAAGCTAATGATGCAGAAACAGTTTTTCCTAAAGTAAACAAAACGTAGACTTTAAGGTGTTATTTTTTGACGAGTTGGATGTGGTTCGATAAGGTAAAAGTGGTAACTGAAACGTAGGGGGAACGAAGATATGAAACCGATTAAAATAGATGAAGCACAAAGCATGTTAAATCACTTCATTCATAAAGATGTATATGTTCACGTAGAAACGACGAATGGAGCTTATGCAAGCCATGTCAATGAAAAAGCATATAATGTTGGTATCTATGTACGCAACGCTACTGTCCGTTTTTCACAAGCAAAAATAGTATCTGACGGAAAATTCTTTCGCGTTGGTTTAAAAATGGAAAAGGGCTGGATTTATGCGGAAGGATTAACAGATTGGGAAATCTATGAAGACGCAAAGTTATTGTTCGCTGGACATGATGAAGATGGGCGTCTCATGGTTGCGTTACAAATAAGTGAAACACCGTTCGACTATTAAATATGTGAAAGATAGGTGAAGAAAAATGAAGGAACATGTTGTCGTTATTTATGCACACCCTGATGATGAATCATTTGGGGCAGCTGGGACAATTACGAAATTTAGAGAGCAAGGTATTCCAGTTACGTATGTATGTGGAACATTAGGTGAAATGGGTAGAAATATGGGTTCACCTCCATTTGCCAATCGAGAGACGCTTCCGAAAATTAGAGAGCAAGAATTAGCACGAGCTTGTAAGTTGTTAGATATTGATTATAAGCTGCTCGGCTATCGTGATAAAACAATTGAGTATGAAGATCGCGAAGAAGTCGCCGAGCATGTGCGAGCTCTTTTAGAGCAAATAAATCCGACCTTAGTTATTACACATTATCCAGGGCATGCTGTGCATCCTGACCACAACGCTTTAGGTGCTGCGGTTATAGAAGCAGTTCGCTTGCTTCCTGTTGATGAACGACCGGTTGTTTGGGCACAAGCGATTACAAATACGCATGTTGAAGATCTTGGAAAACCACATATTGTTCACGATCTTGCGGATCGCTTTCATCAAAAAATGGAGGCGATTATGGCACATAAATCTCAAGCTGGTGGTATGATTAAAAACTTTAGCGATCCTGCCAAAGTTGATCCAGATTTAAAAGAAGCGGCGCAAAAAAGGTTAGGAAAAGAACAATTTTACATTTGGGATTTTGAAAAATAAGTGAGTTGTTTATCTTTCCGTTACACATCTTGATGCGTCATTTATGTTAGAAGTTGATGTGAAAGGGAAATAGTAGATGTGAGGAGGGGAGTTATGCCTATGAAACGGTTATATCGCTCATCAACGAATCGAATGGTCGCTGGAGTTTTAGGGGGGATTGCCGAGTATTTTCGGGTTGACCCAACCGTGATTCGCCTGCTGTTTGTTATTAGTATATTTGTTAGCCTTTTCCAATCAGTAGCAGTATACTTAATAGCAGCTGTAATCATACCAGACGAAAGAGAGGTTCATTAAATGTTTCTAAGATGGTTTATATCCATATTTCTAAACGCTGTAACACTCATCATTGTAGCCCAGCTGTTTGATTCATTTCACATCGAAGATTTTGGAACTGCTCTTTTAGCAAGTCTTATTTTATCGATTTTAAACTTATTTGTGAAACCTATTTTAGTTTTATTTACATTACCGATTACATTCATAACGTTTGGCTTATTTTTATTTGTAATTAATGCGATTACTTTAATGCTAACACAAGCGGTTATGAGTCCCGATTTTTATATTGACAACTTTGGAATTGCAATCGTAGCAGCCATTATGATTGCTATCTTAAATACGATTTTAAATCAGCTTGTGAAAGATACGTTACGGGTGTAGGTCATTTTAACCTACGCTCTTTTCTCTTCTTAAAGATGGAGGATTCTGTGAAAGATTCATTGACAGCTTTTTTCATTCATCAATGAACGAAATTATTCCTGTAATCGTTCAATTTTATAAACGCCTCGCTCTGTACTCAATAAAAATTGTGAACCATCATATTCATATAAACTTGATTCTTCCAATGGGATTTCATACATTTCTTCGGGCAGGGGCGCATATGCATTAGATGTTTGAATTTTACCGCTTCCATTCAATTGCAAAGCATACATTCCTTTGTAATCATCTTCCGTTTGCGTATTTTTTGTGTAATGGATATCGTTCAATTGCATCCGAATTTCATCTTTATCTCGTAATTCTATTTTTTCAATTTTTATCGGGAATCCTTTCCATTCATGTAGCTTCTCATTCAATTGTTCAATCGATAAAAAATATTGCTCCATATGATCCCTCCTCTTAAATATGCTCTCCATGAAGAGTGGAAAACATGCATGGCAGGTGAGAAATAAGGGAGCGACGAAAGAGTGACCACCGTCATGAAGCGAATCGGACTCTTTTCTTCAACGGGTTAAAATATGCTACAATAAAACTCAGTTGTACTCACTGGGAGGGAATTTATATGACGAAAGTTCGTACAAAAGACTTACTAGACAATTTTAATCTGACCCTCGTTGCTGGGAAGGATGGTTTACATAGAGAAATTACGACAAGTGACATTTCCCGTCCAGGGATTGAAATGACAGGTTACTTTAAGTATTATCCGAAAGAACGTCTTCAACTCATCGGAAAAACGGAAATGGCCTATTTTTTGGATTTAAGTGAATATCAACAGCGGGATCGCGTCGAACGTTTATGTACAGATGTAACACCAGGCATTGTTATTACGAGAGGAATGGATGTCCCTGAGGTGCTCATAGAGGCGGCGAATTATGCCGGTGTACCTATTTTAAAATCTCGTAAAAAAACGACACGTGTCATCAGTCGGTTAACGAATTATTTGGAAATTAAGTTTGCTCCTTTTACAGCTATTCATGGAGTGCTCGTAGATGTATATGGAGTAGGTGTACTCATCACGGGTCAAAGCGGTGTAGGAAAAAGTGAAACAGCCTTAGAACTCGTTAAGCGTGGCCATCGACTTGTCGCAGATGACAGTGTCGAAATACATCAAGAAGATTATGATACGTTGATTGGGAAATCTCCACCATTAATTGAATATTTGCTGGAAATTCGCGGATTAGGGATTATTAATGTGATGACGTTGTTTGGTGCAGGTGCCGTGCTGAAACATAAGAAGATTACGATGAATATTCATTTGGAATTGTGGGATGAAAAAAAACAGTACGATCGGTTAGGTCTTGATGAAGAAACGTTTAAAGTGATGGATGTTCACCTTCCAAAAGCGACCATTCCAGTGCGCCCTGGACGAAACTTAGCAGTCATCATTGAAGTGGCAGCAATGAATTTTCGTTTGAAACGAATGGGAGTCAATGCGGCAGAAGAGTTTTCAGAACGATTGACATCGATGATCGAACAGGAAAAAGACAATCTAGATCGGAGTGGTTTGATTGACTTGTAATGCCCCCTCTTTAGATCCAGTATTTTTACAACTAGGACCGTTAACGATTTATTGGTATGGTGTCATTATTGCTACCGGTGCATTTATCGGGTTGTTGCTTGCGACGAAAGAATCAGATCGCTTCGGTTTAGAAAAAGATTTGTTTATCGATTTGCTAGTCTTCGGCTTACCGATTGCCGTACTCTCCGCTCGTCTCTACTATGTCATTTTTGAATGGGAACAATATGCAGATGGCCCTTGGTGGAAAGTATTTGCCGTCTGGGAAGGCGGTTTAGCTATTCACGGTGCTTTAATCGGTTCCATTGTTACGGTGATTGTATTTGCTCGAGTGAAAGGGGTATCATTTTGGCAACTTGTTGATATCGTTGCACCGAGTTTAATTTTAGGGCAAGCGATCGGGCGTTGGGGAAACTTTATGAACCAAGAGGCACATGGCGGTCCGATTTCAGAAGCGGCTTACAATCGTTTTCATCAATATTTACCTGATTTTATTATGAATCAAATGTGCATTGATGGCGTGTTGTATCATCCAACCTTTTTGTATGAATCGTTTTGGAATGTTCTCGTGTTTATTTTATTACTCGTCTTACGGAGAAAAAATCCACTGCGTGGAGAAGTGTTTTTAACGTATGCGATGGCGTATTCCTTTGGTAGATTCTTTATTGAAGGGATGCGTACGGATAGTCTTTACTTAGTTGGGCAAATTCGTATGGCACAGTTCATTTCGATTCTTATCATTGTCGTAGCGCTCATCTTACTCGTTTATCGTAGAATATCGGGTAGAGCAGATAAACATTATGATGGGAAAAAGGTGCAAAAGAAAAAATAGTGTCGCCATTCCGTTATTCAGATGAGACGGATTGCGTTTTATTTAAAATAGCTTATGCTTAAAGTAGGATCGAATACAACAGGATCTACACTTTAATGAACGTATACATCATGACTGATGATAATCAAATGAGGGGGACGGGGTTTGACGAAAGTTGCATATCGAGGGTTCAAGGAAGGTTTACATACAGCAGTGACATTGGGAAAGGTCATTTTTCCAGTGACTTTGATTGTAACCATCTTACAACATACACCTGTATTACCGTGGATTATAAATGTAATTAGTCCAGTCATGGGGTGGATTGGTCTTTCAGGTGAAGCTGCTGTTCCACTTGTACTTGGAAATGCACTAAATTTGTATGCGGCCATTGCAGCCATTATTTCGTTTGAATTTACGGTTAAAGAAGTATTTATCATGGCAATCATGTTATCCTTTTCGCACAATTTATTCATTGAATCAACGTTAGCAGCAAGAGTAGGGGTTAGTTGGTGGTTTATCTCAGGAATTCGAATTTCATTAGCCTTACTATCAGCTGTTTTTATTAATCTTGTTTGGACGGGTGGTTCTGACATCGCTCAGTATGGCATGATTTCGAATGAAGATCCGGTGCTGAACGGTTGGATTGAAATCTCATTACAAGCCATTCAAACGGCAGTAATTGCAGTGCTACAGTTAGCGATGATTGTCATTCCGTTAATGATTATTATGCAATTTTTACGTGAAAATGGTTGGATGGAGAAACTTTCAAATCGTTTAGCTCCGTTTACAAGGTTGTTAGGGATGAAGGAAAATGCATCGATGACACTCGTAGCCGGTTTAACGATTGGTTTAGCCTTCGGAGCGGGACTGATGATTCAAGCAGTTGAAGAAGATGGCGTCTCCAAGAGAGATATGTACTTAGCATTAATTTTCCTTGTGTCGTGTCATGCCGTCGTAGAGGATACAGTTATTTTTATCCCGCTCGGAATTCCAGTTTGGCCACTTCTCGTCATCCGCTTAGTGACAGCTATTATATTAACGATGACAGTTGCCTTCATTTGGAAACGATGGGATCTACGGAAAGGAAAGGAATTAGCGAATGAACATACGTACAATACTTTTTGATTTAGATGGGACACTCATCGATACGAATGAATTGATCATCCAATCATTTCTTCACACATTTCGCCAGTTCGGTTTCACTTTTTCACGTGAAGAAGTGAAGAAATTTAATGGTCCCCCGCTACGAGAAACATTTGAAAAAATTGATCCGAAGCAGGCCGATGACATGTTGCAAACGTATTTAAAACATAATCATACGTACCATAATCATTATGTAAAAACATTTCCGTATGTTTTAGAAACGGTTCAACATTTACGAAACCGCGATATAAAAATGGGTGTCGTTACAACAAAAATGCGTAAAGGTGCCTATATGGGACTCCGGCATACAGGTTTAGCCCGTTTATTCGAAACAGTCGTTACGTTAGATGATGTAAAACGTCCTAAACCACATCCTGAACCTGTCTGTAAAGCGATGAAAGAACTCGAGGGAGAAGTAGAGACGACGCTGATGGTAGGCGATAATTCTTACGATATTGAAGCAGGGCACAATGCTGGAATGCACACAGCAGGAGTCGCTTGGTCACAACGGGGAAGGGATTTTTTACAACAGTATAAGCCGACATATATGTTGGAAGATATGCGTGATTTGCTACATTTACCGATCATCCATAAATGACTGCTGTCGTTTATGGATGATTTATTGAGCGAGTGAATCTTTTGGTGAAATATGGATAAAATATGGTACAATTTCTAGTACGATGCTCGTCTGGCTGAGTTATTTTCTTCCTTTTATAATCGTCACTTCTGTATTTTTTCATGACGGAACGGGGGTGAAACAGATGAGAAAAACGGAGCGGTATGAAGTCAAACATACAAACTCTTTATGGCAAATGTATAAAACAGTTTCATTTTGGAAAGTCGTCAAAAATTTTATCATCATTCAGCTCGGAAGATACACTCCTTTTTTAAGTGTGAAAAACTGGATGTATCGACTGTTTTTGCGGATGAAGATAGGCAAAAAAACATCCTTTGCTTTAATGGTCATGCCAGATACGATGTTTCCTGAACGAATTACGGTCGGTCATAATAGTATCATTGGCTACAATACGACGATTTTAGCTCATGAATATTTAATTGATGAATATCGAATTGGCGATGTTATTATCGGTGATGGCGTGTTAATTGGAGCTAATACGACGATTTTACCTGGTGTCACGATCGGTGATCATTCCGTCGTTTCAGCGGGAACGTTAGTACATAAAAATGTGCCTGCAGGAGCGTTTGTTGGAGGGAATCCGATGCAGTTAATTTATACAAAAGAAGAGATGGAGGAACGAAATAAACAATCTAAAACGTCAACATAAACGCAGGAGGTAGTGATGAATACTGACTGGAATATTACCTTTGTGTCGTTCGAAATATAAAAAATTTGATCGAGTATTAAGCTCTTCCCATCAGCCTGTTTTGAACATTTTTATGTTGATCTATACGTTCATAAAACACTTTAAAATAAGGAGTGTAGCCATTGACTCATTGTTCAAGTTACCATCGGAAAGCTCTCTTTCACCAATTATGTGCGGAGAAAATGGATGTATTAGTAATCGGGGGTGGAATTACTGGAGCAGGAATTGCTTTAGATGCTGCAACGAGAGGGTTAAAAATAGGTCTCGTCGAAATGCAAGATTTTTCTGCTGGTACATCAAGTCGTTCAACGAAACTCATTCACGGAGGACTTCGTTACTTGAAACAATTGGAATTAAAAATGGTCGCTGACGTAGGGAACGAACGAGCGATTGTGTATGAAAATGGCCCACATGTTACAACACCTGAATGGATGATGCTCCCCTTTCATCGAGGAGGTACATTCGGTCCATTAACTACGAATATCGGTTTACGTTTATATGACTCATTAGCTCGTGTCAAAAAGGCTGAGCGTCGTGTCATGTTAAGTAGAGAAGAGGCTTTACAAAAAGAACCGTTACTTAAAAGAGACGGTCTAAAAGGGGCCGGCTATTATGTCGAGTATAAAACAGATGACGCTCGGTTAACGATTGAAGTCATAAAAAAAGCAGTCCAAAAAGGTGCACGAGCTGTGAACTATGCTAAGGTTACGGACTTTATTTACCATGCCAACGGGAGTGTGAGTGGTGTCGTCGTCACGGATCTCGTGACGAATGAGACTTACAGGTTATTTGCGAAGAAGATTATTAATGCTACAGGTCCATGGGTTGATGAACTTCGCCAAATGGACGGATCAAATCGCGGGAAAACATTGCATGTGACAAAGGGGGTACATCTCGTATTTTCGAAGCGAGTTTTCCCATTACGACAAGCCATTTATTTTGATGCTCCGGACGGCCGAATGATTTTTGCAATTCCACGAGCTTATAAAACATACGTCGGAACAACCGACACAACATATGATGGTGATTTAGCTCACCCAACGACGACAGTAGAGGATCGCGATTATCTTCTTCGAGCCATTCGCTATATGTTTCCGTCTCTCAGTCTCACTGCCGCAGATGTGGAATCAAGTTGGGCTGGATTGCGTCCGTTGATTGCTTCTAAAGATGGAACAAAACGAGGGGAAATTTCAAGGAAAGATGAACGGTTTGTTTCAACCTCTAACCTCATATCCATCGCCGGAGGCAAATTGACAGGCTATCGAAAAATGGCTGAAGAAGTCGTTGACCTCGTTGTCAACCAAATAAAAAAAGAAGACCATATTCTTTATTCTGTTTCTGAAACGAAACATCTCCCTATTTCTGGTGGAGATGTCGGTGGGTCCAAAGGATTTCAGACGTATATGACTGAAAAGGTAGAAGAAGGAAAAGCTTTTGATCTCTCGGAAGATGAAGCCCATCATCTCGTTTCAACGTATGGGTCGAATGTTGATACCCTCTTTCAAATCATTCAACAAAGAAAAGAGGAAGCGCAAAAAGAACAGATTGATCCTGTTCTATTCGGACAACTTATTTACGGGTTGGAATATGAGTTCGTCTATACACCTGCAGACTTTTTTATTCGGCGAATAGGAGCGTTATTTTTTGACATCGACCGGGTAAAAAAACAGATGACTCGTGTAACTGACTATATGGCAAAAGCTTTAGAGTGGACTGACGAACAAAAGGATAGCTATTCCGCTCAACTGATTCAAGCGGTGCAAGAAGCAGAGATTGAACCGAATGGTTACGTGTGAACATCAACGACTTTTTTAATTTTTTGAGCCATGAGGTGCCTATATCTTTTTAAAATGGAATATGCTACAATTTTGACGAAGAAATGTTTGAAAATGCTGTTAGGAAGCGAATTTTAGGAAGTGAACGGAGGTTAACGTCGCATCTTCGTTTAAATAGAGCAGTATGTTCAGATTATATACTGGAAGTGAGAATATTACAGTCACTTTAGAGTACTACTAAAGTATCATGTTTAATTTTACGATCAAGGGGAAGAAGGATCAATAGAAAGATCATTCGTTTTCTTTCGTACCTTCTCCTCATTATTATAAATGATAATTAAACATGTTTCCGTATATATTTAGTACATGAGATGTTTTTCTATGGTAATTTTTAGGGAAATAGGACTTTAGTAGGTTGAGCAAATTATTAGACGTACAGGATGTAATTTTATACGCTTAGAATAGGTAAACGAAGGATGTTCAAAAAGAAGGCAAGATTTGGATGGCTGCGTAATGGATCGTAAAAGCATTGTTAACGATAGTTTGAACGAGGATAGCAAATAAAAGAGGCAGCGTCACATTGTCCTCCTTTTTGGACACAAACTATAGAAAAGGAGCGATAAGTATGTCCGATGACAAAATGTATGATGTGATTATTGCGGGAGCTGGACCTGCTGGAATGACTGCTGCTGTATATGCGTCGCGCGCAGATTTGGACACATTGATGATCGAAAGAGGTGTTCCAGGAGGGCAGATGGCAAATACAGAAGATGTGGAAAACTATCCAGGATTTGACCATATCCTCGGTCCTGATTTATCAAATAAAATGTTTGACCACGCGAAAAAGTTTGGTGCGGAATATGCATATGGCGACATTTCAGGTGTAGTTGACCATGGGGAATATAAAGTGGTCCAAGCGGGAGATAAAGAATATAAAACGAGAACGTTAATCATCGCTACAGGTGCACAGTATAAAGAATTAGGTATTCCTGGGGAAAAAGAATTGACAGGTAAAGGTGTCTCCTATTGTGCAGTGTGTGACGGGGCTTTTTTCAAGGATCGTGAACTCGTCGTCGTTGGCGGCGGTGACTCCGCAGTTGAAGAAGGAATGTATTTGACACGTTTTGCAAGTAAAGTGACAATTATTCACCGTCGTGATGAGTTAAGAGCGCAAAAGATTCTTCAAGAACGTGCTTTTGAGAATGATAAAATCGAATTTATTTGGGATACAGTCGTCGAATCGATTAATGGAGAAGATAAAGTGACGAGCTTAACTCTAAAAAATAGAAAAACGGGCGATCAAACAGAATTTCCAATCGAAGGAGTCTTCGTCTATATCGGAATGGTCCCACTTAGTGAACCATTCAAATCATTAGGAATTACAAACGAAGATGGCTACATCCCGACAAATCCAGATATGGAGACGAGTGTTCCAGGTATTTATGCCGCTGGGGACATCCGAGAGAAAACACTCCGTCAAATTGTAACGGCTACAGGAGACGGTAGTATTGCTGCTGAATCTGCACAAGCATATATCGAAGAGTTGGAAAGTAATTTAAAAGCGGCTAAATCTTAAACTGCGCATATGTTCAACCGTACATTTACTCATCTTTAATGCTACTGTAACACGAACGAAACAATCAATATGTATAATAACGAAAGGCAAATACGTGACTCGCCTTTAAAAACACGTACTGTGAGTGGCATAGGCTAAAAACGCCTATGCCTCTTTTTGTTAGAAATGAGACGTATGCAACGGAATGATTCGACGGAGGTCGTATCTTTGTTGCTTTAAAAAATTAACGGTATAATGGGAGTAGTATAGATATTTATGAGGGATAGATGCCGGTGACAAAACGGGATGTTGAGCAACTTCCTCATGAAACGAATGGGGGAATGCGTGATGCAACGTGTAGCGAATAGCATACTTATTAAAAATAAACATATTTTATTATTGAAAAAGCCGCGCCGAGGTTGGTATGCCATTCCAGGTGGGAAAATGGAACAAGGTGAAACAGTAAAAGAATCTGTCATGCGAGAATATCGCGAAGAAACAGGTTTAGAGCTTATAAATCCTGAATTAAAGGGCGTATGTACGTTTATGATTTATGATCACGAAACATTAATAAAAGAATGGATGATGTTTACGTTTGTTTGTACATCTTATCGAGGACATCTCACCGATTATTGTGAGGAAGGGGAATTAGCTTGGATTCCGATTGACGAGCTCTCTACCATTCCAATGGCTGAAGGTGATCGCAAAATATTTAAGTATATGTTAACGTCAGATGAGATCCTTTACGGTTCTTTTTCGTATACGACAGACGATGAATTGATCGATTTTCGTTTTGATTCGAACCACGTCGGTTAAACGTTTTTCATCGGTGGAGCAGATGGAAGGGGCATACACGATTTAAAAGGGAGGGTAGCAATGATGGATTCCAAGGAACAAGAAACGAAGTTAGTCATTATAACCGGGATGTCTGGTGCGGGAAAAACAGTAGCGATTCAAAGTTTTGAGGACTTAGGATATTATTGTGTCGATAATTTACCTCCAACTTTACTTCCGAAATTTTTAGAACTGATGAAAGATGCATCGAATGACATTCACAAAGTAGCTCTTGTTATGGATTTACGAGGACGTGATTTTTTCGATTCGTTATTTGAGGCTTTGGATGCTTTAGAAAGTGAAGATTGGGTCGATGAACATATTTTATTTTTAGATGCAAAAGATGAACAACTCGTTAGTCGATACAAGGAAACACGTCGTTCACATCCATTAGCTGTTGGCGATTTACCTTTAAAGGGAATTCGCCAAGAACGAGAAATGCTGGATGAATTTCGCGGAAGAGCCCAGCGGATTATCGATACGACAGACTTAAAGCCGAAACAGTTACGACGAAAGATTTTAAAAGCGTATTCAGAAGAGGAACAGGAGATTTTTAGTGTTCATCTCGTCTCCTTCGGCTTTAAGTATGGGATTCCAATTGATGCTGATTTATTATTCGATGTTCGCTTTTTACCGAATCCACACTATATTGCACATCTTCAGCCGTTAACTGGGCTAAATCCAGACGTCGCTTCTTATGTTTTTAAATGGTCAGCAACGCAAAAGTTTACGGAAAAAGTTCTCGATTTGTTACAATTTATGCTTCCACAATATAAAAAGGAAGGTAAGTCACAACTTGTCGTTGCCATTGGGTGTACAGGAGGTCAACACCGTTCGGTCGCACTCGCTGAATATTTTTCGAAAGAACTTAACCCCTCCTATATTACTCACGTCACCCATCGGGATATCGATAAAAGAAAGGGGCATTAATCATATGGGAGATCGAAAGGAGCCACGGGTCGTCGTCATTGGCGGTGGTACAGGGATGCCTGTTCTTTTACGTGGCTTGAAAAATTTCCCAGTACAATTAACTGCGCTCGTCACCGTAGCGGATGATGGCGGAAGTACTGGGAGGATAAGGAACGAAATGTCAATCCCTGCTCCAGGCGATATTCGGAACGTCATCGCTGCCCTTTCTGATGTCGAACCGATGCTTATTCAGTTGTTTCAGCATCGTTTTTCGATCGGTAATGGCTTGTCAGGTCATTCGTTAGGAAATATGTTGTTAGCCGCCATGACGTCGATTACAGGGGATTTTCATACAGGTATTAAAGAAATTTCTCGCGTCTTAAATGTAAAAGGAAACATTTATCCGATTTCCAATGAAAGCATGTCGCTTCATGCAGAAATGGTTGATGGAGAAATTGTCAAAGGTGAATCAAATATTCCCTGCGCGAGAAAAAAGATTAAACGTGTTTTTTTAAAACCAGACGGTATTCGTCCGTTACCACATGCCATTGATGCTATTCTGAATGCTCACATCATCATTATTTCGCCTGGCAGTTTATATACGAGTATTTTACCGAATTTAATTATTCCGGGAATTACGGAGGCGATGAAAGAGACCGATGCAAAAGTTATTTACGTATGCAATGTAATGACACAAGCAGGAGAAACAACTGGATATACGGCTAGTGATCATGTTCAAGCGATTGATGAGCATCTTGGCGAGCGAGTGATCGACTCTATTGTCGTGCACAATGAACCGATTAAAAAAACAGTCCGAGATCGATATGCAAAAGAAAATGCTCAACCTGTTGTCTATGATATGGAGCGTCTAATCGATAGAGGGCTACAAATTATTGAAGGCGATATTATCGACAATCATTCGTCCGTTTTACGTCATGACACAGAGAAGATTTCACAGCTTTTATATTCCATTGCTAAGCAATCCATTGAACGAGACGATGATTAAAAAGGGGGAGTGTTATGTCATTTGCTTCTGAAATTAAAAAAGAGTTAACAGCAATCGAAGAGGAAAATCCGTGTTGTTTACAGGCTGAACTTACGGCTTTAGTTCGTATGAATGGCACGCTGTCGGTTAACCAACACCGTTATTCACTAGATATACAAACAGAAAACGCCGCGATTGCTCGCCGCATCTACACTCTAATTAAGGCGAACTTCACCGTTTCGATCGAATTGCTCGTCCGGAAAAAAATGAAATTAAAAAAGAATAACGTTTATATCGTTCGCCTAAAAAATGATGTCAAACAGATTTTGTCACAACTCGGTATTTTAAAAGAACCGTATACATTGATTCGAACGATTTCAAACACATACGTGAAAAAGACATGTTGTAAAAAAGCATATTTACGGGGTGCTTTTTTAGCGGGTGGTTCTATAAATAATCCTGAAACATCTTCTTATCATTTGGAAATTTTTAATAACCATCAGGAACATAATCAGTCATTGTGTCATTTATTGAACTCGTTTGATTTGCGCGCTCGCGAATTGAAACGGAAAAATGGTTACATCGTCTACATTAAAGAAGCGGAACGCATTACGCAGTTTCTAAATATTATCGGTGCTCATAATGCTTTATTTAAATTTGAAGATGTACGTATCCTTAGAGATATGCGCAATTCAGTTAATCGACTCGTCAACTGTGAAACAGCGAACTTGAACAAAACGATTGGAGCTGCATTTAGACAAATTGAAAACATTAAATTTATTGAAAACACAGTAGGATTAGATGCTTTACCAGAAAAGCTGCAAGAGGTCGCTATCGTTCGCAAAAAACACCCAGAAGTATCTTTGAAAGAATTAGGAGAACTATTAGGGAGTGGAAAAATTTCGAAATCCGGTGTAAATCATCGATTAAAAAGAATCGATCAATTCGCCGACCGTTTACGAGAGGGAAAATTGATGACAGATGAATGATGCAGCAAGACGTCACTCCGCTTGCGAAAGGTTGATCTACAGTACGTATAAATCGCTATCATACCTATAGTGAAACGAGACGCAGGCCGTATAATAAGTCATTCTAAGTGAAGAAGAGAGGTGAGACGTTTGCTCGAAAAATCAGTTACGGTACAGTTGAAAACAGGATTACAAGCACGCCCTGCTGCACAGTTTGTCCAAGAAGCAAATCGGTTTTCTTCCCATCTTTTTATTGAAAAAGATGGAAAGAAAATAAATGCCAAAAGTATTATGGGGCTAATGAGTTTAGCGATTACAACAGGCGAAAACATTCGCTTGATTGCAGATGGTGCTGACGAGGAGGAAGCGATTCATTATTTGACAAAAATTATCGTCGACAGGTAACGTTTAATCGTGTTTGTGAAATGTGTAACAAAGAGTTTCCCGTCATCATCGGAAACGGTCTTCGTAACGTTTTTAATAAAAAAGATGAACTTGTGAACGAATTCAATCATCATTCAGCAAGTTCATCTCTTCATTTTTTAGAAGTCATGTTTTAATGAAAACGATCTCTTAATCATCTTCTTTTCGTGTAAGAACTTTATCGATTAAACCATAGTCAACCGCTTGTGCCGCTGTCATAAAGTTATCACGATCCGTATCACGCTCAATCACTTCAATCGGTTGGCCCGTGCGTTCAGCAAGGATTTCATTCATGCGTTCTTTCATTTTAATAATTCGTTTCGCATGAATTTCAATATCGGTTGCTTGCCCTTGTGTGCCACCTAATGGTTGGTGAATCATCACTTCACTATTTGGCAAACTATAACGCTTTCCTTTTTCTCCTGCTGCGAGTAAAAATGCCCCCATCGAAGCAGCCATTCCTGTACAAATGGTTGATACATCTGGTTTTATAAACTGCATCGTATCGTAAATAGCCATACCTGCTGTAATGGAACCACCTGGTGAATTAATGTATAACGAAATATCTTTTTCTGGATCTTCTGCTTCTAAAAAGAGTAATTGTGCTACAATTGTGTTAGCAACATTGTCATCAATGGGGCTACCTAACATAATAATCCGATCTTTCAACAAGCGTGAATAAATGTCATAGGCCCGCTCACCACGATTCGTTTGTTCAACTACCGTAGGAATTAAGTGCATCATTATTTCCTCCTTATTCTTCATTACTATCATATGATTCTTATTGTATTTATTTCCATCATAACCTAAAGGTCAATGAAGGTCAAACAATAGCGTTTAACGATTTTTATCATCACAAGACGCGAAAGGCTGAATCTGAATATGGAAAAATATACATATCATCTTTCCCTTATTTTTATAAATTAAACGCTCCATGTTGAAAAATCACCCTTGTCTATGGATCTTGTATACGGTATAATATGTACTGTGTTTTCATTTCTATCTGTAAAAATAGATGCGCTCGTAGCTCAGCTGGATAGAGCAATGGTTTCCGGAACCATGGGTCGGGGGTTCGAATCCTCTCGAGCGCGTTAAACGTTATCATGACGGGGGTTACAGCGTTTCTTTATACGGATAGCCCTCACAGATAGCATACGGTATATTCTTATATCTGAGGAATAGGCTATTACCTCTTTTCCGTTCTTATTACGAGAATGGGAAGGAGGTTTTTTGTTGTCTAAGACTAACGTATCCAAGCGAAAAGGTAAGCCTATCAAAAGAAGAAGAGCAAAGCCTTTAAGTACGGACAGACACGAAATAAGTCTAACATTAGAAGATGCTAGAGATTATGTTTATTCGTACAAACGTTCAGAGGGCTTACGAGAAAAGACACTCAACGATTATCAGAAGATTCAGAATTACTTTATAGATTGGTTGGACGAGTTTCATCCTAAAGTGATTTACATAAACGAAGTTACTAGCGGAATGATCAGGCAATACGTAAACCACTTACAAGATGATTATTTTAATCAGCGTACAAAAGATTACGGACTTTCTCCGTCAACGATAAACATCAGACTACGTAACATGGGCGCGTTCTTTAACGTTCTTCACAGAGAAAAGATTATAAACGATAACCCTATGGCTCTAATAAAACTATTAAAGACGGACGAGGATACGTTTCAGCCTTTAACCGAGGATGAAATAGATAGGCTCTTAAAAGTGCCGGACATCAGAGAATACGCGCAGTTTAGGGACTTGGTAGGAATGTATTTAATTTTAGATACAGGTATCCGTGTTTCCGAGATGCTCGACTTAAAAATAAAGCATGTAGATTTTAAAGTACGATCCATTTACTTATCGGGCGAAATAACGAAGAACAGGAAACCTCGTATATTGCCATTATCTAATAAGGTTCTGAGTCTTTTAATGGAGTTGATAACCGAGGTCAGATATAACTGGGATACCGAATATGTGTTCGTTTCTAATTTTGGAGAAAAGTATTTGACTACGAGTTTTCGGCGTCGATTAGATCTCTATAAAAAACGTGCAAATATTGACAAACGAGTAACTCCGCACGGATTACGTCACCAATTTTGCCGTGATTACATCATGAACGGCGGGGACGTGTTTACGCTGCAAAGAATTGCAGGTCACGCGGATATAAATACGACTCGTAAGTACATCCAATTCACAAACGACGACCTAAAAGCAAAACATGCACAGTTTAGCCCGATAGCTAGACGACGCAAGAAGTATCGTAACAGTTAAAAAAAGAATAAAAAAAAGGCGCATGCACAAACGGAATAATCCGATGTACATACGACAACCAGCACTCGTAGTATATCGAAAGAAGTAACGTTTGTCAAGTAGCGCCCTTAATGGAGGGGCATTTACGATGAAACATTTTAACATTACTGAGGACACACTAACGAAGTTACAGACGTTTGATACTGTAGAGGAAATGAATGAGTCTATTAAGCTACACAAGGCAAATAACGAGCTATCTCAGCGAGATAAGGACATATTAGACGCTATTTCACGATACAGTTGCAAATACGTAGGTGTATCGTATTTAAGCAAGCAAAAAATAGCGGAGGACGCAGGCTTTAAAAGTCGCAGGACAGCTATACGGGCTTGTAAACGTTTAGAAGCGTTAGGGGTCATTAAACAATACGAAACCAGACGTATTAAAGGCGATAAAAGACGTAGTACTAACGTTATCGTTATTAATCCAATTGTCCTAAAAGATAACGACCAAAAAGGAGAAAATACCCGTCATAAACAACAGTCACCGCGAGCAGTCACATCAGATAGTCACGGCAAACAAGCACCTAATAAATCATTTATAAAGCATAATACAAGTAATACATATAAAGATACTGAAAAAAAGAATAATGCTCCCGCAGACTTCATAAAAAAGGCATTAAAACACGCTATTCCAACGCCCATATACGATGCATTAGCTCCCTTTTTCGATGGACAAGGCTTGTATGATACCTATGGCATTCTACTGCGCTCAAAGGCGTCTATTGACCGTAATATACGCCTAGAGGAGCATGCAGAGCGTTATATTAACGCCTTTTATAACGTCGCTAGACTGTACAAGGCGGGCAAGGTACGTAAGTCATTCAGAGGCTTGCTATACGCCACGTGGGAGCGATTGACTTCAGAAATAAGCAGGACGGTAGGCGGTAATAAGTTGCTTGCTTATGACCCTTACTAACATCGTCATTTTAATGTAAACCTACGAATTATTTGCGTTGACATATATGGAAGGAACGGGAATGGTACGCTATATGTAGGCGATGATTAGGGCGAGAGTATATGTGAGTATGTAGGCAATCCGCAGCTAACTGCCTTTGATGCGCGACCCTTCAAACGCTTTGATGCGCCGTCCTTGTTGCATCCGCCTTTTATATCGTCTGTAAAGTAAATTACCTTGACAGTATATAGAAGGGATTCGATATTACAGACGTAAAGTATGCGCGATTGTATCATACACACTGCAACGTATATGTTAACGCATAGGTGCGAAGGGTTGACGTATCCATCAGCCAAAGCGTCCACGGGAGAGGTCGCCTTGAAACTCGAGGGGTTATCAGCTATAGCGTATCATCCATCGTCAGCTCTAGCGGACTACCCCTATAATAACGTTTAAAGGCGGAAGAGTTGCCGTCGTCATATCCGTATGAATGTATGCTATTACCTATTTCCTTACGTTCGTAATCGCATGAAATCAACGTTATAGTATTGACATGATTATGAATGTATGGTAACGTAGTAAATAACGATATAACAATACTACGTTAAGGGGCGATAATATGGCAGTTGAAAACGTGCAGCCACTACGCACATCAGAGGAAATAGGGAACGTGAGGGAGGCATTGGCGCAGACTAACGCTAGTGAGCGTAACCTACTCTTATTTAATCTCGGCATCAATACAGGCTTACGTATAGGAGACATTGTTAGGCTACGCATAGAAGACGTTAGAGGACGTACTAGCGTTGTCATACGTGAGGGCAAGACGAGGAAGGCTCGTACTGTTTACTTGGACGCAGTACTATCAGACATTACTAACTACCTACAAGACAAGGACGTTAAAGGATGGCTATTCCCATCTCGTAAGGGCGATAAGCATATCAGTACTACGCAAGCCTATCGG
>DASUXY010000004.1:0-6242 GCA_036377675.1 Bacillota bacterium
CTGATAATATGACAATCGGTAAAAATAACGCACCAAGGACGTAAAAAGCAAACGCCGTTTTTTCAAGTTTTAAGACACGCACCATCAATCGAGCAAGCCCAAAAAAGAGCAATGAGCTGAGGAAAATTAAACCCGTTTTCATCCAACCTGACATAGAGCTCCATGTACTCGTTGCCAACACGAGCCCACCGATTAAAAGCATTAAAACCCCCATATTTAATAACCACTTAATATTCCGCCCACGGATTTGTTGTGGGGACAATTTTTTCTTCGGAATGTCTTTCGGCGCGGAATGTGGCTGGACGGTATCTTTTTCATCTGCTACGACGGCACCCGAATCCGTAGTGGCAGACAGCTGTTCTTCTTTTCGTGCCTCCTCTTCTCGTTCCAATGCCTCCTCTTTTTTCTTTAAGAGGTCAACATAAAACCGCTTATACGCATCGACAACAGTTGTATGCACTTCTTGTGATATGTATTGCGCATCGGCTATTTTTTGTAATTCCTCACGAACTACTTTTTGCCTCTCTTTGGATGAATGCACAAAATCCCTCCTAACTTTTCATTATAGAACGATATATTTTACTATTTCGAATAATTATTGTACCACACAATGGACGATGTTTACGCATTACTTTTCGACCATTTCGGCAATAAACGCATAAAAGTAACAGTGTGTAAACATCATGGCATACACACTGTTACGTATTTCCTTATCCTTTTCTTCAGTCCACTATGAAAGGCGTTAGTCCCTCATTCATGTCAGATCATGGTGGAAAATAACATGAATCATTTTCTTTTAGCTCTATGGATAGTCATCGTGGCAACGTCTGGCTCGTTTTCTCCATCACTCACATATCTAACGCATAACAACCTGTGCCCCTCGAACGCATAACTCACGGTGTCTTAGGTAAACAAACGATTTGTTCACTTAAACATGATGTAAGCCTTCGAAAATTCCTCCATCGAGTTCTTCAATCGATTGGGAAAATACTTTAATCAACATTCCTAAACTATTAAAGGCTAAGGCGAGAATCCCTGGAACAGGGCCCATACCTACGGCGACAATAAAAATCAATACCGATAAGCGCTGGAATCGCGTGAATTAAAGCGACAAGACCTTTAATCACATACGATAATAGAGGGTGGGGAGTCATATTTTTTGTGACCTTTAAAAAGGATCGTTCCACTGGAAGGTTCTACTAAACGGTTGATCGAGCGAAGAAGCGTACTCTTTCCTGCTCCACTCGGACCGATAATGACAGCAAATTCGCCTTGACCCACATCAAAACGAATAGGATGTAACGCTTTTGTCCCATCTAGGTAAATCTTGCACAAATCTTCCACTTGTAACAGATGTTTCATCCAGTACCCCTCCATCATGCCTATTTTTAGAGCGACTGCTTACGTCTGATCCTCATCGATCTCATGAAGGACCAGACGAGTATCGCTCTCACCTCCCGCTCCATTACAGCAACAATTCTTCTGGGCTCATTCCTAAGCATCAGCTGCATCCCGAACGTCATAGGCCGAATGCATTGCTTCAACGACTGCATTATAATCTGTACCTAAAAATACTTCGACATCGATTCCTAAATGATCTGCAAGTTCATCGGCGAAATTATCTACACTCGGATACCGTTGTTTGATCCTCTGCATGAACAACACCTATTGTCAGTTTTTGAGGCCACTCTTCTTCATTAGTAGCGTCTTTCGCCTTCGCTTCAGACTGCTCACCATTGACCTCTTCTGCACTGCTCGGTGAGTCCTCCCCACACGCTGCTAAGACAAATAGGACCAATGTAAACATCAGAAGGAGAAAAATATTCCTTGTTTTCATCCATCTACCTCCGTTTAATCGTTTTCATTCACTGTATTAACAAAGCTGACTTTTACTAACGAAGTGTTTTCATTCCACCTACTTCAAACCTTACTAGACGACTGTTAATATTGTGTGAATATACTGTAAATTTATCGTTAAAAAAGAGTGATCCCTCTATTAAGGAATCACTCATGATTGTTGACCTCTTACTTTATGACGTCATTACTTTACACATATCATTCGTAAACTCTACAGGGTCTTGAACCGGTAAGCCTTCGATGAGACGAGCTTGATTGTACAAAATGTTCGTAAACAACTTGAACTTCTCTTCATCTTTTTCAAACGCTTCTTGTAACGCTGTGAATACGTCATGATCTATGTTTAGCTCTAACACTTTATCCGCTTCGATATGTTGATTATTCGGCATCGCTTGCAGAACTTTCTCCATTTCAATCGATACTTCCCCATCGGCGGATAAACAGACCGGATGGCTTTTTAACCGTGTCGATGCTTGTACATCTTTTACTTTACCTTCTAAAATACCTTTCATTTTCGCGAATAACTCTTTATTTTCTTCGGTTACTTTTTTCGTTTGCTCTTCTTCCTCTTTTGATTCAAGACCTAAATCGCCACTTGAGACCGATTTAAACTCTTTCTCTTTATAATTTCTGAGCATCTGAATGGCAAACTCATCAATCTCATCGGTGAAATATAAGATTTCATAACCGTGATCGGCGACGAGTTCTGTTTGTGGAAGTTTGTCGATGCGATCATTCGATTCACCAGATGCGTAATAAATATACTTCTGGTCTTCAGGCATTCGCGATACATATTCATCCAACGTCACTAATTTCTTTTCCGTCGATGAGTAAAACATTAATAAATCTTGCAATTGTTCCTTATGCGCTCCGAAGTCACTATACACCCCGAACTTCAACTGTCTACCGAAAGCTTCATAAAACGTCTCATATTTATCACGTTCGTTTTTCAACATGTTTTGTAATTCTTTTTTAATTTTGCGTTGTAAATTATTCGCAATCCGTTGTAATTGTCGGTCATGCTGAAGCATCTCACGTGAGATATTAAGTGATAAGTCATCCGAATCGACCATTCCTTTCACAAAACTGAAGTAATCCGGCAACAATTCGGGACTTTTTTCGGTAATGAGGACACCGTTCGAATAAAGCTCCAACCCTTTTTCATATTCTTGTGTGTAGTAATCGTAAGGAGCTGTTTCGGGAATATATAAAATCGCATGGTAACGAATCATACCGTCGACTTTCGTATGAATGTATTTCAACGGCTTGTCAAACCCGTAGCGCTTTTCTTGATAAAAGTTTATATAATCTTCTTCGGTTAACTCACTTTTATTTTTTCTCCAAATCGGAACCATACTGTTGATCGTTTCTTCTTCGACGTAATCGACGAATTCTTCATCATTATCTTCTTTCGGCTTGCTTTTCGTTACGTCCATCTTGATCGGATAACGAATAAAGTCGGAATGCTTTTTAACAATTTGTTGGAGACGATGCTCGTCCAAAAATTCATCGTAATTTTCTTCATCACGATTCTCTTTAATCTGTAAAATAACTTCCGTCCCGACGTCTTCCTTCTCATGAGGAGTGATCGTATATCCATCCGCACCCTCGGATTGCCATTTGTACGCCTCATCGCTTCCTAACGCTTTCGTAATGACCGTCACGACATCGGCGACCATGAAAGCAGCATAAAATCCGACACCAAATTGGCCAATAATGTCGTATCCATCTTCGATTTCATGTTCATCTTTGAAAGCGAGCGAACCACTTTTCGCAATTGTCCCTAAGTTCTTTTCAAGTTCTTCCTTCGTCATCCCAATTCCGGTATCGATCACTTTCAATATCCGATTCTCTGGATCTCTTTCAATTTTTATATAGTAGTCGTCTTTTTGGAACGTTAATGAGTCATCTGTTAATGTTTTGTAATAAATTTTGTCAATCGCATCACTCGCATTGGAGATTAGCTCTCGTAAAAACACTTCTTTTTGTGAGTAAATCGAGTTGATCATTAATTCCAACAATCGCTTCGATTCTGCTTGAAACTGTTTCTTCTCCATTCAAACCTCTCCTTTTGAAAAGACTTGCGAACAGCTTATCATTCATTGTGCGGAAACGACGATTAGCACTCAGTGACTTCGAGTGATAATCGCTATGTATTAAATAACATATCTTTCGGGTCGTGTCAACGAAATCAACTTAGAAATAGAGCGCCATAAACGAGTGCGCCGAGGACGACATACACGGGATTGATGCGTCTTTTCTCAAGTAAAATATAACTGGGCACAACGATGATCAATGTGTGAATCCAGCCAATTTCTACGTATGAATCACGAAAAAAGTTGTACGTCATTACTCCTAATAAAACAGCAATTGTCGGGCGAATGATTTGCGTTAATTTTTTCACTTGTGGGGAATGTTTATATTTCATTAAAAGCCCGAGAAGAGCTATCATCATGACTAATGACGGAGCTACGGAGGCAAATACACCGATGAAAGCCCCGAGAATACCTCCTTGAGCATACCCAACGTAGGCTGCTAGTTTCGTAGCAATCGGCCCTGGCAGACCATTTCCTAAAGCGACCATTTCACTAAATTCCGTTGTCGTAAACCATTCGTATCGATGGACCACTTCATATTCCAACAACGGAATCGTCGCCGGACCCCCACCATAGCCCAACAAATTCGCTGTAAAGTTTGCTAAAAAAATTTGCCAATACATCATAACTCTTCCGCCTTCTGTTCGGTTCGATTCCCTCGTGAGAACAATGCATACACGATGAGCGTCATGATAAGTAGAGCAGGATGAATGCCTAAAGCTTGCATGACGATGATACTAACGACGACTAACAGACCGGTCACCGTCCACCCTAAGATGGTTTTCGCTTTTCGGAAAAAATCCCACGCCAACACGCCAATCATCACCCCAGCAACCGGAATAACACCTTTAGCCATCCCTTGAACCCACGGTTTATCTTTATAAACCGTTAACACCGTCAACAAAACAATCATTAAAAAGGCTGTCGGAACGATCGTTGCTACTAAACAATTGATCATCCCCCAAAATCCTTTCAAGCGCCAGCCGATATATCCAGATAATTTCGTATTAATCGGACCTGGTAACGTATTGGCAAGAGCAAGAATATCCGAAAATTCGTCATCATCCAACCACTTATACCTCTCAACAACTTCTCGATACATGAGGGGGATAGCGGACAACCCCCCACCAAAGCCGAGCATCCCCGCACGGAAAAATGCGATAAACAAATCTTTATGCAATAGAAATCACGACCTTTATATCTTTTACTCGGCCCCAAACGATGGCGCACGATCTCTCCACACCTTCGATCCATATCTACACGACAGATCCTAGTAATCAAAGGCGGATACTTTCACTAACCTGTGATTAGAAAGTATATAGTTCATCCGAATGCGGGTCAAGGACATTTTACACTTGATGCAAATGAGCATTTCATCTTGCCCCTTTAAAAGAGACAGAATAATCAATTTTAGTTGTCATTTTCAAAACGGTATGAGAAAATGCGAGTAACCTTATTATTTTTGAAATACGTGGAGAAACAACTTTTTTAAGCATATCTAAGAAAGTAGGTGTTTCTATTCATGAGACGCTTCATAAGTGGAATCTTAATCATCGCAGGTCTCGCTCTCATCTCCATTGCAGGTTATCAAATGTACGTCACTAAAAAATCGACTAACAATGCGTTAGCAGAGGCCGAACAATTAGTGAATAAACAAAAAAATGCCAAAGAAGCTGAAAACAGCGAAACGGAGATTTCTCCTGAAGACTTTGTCCCTAAGGATGATGACGTCATCGGCATTGTTCGCATCCCAAGCATCGATGCACAACTGCCCATTATTGAAGGGACCGACGAAGAAATGCTCGAAAAAGGCGTCGGACATTACTCCAGCACTGCACTTCCTGCTGAAAATGAACAAATCTTACTGTCCGGTCATCGAGACACTGTATTTAGACGGTTCGGTGAGCTCGAAATCGGTGACCGTTTCATTATCGAAATGCCGTACGGTGAGTACGAATACGAAATGAGAGAGTCAGAAATCGTCAGCGCTGATGATACATCTGTCATTCGCCCCATGGGGGAAGAAGTGTTAACCGTATCGACTTGCTATCCATTCAGCTACGTCGGCAGTGCACCTGACCGCTTCGTGCTCTACGCCTACCCCATCGATAAAGGAGACGACAAGGATCAAGAGGATGAATAACGGCTCGTTCATCCTCTTTCCATTTTCTTGATCCATATCTACGACTATTTCACTCTCTTGTTCGATTTCTTCTTATAAATATCCGCAAGAAACCTCTTCATGTACCCTATGGAAGTTTTACTATGAAGCACCTTTTTTATCCCATC
>DASUXY010000005.1:0-42254 GCA_036377675.1 Bacillota bacterium
ACGATAATTTCACCAGCGCGAATAATCACTGGCTCGACTTTACTAGCTGCTTCTTTTCTTGCTTCCATTGTTTTTTCAACATCAAAAAATGAATTCTCTACAACTGCAAATTCAACCAGTTCATACAGCGTCTCTTTAAAATCATCATTCAATGGAGAATATTTAATATGTTGCTTCAATTCAGCAGTCGCACTATTCATATTTTCTGGAGTGACGCCCTTTTTGAGTACGTCAGTTAAAGCATTTATGAAGATTTCTTTTCCTTCTTCTCTTTCTTTTATAGACGTTTCAATAAGCTTTAAAAAAACGCGATCATTCACATTTTCTGTTATTTCTTGGGTAAGAATTTGTTTTAATCGTTGTAGCTTTTCAGGTGTTGTCAACGGCGCAGATGAATCCTTCTTACCTTTCTTCTTTTCATCTTCTAAAATCGTAACCGCTTCAAAAATTTCCTCAACATACTCAATTCTTTCGTCCGTAATCTCGCTTGAAATATCATACCGATCTTCAACTGCTTGAATCGTTTCCCGCGTTTTTCGTTCCGTTTGTTGCTCATTTTCAATCGTAATTGGAGATCGAATCGTCTTCTTTGCACTTGCAAATCTCTCAATCTCGTAAGTTTCTGTAAAAACGTTATTTAAAGTGCTCAAAAAAAATAGGATGCCTAACATAGCGATAGGAATACCAATCATAAGCCATTTCGACTTCACGTGAAAAATTGAAGTAATCCGTTTAAAAACTTGCGATCTCAATCTTTTCACCTCACATTCCTAACCGTATGAATAGATAAAAGACCCCTTTTTTTCGGGTCTTTATCTACTGTTTGAGGAATGGTTTGATTTTTCATAAGCGTCAATAATCCGTTGAACTAAGGGGTGTCTGACAACATCGGTTTGACTTAAATGCACAAAGGCAATTCCGTCAACATAAGATAAAATCTTTTCTGCAACACTTAAACCTGATGTAATACCTTTCGGCAAATCAATTTGCGTCAGGTCACCAGTAATGATCATTTTTGAGCCAAATCCCATTCTCGTCAAAAACATCTTCAACTGTTCGGGTGTAGTATTTTGAGCTTCATCTAAAATGACAAACGCATCATCAAGTGTTCGACCGCGCATATATGCTAAAGGAGCAATTTCAATAATTTCTCTTTCGATTAATCGGCCTGTATGCTCTGCTCCAAAAACATCGTGCAATGCATCATATAAAGGACGTAAATACGGATCTACTTTTTCTTTTAAATCTCCTGGTAAAAAGCCTAAGCTTTCGCCTGCTTCAACAGCCGGCCTTGTCAAAATAATCCTTTTCACTAAACCATGTTTAAGAGCATGAACCGCCATGACAACAGCTAAGTAAGTTTTTCCTGTTCCGGCAGGGCCAATCCCAAAAACGAGATCATGCGAGCGAATGGCGGATACATATTCTTTTTGACCGAGCGTTTTCACTCGGATAGGCTTTCCTTTTGCATTTTTCGTAATTTCATCTTCAAATAATGTTTCAAATTGATCAATGTTACCTTTTTTTGCTAATTCAATTGCATAAACAATATCACGTTCAGAGATGGATAATCCTTTTCTAATAACAGATAACACAGCAGTTAAAATATGTTGAACGAGTGCCGTATTTTCGGCGGAACCTGATACTCTCATATTCTCACCTCTCGTAGTGATGGATACGTGCAATTCATCCTCGATATGTTTTAAATAGCGATCGTTAATTCCGAATAGTTGTAGTGCTTCATCTTGATTTACAAGTTGTAAATCCATACGGTTTATGTTCGCTGACATACGCCATCTCCTTTATTTGCTATATCTTTTTTAGTCTTTTTTAGAATCGATTGTTATTGATTGGGTCTTTCCGATATTTTCCTCTACCGTAATGTATAAGGTTAATTTAACTTTACCACGGTCGATTGTTTCATGCAAAACTTCTTCAGAAATAATCTTTGCTTCGGGTCCCAACTGTAATTGTAATTCTCGTTTAGCTTGTTCAATACCGACACGAACAGCCTCTTCTTTTGTACGTTTTTGATGATGGAACGCTTTCTCATTCACTTTAGATTCAATGATTTGTAAAGGAAGTTTCCATTTCAAAAAAAACAAAGGTTTCTCATCGTGTTCAATATACATCTCTTTAAAATGAGGCGTTTTAAACCCCCAAACGAGAACATTCAATGAACCGATGTTTACATAATATTTTTTCAGTTGTTTTCCTGTCAACCATTCATGACTTGCTTGTAAAGGAGCAGTAACGGATATTTCATACCACGTATTCGCAATAACCTCCCCTTCAGAAGCGACGAGGACTTGGTTGTCTGCTTCATTTTCCTTATCCTTTTCATCTTTTTCACCTTCCGTTTCATTATTTAAAATCCCCGAAACGAGAAGATCTCCTGGTTCAACATAGTCATTGACCCGAACTTGTGGGCGACCTTTGGAAACATACATTTTTGTAATGACACCTTTTTTCGTAGCGATTAAGTGACGGGGACCCGAAACTTCTTCCTCTTCAACTACTCTTTTCTCAACGGCTTCTAAGAAGATGGTTGTCCCTTTTTTATGCACACCGACCCACAACAGCTCGGGAATATCTTGAACGAGTTTTTGTTGAATTTCCCCAGGTGAATCAATCGCAAAAGCCCATGCACCAGGATGAATGCCATAGGCCGATAATTGTTCACTTATCTTTTCTTCTAAGTCTTTCGGAATTCCCTTAATCTCCACTTTCCAAATGATATTTGACAAAAAGATGACAAATAAAAGGCTCGCTATGAATGAAATATAAAGCTCTTTCCTATCCAAAAAACGCTTAAATAGAAAAGGAAGCCCTCGTTTATGAACAATCGTAATGGTATAAGAACTCGATTGAATGAGTTGTTGTACTTGATGGAGATCTTCTCGTTTTATATTACCGATGCATTCATGCTGTGCTTTCTTTTGAATATTCCAAACGATAAATCCATCATCCGCACACCTTTGGAAAAACAACTCTGGATGTTTTCCTTTTACTAAAATCGTAACGTAACCAGACAGTAATGACCCTTGAACTTGTTTCATTTTATCCTCCTCAGTCAAACGGATTCATTAGAAATGAGCTTCACTTCATGAATGGTTCCTTCCAATAAAATTTCTTCGGGTAACATCATTTTTAATACAAATGATTTCCCAGTAATTTGAATGAAGCCTTTCATTGATTTTAGTTTAAGTTCAGTATCGGTAAAGACGACTATTCCTTGATGGTTTTCGATATAAATATGCAGTTGACCGATGATTGTAATCCGAGGAATTTCAAGTACTGCATCTGAAGGAAGTGCAAAACTTTTTGTTAACCATGGAAGGATTCGTTGTTGCCACTTTTTCACATTTGCAGCCTCCTCTCACATCCATATTTATGAATCAACAGATTGAATAAGAACAGAAAAAAAGCCGAATGATGGACTTTTTATAAGAACCATCATTCGGGAAATTGATTAAAACTTTTTAGAAATCGCTTTTTTCTTTTTATAATTTACCCGTTCAGTTATAACACTTTCATATGGCTTTCGTGCTCTTGGAGGGCCTAATATTTCCGCCATAATAATGCCGTTGATCCATTCCTTTTTCTCTAAATTACGTTGGAGCTGTTTTTTAAGTTTTTTCCGACGCTCTTTTAACGTATTTTTAGACGACTCCCCTTCGTGTAGACGAAGACCATATTTAGAAATGTCTGATATAGGGCTGTTTTCTCCTAACTGTTCATTCATTTGCGCTGTCGTTGTTTTCATCTGCTCAGCCAACCGATCGATTTGTTGCTGCCTTTGCTCTTCAGTGGAAAATCCTTCGTTAACTTCGCTTGCATGACTAATTTCTTCTAGCTGTTTCGACTCATTTGTATGATTATTCGATGATGCCATGGCAACTTCTTGCTCCGGCTTCTCTTTTTGTCTTTCCTCGCTAAACATATCTCCTAACGATTCAAAAACATCTTCTAAAGAGGGGGCTAGAGAAGTATCCGGTTTATTGTTCTCTTTCTCACGCTTTTCTTCATGTTGATCAGATGGGGTCTGATTAGAGATATATTTATAAACTACTCCACCAATAATAATAAGTATGAATAAGTTTTCAAAAATAAAATCAATGAGTGTATCCATGAAAGGCCTCCTTTATGTGGATTTCACCCGCGTTTACTGTTCCTGATCCTCATGATCTTCTTTCGTTAGCCTTCCAATCGTATCACGCATACTTGTGTCTGCATCAATATTTTTATAATTCATATAATCCATTACACCTAAATTTCCGCTTCGCAGCGCTTCTGCGAGTGATCTTGGAACATCTGCTTCAGCTTCCACAACTTGTGCACGCATCTCTTGCACTCTAGCGACCATTTCTTGCTCTTTGGCGACCGCCATTGCACGGCGTTCTTCCGCTTTTGCTTGAGCGATATTTTTATCTGCTTCCGCCTGGTCTGTTTGTAAAATAGCACCGATGTTTTTACCGATATCAACATCTGCAATATCGATTGACAAAATCTCAAAAGCCGTACCCGCGTCAAGACCTTTAGCAAGAACAGTATGCGAAATCGAGTCTGGATTTTCTAACACTTGTTTATGTGAATCAGAGCTACCAATCGTACTTACAACACCTTCACCGACACGTGCAATAACGGTTTCCTCTCCTGCACCACCGACGAGACGATCGATGTTTGCCCGCACAGTAATACGGGCTAGAGCCTTCACTTCAATACCATCCATCGCAATTCCGGCAATAAATGGTGTTTCAATGACTCGTGGATTAACACTCATTTGCACAGCTTCAAGAACATCTCGACCAGCGAGATCGATTGCAGCTGCCCGCTCAAATGTTAGTTCCATATTTGCTCGATGGGCTGCGATTAATGCATTGACAACTCGATCGACATTCCCACCTGCTAAATAGTGGCTTTCTAATTGATTTGTTTCAACATTTAATCCCGCTTTATGTGCTTTAATTAACGGATTGATCACCCGACTCGGTATGACACGACGTAACCGCATCCCGACGAGTGTAAATATTCCAACACGTACTCCGGCTGCTAAGGCACTGATCCATAGCATAACCGGTATAAATGTAAACAAGATAGCCACAGCAATCAAAATAATTACGATAATAATGATGGGCATAAGTTCCACTAATTCCATTTTCGTACCTCCTATTGATATTAATTATAATTTGTTCTTTATTCCTTTTTTAATTCACGTACGACAATCCGGCTCCCTTCTACTTTCACAACTTTCACCGGCTCATTCGCTTCGACAAAGTTTCCTTCTGAAATAACGTCAAGGCGTTCACCGTCGAACAAAGCAGTTCCCGATGGTCTTAATGGAGTTACTGTTGCTCCTTCGACGCCGATTAATTCTAAGCGATTTTTACTAGACACGTATCCAAGTTCACTTGTCGTGCGGTCTGTCAAAATTAAATGACGAAACAACCCCCTTTCTGTTCCAATAAATTTAAATAAAATAACAGATGCAATCATGGAGACAAGAAAGGCGATTCCAATACTTAAAGACATATGACCGATATTAGCACCTGATATAAATAATGAACCTAAAACAGCACCTGCACCTATTAAACCGATGATTCCACCAGCAACAAAAAACTCAGTAATGATTAAAGCAATTCCTACAATGAGTAATAATATAGCTTCCATTCCCGCAAGTCCAGCGACGACATGACCATAGAAAAATAATAATAATGAAATTAATCCCATCGTTCCTGGTACTCCAAAACCCGGTGAATATAATTCAACAATTAATCCTAAACTTGCTACCGAGAGAAGAATAGGAACAACGACAGGATGCGTTAGAAAACTTGCAATATTTTCTGCAAGGGAGGGTTCGGTTTCAATGATTGTTGCTTGAGATAAGCCAAGTTCAGATAACAATTCTGTTCGATGAGAAACGATGCCTTCTGCATAACCAACTTCTACCGCAGTTCTCGGGTAAAGTGTTAAAAACTTTCCTTTTCCAGCATCATACTGTGGTAAATCAATATCCGGATCTGCCATGGCAGCAGCATATAGAGGATCTCTACCCTTTGACTCTGCAGCACTTTTCATCTCAGCAATCCAGGCAGATTGTGCTTTTTTATCCGCAGCTGATCCATCTGATTGAATGACACCACTTGCCCCCATCGTAGCATGTGATTTCATATAAATCGTATCCGTATTTAACGCTATGTAAGATCCTGCTGACAATGCTTCATTTACGATAAACGAAGTCGTCGGTATGTCAAGTTCTTGTAAGATTTTAGCGATTTGTCCAGCAGCATCTACCCGACCTCCCGGTGTATCAATTTCAAAAATGATATGATCGACATCTTCTTCAATAGCTTCTTTCGTTATTCGTGACAAAAATGCTTCTAAACCACGTTCTACTTCATTTTCAACAGGAACGACATATACTAGCTTTCCATGTCCTTTTTCTTTTTGAGCATGCGCCGTAGTCCAGTCATCCGAAAAAATAAAAAAAAGACATAAAAACAATCCCATCATTACGAAAAAAAGACTTCTTCTATGTAACATAATACCACCCCCTATCACCGACCTATATTTCATACGCACATCGGTTATAAAAAGTTTCATCATTTAATTATAAAGTGAAACCCCTGATCTATTCATCATTCAGCGAAAAAACTTTTCCTAAGCAATTGATTAAGTCTACATGAGTAGGTTACCATAACGTTTAGCGTACGTTCATTGCATTGCCAATGCTAGTCTAACCAGTGGAGTTATCCGTAAGCATATATGTATGGCTGAAGACTAATGGATGATGAAAGGTGATTATACAATAGATGTTACCATAAAAGAAGCAGGCACGATATACTATTTTAAACGGAATTGCTTTTTATCTCTCTTCCCGCTCACCTGATGTTCCAGAAAAAAATCCTTGTCGTCTGACAAGGATTTTTTTACGTATATGTTTCAGGTTGCTTGATTCGTATAATGTCTACTGTTTCGTTTAGCATGATGACAAACTTAAAGTCTAACTGAAGATGCATTCTGTTCATCGACACATCCAGCCGAAGTCATTTCCTGGAGGGAAACTGTTTACTTTATTTGCTGTATAAACCTGTTCGATAAACCCGATGTGAATCGTTTAAACAGTATTCAATCATGCTTATGATTCAGCTGGATTTGGCAACATAAAAACTTTTTTTATTATCTTCGTTTCCTAGCAGCTTCAGACTTCTTTTTCCGACGAACACTAGGTTTCACATAGTATTCCCGCTTGCGATATTCAGATAATGTACCACTTTTTGATACATTACGCTTAAAGCGTCGAAGAGCATCCTCAATAGACTCGTTTTTACGAATGCGAGTTACGTTTGACATGCTAATTTCCCTCCCTCCGAAGCATCAAAGAACATTTCATTGAATCATGTAAGATGCAAAGACCTTTGTTTATTATAATATAACCATTCTATGTGGTCAACTGAACATTTAACCGTCTTGTAGTTGCTCTTACATACGAACATCAATCCATTCATTCCTTCGTATACTTTTCAACGAAAACGTCATTTAAAATTGCCCTTTTACAATAGCAACTCCAGAGCTAGCACCGATTCTTGTAGCACCAGCTTCTATAAAGTCCTTAGCATCTGTATCGCTCCGAATTCCACCTGAAGCTTTTACACCCAGTTCATCTCCAACTGTTTTACGCATAAGTTGGACATCTGCAATCGTTGCACCCCCACCTAAAAAACCAGTTGATGTCTTTACGAAGTCTGCACCTGCTTTTTTAGCAAGTTGACACGCACGAATCTTCTCCTCTTCAGACAACAATGAAGTTTCGATAATTACTTTAGTTAGAGCTTTACCTTTCGCTACTGCAACTACTTGTTGAATATCTTGATAAACATATTCATCATCATTTGCCTTCAACGCACCGATATGAATGACCATATCTACTTCCTGAGCCCCATGTTCAATCGCCTGCTTCGTTTCAAACACCTTCACTTCCGTAGTCGTTGCCCCTAAAGGAAATCCGATTACCGTACATACGTTTACAGGTGTTTCTTTCAAGCGTTCGTAGCAAAAAGAAACCCAAGATGGTTGGACACATACCGAAGAAAATTGATATTGTTTTGCTTCAGCGGTAAGTTGTTCAAAATCTTCTTTTGTTGCTTCTTGTTTTAATAATGTATGATCAATATATGTTGCAAGTTTTTTATTCATGACGACCTTCCTTTCTTTAATGAAATACGCTCCTTTTAGATTAGCATTCCTGTCTATAAAAATCTATGTCCGATTGCCTTGAAGTTCTAAACGCTCATAAACAAAACCAAAAGTATCAATTACAACCCGCTGAAACGGCGTTATCAATAAATACGTTGCGAGATGGCTAAACATATACGTGTGAAAATGAATCATAAAAACGGCATCGATAGCAAACGTAAAAAACCTTTTCTCAAATGTTGAGAAAAGGTTTTTTTATGGGTGATTTATTTTCTTATAAACTGTCGCCAAAATCGGCTCTAAATTTCGCAACTAACTGTTCTGGCCAATCCGATGTCGTCGTTAATTTACCGAAGAAAAATCGTAATACATCAGGTTCTTCTACAAACTTTAACCCGCCGATTAATTTTCTATTTTCATAAAGCCAAGCGATCCGGTCAATCGCATAATGAACTTGAGATACTGTAAAAACACGGCGTGGCATCGCTAGACGTAATAACTCCATATCGGCTAACGTCTCTGTACCATCTTTAGCACGTTCTTCTGACATCGTTCCGCGCTCCATTCCCCGCACCCCACTGACGATGTATAGTGCAGCTGCAAGTGCGCCAGCAGGATATTCCTCTTGCGATAAATGATCGACAAATTCCATCGCATTAATATGACATCCTAATCCGCCAGCTGGCGTGACAACAGGGACCCCTTTTTGCTCGAGTTGTTTCGTCATATACGCAATAAATTGTGGACCTTGACAAATCATCTCTTCATCCATCGTCTCTTCTAAACCGATCGTTAATGCTTCCATTTCCCGAACAGACATTCCACCATATGTTAAAAATCCTTCGTACAGTGTAATGTACTCTCTTAATTGCATATACACATCTTTATGACGTGTAATGATTGCTCCACCACGAGCACAACCTAACTTACGTGCTGAAAAATATATAATATCAGCAAGATCCGCTAATTCACGAGTAATTTCACGAATACTCTTCTGTTTACAAGCTTCTTCTCTCTCTTTTATAAAATATAAGTTATCCGCTAGTAAACTAGCATCATAGACGAGCATGAGATCATACTCATCACACACTTGCCTAATTTCTTTCATATTTTGTAAGGAATGGGGTTGTCCACCGATTAAGTTCGTTCCCGCTTCTAAACGGACATAACTCACCTTATCTGCACCATGTGCTTCTATTAATTTCCTTAATTTCCTAACATCCATATTTCCTTTAAACGGTTCATTACTTGAAAGATTTAAAGCTTCATCGACAAAGACTTCTTCCACAACGCCTCCATTCAAGGTGATATGTGCTTTTGACGTAGTAAAATGATAGTTCATCGGAATGATTGTGTCTTCTTTCACATATGCTTGTGAAATAATATTTTCACTCGCTCTTCCTTGGTGTGTCGGTAAAAAATAAGGTGTACCGAAAATCTCTTCAATTTTTCGTTGTAAACGAGAGAATGTTTCTGAACCGGCATAACTATCATCTGCTTGATGCATAGCAGCTTGCTGACGATCACTCATCGCATTCACACCACTATCTGTCAGCATATCCATAAATACATCACGGTTTTGTAATAAAAACGTATTGTATCCAGCAGCCGACATCGCTTGAGCCCGTTCTTCAATCGGTTTTAAGTTCAACTTCTGAACGATACGCACTTTGTGCATTTCTAATGGTACGTCATTACCGTAAAAAAATTTAATGTTTGACATGTTGTCTACTCTCCTTAACGTCTTTTCGCTCCATTTATATTTTACTGCTGTAAAGTAATAAAGATATATTGATTATAGCGTAAATAATTATATACTTAAAGTTTTCAAATATTTATGTATAAATTTTACAGATGATTCCATAAGGTTTGTCAAAAGAAAAAACCCCCTCCCATTCAACAGAAAGAGGGCTGATCACATTGACTCGTCGAGTATACCATACGTTGATTATGATCCAGTTTGACGTGCTAAATGAAATCTTAACTGTCATTCGTTACACCCAGCTGTGAATTACTATAACGATCATTTCAAACTCGTTAGCTGTAATTCTTCTATATGATAAGAGATGCTCGCTAATACATAGAGAGGAGCGGTTTCTGTTCGCAAAATTCGCGGTCCAAGACGAACCGGAATGAAGTCATTGTCTGTTAACACCGTCGCTTCGTTTTCTGAAAAACCGCCTTCAGGACCGATGCAAACGAGTACTTTTTGATCCATTTCGAGACGTTTAATGATGCTAGCAAATGATTGATCATGTGGACGTTCTGTCTGCTGTTCGTAGGCGAATATTTTTACGTCATAGCTCGTACTTTCCTCAAGAAGTTCATCCATCGCCATTAATGGGCGAATCGTCGGTATTTTATTTCGATGGCACTGCTCACTCGCTTCTTTCACAATTCTTTCGAAACGTTGTTGTTTCTTTTGAGCTTTTTTACTGTTCCACTTCACAACAGACCGCTCTGCTTGAAAGGGAATGAAAGCATGTGCTCCTAGTTCCGTACCTTTTTGCAAAACCCATTCAAATTTACCACCTTTAGGTAACCCTTGAGCAATCGTCACTTGAACAGGCAGTTCTCTATTTTCATCGATCCATTGATCAATCGTAGCTTCTACAGTTTGTTTACTAATTTTGGAAATTGTACATGACGCCACTCGTCCGTTGGGATGGTTACAAATAATTTCATCGCCTACCTCGAATCGCATAACACGTTGGATATGATGAGCGTCATCTCCACGAATTTGTACGCTTTTTTTGCTCCAGTTTGTTTCTGAAATAAAATATCTTTGCAAACGGATACACCTACTTTTTTATCTTCTTCGCGATGATGGAAACCCAATCTCCACGTTCTTGAACTTCCAAAACTTCAAAATGCTCACGTACCAATGCATCAAGCACCAGTTGCTTTTTCGCTAGGATGATGCCGGACGTTATAAAAATACCTCCTTGTTTTAAGTTTTGCCGAGCATCATCCACAAATCGGACAATGATTTCTGCTAAAATATTTGCGACGATAATATCTGCTTGAAGATCGACGCCGCTTAATAAATCATTTTGCTTGGCATGAATGTGCTCGCTTACCCGATTGAGCTCAGCGTTAGAGATTGTACTTTTAACTGCGATTTCATCTAAGTCATACGCATACACATCTTTTGCTCCAAACAAAAGCGAAGCGATGCTTAATATTCCCGATCCGCTTCCTACATCAATGACGATATCGTCAGACTGGACGTACTTTTCCAACGCTTGTACACTTAGCTTAGTCGTTTCGTGCATCCCTGTTCCAAAGGCCATACCAGGGTCTAATTTAATTATGCACTCCCCCTGCGAGCGAGGCGTATAGTCTTCCCATGTCGGGATAATCGTAACCGTTTCTGTAAGCTGTACAGGCTTATAATACTTTTTCCATGCTGAAGACCAATCCTCTTCATAAACTTTTGCCGTTTGAATGTCATAATCTCCAATATCGATTCCGAACATTTGTAATCCATCAACCGACTGTTTGATGTCAGCTAACGTGTGCTGAAAATCATTCGAATCAGGAAAATATGCTTTCACGTAAACTCCTTTTTCGGGAAAATGGTTATGATCCAACTCAAAGATTTCTCCAAACATACTTTCTCGATCAATCGTTATATCTAAAGAGTTTTCAATCGCAATACCAGTGGCTCCTTTTTCATGCAAAATATTTGAAACAGGCTCAATCGCCTCGTTTGTTGTATGAACACATACTTCTAACCATTTCAAATGAACCTCACTCATTTCTTTAAAGGACGATCTTTCCTTTTCATCTTATACGTTTCACGATGCTTCTACAATAACGATTAAGAAAATCTGTCCCTGTGATTGCGATGAAGATGATATCATCAGCTCATCCAAAGGACAGATCATTCATCAATCACCTTTAAAAGCTTTTTTAAATCGCTTAAAAAAAGAATCTTCTTGTTCATTTAAATCATCATTACCACCGATTTCGTTGAACTCCCGTAAAAGTTCTTTTTGTCGGTCAGTTAATTTTGTCGGTGTAATGACTCTTACTTGAACATGTTGATCCCCTTTACCATATCCGCGAACGTTTGGGGCTCCTTTTCCTTTTAGACGAAATACTTTACCGGTTTGCGTCCCTGCTGGGATTGTAAACTGTACTTTTCCATGAACTGTTGGAACTTCAACTTCATCTCCTAATGCTGCTTGGGCAAATGTAAGCGGAAGCTCACAGTAGATGTCATCACCTTCTCGTTCGAAAATCTCATGTTCACGGACATGTACTAAGACGTATAAATCTCCCGGTGGGCCACCATTAATCCCTGGCTCACCTTTTCCGGCAACTTTTATCCGTTGACCATCATCGATTCCTGCGGGGATGGAAATATCAATTTTTTGACGTTTTTTCACTTTTCCACTGCCACCACACGTATTACATTTATCAGGAATAACTTTTCCTGAACCTTTACAATGGTGACAGACGCGGCGATTTACGACTCTTCCAAACGGTGTATTTTGCTCCTCATTTAACTGACCTGATCCGTTACAGGAAGAACACGTTTTTGGTCGTGTGCCCGGTTTCGCACCTGTCCCGCGGCACGTATCGCATTCCTCTTCTTTCGGAATGGAAATCGTAGTTTCCTTACCAAAGATAGCTTCTTTAAACTCAAGAACTACCGTATATTGTAAATCTGCACCTTGTCGCGGGGCATTTGGATCACGTCTACCTCCACCACCAAAGAACATATCAAATATATCATCAAATCCACCGAAACCACTACCACCACCTCCAAAGCCACCAAAGCCTTGGCCTTGGGTACCGGCATGACCGAACTGATCGTATTGTGCACGCTTTTGATCATCATACAATGTTTCATACGCTTCATTAATTTCTTTGAACTTTTCTTCAGCATTTTCTTCGCTACTTACGTCTGGGTGATATTTTCTAGCGAGCTTTCGAAATGCTTTTTTAATTTCTGCTTTCGAAGCATCCTTTGAAACACCAAGAACATCATAGTAATCCCGTTTACTCACTCTTTAATCACTCTCCCTATCCATAAATACCACTACCTATTTTTGCATAGCAAATGAGTGGTTCCTCATATGTTCTTCGTCTTAGTGAAAAAAGTCAAAGCCAAGGATTTCCTGACTTTGACTTTTCTTGTTCAATCTGTACGCTTATTTCTTGTCGTCTTCTTCCTCGTCATCTACTTCTTTAAAGTCGGCATCGACGACATCATCGTCATCACCAGAAGCTTCTTGGCCCTGATTTTCTTGTTGTTCTTGAGCCATCTGTTCATAAAGTTTTACAGACAATTGCTGAACTTTTTCTTCCAAAGCCTCTTTTTTAGCTTTGATGTCATCTGTGTCATCGGACTCAAGAGCTTTTTTCAGTTCATCTTTAGCAGCTTCTGCCGCTTGTTTCTCTTCATCGGACACTTTATCACCGAGATCTTTAATCGTTTTGTCTGTCGTGAAAATCAACTGGTCTGCTTCATTACGCAATTCAATTGCTTCGCGGCGTTTTTTATCTTCTTCCGCATTTTCTTCCGCTTCTTGAACCATACGTTCAACTTCTTCATCGGAGAG
Source organism: Bacillota bacterium (assembly GCA_036377675.1). Classification (GTDB taxonomy): domain Bacteria; phylum Bacillota; class Bacilli; order Bacillales; family Amphibacillaceae; genus DASUXY01. Next base: position 13,770 of record DASUXY010000005.1, read on the forward strand.
GCCGGAGGAAGATTTAATCGTGATTGATTGTTCTTTATTCGTTCCTTTATCTTTTGCACTAACGTTAACAATTCCGTTCGCATCAATATCAAAGGTAACTTCGATTTGTGGAACGCCTCGTGGTGCTGGTGGAATGTCTGTCAATTGGAAACGACCGAGTGTTTTGTTATCGGCGGCCATTTCCCGTTCCCCTTGTAAAACATGGATATCAACGGCAGTTTGATTATCAGCTGCTGTTGAGAACACTTGTGAATGGCTCGTCGGAATCGTTGTGTTTCGTTCAATTAAACGTGTGAACACTCCGCCCATCGTTTCAATCCCAAGTGATAGTGGAGTAACGTCGAGTAAAAGAACATCTTTTACGTCACCTTGTAATACACCGCCTTGGATCGCTGCACCAAGAGCGACAACTTCGTCTGGGTTTACACCTTTTGAAGGTTCTTTACCTAATTTTCGTTCAATCGCTTCTTGGACAGCTGGAATTCGCGTCGAACCACCGACAAGAAGGACTTTATCTAATTCATTAGCGGATAAATCTGCATCAGATAGTGCTCGCTGTACAGGCTGTAACGTTTTTTCGACAAGATCATTTGTCAATTCTTCAAATTTCGCACGAGTTAAATTCATTTCTAAGTGCAATGGTCCAGCTTCCCCAGCGGTAATAAATGGTAAAGAAATTTGTGTTTGAGATACGCCGGATAAGTCCTTTTTCGCTTTTTCAGCTGCATCTTTTAAACGTTGAGTTGCCATTTTATCTTTTGATAAATCAATACCATTTTCTTTTTTGAATTCTTGAACCATGTAGTCAATAATCGCTTGGTCGAAGTCGTCCCCACCGAGACTGTTATCACCAGCTGTAGAAATAACTTCAAATGTTCCATCACCAATATCGAGGATGGACACATCAAACGTTCCACCGCCAAGGTCATAAACAAGAATTGTTTGATCTTGATCATCATTGTCGATTCCATAGGCTAGAGCTGCAGCCGTTGGTTCGTTAATGATTCGCTCAACTTCAAGTCCTGCAATAACTCCAGCATCTCTTGTTGCTTGACGTTCCGCATCATTAAAATATGCAGGTACAGTAATAATTGCCTTTTCTATTTTTTCACCAATATAGTCTTCAGCATACGATTTCAAATGCTGTAAAATAATCGCTGAAACTTCCTGCGGTGTATAGTCTTTATCTCCAACTTTAACTTTATAATCCGTTCCCATGTGACGTTTGATAGATTGAATCGTATCAGGGTTTGTAATGGCTTGTCGTTTCGCTACCTCTCCAACCTGACGTTCACCATCTTTAAATGAGACAACGGATGGCGTTGTACGGTTTCCTTCCGGGTTGGCAATGATGACCGGTTCGCCACCCTCCATCACCGATACACATGAATTTGTAGTTCCTAAGTCTATTCCAATAATTTTACTCATCATCTATTTCCTCCTTGACTATTCAACTATTATTTATTTACTTTAACCATTGCTGGTCGAATGACACGATCTTTTAGTTTGTAACCTTTTTGCATTTCTTCGACGATGATATCGGATTCGATGTCTTGATCTTCAACTTGCATAACGGCATGGTGGATATTCGGATCAAATTGTTTTCCAACCGTTTCAATAACTTCTATTCCTTCACTAGCTAAAGCTTCTTTAAACTGACGATAAACCATCGATATCCCTTCAACGAAGCTGTTCGCTTCCTCAGGTACTTCGGTTTCTAACGCCCGCTCAAAGTTATCGATTACTGGCAACAGTTTATTAGCCAAGTCTTGCGCTTTATATTTTCGGTCCGCTTCTTTCTCTCGTTTCGTTCGTTTTTTAAAATTATCAAACTCCGCTTGAATTCGGAGTAGACGATTATATGTTTCATCTTTTTCTCGTTGTAGTTTTTCCAACGATTTTTCTAGTTCTTCTACTTTTTCTACATCAACAGTTTCTGTTGCATTTTCTAGCTCTTCTGTTTTAGTTTCAGTTTGTTCTTCTGTTGATTGATTCATCTCTTCTGATTTCACTTCTTCCTTGGATTCTTTTTCCAATTGTGCCACCTCCATTTAAAAAATGACCAAGTAAGACTATATCACGAATACCGCTTGAATGAAACTATCTCAACTAGACTCCAGTAAGAGTGCAAAATATACATATGACACTTTTAAAAGGGGGTCACTTATTTTCTTGATACCAAACATATAATAACTCTGTCATTTCATTCGAGAGAGCATTCAGTAACGTAATGACTTTTCGATACTCCATTCGCGTAGGTCCTAATAAAGCAATTGTACCCGTTTGCTCTTCATTGAGCCAATATGACGCTGTGATCAAGCTGAAATCTTTAATAGCATCTAATTTATTCTCATTACCGATCGTCACATGAATGCCGTCTTGTGACCTGTTAATGAGATTTATGAGTTCCTCTTCATTTTCCATCATCGTATAAAAGGAGTGGATTTTATCAATATCTCGAAACTCGGGCTGTCTAAGAATGTTCGATATTCCGCCGATATACATCTTTACCGGTTGTTCGATAAAAAAGAAAGTTTTTAAATAGCTATGCGCTTTTTCAAAGTCTTGAACATATTTTTTTAAAAGTGCAAGTACTTCTGTATTCAAAATTTCCTGCAGTTGGAGTAATGGAACCCCGTGCAGTTGGTCATTCAAAATATTGACCATTTTTTCCAAATCAGCTGGGTCCATTTCATGAGGGACTGAAAAAGACCGATGTTCCACATGACCCGTGTTCGTAATTAAAATCGCTACAGCGGTATGTTGGGATAATGGAACGATTTCTAGCTGTTTAAACTTTGTTTCAAAAATCTCAGGTCCTAAAATAATCGATGTATAACTCGTTAAATCTGACAATATTTCCGCCGTTTTTTGTACCATTTGCTCCAGCTCAACGAACCCGTCATTGATAATATGCTTCATGATGTTCAATTTACTTTCTTTAACAGACGGGACAATGACATGGTCGACATAATGGCGATACCCTTTTTCAGATGGAATTCTACCTGAAGATGAATGGGTTTTTTCTAAATAGCCCATCTCTTCCAAATCAGCCATATCATTTCGAATCGTAGCTGCACTATACGGTATTTGGCCTTTTTTAGAAATGGCACGAGACCCAATAGGTCGTGCAGAATCGATGAAATCATCTATAACGATTTGCAAAATCATTAATTGCCTTTCCGTAAGCATGATATTCACCTCTGTTAGCACTCATGATGAGCGAGTGCTAATACTAACAATAAATTATCAAATCCTCTTTTTTTTGTCAATTGACATGTTTCAAATCTTCATCATCTAATAAAAATTGAGCAAACACATCGTTTCCAAAAAGGACGCCTTGATCGGTTAAACGCAAAAACTCTTCATCCTCAGTTAGCCATCCTTTTTTCATTAAGTCCTCTATCGGTCGTTGGTAAACTTCATCATGAGAAAAGCCAAACTTCTGCTTAAATTTAGCTTTATGAACCCCTTTTCGTTTCCGTAAACCGAGAAAAAATTGTTCTTCAATTCTTTCCTTCAATCCAATGTCTACTTCGGTTAATACAGGGTTACCATCCGTCATAGCTTTTTCAATATATTGTGGTAACGGACGAATATTTCCATATCGTGTGCCTCGTATGTATCCATGAGCACCAGCACCAAATCCATAATAATACTCATTGTTCCAATATGTTAAATTATGTTTACTTTCATATCCTCGTTGAGCAAAATTACTTATTTCATATTGTTCCTTTCCATTTTCTGTCATCATCTGTTTTAATATGGCGTACATCTCTACTTCTTCTTCTTGCTGCGGCCGATGCAATTGACCTTTACGGTAGCGATTATAAAAAATTGTTTTCGGTTCAATTTGTAAAGAATAAGAAGAATAATGTGGTAAATCGAATGAAAGAGCTTCCGATACTGTTTGTCGAAAGCCATTTACAGTTTGATTCGGGAGAGCGTAGATGAGATCAATGCTAATATTAGAAAACCCATGTTTTTTTAACTGATTAATCGTCGTATATACATCTTTTACGCGATGAGCACGACCTAAACTATCCAACATAGCATCATCAAATACTTGTACTCCTAAAGATACTCGATTCACACCGTAATTTTTAAGCAATTTTATTTTATCCTCTGCAAAATCACCTGGATTAGCTTCGATTGTGTATTCTTCACAATTGGCGACATCAAAAGTTTTGTCAATGATTTCTAATAGATTTTGTAACTGTTTTACGTTTAAGGACGTTGGTGTACCTCCACCAATAAAAATAGTTTCAATCGGGGTATTTTTATGTTGGATCTTCGTCTGTATTTCTCGTTTTAATGCCCGAATATATGCAGTTGCAGACGCTTCATTATAAAAAAATTTTGTGAAATCACAGTAATGACAAATGTGTTCACAAAATGGAATATGGATATACGCAGACGTAATCACTCGTGTTCTCTCCTTCTCGTAATGAAAACATTCAAAATAAAAGAGGGGAAACTTCTGGCACTTCACTCCCTACGATAGCCAAAAGTTCCTCCCTACCTTATTAGTCATTATCTAATTGTAACACAGCCATGAAAGCTTCTTGTGGGATTTCGACAGCTCCGATCATTTTCATTCGCTTCTTACCTTCTTTTTGTTTCTCTAGAAGCTTTCTTTTACGGGATATGTCCCCACCGTAACATTTGGACAGGACGTTTTTCCGCATCGCTTTAATCGTCGAGCGAGCAATAATCTTATTGCCTATGGCTGCTTGGACAGGCACTTCAAATTGCTGTCTCGGAATAAGCTCTTTCAGTTTTTCTACGATATGTTTTCCACGATCATAGGCGAACTCATCGTGCACAATGAATGATAGCGCATCGACTTTTTCTCCGTTCAATAAAATATCCATTTTGACAAGTTTGGATGAATGGTATCCAATCGGCTCATAGTCAAACGAAGCGTACCCTTTCGTATGAGACTTTAATTGGTCAAAGAAATCGTAAACAATTTCTGATAATGGAAGATCATAAATAACATTGACTCGTATATCATCCAAATATTCCATGTTAACAAATTGCCCACGTTTTTTCTGGGCGATTTCCATTACAGGTCCGACAAATTCATTCGGTACCATAATCGTTGCTTGAACATATGGTTCTTGGATTTCTTCAATGAATTGTTGCTCAGGCATCATCGATGGGTTATCGACTTCGATGATTTCGTCATCTGTTTGCTTAACCTTGTACACTACGCTCGGTGCCGTTGTAATGAGATCAATACCGAATTCTCGTTCCAATCGCTCCTGGATAATTTCCATATGTAACAATCCTAAAAATCCACATCGGAAACCGAAGCCTAACGCTTGGGACGTCTCCGCTTCATATTGCAAGGCAGAGTCGTTTAGTTCTAACCGTTCTAATGCTTCACGTAAATCTGTATATTTATCGGAATCGATTGGATACAATCCACAAAAAACCATCGAATTCAGACGGCGATAGCCAGGTAACGGCTCATCCGCTTCTCGATGTGCGTGTGTAATCGTATCACCAACTCGCGTATCTCCTACTTCTTTGATCGATGCTGTTAAATAGCCGACATCACCTACATGAAGAGCATCTTTTGTTTCTGGTTCCGGAGTGAAGACACCGACTTCATTTACTTCATATTCCTTACCGGTTGACATCATTTTAATGTGATCGCCAACTTTTACAGAACCATCTTTAATTGAAACGTAAGCGATTACCCCACGATATGAATCGTACAAGGAGTCAAAGATAAGTGCTTTTAGAGGAGCATTTTCATCGCCTTGTGGAGGTGGCACTTGCTCAACAATCCGTTCTAAAATCTCGTCAATACCGATATCAGCTTTAGCCGATGCTAAAATAACCTCATCGGGATCAATTCCAATGATCTCTTCTAATTCCTTCGCCACTCGCTCAGGGTCAGCGTTCGGTAAGTCAATTTTATTAATAACGGGGATGATTTCCAAATCATTATCGAGGGCGAGATACACATTCGCCATCGTTTGCGCTTCAATCCCTTGTGCTGCATCAACAACTAAGAGCGCCCCTTCGCATGCTGCCAAGCTTCTTGATACTTCATATGTAAAATCTACGTGGCCAGGCGTGTCAATTAAATGAAACGTATATTGTTCACCATTTTTACTTTCATATTGAAGCTGTACCGCATTTAACTTAATTGTAATTCCTCGTTCACGCTCCAAATCCATAGCATCAAGGAACTGCTCCTTCATTTCACGTTGCGTAAGAGCTTTTGTATTTTCCAAAATTCGATCCGCCAATGTTGATTTTCCGTGATCAATATGAGCGATAATCGAAAAATTTCTAACGTTCGTTTGCTTTTTCGTCATTTACAGTTGTTCACTCCTACTTGTCTACTCTATCACTTAAAACCGCTCTGTAATTCCCCTATAACACACATATATAGCTAGGATTGATTATAGCAATTGCACGATTCAGTTTCAAGATAGAGACTTACGGGGCATCTACGCAATGAGCTTTAAATACTGGTAGATAGGCGTTTAGAAGAAGAGCTGTGATATTTTATAAAGGATGCCAACAATGATTTCATAAAATCCTTTCACTCCTGCTTCAAGAACAGAAGCCGTTTTATGGGTAAAATGAATCGGATCATCGACATCGTATTCATCCGATTCATAGGACACATCATATACGTGACCAAACTCCTCTTCCAGTAGCTGATCGTCTACAAGTACGTGTGAATCATCTATTTGAACGGAATCGGTTTGATTCATCCCGAACAACATCCCTGTCAAAAAGAAAACGACGAGCAACAATAGAACAATTACCGTTCGCCCCATTGTAACGACCTCCTATTCGTCGACATTTACTTTTTCAGCATCCCAATAAAATTCGCTAAAAACGTCTGCCAAAGCATCTGCCGAGCGATACAGTTCATCTAAATGATTATCGACCCCACCCATCTCTAAGAGAAGAGCATGTTCAGATAAGTCTTGGTTGTAAATACCATTTGCCCCAGCTTCTTTTTTTGGGTATACACCTCTGCTTAACCCAGGATACTTTTCTTCTAACAAATAGTGTAACTGTGTGGCATAGGAGAGGTTTTTTTCATAGTTCTCATATTTAGCTCCTACGACGATCATTATTCTTGCATATTTTTTTCCGTTTATTTCCTTTGTTGTCACATCACCACGAATTGAATCCCGATGAAGATCAAATACATATTGAATATCTTTATTCGTCGCAAAAGCTTCTTCGACGACTTCTCTTGAAGCTTTGTATGATTCGTTATAACTCCAATTACGATCATTTAAAACGGTCATAATATCAGTATCATCGACCATTGTACCGATGCCATTTGATTCTAATGATTTCGCTAACCGATCGCTCACTTTTGTAATGTTGACCTCAGGATGATGGGCTTTGTTCGGATCATTGACGCCAGGTAAATGAGGTAAAAACGATTCTCTATTGTGAGAGTTGTAAATAAAGACAACATTTCGGTCACCTGTCGTGTTTCCCTGTTTTTTCTTTTCTTTTGCCGGTTCTTCTTCGCTTTCATCGATTGCCTTACGTTCTTTTAATACTTCTTCCAAAGGGGGTGATGATTCAATCGGTAAATTTGTATAGTTTGTCCCTTCGCCTGCAATTAAGATTTGTTGGTCAAAAATTGAAAAACCGGGTACTTCATTCCCCAATAAACTTCTCGGGTCTTCTGGCTTAATACTCGTTACAATTTGAAAAAGGGTTGATGATAATTTTGGAACGTCACGGTCTTTCGGATATGCTTCTTGAAGGACTTTGCTTTCCAACCCCATTAAATACAAAAATGTAGAGCTATCTACTTCGCTTGTCCAATCGGTTAATATGTTTGAAGAAAAACGATAGGAAGAGGAAACCGTTGTAAGCATACCAATAAATAAAAATAGACAGGCAATCGTTACCAAATAGATCCCGCTTTTTTTAAACACTCGAAATAGAGCTCCTTTGTTATGAACCATTCCATCCACCTCAATCCAAGTTATGACCCCGTCGTTCTCTTTCACTACATTTTATGTCATAACTTTAAAGGTAGAACAAAATCTTGTATATTTATTTCTTGTCTCATAGAAGTGTAATAGTTTTCATTCGAACAAATATTGACCGCTTCCATGATAGGTTTATTCACGAAAGCGGCGTCACCTTTTTATTGTTCATTTATCTTGCATAAAACGCGAGATTTTCAACATCTACACTCTCATGCAATGCAGCATTAATACCACTAGCTAATAAATGTGCCATATCAATCATAAATCCATCTACTTCTTTCGGCGTAACGATCATATTATGACCGATTGGCGTTAATACTTCGCTAATTAATGCTCGCTTTTCTTCTTCGGATAATATACCGACCATACCTAAAAATGTTTTGCGACCTTCTTTACTCGGAAGATCATCATTTTTTAATGTTTTTCGACCAAATGAAAAGCCACTTGGGATAAGCGATTGTAGTGGCCGATCCTTCTCTTTCCATTCTTTCCCGAGATGCTTCAACAAATAATCAATCGTATCACTTGTGATTGTCACAGCATCTACGACGGTAGGAACACCAACCGCCAACACGGGTATTCCTAACGTTTCTTTACTAACTTCCTTTCGTCGATTACCTACACCAGAACCAGGATTAATTCCAGCATCGGATAATTGAATCGTCTCATTAATCCGTTCAATTGATCGTGAAGCGAGAGCATCAATCGCTATGACAAAATCGGGCGTCAATTTGTCAACAACACCTTTTATTATGTTACTCGTTTCCATTCCGGTAACTCCCATCACTCCAGGAGTAATCGCTGCAACAGAGCGGTATCCTTTTGAAACAGATTCATCGTTCAATTCGAACAAATGACTCGTGACGAGTATTTTTTCAACCGTCATCGGCCCTAATGCATCTGGTGTTACATTCCAATTCCCAAGTCCGACCATCAATCCTTGGGCATCTGTCGGTATATCATTTTTTTGGAGTAATTGTTCTAACTCAGCCGCTAATATTTTTGCCGCGTTTTCTTGACGTTTCGTATCTTGTGTTTTCACTCCATCAGCATAAATGGTAATGTAAGAACCGGCCTTTTTACCTAATCGCTGTTCCCCTTCATGATCGATCGTAACACGGGAAATTCGAATGCCGTTTTTTTCTTGTTCTTCAACAGTTACTCCGTTTACACCTTGAGCTCCTTCTTTTTCAACGTACATATCCTTTGCTTCAATAGCTAGATCGGTACGTATTTGCAATGGATTGTCATTCGTTTGCATCACTTGTTCACCCTTTTTTACACATACTCGATTATAGTTTTCTCACATCTCGACAAAATCATACTTTAAACGAACGAGTACTTGTACGTAAAAAGAAGGGGGCATTTCCGGAAAAAATTGAAGTCACTACAAAGCTTTGATATAATTAAATTTATTCCTAACGTTATGTTTCATACATAACCCCTTGGAGGTGAAATTATGGCTAATCTAGATTCTGCTATTAAACGTGTAAAAGTAAACCGTAAAAAACAAGCACAAAACCAACCGTATAAATCGGATATGCGTACACAAATTAAAAAAGTAGAAAGTTTTATTGAAGCAAATGACGTAGAAAATGCAAAAGGTGCTTTACAATCTGCATTCCAAACCATTGATAAAGCGATCCAAAAAGGTGTCGTTCACCGCAATAATGGAAATCGTCATAAAGCTCGCTTATCAAAACAAGTACAGCAATTACAAAAATAAATGGACAAAACAAAAACGATCCGAATTTGGATCGTTTTTGTTTTCGCGTTGGGTTATATACTACCCTGTATCAAGTAGCCATCATCCGCTAAGATGTACGAACTAAATCATGTAACAATAGTACAAAAGCGATATCTTTTTCCATCTGACCTGTTTTCATCATCCGATCAGTCGTAGCCAATCGGTCTATAATCGCTTTTAAATGCTGCGTTGAAAATCGCTTTTCTCGTTTTACAGCAATTTTTATGACGTATGGATGGACACCGATCTTTTTCTGCATTTGAAAGGAGTTATACCCTTTTTTCTTGAGAAGCTTTACTTGCAAAATCGTTCGAAATTGAAAAGCTAATAAACCGATTAACGCGATTGGCTCTTCATTCATTTTTACCAAATCTTTATAAATAGAAATCGCTTCAGCTAAGTTTTTTCCGATAACGGCATCAACAAGTCGTAATGCAGAATGATCAGTTGTATGAGAAACGAGTTTTTCTGCAACCTCTTTAGTAATATTTCCACCTTCGCCGACATATAATGCTAATTTTTTCAGCTCACTTTCCAAAAGTTGAAGATTCGTAGCTAGTTCTGTTTCGATAATTTCAAAAGCATCATCTGTTATTGTAATCTTTAAATCATCGGCTATGCTTTTAATCCAGCTAGTTATTTCATACGATTTAACGGGATTACATTCGGCTACAGTAGCACGTTTTTTCAACAGTTTTGTTATTTTTTTCCTTCCGTCAATCTTTTCGTACGGTGCTACGATGATGAGCACCGAATAGTCTGCCGGTTGAGATAAATATTCCTCAAGCGTTTGAACATCATGTTCAAACGGTAATTGATCCGGTTTCGCTTTTAAAAAAACGGGGTTTGTAGCGATGATTAACTTTTTATCTCCGAAAAAAGGATATGTTTCCGCATCCGTTACTATATCTTGAATCGGTGTTTCTTCTAAGTCGTATGTAGATAAATTTTCTTTAGCAGTAAGAACTGCTTTTTTAAAAGCATTTTTTAAATTTTGGATAAAATAGCTTTCAGTTCCATATAATAAAGTAACAGGTGGTATTTGTTTATTTTGTAATCGTTTCATCAGTTTCTTATATGACATGTTCTTGATCATCCTTCGCATCGAATACCGAAATCATGTACTCTATATCGTAATCGGTCTGTTCGAAAATAGCAAGGTATCATGAGAGGGAGATGAAGCAAAATAACGGTCTCCCCCCCTATCTATATAAACGTTAACATACTAAGCCCGGGATTTTAGCATGTTAACGGGGATTGCTTATGTATATAATAACCGACCTTTGTAAAAGTATAGCTGTTAACTCTTGCTAATACGACTGAAGGGTAATTTTAAGTTCGCGTTTGCTTCAAGTGGATTTTTTTCTCCATTTATTTTATACTATAGGAGACATAGGAGGGGTAACGATGAACGAGTTTGAAAAAAATCCACAATCCAAAAACAATGATGTCGTGGATAGTATAAAAGGTTTTTTATTTTCCTTTATTTTCTTTATCCTAATTTTCGGCATTGGCGTTGTCATTAGTGTGGCCACTTCATAATCGTCTACATATGAAGAGCACCCGTTATAATAAAGAGACTGGTAAACAGTCTCTTTTTTCCATGTGAAAAGTTCGCTATAAAAATTATGGAGCATATTTATAAAATGTACCTTTATTGTTCTTGTAGCGAAAAATAACTGCCCCATCTCTGTCCGTACGCAATACATGGACGTTCGCTTCCTCCAAAATTTGGAGAACATTAGGTGTAGGGTGCCCATACATGTTGTTTTCACCTACTGAAATTAATGCATATACCGGTTGAATGGTTGCAATAAATGTTTCGTCCGTTGATGTGTCGCTGCCGTGATGACCAACTTTTAGAACGTCAACGGATAAATTGTCATATGTTTCGATGATTTGTCGTTCGGTTTCTTTTCCGATATCACCGGTAAATAGCCAGCTCCATCCCCCAACATGCGTATAGATGACGAGCGAATTTTCATTCGGAGAATCTCGATCTTCCAACGGTGAAAGAACGGTAAATCGTTGATCGTTGATTACAATTTCGTCGTGTTGCTTTACCCGAAGAACGGTTACCTTTTGTTCTTTCCATAACTGTAACGATTCTTTGGGAACCTCATAAAAGTCGCTTATGACAATTGTTTTAACATTCATTTCCTTTACCAAATCATCAACACTTCCTGAGTGATCGACATCTTCATGACTGATAAAAATAGCATCTATTTTTCGAATACCTTTGAAATAAAGATACGGTTTTAAAATTTGTTTATACACTCGATCTGACGATTGACGATGCAGAAATGAAAAATTCGCACCTGCGTCGAAGAAAAAAACACCTTGTCGTTGTGGAAGTTCTAACACAAACGCATCTCCTTGTCCAATATCAAGCATCGTTACAGTACCTATTTCTGAAAAATACGGTTGGATAACGATGGTGATGATGAGTAACGTGAGCGAACACCCATATGAAAAAGCAGTGATAAGTCGATGTTTATAAATATAAATCATGAGTAGTATAAATAATCCATAGTACAACAATGATAAACTGAAGGGAAACGAGCCAAACACCCAAGGCTCATAAAAGAGTTGATCGACTTGTTTAATAATTCCTATAAAGAAATGGTGGATACGAACAAAAAGATGATCGACAACTAGAGGAATGACTGGGATAGGAGATATCACAGTCAAAACAAACATCAATGGGATTACGAAAAGAGAAAAATACGGGACGACGATTGTATTTAACATAATTGATAAAGGTTGAAATGAATAAAAATACGCAAACTGGAGAGGTACAATGATCATCTGAGAAATGAAACTTATCTTTAATAATTGAAAAAATAATGAATCTGTCTCCATGATCCAGCGCCTCGATAAAATTAATCCAAACGTTACGAGGAATGAAAATTGGAAACCAACTTGATAAATGATATATGGATCGACGAGGAGTAACAGTAAAAAAACAATACTTATTAGATCGGTAATACTCAACTTTATCTTCATTTTTGAACATATTAATATGAGAAATGCCATCATACTCGCCCGCCAAACAGATGGTTTTCCTCCTGCGATTACAGCATACAAAGGTAAGAATATAATGAGAAGCCATCGTGCTTTTTCTTTCGTAACAAGTCCACACTTCAGCAAGAAAAAATAAAGCAATCCAATCATTAAGCCAACATGTAATCCTGAAATCGCTAACAGATGAGATAAACTCCACCTTTGAAACAACTCAACTGTTTCATCATCAAGCTGTGTAGAACTTCCAAAGACGAGTGCTTGGATCCATGCAGCTGTCTTATCACTGTATTGCTGTTGTATATATTGTTGTATCATCAGTCTCATCTTGTAAATGCGGTACATAAAGAAAGAGGATCCATCACATTGAATATGTTCGATAGATTCGATCACGAGCTGATCGGTTATCCCTTGTTTTTGTAAAAACATTCGATAGTCGAATTGTCCAGGATTTCTACTCGATGGAGGCGGTTGTAACTTCCCATAAAGATCACACGAGGCACCATGTTTGATGTCGTTAAAGATGCGTTGTTCCAGAGGAGTTGGCTCGGAATTTAAAAAGTAGAGGACGAGAATGTTCTCATTCGTGGATGCATGTTCGATGATGAAGTTTATTTTACGTTCTGTTTTGTTTAAAGGTTTAATAACTTGTCCCGTAATTTGTTCATAAGTGGAAACGGGTTTTAGAGAAGATTCATCAATAACTGGAATATAGGTGAGGAAAAACAAGGAAAGAGTTAAGGAAATAAAGAAGGATAGTTTCCCTAACCGTTTCCTGAGAACTAAATAGGCAAGCCAGCCTATTAAAGCAAGTAAAATCCAATATTGTTGTATAAAAATATATAAAATGACAATGGAAACTGAAAGAGCTACAACATGCCACAATCCTTTCATAGTTCACCTCATTTTATTGTTTAAACAACTGCTCTGCTTTCTTTTTTATATGTTCAAATTGTTCAGCGTTTATCGGTCCTTTTTTCAACTTACCGAGTAAATCATCTACAAAGGCGGCTTTTTCTTGATGTTTTGTATCGACTGCTAAATATTCAAGCTCTACCTTTTTTGTTTGAATTCCTGCTTCCTTAAATAGTTGAATCGCAAATGGATCATTTTTATAGTCAGCTGCATAATAAACGTTCTGAATCCCACTTTGAATTAATTGTTTACTACATTGTAAACATGGAAAATGAGTCACATATATATCAGCACCTTCTGTTGGTACCCCGAACTTAGCACATTGCAATAAGGCATTTGCCTCAGCATGTACAGTTCGTACACAATGTCCATCAACGACATAACACCCTTCATCTATACAATGAACACTACCGGAGACACTTCCATTATAGCCGCCTGCAATAATCCGTTTGTCGCGAACAATCGTTGCCCCGACCATTAAACGCGTACACGTACTTCGTAAGGCTAGTAAATGACTTTGGGCCATAAAGTATTGATCCCATGAAATCCTATTCATGTTGATATCCACCTTTAATATCGTTTTACTTAGTGTACATCGAAGCGAAGAGAGTCGTCAATATACGACTACGGGACTTGAATTTCATCGCGAATGTTTTCAAGGGTCTTTTCGCCGATTCCGGAAATCTCCAATAAATCGTCTTCTGTTTGGAACATCCCATGCTCATCTCGGTATTCAATAATCGCTTTTGCTTTTGATGGGCCGATTCCAGTTAGCGATTCAATTTCTTCCTGTGAAGCATCGTTGATTCGGATTTTGTTGCCGTTTGCACCATCTCCTTCTTGTACGGTTATTTCACCTTCCTTCGGTACAATAACCATCATTTCATCAACTACTTTTTGAGCGAGATTAATTGTCGTTTGATCGGCATCTTTTGTAAAACCTTGCGCTAACGCGATGACATCTTCTACACGAGCATCTGCCTCCAACTCGTACACACCAGGCTTATTCACTTCTCCTTTAATATCGACCATTACTTTTCCTCTAATATTTTCTGTATCCGTTTGATTAGAAGTCACTTTTTCAGCATGGTGTGGTGAAATCGACGTTGATTCGCGACGATCATCATCCTGATTGCGAGTAACGACTACAAACACGATGACGACAATTCCGATGCCGATGAAAAAACTAATTTTTTTAAGGATTTCAGTCATAAGGAGAGTCACATCCTTTTTGAGGTTGTTATAAAGATGAGGGGGAATGATAGACGTACGTTACACATACTTTATTCGACAATGTTACAAAAATCCCTTCATAAAATATAAAGTTTTTTCAAAAAATCGGAATACGTAATCGAGCAATAAGTCTTTATCTTGACCGATTGCCCGTCCACGCCACGAAGTTTAATGAATATTGTTGAAAAAACAGTACCCTAAAACTCGCTTCACTTCATGCCTTCGTTTTTATTTGCAACGAAGAAAATTCTTTGTGGTGACCCTTCCAACGGATGACGCTGTAGCGAAAAGTCAGCAAATACGTGTTGAATCTCAAATCCTGCCTGCCGTAACAGCTTTTTATAAACGTCAATGGGAAACGTTCGTTGGTGATGATACTCATCAAAACGATGATACAACTCACCTGATCGTTTAAAAAACGTCAAATCATGGTACATTTCTCCCTCATAATCACCTTCATAACAAAACCAAATGTACGCCTCTTCCTCTGTTACATCAGCAAACGTCCTATGAATTAACTGATGTTGGACATAGTCAAGAGAGTGAACGTCAAAAATAAATAATCCGCCATCCTTTAAAGCATGAGCAACACGTTGGAAAACAGTCTGCACATCTTGTTCAGATGTGATGTAATTCATTACATCACAATAACTAATCGCTGCATCAAGATTGCAAAAACCCTCAAGTTTTCGTAAATCTTGACGTATCCATTGAATATTAAGCTGCTTCTCACTCGCTTTATGTTGCGCCTGAGTGAGCATATTTTCCGAATAATCAACTCCAATCATCTCATATCCTTTTTCGGCAAGCCTTGTCGTTACTTCTCCTGTTCCACACCCTAAATCAATCACCGTTCGCAACGGATGAGGAAAACTTTTAAACAACTCTTCTGTTAGACGCGTCCATTCATCATACGGTGTATCACTCATCCATTGATCATACACATTTGCTAAACGATCATATACCATCAATTATTCCTCTTTCTTTATCTCAACGAATGAAACCTGTGGAGCATCTCCCCAAAGACGTTCAAGATTATAATGATAACGTTCATCTTTATGAAAAACATGACAAATAACATCACCAACATCAACTAAAATCCATCTTCCTTGTTGATATCCTTCAACCCGTTTAACATTAACTCCACGCTGAGCTAACTCATCGATGATCGATTTAGCTATCGATTGTACTTGCCTTTCACTATTTCCGTGGCATATAAGGAAATAGTCGGCAACGAGTGATATTTGATCCATGTCTAAGGCGATAATATTTTCAGCTCGGCGATCATCACAAGCTTCTACTACAAAATCTAATATTTCTTTTGTGTCCATTTACATTCCTCCATTTATTCGACGCGTTAAATCGTTATATGCATGAAAAGTATCTGGATAAATTTTGCTGTTTTTCGCTAACAAAAATCGTATCGTATTTCTCGAAATCATCCATGCTGCACGGGTTAAGTCGTGTTGTGAAACGTCACGTACTTCATCAAGTCCAGGAAAACTTCTCCCGGGTTCAATATAATCAGCAACAAAAATAACTAACTCAAACGTTGTCATATGCGCTTTACCTGTTGTATGATAATGAATCGCTTGTTGAATCATTTTATCTTTAATTCCCAGCTCCCGTTCGATTAAGAGAGCACCAACAGGTCCGTGCCAAAGTTCATGATGATACTGTAACAAATCTTTCGGTAAACGGCTCTGTAAAATCCACTGTTTCATCTCTTCTAATCGACGATATTTAGCGTAATCATGAAAGAGGGCAGCTAGCTCAACTTTTTTTGCATGCACCCCGACATCATACATCCGAGCTAACTCCAGAGCCGTATCTGTTACCCTTAACGTATGTTCATAGCGCTCATCAGTCAGATGTGGGCGGATGTGTTTGAGTGCTTCCGTTCGTTTCATACAATCGTTGCTCCTTTATATAAGAAATAACATGATCAGGGACCAAATATTTGACCGATTGCCCCTTCGACAATCGTTTGCGAATCAATGTAGAGGAAATATCGATCATTGGAATATCTACTTCTTTAACGGGATACTTGCTTTTTAATTCGTATCCAGAACGTTTTACCCCGACGAAGGTTACGAGTTCGATTAACTCCTCAATTTTATACCATTTCGGTAAATACTCAACCATATCTGCACCGATAATAAAATAAAACTGTACATCTTGATGTAGTCGTTTCAAAGTTTTCATCGTATCAATTGTATACGATTTTCCGGAACGCTCGATTTCAATCGTATTCATTTTAAAAGAAGGATGATCACCAATCGCTTTTTCCAACATCTGTAACCGATCCTTTACATCGCTTGTTGCCTGCTGCTTATGCGGTGGTTCATGCGTAGGTATAAACCATACTTCTTGAAGATGAAGAGCGATGCGAACTTCTTCTGCAATGATTAAATGACCGATATGAGGCGGATCAAATGTCCCCCCTAAAATTCCAATGCGCTTCATAACGTACTCCTTTATGGTAGTTCAATGCGTTTATGATTCTGAGATTCTTTATATAGAACGATGTTATTGCCGATCATTTGCACAACCTCGGCTTTAGTTCCTCGTTGTAACTGTTCACTTATCGTATGTTTATCTTCTAAACAATTTTGTAAAATACTTATTTTAATTAATTCTCGCTTTTCCAAGGCTTCATTTACTTGAGTAATCATGTTGTCATTAACACCTGATTTCCCGACTTGAAAAATCGGTTTTAAATGATGGGCTTCGCTGCGCAAAAATCGTTTTTGTTTACCTGTTAACAATATTATTCTCCTTCCAAAATTCGGCGTAATCGCTCATCCATTTCCTTCGTTGAAACTCTTTCACCCGTCCATATTTCAAAAGCATACTGCGCTTGATGTAAAAGCATCGTATGGCCGAAATGGATCGAGGCACCTCTTTTCTTTGCTTCTTTTAAAAACTTCGTCATAATCGGTTGGTAAACGATATCGCTTACGATACTTCCTTCTTTCAACTGATCTACACTCATAATCATTTCGTCCTCATGTGGCTTCATCCCAACAGAAGTCGTTTGAATAATGACTCCATAATCATCTAATCTTTGAGCAGCTTCATCAATTGTCATTATCGATGTAGACGTTTCTTCAGGCTTTCGTTTAGCAATGTCTTCCGCTTTTTCAACTGTTCGGTTAGCCAGGTCAATTTCCGGAATACCCGCCAGTACAAGGGCTACATAGATGCCTCTTGCTGCTCCACCAGCACCGATTATTAAAAAGCGCTCTTTTTGATTCGATTGAAAAAGATGTGGAAAAGCATATTCCAGTGAGCGAACATAGCCAACTCCGTCTGTATTAAATCCAATCCATTTTCCATTGTGATGGAATACCGTATTGACAGCACCTATTTTTTCAGCTTGTTCATCAAGCTCGTCCAAATAAGGAATAATTGTCTGTTTATAAGGTACCGTAACATTAAACCCATGAATGCCTGATTGCTTCAATTCGGCGACTCGCCTAGAAAATGATTCCGTCGGATGAATTTCTAATAAGTCGTATGAGCCTGTTAATCCGGCTCGTTCAAGAAATTCATGATGAATCCATGGAGATAAAGAATGTTGAATTGGAAAACCGATTAAGCCTAATTGATAAGTCATAGAACGCTTCCCCTTTCACTTCCTAAATCAATGATTTCCGAATGGAAACCGCTACACCTTGTGGACTATGTGCTGCAACAGTAATGTTTTCTCCTGGTACACTTATCCAGCCGAGACCCGGAAAAACGATGTCCGTTTTCTCCTCTTTAATTCGGAACACATCTTTTGTTAGTGATGGCAATGTTTTCAACGTTGTATCATCAGGTGGTGATAGAAGCTCGCCAACATGCCGATTATAAAAACTATCCGCATTAGCCAACTTCGTTCGATGAATCCTCAATTCATTGGAAAAATAACAAACGATTGACTGTTTACTTCCTTTCAAAATATCCAATCTCGCTAAGCCACCAAAAAACAATGTTTGTTGATCATGTAATTGATACACTCGCGGTTTAATTTCTTTCTGTGGTGATATAACCTTTAAGTCATGTTCGGATACGTAATGAACCATTTGCTGATCATTGACAATTCCAGGAGTATCATATAAAAATGTTCGATCATCTAATGGAATTTCAATAAATCCAAGTGTCGTACCTGGATAATACGAAGTCGTAATGACGTCATCCATTCCGACCGATTGTTTAATGAGACGATTTATAAATGTAGATTTTCCAACGTTCGTCGCTCCAACAATATATACATCGCGCCCGTTTCGATAGTGATCCATTTGCTCCATCAGCTCTTCAATACCGTACCCTTTTGTCGATGAAATTAAAAAAACATCTTGTACCCGAATACCTACTTCTCTGGCAGATTGTCTTAACCAATCTTTTAATTTTCGTTTGTTGGTCGATTTAGGTAACAGATCGATTTTATTTCCGACTAAAAGAATCGGCCGATCTCCACTAATTCGCGGTAAACTCCCAATCATCGTTCCACTTACATCAAAAATATCAAGTACATGAACGACGAGTCCTTTTGCATTGCGAATCGTACTAACCATTTTTAAAAAATCATCATCGGTGATGGAAACGTCTGTCACTTCATTATAGTGTTTTAATCGAAAGCACCGTTTGCATAAAATATTTTCTCGTTCAAGTGCTGATGTGGGTGTGTAACCCGCTTCCTGTGGGTCAGTCGTTTGAATGAGCACCCCACATCCTTGACAATGTAATGACTCCACACTCATTCCTCCTCCCACGTTATTTTTCCCTTTTTACGAAAATAATTTAACAACCTACGTTCAATAAGGCGATTAAATCGCGTAATTCTTTCATCCGTATCAACAATTGGGACAACGAGTATGGTATAAAACCCTGCCCTATTTCCACCTAATATATCAGTTAATAGTTGGTCTCCAATGACAACAATTTCCTCTCGCTTTAATCCCATTTCCTGCGCTGCTCTTTTAAAAGCTCTTGTCAATGGTTTTCTGGCACTATATACAAATGGCGTATTTAACGGCTCACAAAAAAATTTAACACGGCCTTCCTTATTGTTCGAAATAATCATAATCTCTATGTCATGGTCTTTCAATTCCTGGAACCACTCAATCACTTCTGGAGTTGCATCTTTTACATCCCAGGCAACGAGTGTATTATCGAGATCTGTAATGACACCTTTAATTCCTTTTTCTTTTAAGTGAGCAGCTCGAATATCAAATACACTCTTCACATGTTCATTTGGCAAAAATTTCTTCAACAGCAACATTTACACCTCAATTTTAAAACTGTTATCTAGCTTATACGAATAGCCATTCATTTGACAATAGAATAATTATACAGTATCAACCATATATATTGTAACCTTTTAATCGTAATAAATCATTTGATATATGATAGAGTCAGTAGAATTATGTATATTTCCCTTATGTTTTGCAAAAATCGTTCGACAAATTCTCTTATCTTTCGCTCTGTGGATAACTTTATCAACATTATCCACAGTGATTTATCAATGATTTTGAGGATAAATTCAATATTTATGCACAAGTTATCTACAGCCTCATCCGTAAATGCCCATCTTGTACATCCCGATAAATCGTGGTAACTTAATAATAAATAGATCTTCAATCAACTGTCATATCTTATAAATATCTTGGGGAGGTCCGCACGTATGGAGCATTTGCCAGATGATTTGTTAATCGAATCTTATCATAAAGCTACCGAACTCAAATTAAGCCCCGACTTCATTACGCTCATCGAAAAAGAAATTCATCGAAGAAACTTATGCCACAAATTGGAGTACTCTAGATCATAACAAAAATACTCTTGAAAACTCTTATCATTTTGAATGATGGGAGTTTTTTATTTTTCTTGATCAAAGATTATGGTATGCTAAACAGTAATGTTTCGATAGCTAAATGGAAAGATTGGCAGAAGACGACTACAGCATTTTTTGTTGAACATCGAAGAATCGTAACGAAGAGATGGAAGAAGGTTTTAATAAATAGTACAAATTGCTGTTAAAGGGCTCTTCATTTAACCCACATTGCAGTGATATAAGAGACAGAATAAAATTTCCCTTTATACTTACCCGTTTTTTCTATACAATAGGAGTATCCTTTATTTTAAATCATATCCGTAAGATTATGTGAAAATTACACCAATGTCCTCGAGCAAGCAGTCTATAAACGATGTAAGAAATTAGGAGGTTACCAGATTCATGATCTATGCAGTCATCATCCCACTACTTGCTGCTTGTTTGGTGCCTTTGTTCGCCAAGCAAAAGCATAAAATACATACGGGAATTTTTGTTATGCTCATTCCACTTTTGATTTTTCTTTATTTTATTCGCTTTGTCGGAAAAGATTTTACTCCACTTCAACATACATATCAATGGATTCCATCACTCGACATAAACATTGATTTTTATTTAGATGGACTTAGTTTACTCTTTGTTTTACTCATCAGTGGCATTGGGTTTTTAGTTGTTCTTTATTCAATCTATTATTTAGACCGATCGGAAGCATTGGGGCATTTTTATGTTTACTTACTCCTATTCATGGCTGCCATGCTTGGGGTTGTTTTATCAGATAACGTATTCGTATTATACACATTTTGGGAGTTAACATCGATTTCATCATTCTTATTAATCGGTTATTGGCACCATAAAGAACGCTCCCGCTACGGTGCGCAGAAATCGATGCTGATTACGATTTTCGGTGGACTGAGTATGTTTGGGGGATTTGTCCTTCTTAGCGTCATCACAGGGACAACGAGTATTCAAAAAATGATTGCACAAACGGACGTTATTTTAAACAGTAACTACTTACCACTGATTTTAGGTTTCATTTTATTAGGGGCCTTTACTAAATCCGCTCAATTTCCGTTCCATATTTGGTTACCCGATGCGATGGAAGCACCGACACCAGTCAGCGCTTACTTACATTCAGCTACAATGGTTAAAGCTGGTCTGTTTTTAGTTGCCCGCTTTTCACCAATTTTTTCTACATATGAATGGTTCTTTATTATCGTAAGTACAGTCGGAATAATAACGCTCGTCTGGGGTTCTTACATGGCGGTCAGACAAACGGACTTAAAAGCGATCCTCGCTTTCTCAACGGTTAGCCAACTCGGAATGATTATGGCGATGCTCGGTTTTGGAACAAAAACCGCTATATTCGCGGCTGTCTTTCACATTTTAAACCACGCTACATTTAAAGGTAGTTTGTTTATGGTTGCTGGAATAGTCGATCATCAAACCGGAACACGAGATATTCGAAAACTCGGTGGCTTACTCACCTTTTTGCCGATCACCGCAACACTTGCCTTATTTGGTACGTTTTCGATGGCTGGAGTTCCGCTTCCGTTTTTAAATGGATTTTACAGTAAAGAATTATTTTTCGATGCGACGACAGCATTAGCGGGAGGATCACAGACTTTTACAGCATTCCTCAAGGAAGCGATGCCTTATTTAGCTGTCTTCGGTAGTATATTTACATTTGTCTATTCACTCTATTTATTTTTCGGTGTATTTACAGGACCAAAGCAACTTCACAAGCTTCCTTTAAAACCGTCGGAAGCTCGTTTCGGAATGCTCATCTCACCATTTATCTTAGTGCTTTGTGTCATCAGTATTGGACTATTTCCAAACGCATTCAACGATACATTTTTAATCCATGCTGCCCAGGCCGTGAACGAAACGATTTCATATGAGCCGATTCAATTTTGGCATGGATTCTCAACACCGTTTATTATGTCACTTACCGTTGTCGGACTTGGAACATTCCTTCTCTTAACGAGAAAACGGTGGGAAAAGGTATATGATTGGCTTCCAGGACAATGGAGTTTCAATCGCGTTTATGACAAATTAATCGCTAACATGGATCAGCATTCAAGAACGGTAACAAATGCGTATATGACGGGGTCATTACGAAATTATATGGCTCTTATTATTGGGACAATGGTCATCGTAACCTTTACATGGATGATCATGACTGATGGCTTTACGATTCGTCTCGATGATGTAGCCGACATTACATTGATCGAGGTCGTCGTCGTTGGTGTCATTATAATCGGTGCGGTTGCTACCGTTTTTGCCAACAGTAATTTAGCGATTATCTTAATCACCGGAATTACCGGATACGGTGTTGCGATTCTCTTCGTCCTTTATCGCGCACCAGACTTAGCATTGACCCAATTAGTAATAGAAACGGTATCGATCGTATTATTTTTACTCGTCTACCGTCACTTGCCAAAATTGAAAAAACGAACGGAGCGGAAGCGAACGAAAGCTGTTAACTTAGCGATTTCAATTGGATTTGGTGTTTTATTAACGTTGATTGGCATTTCAGCACATAGTACCGATTGGTTTGAATCGATTTCTCAATACTTCGTTGACACCGCCTTAACGATTGGCGGCGGACGTAACATCGTCAACGTTATTTTAGTTGATATGCGAGGACTCGATACACTCTTTGAAATTACTGTATTGGCCGTTGCCGGTCTTGCCGTCTATAGCATGATTAAACTGCGGAAAGACAAGGAGGCAGATTAAATGGAGATTATCCTTTCAATTTTAGCAGGAATTTTATTTTCTGTTGCCATTTACAACTTACTACAAAAACAATTGTTACGAATTATTATCGGTACGGTCCTTATTTCCCATGGAGCACACCTGTTCATTTTAACGATGGGAAAATTAAAGCGCGGACAACCACCCGTTTTAAAAGAAGGAATTGCGAATTATACAGACCCCCTGCCACAAGCGTTAATTTTGACATCGATCGTCATTAGTTTCGGAATTACGAGTGTGCTCTTAGTGCTTGCCTACCGGACGGCTAAGGAAAATAAAACGGATAACATGGAACAGTTAAGGGGAAAATCAAATGAGTAATTTAGTAATCTTACCGATCATTCTTCCATTAATTGCAGGGGTTTTTGCAGCCTTTTTGAATGCAAAAGTACACATTAATCGCCCCTTAACGAAAATATTTACACTCCTTAACCTAGGAGTAGCTACATATATTACATGGTATGTCATTGAATACGGGACGATTATTTTAGAAACGGGTAGTTGGATTGCACCTTACGGGATCATTCTCGTCGCAGACCCATTGGCCGTTGTCCTTGTGTTAACGACAAATATTATTGCAACGGCGTGTGCGTTTTACGCCCCACATGCCCTTTCTGAGGAAAAAGAGCGTCACTATTTTTATACGTTTTTTTTCGTATTACTATCAGCTGTTTCAGGTGCCTTTTTGACCGGTGACTTATTTAACCTCTTTGTGTTTTTTGAAGTGCTATTAATCGCTTCATACGCACTCATTGTTTTAGGTGGCGGGAAAACGCAACTGCGAGAATCGATGAAATATGTGTTAATTAACGTGTTTTCATCCATCGTTTTCGTAACAGCTATTTCATTTTTATATGGGGCTGTTGGAACGGTAAATATGGCGCAAATTGCTGAGCGTGTCCAGGAAGTAGATCAACAAGGCATATTGACGACAATTGCTATTTTACTCTTTTTCGTTTTTGCGATAAAAGCAGCTCTCTTCCCATTATATTATTGGATGCCTAAATCGTACATTGTACCGAACCCGGTTATTTCTGCATTGTTCGGAGCATTGTTAACAAAAGTCGGTATTTATTCCATCTTACGTGTGTTTTCGTTAATTTTTGTTCATCAAATCGATACAACGCATCAAATGTTCTTATGGTTTGCAGGACTATCGATGATCTTCGGTGTAATCGGAGCGTTATCGACGAACAATATTAAACTGATTATCGCTTACAATATCATCCCTGCAATCGGCTTTATCATGATGGGAATCGGTGTGTTCAATCAAGATGCGATCAGCGGATCCATTTATTACTTCATTCACGATATGATCATTAAAACAGCACTCTTTTTAATTGTTGGAGCGATTGCTTATGTTGTTGGAACGTCCGATTTACGTAAAATGGGGGGACTCATCCATCATTATCCAGTGCTCGGCTGGTTATTGTTTCTTTCAGCATTCGTATTAGCTGGTATACCACCGTTTAGTGGGTTTATCGGAAAAGTGTTATTATTAAAAGGAGCGTTGACGAATGATGAAGTTGTGATCGTCATCATTGGCTTATTAACAAGCTTGCTCATTCTTTACTCCGTTATGAAAATATTTATTAAAGGATTTTGGGGCGATAAAGATCAAGTACAAAATGTACCGAAGAAATCACTGAAAGGATGGATGGCACCAATTGTCTTTTTATTAGCGTTTTCTGTATTTCTTGGAATTGGTGCTGAATTTATTTACCCGATGATTGACGCGATTTCTGAGTACCTACTTGATCCAGAAATATATATTGATTCTGTATTAAAGGAGTAATTCATATGGCCTTTCAAATTGTAATTAACGTCATTATCGCTTTCATGTGGATGTTTTTAGGTGAGACGTATACATTTACAAGCTTTTTGAGCGGGTATATCATTGGGGCACTTTTGTTATTACTGCTCAATCGATTCGTTCCGGGAAGATTTTATTTACATCGTGTCATTAAAATCATCCAGCTTATTTTATTGTTTATTAAAGAACTGATTTCATCGAACATCGAAATTGTCAAACTCGTCTACAAGCCAAAACTCGATGTCGAACCAGGTATCTTTGCCCTGCCAGTCGATTTAGAAACCGATTGGGAAATTACGATGTTAGCGAACCTTATTACGCTAACACCAGGAACACTATCGGTTGCGATCGCACCAGACAATTCTGAGATGTATATTCATGCGATGCACATCGATGATATTGATGAATCCGTCGAGTCGATTAAAAATACGTTCGAACGAGCGATTATGGAGGTGACAAGATGACCGACTTACTCAAGGCTTCGGAACAATTCATCGACCTTACATTAGTCATTTGTTTTATAGCCGTATCGATTTCTTTAGTCTTACTTATGTATGGTGTCATCAAAGGACCGACGAACGCTGACCGGGCTGTAGCACTTGACGCCATTGGCATTAATTTAATGGCGATTACCGCCCTTACAGCAGTTTTCTTAATGACGTCCCAATTAAATGATGTCATCTTGTTAATTGGGATTATTTCCTTTCTCAGTACAGTGACCATCGCCAAATATATCGAAAAGGGTGTTATTATTGATCGAGATATGGATTAATATCATCGTCAACGTACTCGTCGCTCTCTTTTTGTTAATCGGAACGTTTTTTATCGTCTCGAGTGCAATTGGAATCATTCGCTTTCCGGATGTATATACGAAACTACATGCTGCCACAAAAGCCCCAACACTCGGCATTGCTAGCATATTAATAGGTGCATTTTTGTTTTTGTATGCCGCTCATGGAGTCGTTAGCGGAAAGCTTTTACTAGCTATCGTCTTTATTTTATTAACATCACCTGTAGGCGGACATATGCTTTCCAGAGCGGCCCATCATGCGGGCGTTAAACCGGTAACGAAAAATCAACCAGATGACTATGCAAAAGCATTACAACAAAAGCAATTCCAGAAAGAAAAGTGACTTTTACATGAAGTCACTTTTTTCATGTTACGAAGCGGAGCAAGCACATCGAACACAATTGAGTAGTTTGGAAAAATATCAAATTGCGTTCGATATTATTTACACATTTTTTATCGGACAGACACAAAACGAAACCTTCGTCATAAGGATGTTATATAGGCAAAAGCCCACTATGAGGAGGTGTATCTGTTTGTCCGGAATTTTAAGTGCACTCGCATTACTTATTAAAGAGGCTCTCTTCTTTGTATCGTACGTCAAAAACCAAGCCTTCCCACAACCGTTATCCCCTGAAGAAGAAGCGAAATGTCTTCAAGACATGCAAAATGGAAGTCACGCTGCTCGAAACAAATTGATTGAACATAACTTGCGCCTCGTCGCTCACATCGTGAAAAAATTTGAAAATACTGGTGAGGAAATGGAGGATTTAATTTCGATTGGAACGATTGGTCTCATCAAAGGTATTGAAAGTTATTCTATCGGTCGCGGTACTAAATTAGCAACCTATGCAGCACGGTGCATAGAAAATGAAATTTTAATGCATTTACGTGCTTTGAAAAAGGTCCGCAAAGATGTTTCTTTACATGAGCCTATCGGTCAAGATAAAGAAGGTAATGAAATTAGTTTAATGGATATTTTAGAAGCGGAAAATCAAAATATTATCGAATACATCCAGTTAAATATGGAAATTGAAAAGATGCAACAGTTCTTCTCCATCCTTGATCAACGGGAAAAAGAAGTCATTATTTATCGATACGGTCTCAACAATAAAAAGGAAATGACCCAACGGGAAATCGCTAAACGACTCGATATTTCACGAAGTTATGTATCACGAATTGAAAAAAGAGCCTTAATGAAGATTTTCCATGAATATTACCGTGATGAACGGAAACGTAAAAACAGAAAGTAATGGAAGGAATAAAGAAATATCATACAAAGAGACCCCATCTAAAAAATTACAAAACAAACCGATCATTACTAAAAAGCTTAAATATATTTGATTTGGCGGGCGTACATGAATTGGTCATCCCTCCGCTTGATGTTATGTAAAATCTTATTGAGGGATGACGTTTCCCCTATGTGTTCCGCTCTTTATAGAAAGATGGAAGTCCCGTCGTTGATGACATATGAAATGAATCATTACAACATGTCGATATCATTTGTACTCAACTTGTTCGATGTCCGCTTCTAGGTCCAGGCCTACACTTTCCAGTTATTCTTTAGTAGTGAAGAAGCAGTTAGCAGTTAATTAAAATTAGTTATTGCTATTGCATACGGTAGAGAAACAGACAGATCAGAAGTAAATCTGTCCTCCTGATTTCTTATTAACTAACTTTAGTTTGAAATGCCATTACCCTTTATCATTCATGTGATTCCCATGTCACAACGCCACCTCTAACATTTGCCAAGTTGGAAAAACCTCTCTTCTTCAAGATTTTGCATGCTTCGTTACCACTTATACCTCGTTCACTAATAACGACGACTTTCTTATCTTTAGATAATTCATCCGCTTTTTTTTCCAATTCATGAAGAGGAATATTATGAAAACCAAACACATGTAGCCTATTAAATTGTTTTGATGTGCGAACATCTATAAAATGGTAATTGTTTTTACTTCTATTCTTTATCATTTCAATGAGCTCAATAACCGTGATCTGCTCGACACCACGAGGTGGGAGAATTTCTCTCAATACAACCGTACCAAAAAGCATCGACATGAAGAAAACAAGTATTTGGGTATACATGAAAGAGGCCTCCTTTTTTAATGTCTGAAATGAATCATTGCTTCGTTTATTCTACAGTTCAATGAAGACCATGAAAGATTTATAATATGACCCCAATGTTTAAATTTAAACATTACCGGATACGACTGAACTACGATGTATTGGTCGTATCATAGGGAGTATTCCCCTATGTTGGATAGAGTCCATATAATTGTGTAAAAAGAATAGGCCATCTGATCGCCTTTACGGTACAATGTTTTTAAACCACTAAAAACTTTACCAGGAGGCAGATCAAGATGACCCACCTACATTTTACATTGAAAACATCAGAAATAC
>DASUXY010000006.1:0-2708 GCA_036377675.1 Bacillota bacterium
ACCCCTTGTTCGAATCCTGTTATAAAAGTACCTGTATTATTAGCGGAGACTGAACTGCAAATCGTCGTCGAATCAAAAATTCCGTTAGATCCGCCAGCTAGTGAAATTAAGCATGTCGACAAAGATGTAGTGATCAAGCAATGTAAATTAGTACCTGTTGAATTCAAAGATAAGCCGGTTAAACATAGCCATTTATTCGAAGCTAAACGGGCAAAGTTGTTTGTCGAAGGGTTTATTCGCAAAAACATTCAATATGCAACAGATAAATGCAAAGGAACTATTCGAGATCGGATTGCTAATGTATCCTTTTCGGGATTTGCAGACTTAAAGAAAAAAGATTTTATATGTTTCCCTGTTTTTGCAAAATCAACAGACTCTAAATCCCGTTTTATTAATCCTGACAACAGTAGCGAACCACGTTTTGATAAGTTTTTATTCAACAACCATGTATTTTATAATGAACAACCGTTTTGTGAATTAGTCCAAGCAAAATTTGCTGAGCTTGATTTCTCTCCACACCCAACAAAAATCGGGAAAACCTTCGATAAAATTCGCGAAAAAATTGTTCTCGACTTGACAGTAAAAGTACTGCAAAACCAACAAGTAAAATTAAACAACCATAAGCACAAGCACAAGCACAAGGAAAAGTAAACTAAATTCCTTCAATCCCTGCTCACATCATGGGCAGGGGTCTTTTTGTTCATTTTACGGTAACTTACAAAATTGTCTGTACTTAAATAAACGAAAGAAAATGAAAGCTCTTATACATTATTTAATATATGTTGTGTAAAAATACGCTTATTATTTTCTTGTTATACTTAACGGAGTGATATTAGCGTAATCAAATAAACTTTGCTATTATATAGATGGGATTTATATGAAGATACACATAGGGAATGGAAAGATTCATTCAAGTGTAAAATATGTTTGAGTACAGTTTTTTTAATATGTAACATGTGTTTACCAAGAAAAGGAAGGTGGATTTTCAAATGAATTCAAACAAACCAAAAATTGTCGTTCTTGGTGCAGGATATGCGGGAATGATGACAACGAAGAGACTAACCCAAAAGCTATTACCAGAAGAAGCAGATATCGTACTCATTAACAAACATAATTACCATTATCAAACGACCTGGCTTCATGAGGTGGCAGCCGGAACAATTAACCATAACCAGGCTCGTGTGATGATCAGTGATGTAATTAATCCGAATCGGGTTCGCTTAATTTATGATACGGTTATTAAAGTAAATAAAGATGAAAATAAAGTCGTCTTAGAAAACAGTGAAGTTACATACGACTATCTTGTCATTGCTTTAGGGTTTACAACGAATACATTTGGCATTAAAGGTATGGAGGAAAACGCTTTCTTCATCCAAGATATTGACACGTGTCAATTGATTCGTGATCATATTGAATATCAGTTCGTAAAATATAAAAATAGTGAAGAAAAAGACGAAAAAGATTTAACCATTCTCGTCGGAGGTGCAGGTTTTACCGGGATTGAATTTGTCGGTGAATTAGCAGAAAAAGTCCCACAACTTTGTAAGAAATACGATATCGATCGCAGTAAAGCAAAAATCATCAACGTCGAAGCTGCTCCATCAATATTACCAATGTTTGATGATGATCTTGTCGCCTATGCGAAAAAATCCCTAGAAGATCGGGGTGTTGAATTTCGTTTAAATGCTAAAATTCAAGAGTGTACAGAAAATGGTTTTGTCGTCGGTGAGGGCGAAGATCGTCAGGAAATCGATGCAGGTACGGTTGTTTGGACAGGTGGAGTTACTGGAAGCCCAGTTCTAAGCGAATCTGGATTTGAATTAACTCGCGGAAAAGTGACTGTTGACAGCGACTTACGTGCACCGGGTGAAGAAAACATTTTCATTATCGGTGATTGTGCGTGGGTCATGGATGAGGAAGCAGGCCACCCATTCCCACCAACGGCACAGGCGGCGATGCAACATGCAGAGACGTGCGCCAACAACATTAAAGCATTGCTTTACAATCGACCATTAGAAAATTTCGTGTTTGATGATAAAGGAACAGTGGCATCATTAGGAGTGAATGATGGTGTCGGTTCGATTATGTCGCGTCAAAAACTTACGGGTAAACCAGCCGCTGCTATGAAAAAACTAGTTGACAACCGGGCACTATTTTTAATTGGTGGTCCGAAACTCGTTCTTAAAAAAGGTAAATTCCGTCCATTTTAATCATACATATTACAATGGACAGCTCCAACAAAAGAGGAGGGTTTATGAATGAAAAGAGGAAGCTTTTATTTTTTAGTCGGTTTAGCTGCTTTGATTGGATATGTATTTGCCGTCCGTAAATTGGAAGACACGAGAGATTTCCGGTAAAATATCAGCTCATATAAGCCATTTTGCTCTTATGCAAGATGGCTTTTTTTAATGTTATGAGCAAAAGAGAATCTAAACCTCTTACCATCTGGGTGCATGAAAATGGACTTCCATCAAATAATACGGATGGGAGGTTGTGTCTATGAATGGATTACAAAAGTATATATTATGTATGCCAATCATTTTTGGTGTAATTTTCGTACCGATAAAGGCACAGGCGCAGCAACTCATAATTGCTGAAGAAAATGTTAGTGAAACAATTATAAAGGAGCAATTTTCACTGTTTGATGTCGATTCTTTATTTATAGATCAGAAAAAATTACAGCAGTTGATGGATCGGTTACATGAACA
>DASUXY010000007.1:0-7231 GCA_036377675.1 Bacillota bacterium
TAGCTATGCCTTAATTGGCGAGCGAACAGGAAAAGTTTATCGAATTGGCCAAGAGGTGGACGTCAGAGTAATCGGTGTCGACATGGACGAACACGTAGTTGATTTTGAAATTGACCGTATGAAAAAGGATAAAGCACATAAACGTAAATAAAGATTACATGCTGAATCATTCACTTTTGACTACAGATGAGCAGTACCTTTCATCGATGATGTAATTCATGTGGGAGACAACTGCTCGAATGGGTCAATTGTGTATTGATACATGGAGGTTGGCATGATGAATATAGGGGGATTTGTACACTCGAAAGCGTGTTTAGATTAAAAATAAAATTCATGAAGTGAATCGCTATGCATATAGTGTAATGAACAAATGTTTCCTTAGGTAAAATTAATTGTTGACACCAAAATGTTTGTTCGTTACACTATAGGTAGATAAGTGATAAAATGACGTTGTTTTGAAAAGTTGTTGTAACAAAACATCGAGTAAAGATTATAATTTTAGTATATAATAAACATTTTTTTTAAGTGTAATTTGCACGAGGTAAACATTGTTGTTCGAGGTAATGAAAACGCGAGTTTGTAGGAAGGTGAAAAAATGGATAAATCGGTAACTGTTCGACATTTACACGTCTCTTATTATGGAAAAGAAGTTATTCGAGACATTACATTTTCAATTGAGCGAGGAAAACTTGTTGGGATTATTGGACCGAACGGTGCAGGAAAGTCAACACTTATTAAAGCAATTTTAGGGTTAATTCCTACAGATCGTGGCGCTGTGACGTTTTTTGGTAAGCCGATTAAAGAAGTACGTAAAAAAATTGCCTATGTGCCACAACGAAGTCAAATTGATTGGGATTTTCCGATCACTGTTCAAGATACCGTTTTGCTCGGAACGTATCCACGTCTCGGTTTATTTCGTCGACCGTCTAAAGCTGATAAGAAGTGGGCTGTTAAATGTTTACATGAAGTAGGGATGGAACACTTTAAAAATAAGCAAATTGGTGAGTTGTCAGGTGGTCAACAACAACGTGTGTTTTTAGCAAGGGCGCTTGCTCAACGGGCAGAGATTTTCCTCTTAGATGAACCGTTTGTCGGAATCGATGTTGCGAGCGAAAAAACGATCATAAATATTTTGAAACAATTGCGAGATGAAGGAAAAACGGTACTCGTCGTTCATCACGATTTAGCAAAAGTAGAAGACTATTTTGATGATTTGATTTTATTGAATAAAGAACTTATTCAAACCGGTCCTGTACGAGACGTTTTTCAGCAAGAATACATGACAAAAGCTTTTCAATCGGACTTTCCATTCATGAACAAAGTGGAGGTAGGCGTGTAATGGTTGACTTTATCAATGATGTCATCGCTTATGAGTTTTTACAAAAAGCATTGTTGACTTCGGTCATCGTCGGTATTATATCTGGCGTAATTGGTTCGTTTATTATTTTACGCGGAATGGCTCTCATGGGTGATGCAATTTCCCATGCGATTTTACCTGGGGTTGCGATTTCATACATGATTGGGATGAACTATTTTTACGGCGCGGTCGTCATGGGGCTTTTAGCAGCTTTAGGAATTGGTTTCGTCAGTCAAAAAAGTCGTGTGAAGAGTGACTCGGCGATTGGAATCGTTTTTTCTGCTTTTTTTGCATTAGGAATCATTTTGTTAATGAAAGCACAAACAGCGGTTGATTTAGAAGCGATTTTGTTCGGGAATGTACTCTCTGTTCGGACATCGGATATGTGGTTGACCATCATCATCGGTGCCATCGTCCTTTTATTCATTTTTCTATTTTATAAAGAGTTTTTGATTACGACGTTTGATCCGACGATTTCGAAGGCGTATGGATTACCAACTCAATGGATCCACTATTTCTTAATGGTGCTACTCACATTAGTAACCGTTGCTTCTTTGCAAACAGTCGGGGTCATTTTAGTCGTAGCGATGCTCATCACTCCTGCATCAACAGCTTACTTATTGACGAATCGCTTGTCAACGATGATTTTTTTATCAGCAGGATTTGGAGCGTTATCAGCCGTTGTCGGATTATACCTCAGTTTTCGCTATAATTTAACATCAGGCGCTGTTATCGTCCTCGTTGCCACTGTCTTTTTCATAATCGCTTTTTTATTTTCACCACAACAAGGGATCGTATGGCAACGATTGCGAACGTGGAAACATAAAGCATCTTGAATAGAGTTTTTAATACAAAATTAGTAAAAGTGATTGGGGGAGGAAATTGATGAAAAAAACGATTTATTTATTCGTCACTGTTCTCATAACATCATTGTTGCTCAGTGCATGTGGGGGAGGTGATTCTTCCAAGGAGGATGGTGAAGCGAGTGACTCTATTCATGTCGTTACGTCATTTACAATAATAGAAGATATGGTTGAACAAATTGGTGGTGACTATGTTGAAGTGTACAATCTTGTCCCAACGGGTACAGATCCGCACGAGTATGAACCACTTCCAGAAGATATTAAAGCAGCGACAGATGCGGATATTTTATTTTTAAATGGCATGAATCTTGAAGGTGGGAAAGATGGATGGTTTTATAAAATGATTGACTCTGTCGGCCAAGACGTAGACCATGTGTATGAGCTTAATGATGGGATTGAGCCTAAATACCTCATTGATGAAGAAACAGAGGAAGAAGAAATAAATCCACATTCGTTCTTAGATCCTCAAGTAGGGATGGCCATGGTTGAAAACATTCAAAAGGCTTTAATAGAAATAGACGCAGACCATGCCGCCGAATATGAAGCGAATGCAACAGAATACTTGGAACGACTCAAAGAAATAGATGAAAAATATGAAGAGAAGATAGCTGATATTCCCGAAGATGACCGTATTTTAGTGACGAGTGAGCGGGCATTTCAATATGTGGCCGACCGCTACGGTTTAGATGAAGCTTACGTATGGGAAATTGATACAGAAGAACTAGGGACACCTGAACAAATCAAAACATTAGTCGGAACGTTAAAAGAGAAACAACCTCCCGTATTGTTTTTAGAGTCAAATGTAGATGACCGTCCATTAGAAACAGTATCGAAGGAATCAGGTATTCCGATTTACGAAAAGAAAATTTATTCGGATGAAATTGGAGAAAAAGGATCTGAAGTCGACACATACATGAGGTTATTGACCCATAACATAGATATCATTTACGATGGATTAAAAGGTGAATAATGAAGTAAAAGAAAATGTCCATGGCTAAGGATATTTTCTTTTTCGATTGTTACGTAAATCATAATCGTATGACAAAAAGAAGTCATTTCCTTATATAATTTGGATTTATGTGCATTATTTGCTAAGATAAAGAACACGAAATGAGTTGGGGGAATACGTATGTCAAAAGGACGAGGAAAGGTTATTGCACGAAATAAAAAAGCATCACACGATTATTTTATTGAAGATACGTTCGAAGCGGGTATTGTGTTAAAAGGTACAGAGATTAAATCCGTTCGTGCCGGTCGTGTGAATTTAAAAGATGCCCATGCACGAATTGACCGAAATGGTGAAGTACAACTTATGAATATGCATATCGCTCCGTATGAGCAAGGGAACCGTTTCAACCATGATCCGACCCGGACGCGTAAATTGTTACTGCATCGCAAGCAAATTGATCGACTAATCGGCGTGACACAGCAGAAAGGATATGCATTAGTCCCTTTAAAACTGTATATTAAAAATGGTTTTGCAAAAGTATTGCTCGGTCTCGGTAAAGGGAAGAAAAGATTTGATAAACGAGAAGAGTTAAAACGAAAACAGATGAAACGTGATATCGATCGAGCGATTAAAGAACATATGAATTGATCTTTATTATGTAATGTTCTAGCTAGGCATCGCTTGATTTTATGTGGAAATCTGGTATAATTAATGTAGCCTCAAAATAGAGGTGCATGGCATTCTGCTCGATTTAATCCTTATGTCTCATTCATACGGGGACGTTCTGGATTCGACAGGGATAGATTGAGCTTGGGTGGCGCGTCGAGGTTACGGCTCGTAAAACGTTACACGCCTATAACTGGCAAAGAAAACACGAATTACTCTTTAGCTGCTGCATAAGCATTGCTAAAGGATCCTTCCTACGATCGCCCGTGTTGTAGATGAAGGGTCTCAAATGAAGCGGGCTATACTGGTAGACGCCGTCTGAGGCTAGCAGTTGAAACCGAACCAGACTAGCTACTCCGAAGCCTGTTGATAGGCCGGCGAGATAGTGAACGACAATATATCAACTATACGTGTAGAAGCCTGAGTGGCGATATCTCTGGACGTGGGTTCAACTCCCACCGTCTCCATACATAAAATGGCTATCGTTTATAACAAAGATATTGAATGGAATCGAACTCGAAATTATTTCTATGAAAATAGCGCACTTTCTGACGTAATAACTTACCGAAGGAAGTGCGTTTTTTATTTCGTTAATACGTCGTGTTCAAAGTATTCGTCGCAATGTGCGGCGTGTTATCTCGGTTGACATGATCGAAGTCGATCTAGTTGAACGTTTCTTCTGATACTGTGTTTATACTGACTCAACATTGTCGACTTCTTCGTATTGTTTTCGAGAAGAAACATTTAAGTGCAAAAAAGATGATATATAATTAAACCGAGATATCTATTTGCAAACCTTCAAATGAATGTCACATGTGATTCTTTACCTTTGTGCTATCATCTAATAAAACATTAGTAAAGAGGTTATCGATGTTTACTAAACTTTCATTTAAAATTGGATTACTTTTTTTTACTTTTATTTTACTTATAGAAACGCTTTTATTTTTTATTTTATATACCAATTTAGCTAATGATCGGGTTAATGAAGTAATGGACAGCTTATTATCACGTGGGAACACCCATCGTGATGTGTTAGAGGACTATTATAATCAAACTACATTGGAACATGTAGGAATTATGGAATCGGCTTCTGAATTTATTGTCGTCATCACCGACGAAAATGGGGATATAATTGTAGCTTCTAATCCCGTAACAAAGGAAATGAAACGAGTGATGGAACGAGCGAATCGTGAGGAAATACCTCAAGACGGTGCCATTATTGAAGAAGAATGGAGAAAGACTGAGTACATCGCTACAGATAGTCCAATCACAATAAATCATAAACATAAAGGTCACGTCTTTATGTTTGCCCATTCAAATGATGTAAAAAAGATTGTTGATCATCTTAGTGATCAATTTATAATTATCGGTCTCATTACGATCGGGTTAACAATTATTACCATATTTATACTTTCTAGATTTATTGCGCTTCCATTAATAAAAATGAAAGAAGCGACGGAACAGTTAAGCAAAGGAAGACATACGGTTACGTTACGAACGGACCGTGAAGATGAGCTTGGGGAATTAGCCAATTCCATAACAAAATTAAGCAATGATTTAGAGCAAATGAAAAATGAAAGAAATGAATTTCTGGCCAGTATTTCACATGAATTGAGAACGCCTTTAACATATATAAAAGGATATGCAGATATTATCAATCGTTCAAATACTTCTGAAGCAGAAATCAAAGAATATACGACAATTATTTATGAGGAAGCTGAACAACTCACATCACTCATTAATAGCTTATTTGAATTAGCTAAAATGGATCAAAATAGCTTTGTCATTCATCGTGAAGATGTAGTGTTATATGATTTGATTCAATCTGTAGCTTCTCGGATGCGTCCACTATTCGCAGAAAAAAATATCAAATTTACTGTTGACTGTCCCAAAAATGTAATTGTTTCCGTTGATCCGCATCGATTTCAACAAGTTTTAATGAATATTTTAGATAACGCTAAGAAAAATTCTTTCGAAGATGATCAAGTCACTTTGGAAGTGAAGACATCCAAAGATCATCTTGTAGATCATCTTGTAATCATTATTTCAGATGAAGGAGAAGGGGTACCTGAGGCGGATTTACCATATCTATTTAATCGTTTATATCGTGTTGAAAAATCGCGGTCTAGAGAGAGTGGTGGTACTGGATTAGGATTAGCCATTGTTAAAGAAATTATTGATCGCCATGGTGGAACGGTAAAAGCAATTAATAATCAAGGAAAAGGAATGAGTTTCATTATTACGTTAGAAAAGGAGTGAGTTCGTTGTATAAAGTATTATTAGTTGATGATGAAAAACGGATGTTAGATTTGTTAGCTTTATATTTAAGGCCACATCCGTATACTTATAAAAAAGTTAGAGAAGCTAACGAAGCATTATCATACTTACGTCAAGAAGCTTTTGATATTGTTTTACTTGATATTATGATGCCAGAGATGAGTGGATGGGAGGTCTGTAAGGAGATTCGAAAGACTTCTGATATACCTATTATTATGATTTCCGCTCGAGATCAACAAGAAGACATTGTGAAGGGATTGAAACTAGGTGCGGATGATTATATTACAAAGCCGATTGATGGAGACGAGCTGTTAGCTAGAATGGAAGCGTTGTTACGGCGAAGAAGTCCAAAAAGCTATGTTGAGGTTAATGGACTCGTATGGAATGAAGAGCGCTTTGAACTTTCATATCATATGGAACCAATAAAATTAACACCGAAGGAGTTTACTATGATTGGGTATGTAATGAATCATCCAAATCAAGTTTTTACAAGAGAACAATTAATAGAGGTCATTTGGGGATTTGATTCGGAAACGGAAGGGAGAACAGTCGATTCACATGTCCGAAATATTAGAGAAAAAATTCGCCAATCTGGATTTCCAATCGACGACCATTTTAAAACCATTTGGGGTATCGGATATAAATGGATAAACGAATGATTTCTTAATCATCATCTCATGAAGGAAAAGTTTAGTATAATCTCGACACTTTCTGCATAACTATTTGCTATATTTAGTTTAAAAATAGTAGGGAGAGTGTTTCCATGAGATACAAATCTGTAATCACTTCGATTTTAATAAGTGCTCTAATCCTTAGTGCATGTGGTACAAAATCGAATAGCGATATGGAACAATCAGAAGTGAATTCTTCTAAGGAGCACACGGAGGAGGAAGTAGGACACGGTCATGACCATGATGACGTTGAATTAAAAGATTCGACAGGGGAAAATGAATTAAAAATACCACCTTTATTGAAAAGTGATAAAGAAGAAGGAGACGATATTTATTACACAGTCGAGGCCCAAAAAGGAGAAACAGAAATTTTCAAAGGTTCGAAAACGAATACTCTAGGATATAACTCGTCATTCTTAGGCCCTGTGATCCAAATGAAAAAAGGACA
>DASUXY010000008.1:0-62469 GCA_036377675.1 Bacillota bacterium
TTTTTATATTAGTGAGTCATCGTTCCGCCTTGGATTGGTGCAAAGCTATTTATAAGCTCTTGCATATCTTGTTGTTGTAGTTGAGGTACTTGGTAATAGTGATGTTTGTTTTGATATAAAAATACTTCATACGCCATTTCGACAATATTAGGGACGCTATCAGAAAATACGCGACGCAATACAGGGTTCGTCGTCTCTAGCGCAGTCATTGTAAAAGACGAAGCCATTGATTTTAAAGATTCTAACATATAACTTGATACACATTGGTCATCAATTTCTTGTACGGACTGACTCGGTGTCGTCGGTTGAGATGGTTGCATCCCATATAGGACATCGTTGCTTTGTTCCATATGGTATGTTTGTGTTTTGACGGATGGTTCTTGTCCCGTTGTAAGTGTTTCAACAAGTGTATTATACAGTTGCTTTAAAAAAGTTTGTTGGCGTTCTGAAATGTGTTTTAATTGTGGGTCTTGGGTATGCTGTTCATATAACATATATTGTTCCATGCTACTAACTAATGAAGATATCGCTTCGTGTGCATCAAAAAGTTCATGTCCTCCATGGCTTTTTTGTGCTGGCATTTGGTTTGAATGTCGAAAGTTTTGTTGTTGATTGTGCATCTAATAATCCTCCTTCATTTTATGATTCACCTTTATCTTGAGCGTAAACAAATATTTTATTCCTCTTTCGGAAATCATAAAATGAACTAATAAAAAAAGGAGTAGACCGTGTAAAAATCATCTACTCCTTTCGGTGATTATGTTTCATCTTCTGTTTTCATAAATGTCAACAACAGAAACAAAATAAAACTAATGAGTAAAATTGAACCTCCTACAATAAAGAAAATAGTCGTTATTGCGTCACCAAGGTCGAATGGTCGAACATAATAAAGCCACATTCCGACCGTTAAACCGATCGAACCGATGATTGCTGTCCATACGTGAAGCTTGGCGACGGTTTTATTTGTCGGACGAAACAATTTATAGTATACAGACCATGCAAATAGTGTTAACCAACCAACAACGAGGATGTGGGCATGGACAGACTTAAATGCGTAGCTCCCAGATCCCGCCATATGTGACCCAAGGACCGCTCCAACGAGTGCGAATAGAGCTGAAAAGCGTAATAAAACTTTACTATACGTATTCAATGAAATCTCTCCATATTTTATCTTTTATATGATTATCATACACCCTTATTGTGAACAAAAGATGAACAACAGGTTACAATTTCATATAAAAGTGGAATGAGAGAGATCGTTGTCGAGCAGTAGATGAACATCCAATTTCATCATTGATATATTATTCTTCTAAAAGGAAATAAAATATTCCCTCTATAGTACGGAAATGCTTGCAGGGGAAATCATTATTTTAAATGGAGTATTACCAATGATTTCTCCGTCCCCATGTGCAGTCAGCGGAGTGCTTGAAAGTATTTTTAGTTTTTTTCCCTTAAGTGTTATAATGGACGGGTGATGAATATGTTCCCCTTTAAATACGGAAGGGAAAATTTGCAAAAACTCCCACCTTGATATCCCTTTGACAATGCAAATATCGAAGAGTTGATCGTTATTTTTAGCATCAGGACAAATCATCATTCCTCCTGCGTAAAATGGGGAGTTAGCAATAGCAATTAACCAGACTTTTTGATGTGTAGTTTTGATCGAATCAATATATAGGTCAACATTGGTTGGTTTATAATAAAGCAAGACTTTTAAAACATTAATGATATAGGGGATACTGCCAATTCCAGCTAAATTCAATAGTTTTTTATTTTTGGAATGATGTGTTTCTAGTGCTACTTGTCCGTCGAAACCAATGCCTACAATTGTGGCAAAATATGTATCGTTAATCCGTCCTACATCAATTACTTTCTGTTCATTTTTTAAAATTCGCTCCAATGCTTTGTCGTATTGCAGTGGTATCCCCATTCCCCTACAAAAATCATTTCCCGATCCTGCAGGAATAATCCCTAATGGTATAGTGGAGCCGACTAATCCATTGATGACTTCGTGAATCGTCCCATCGCCACCTACTGCTATAATTGCTTTAGGTTCTTCGCTTCGTCTTAATTCATGAACTAATTCAGTAGCGTGATTTGGTTGTTGTGTAAAATGGACACGATATGGGATGTTCTTTTTTTGAAGTTTGTTTTTAATGTGATCCCAAGTTTTCAAAGCTCTCCCACTACCCGAAGTTTTATTTACAATAAAACAGTACATTTTAACCACCTATTTATGGATTTTTAACAATTGTTACCTTCTTATAGTTTAAATATACCGTCGTTTCAATATTTAGTAAATTGTAAACTGATTTACTAAGCGCTTTTTTATCTTTACTCTTCTTCGACATTCACCACGGTTGCCCCTCTTCAATGTGAACAGGTCATGTAATCCTTTCCAATACCATCAACTGGAAACTTTGGGATGAATAATTTTATTACATTTCAGCCCATACTCACTTTTACGATGATTGTTTGTTAGCAATCGTTTGTTTTTTTAATGATTCGTTAGTTCGAGTATCCATTCTTTAAAGTCCACAACGCGCTTTTGTTTAGGAGCTGTGTCGGTTCCGGCGATAATCATTGGTGTAAGAGAATCTTCTTCATGTAAAGAACCATGTCCGCCTCCCCCAAGATGGGTAGGGGAATGCTCCCCAATGAATTCGTAACTAGGTTTTGCATCGACGATTAGGTAACGCCCTTTATGAGAATGAAGAGCTCCGTATAATCTAGCGAGTGCATCAGGATAATGACCATATTCAATATTGTTGTGGCCGGTAACAGATAAATCTAATATGGAAAAATCCCCACGTATATTCCAAACTTGGTCGTATTGATCCCTATACTTTCCATTCGGTTGAAACGTTAGTATGCTATCTGATTCTCTAGATAAAACATGATTTCCTTTGTTGTCTTTCCAGGCGATAAAACCAATTCGAGAATCTTTGATTAAATGTGAGGCCATTTCTGTATAAGTTATTTTTTCATCTAGTAAATAAATATAGGCCATACGTGAATTTACCCCTAATACAATTTGATCTTCTGTCTGGATCGCCTCTCCTAGCTTGGAGATCTGATACGTTTCCAAAAGTGTTCTTAAATTAATTAACGATTCTGCTTCATCATTCCCAATGGCTACTTGGCCACTATCTCCATATACAACGAGGGTCATATTTTCGATTGCCTCTTCCCAAGAAGAGTACTCATTCAAAATCAATTGAAGTTGTTCGTCAACTTGCTCAATGCCTTTAAGATCCATAGGTCCATTTTCATGAACCCGTTGATCTAAATCTGGAAAATAAGCAAGTGTAAAGGAAGGAAGCTTATCGTTTTGGATAAGGTGTTTTAGTTCTTTAGCAGTGAAGGCATCATTAAATCCAAGCCGTTGCCAAAAGTTATTGTGCCTATTATTTTTAGGACTAAATTGCGATAAACTTCCTTTTGATACTAAAGTAGGTCCTTTTACAGCGAGTGAATGAGGCAATATATTAAAAGTTGAAGCTATTTTAGGAATGTGCAAGTGATGATTTTGCTTTCCACGATAGACAAGTCCATTAATTGAAGCAGAATCATCTTCTCTTTCGTATAAGTCTTCATAAATGGTTGCTACACTTTTACTTAAATGATTTTGATTTAAGTTGTAAAGATTATCTTCTAGAACTTGCTTTACACCGATATTGAAAATTTCCATTGCACCGCTTCCATAGTTTACTAAGCGATTTTCCTTT
Source organism: Bacillota bacterium (assembly GCA_036377675.1). GTDB lineage: Bacteria > Bacillota > Bacilli > Bacillales > Amphibacillaceae > DASUXY01. Next base: position 3,729 of record DASUXY010000008.1, read on the forward strand.
TTATTAAACCAAGATAATGCTGGGATTCGATGTTCATCAGCGTAAGTTCCTGTTAAAAGGGAGCTATCAATGGTGACTGACATTGTCGGGTAAGAACTTACAATATTAGGAACATATTGCCCGTGTTGAGATAAGAACGCTAAAGCAGGAGCCCGTCCTTCGTCAATAGCCTTTTGCAACGGTTCGTCCATTAGGGAATCGATCAACAAAAAGACAACAGGTTTAGAAGAAGAAGGGGTAACCGTTGGGTGATTATGTATGTTCTTTGTTGGGGTAGAAAAACTATACGCGTTAATTGCGAATAAAATGAGAACGATACTTATAAGTATAATAACCAATGTTTTTTTCATACACATATCATCCTTTAAGGCGGTTTAAATTGAAAGATGGATCTTCGAGAATAGTGTTGCCAAAATGGGTCTGTTTTATTTATGAGACAGCCATTGAAAATATTATGTATAACTTTATCAATATGTGAAAGTAATATAGTAAAGCATGTATATGAAAGGAGTCTGCAAACAGATGATGATTCAATTTATGAAGAGGGTCATTAAAAATATAGAGCAGTTGATTGTCGCGTTAGTTGAATTTGACTATGAGGAAGCCCTAAAAAAAATGGAAGAAAAGTAATTTGCACTCAAAACAAAAAAACCCTTTTCAGGAAGGAGGGAAAAGGGTTTTTTGAAAAAATATTGAATAATAAGGAGTGTATATGGTTAAAGTGTTATTAAAGTTAAGAGTTAGGTGATATATTTTGAAAGAATTGCAATTTAATTATAAGTTATCGCACTATTTATTTAGTAAAATAACAGGAAAATTTATGCCTTCTCTATATTGGAATTCTCAGTTTTCATGTTTACGACTTGATGAACAGACAGAACGAGAGCTTCCGAATGAACAATGGGTAAAGGTGAAAGTGAAGTTTGGAGGTATTTGTGGTAGTGATCTTAATCTTATCTTTCTAAATGATAGCCCAGCTGTGTCACCGTTTGCTTCGTTTCCTTTTACAATTGGTCATGAAATCGTTGGAGAAATTACTGAGGTTGGCACTGAAGTAAACGAATTAACTGTAGGTGATCGAGTCGTGATTGATCCGATTCTTTCATGTGAACCAAGAGGAATTGCCAATCCATGCCCTGCTTGTCTGAGAGGTGATTTTAGCTTATGTGTACATAAAGCAGAAGGAGATCTATCACCAGGGTTATTAATCGGTTCTTGTCGGGATACCGGGGGTGGATGGAGTTCCAATTTAGTTGCTCACCATAGTCAAGTATTTAAACTCCCTAAAGAAGTAGAAGATTTAAATGCGGTCATGGTCGAACCTTTTAGCTGTGCATTACATAGTGTTTTGCAAAATCCTCCAGATAAGAACGACACGATTCTTGTTATTGGCGGGGGTGTAATTGGGATATGTGTTATTGCAGCCATTCGAGCACTCGATATCGACTGTAAAATTGTCGCTTTAGTTAAACATGACCTTCAAGCAAAGTTTGCTTCCCATTATGGGGCAGATGAGATTGTTTTTTTACGTAAATCGACTTACGTTCCTGATCTAGCCGAAGCCCTTCATGCGAAGGTATTAAAGCCATTATTTGGTCCAGAAGTAATCGTAGGAGGGGCAGATATCATCTATGAGTGTGTTGGTAAAAAACAAAGTATGAATGATGGGCTTCGTTTTGCAAAAAGTGGTGGAAAAGTCGTTCTATTAGGACTTGCTGGAATAATGGATGGTATTGATTGGACGACAGTATGGCTGAATGAATTAGAGGTTAAAGGAAGTTTTGCCTATGGTACGGAGGAATATCAAGGAAAAAGGGTAAGAACGTTTGCGGTTGCGATCGAATTAATGCGTCTTGGAAAAGTTGATCTTTCGCCATTAATTACACATCGATTCCCTCTTGAGGAATATAGAAAGGCCCTAAACATTGCTTCAAACAAGGGTCCACGTGCAGCAATAAAAGTAGTGTTTGAACCATAATCAATTGTTAAAGTTGGGAGGAATATACATGCATCAGTTTACAATAGTAGGTAACGAAGAAAGTCCTTTTCTCACATGGTTTATCGAAGGGTTAAAGAATAAATTTTCTACAGAAGGATATGAATATTGTCATGAACCAGTCGATCAGATTCGGATTGTATTCAATGTGCTTGATCGAGAAAGGCCACGTCCATTTCGTAGAAAAGCACAAGCAACCTTTGTAGTTTCCATACTGGAGAAGCATGAGGGATCGAAAAACCCGTTTACATATGCCTATCCATATTTAATAAGATCATTAGCCAATCACTTAATTTATATTCAACATCATGATGGTAAAACAGATATTTACTTTGTTACGCCTGAACAAGGTTTTTATAAAATAACGTATCAACGTGGTGAGGAAGAGTCTTTTTTTCAAAAAGTATATGAAAGATTAGAGCCCATTGCCACTGCTCAATTAGTGATTAACAATAATGTTATGGATAATCTTAAAGAAAATTTATGGAATGGAAATCAGTTAACGAAAAAAATGTACCTATCTGGAAAGAAATTAGATGATATGAATTTACTGCCTGCGCCGTTTCCTTTAGAAAAATATTTGACACAACGTGATTTACGACAATTAAAAAAACTATACGGAATCGGTGGCCTCAGTTATGGCAACTTAAGTAGTCGAGATGATGAAGAAAATTTTTGGATGAGTGCCAGTGGTGTTAACAAAGCAAATATGCGGGTAATCGGCCAGGATATTTTGTATATAACTGGATACAATCCAGAGAATAAGGCAATGGAAATTAGTGTTCCACCTAACATTACGCCAAAAAGAGCTTCCGTTGATGCGATTGAACATTGGATGATTTACAAAGAACATCCGAAAGTTGGTGCTATTGTTCATATCCATGCTTGGATGGATGGTGTCAAAGCAACAGAGGTTAATTATCCTTGTGGAACTATTCAATTAGCTGAAGCTGTAGCGGATCTCGTACGAAATGCGGACGACCCTTCTAGGGCGATCATAGGGCTTAAAAACCATGGTTTAACCATTACAGGACGCGATTTAGATGATATATTTGAACGTATTGAGGGAAAAGTCGTTTCACAAGTACCGATGTCCTAGACTAGATGACCGTTGCAAAGGTTTTTAGGATTATTTTAAATGTAGCATGTAAGCTAAATGAAATTATGAAAGCGATTAAAGAATATGCGAAAAAAGATATTGTAATCTCCTAGGGTGATCGCCGGGAGATTATTTTTGTGTAGTTTCAGTCCTTAAAAAGCTTCTTTATGCATTTTTTAAAGGAATCAAAACAAAAAACGACAGCCTTTTAATCATTGTTTGTATGCGATTGGATTGCTATTCTTTCAGTCTCTTCAAAGATGTATGAAGTGGTTAATACAGATGGTCATTTTTTTGCTGCGAGTTATATAGATTATTTCCTAGGATATGTAATGAATAGAACGTATGGAGGTAATAAATGAATATATAGAAGAAGTATGGGTGAATGATGAAACAATGAACATCGTAACGATAAATGGTATGATCAATCGAGATAGTGGATTATACGAGTGAATTACACGTTTTCGGCTATTCGCTCAAGAGTAAAACAAATGTGTTTGAACGAACGTTCGCTTTATCGAAGCGAAGAAATACTTTGAACGAGCCGCTTACACAAATAAAAAATGATCGGGTGTACATTGTAAGTATGAACAACCATACGAAGGGAACGCTTTTCGTCAAAGATTTACCATCAGGGCACACGGTGTATGAAGGATTGATTGAAATTAATCATAAGCAAAACATTCCTGACAATTATACGGTCGACCTGCATCATTTTGAATTACATGAATAAAACTGGAGGGTGAACGTTCCGGTATTACATGTTCACCCCCTAAATCCCCATAAATCATAGAATAGAGGAAGGTGTTTTTTTAAGATATTACTTTTTCATGGATATATCAAAGTGTCTATTCATCCGATTAAGAAGCAATATTTCACGTTGGATAAAAAGATCGCATTCAATACACTTCATAATTTTGGCCCGTTTGTGCTCCACATACGCTTTTAACATAGGCAAGTGCAACCCGTTGGACAGGAACAGCTTCGAATCCGATAAAGTAAGGTTTCAAACGTTCCCACGACTCTTCGACAGCGTTAGGACTCACACTATTAATACGAATGCCCCGTGGCATTTCAATCGCACTAGCTTTTACAAAGTGTTTAACAGCTCCATTTGCCATAGCAGCAGATGCTCCTTGAGGAATGGGATCATCCATCATAATTCCCGTTGTCAACGTAAAGCTTCCACCATCTGTCACATGGTCTAAACCGAGTAGAACTAAGTTGATTTGTCCTTTTTGTTTACTTTCAATTCCCATTGTATTCAGTTCTGGCGTTAAACGGGTTAGAGGTGCAAACGTTGCCCGCCCCGCTGCGTTGACGACAGCATCAATGTTGCCAATTTGTTGATACATCTTTTTAATACTATCGATAGACGTAAGATCGACTTGAACGTCACCACTATTTCGACTTGCCCGAATGATTTCGTGCTCAGATTCCAATTGTTTAACAACTTCTTTTCCAATCGTTCCACTTGCACCGACGACAAGTATTTTCACATGAAAGACCTCTTTTCCACGTATATTTTGATGATGTAGTTATTACATGAATATATGAAGTAATTAAGGAGCATATGCGTTTCCTTTCGGTCATTCATCGAGGAACGTAAGTATGTCTGTGGATCAGTTACTTGTTGAGGGAGATAGAGTTGCCGTTTTTCCTGTTTATTAAAGAGATTCGTTTGAACTTCGAATAAAGGAGAAGAGATGGGGGAGCGTAAATATCGACTTCATCGCATAAAAAAATGTGGCGAAGGATTACTCGACCACATTTTCATAGATTTTGTTAACTTTTTCATCAAACAGTTGGAGGTGGACAATTCGTGCTTCACGTACGTATTCTTTACCTTCAACAAAAAGTAACAGGACGGGTACAGTAAAAATGGAAAAACGCCCGGCTACTTGCTCGACCTCATCTGCATCGATGTGGGCAAGTTTTATTTCAGGATATTTCTCCATCAGCTTTTGAACTTGTGGCAATAGACCATGGCAAACGCTACAATTTTGCTGGGAGATGTATAAAAAAGCTAATGGATGTTTTTCGATAAATCCATCGATTTGTTCAATGGACGTTAGTTTTTCAAATGACCTCATGTAGTATCCTCCATTTCTAACTACATTATACCAACTTAAGACGGGAGATGCACTTGAAGAAGACTATTGTTAATAAAGGCGTTCTTTTGCCCATCAAAAACATCGATTGACAGTGGTTGAAGAAGGAATGATGACTTCTGAAGCTAGATTACTCAGCTATTTACCGAGTTCCTTCCATATAAATTGAGCTTCGGCAATTTCAGCTAATGCACCGGCTTTTTCTTTAGCACGTATAAAACCGTTCGTACGCTCAAAGGTCGTTTTTAACATATTGATTTCATCTCTTTCTGCACTATACTGAATTCTTTGCACGACTTTGTCCCAAGCTTTTTGTGTCTTTGTTAAATATTCTGCCGCTGATTTCCAATCTTCATCTTCGATATCCTCTTGAACGTGATTTAAATAATAAATAACATCATCATCTTCACGTAAAGGTTTTTTTAAGAATGAGCCTGTCGTCATAATAGCGATGAATAGACCAATTAAAATAACTGGAAATAGTTTGAAACCAATTCCTTTCATGTCATCACCCTTTCTATTCTAAATCGTCATAGTCGCTAATATCGGTCATGTGATTCATCGGATCATCGTATCCATCGACAAATAGATTACCAGAGGCATCGATAACAGCTAGGAACACTTCACGATACGATCCAAATCCACGCGCTCGTAATTGATTTTTCAACCATTCTTCATCTTTATCCACTTGCTTTAAATTGGTTTTAAATAACTGGCCATCATAAATGAGTTCAGTGCTTAATCCTTTGTACGGTGTTGTAATTCCTAAATCATTAGGAGTGACGGGCTGGTGCTGTGACTTTTTTAGGACAGAAAATTTCCCATCTGTTTCAAGGATGGCATATTCAACTTCCTTTATATCGAACACACCTTCTCTTCGGAGTTGCTCTAATAAATCGGAAGCCCGGTAGCGCAATTTCTTCATCACACCTTCCATGACTTTCCCATTCATTATGATGATGGTCGGTTCGCCTGCAATATATACAGAGGCTTTACGCCATTTCAAGGTAATCAGTTGAATAATATAAACCAAAAATGCCCAAGCGAACAATCCAACCCAATGAGGCCATGCTCTACTTGTTAAGTCCGTAGTAAGTGTTGCAGCAATCGATCCAATCGTGATTCCTAAAATATAATCAAAAAAGGTTAGTTGGCTAATTTGTTGTTTACCTAGCATACGTGTGAAAATTAACAATGAAAAAAATCCAATAATGGCACGTACAATAACAACGAGCGTTTCGTTCAATATGATCCCCCCACCTATGATTTATTTTTTAAAGTGTACATCCTCTGATAATTTGTTAAATGTAGAATGATCCTTTCTATATGTAGTTTGTTTAACAAATCGCTTATTATACAAGGGACGGAACTTTTACTGGTCTTGGTTTAGCCATTTTATTTACAAGAGATTGAGGGTGTGATTTCCATTAAAAAAAGTGCCGATTCCAAAATGAATGGCAATCAGCACTTCTAGTATTTACTTAGTTTCTAAAGCTATTCGTAAACGTTGTTTCGTTTAATTCTTTTAATTGGTTCGCTAATTGGAAGTCATCTTCTTCTGTTTTCTCATTCTCATGTTTGTTTCTGCGTCGTGCAGCTGCTTCGGTAACTTGTTCATCGGCATGGTAAGAAGAGCGAACGAGTGGTCCAGATTGACAATGTCGAAAGCCTTTTTCCAAAGCGATTTCTTTTAGTTCATCAAATTCATCAGGATGATAATACCGTTCAACAGGCAAGTGTTTTCTCGTCGGTTGTAAATATTGCCCGATCGTAATAATATCGACATCGTGTGCTAATAAATCATCCATCGCTTCAATGATTTCATCTTTCGTTTCACCTAATCCGACCATAATGCTTGACTTCGTCGGTGTGTGAGGGGAAATCTCTTTCACACGTTTTAAAAGCTGCAGTGAGCGATCATATGTAGCGATGGCACGAACGCGTTTCGTTAAACGTCTCACTGTTTCAATATTGTGGTTAAAAATATCAGGCTGACTATCCATTAACGTATGTAGGCTCTCATAGTCACCCTTCATATCGGATGGGAGAACTTCAATGGTACAGGCCGGATTTTTTCGGCGGATCGCGCGAACGGTTTCGGCAAAAACGGCTGCACCACCATCTTTTAAGTCATCTCGAGCAACGGCAGTGACGACGACGTGCTTCAAATTCATAATTTGCACTGAATCAGCAACGCGTTCAGGTTCATCCCAATCGAGCTCATTTGGAAGTCCTGTTTTTACCGCACAAAACCGACAACCACGCGTACACGTATCTCCTAAAATCATAAATGTAGCTGTTCTTCGTTCACTCCAACATTCATGGATATTAGGACATTTTGCTTCCTCACAAACGGTATGGAGATTTTGACCTCGCATCAATTTTTTTAAGCCAACGTATGATTTGTTCGTATTCAGTTTGATTTTTAGCCAATCGGGCTTTCGGATATGTTTTTGTTGTTTTGTCATCATCTTCGCTCCTTAGCATATGTAATCTTTGTCATGAAAAGAATGGTTCATAGTTATGAGAGTACTTCCGTTTTATACTTTTTATCGGCTAAATCATACACTTCTTTCCACTGATTGGGAGATAGTTCGATCGGTTTTAACGCTATATTTAATCCCGTTTGAAACCCTTTATAAAAGGCCGATTTTATGTCGCCAAAGGTGTGCTGTTTCTGTGTGATCTGTTCAATCGTAATCGCCTTATGTTTAAAGTTACGGCGTTTTCTTTCCCGAACTTCTTCGGTTGGAAAACGAAACAAGTCAAAAAGCATTTGTTCATTGATTGTAATAGGGATTGAACCGTGCTGTAATAATACACCTTTCTTTCTCGTTTGTGCATTTCCAGATAATTTTTTTTCGTTGTATACGAGTTCATAAAAAGCTGGCTTTTCAAAGCAGACAGCTGATTGTTTATCTCTTTCTTTATCTTTTGGAGCTGTGTAACTTGCTTGAATGCCCAAGTTTTTATATCCTTCTAAAAGTCCCTTTGATAAGTGATAATACGCTTTGCGAATTGATTTAGGGATATATGAACGCTGTTCAGAGATGACGATGCTATACGTTAATTCGTCATCATGAAGGACGCCACTACCTCCGGTGAGGCGTTTTACAAATTGACATTTATGTCGTTTTATACCGTCAAAATCAATCATTTGCTCAACATTTTGAAAACGTCCGACAGATAAGCTCGGTTTTTTCCAACCGTAAAATCGTAACGTCGGTGGAATTTTTCCTTCGCTATGCCATTTCAATAAAGATTCATCTAAGGCCATGTTAACTGCAGCGTCGAGACATCCACTATCTAAAAAACCCCATTGTTCTTGCAAAAGTAATCTCCCCACTTCCTTTTAATATGCTGTCCTATAAGATTCGTCCAATAGTAAAAAAAGACTACACTGTTAAGAAGTGCAGTCTAAAGCCGTATACATCTTCGTATACTTTTTGACTACACTTTCCCACGCTAGAATTACCTAGATCGGGTGCTAAGGGTTTGAACGTATGCGTTCTTCTCAGCTCTGTTTATCAGCTCCCCTAGTGTTAACGACCGTATGTACTTGCTACTATTTTATATGTCTATCATAAGGGGAGTTCATAACAATGTAAAGTATTCGTCATAGACGATTAAGGGATTATTTTTACGTATAGTCGATCATTTCTGCATTGAGAAAGATGTTGTTAAATAGATAAGATAGGTAGGTTGATCATGTATACCGATCGATTTGCGAGGGCGGAGTCGAAACTACTGAGTTGAAAGGATTCGTCAAGTGAATATGTAAAAAAAGGTGCCTTTTGTAAAAGCACCTCTTGTAAAGATTGTTAATTGATGAGTGCAACGATAATGGATAACACAAGTAAAATAAAAGCCATTAAGGACTGTGATAATGGATCTTTAGCACGGATGTGGGTCACGATAGCGAAAAACATAATAATAGCAATCCATATACCGGAAAAAATTGCGATTTGTGGATACCAAATACCGACGATCATTCCGGTTGCTCCGATCCATTCAAAAATACCTGTTACGATACGAAACCATTGCGGTAGCCCAAAATGCTCAAATCCTTCAACCATTTTTTCGGATGTAAATTTCATCCAACCAAACATAAAAAATCCTAAGCCGAGGATAATTTGTAATATAATTGATAACACTTGCATCTTCATTCCTCCTAAATTATTTCTCCTATATACTATTATGAAAGATACGCTATCCTTTTTGAAGTAGGCACTTTAAAGTGCTATAGTATCCTAAACGATACTATTAGGAATAATTGGGCAAAGGGAGGCTATACAGATGAATGATAAAACGTGTGTCGGTGTAGAAGTAGCGATTGAGGCTTTAGTTGGAAAATGGAAGCCGATTATTTTATATCATTTAATGGAAAACGAAACGATGAGATTTAATGAATTAAAACGAGCGATTCCGAACATTACACAAAAAATGTTGACATCACAACTAAGAGAGCTTGAACATCATCAAATTGTCCATCGGGAAGTGTATCCACAAGTTCCTCCAAAAGTTGAATATTCCTTGACCGATTACGGCCAAAACATTATTCCTATTTTAAAGTCGATGCAACGGTGGGGAACTTCACATAAGGAGTATTTACAAAACCTTGAAAAAAACACATCAAAAAATTAATCGTTACAGTTAAGCGGACTTTCCTCATCTTAGGTGGCAACAGTTATGCTGCATACTTTTTTACATTGCAAAAATCGGTTATACATCTGTGCAGCAAATCAGAAAAGGGTTAGGATCAAACGCATAAAGCTATAAACATATAAAGGGATTGTTCTCAATTTATAACTTCAGTCATCACGTAGCAATACATACAATATTTGCAAATTATTTCTCAATAATTTGGCCGTCGTCTCGTATGTCGACATTAAAAGAAATGGATTGCAAATATGTATACATGCGCTTTTTTTCGCTCTCTTTTAGTGGCTGAATTTGTCCATTCGAGATGATATAGGGTTCAAATGCCATTTGGACGTTGTCACCTGTAAACGTTACTTTTAATAATCCTGTCGCAGCTGTATGTCCTTGTACGTATGGAGGAAATAAAAAGTTGCCGAGTGAATACGCTACTGCCGTTCCATCTTCATAGGCAAACCCTTGGAGCCAATGCGGATGACTTCCAACAATTAAATCTACTCCTAACTCTTTTAAAGCTGCGACATATTGTTTTTGATATTCTGCAGGCATATTTGTTTTCTCAATTCCCCAGTGGAAATAAACGATGACATAATCAGAGTCTTCCTTTTGTTCTTCGATTGTTTTTTTGACGAGGGATAAATCATATCCATTTGGAACGCCTGGCTGATCGTCGGTTGCGACCCAATTCGCTGAAGGGAAAAAACGAACGAATGAAAAGAAACGAAAAGTCTTTCCGTTTATGTTGATTTCTTTTGAACGGTAGGCCTCTTCCTCATTTTCCCCTGCACCGATATAGTCGAATTCATACTTCTTTACATAGTGTAATGTGTCAAGTAAACCGGGCCGCAAGTAATCGAGGGTATGATTATTTCCGATATTGATCATTTGAAATCCAGCCTTCTTTAATCCTTCGAGTACCTCAGGATCAGACTTGATCCAAAAAAGCTGATGCGGGTCTTTTGCAGTTTGTTCGGTTGTAATGACGGACTCTAGATTGATAAAAGAATAATCCGCTTGTTGCACAGTATCTTTTACATATGTAAAAGGATACTCATAGCCTTCTCTTTCTAAAATCGGTCGTAACTCCCAATCAAACATCGTATCTCCTGCAAAAACAATTTCAATAGGTTCTCCTACTTTTTTGTAGGTATTTTTAACAGTTAATCCACTCATTGATCGGAATGGGTTTTGTTGTAAGTCTACTGTCTTTGTAACAGATAACTGCCTCCATATGACAAAGATGATTAAAACAGTAAGTAAAAGAAATAAACCGATGAACATCATAATGCTCTTTTTAAAGCGAGCTTCGGTCTTTCCTGTTTGTCGATTCGTCTGCTGAACCATCTCTACACCCCTTTCAAGAAAATACTCACCATTAATATATTGTTTAAGAAGCAAAAATATTTGTAATTTTTAAGGGTAAAAAGAGAAGGACCGTGAGAGAATAAAAAGGAAGTGTGAATCTGTTCATGAAGTAATAAAACCATTTAGAACATGAAAGATGTATGGATGAAGTTTCATTTTTACTTTGTTCGGTTGAAAGAACGGTTGGAAAAGGGTGAAATTACTAAAGAAGAATATAAAGAAGCTAAAAAAAGACGGGGAATTTAATATGTCAGTCATACAATTTACCAAATATAAGCATTACGGATGAAGAGGGAAGTAATATTACGAGGGTGGATAAATGACGTCTGGATGAAGCAGGTTAGCAGATCTTTGTTCATCGTGGATGGTTTTTCGTTTTTTCCTATCCAATCGAACTTCATAAATGCTATATTAAATAAAGGGTGTGTCATACAATAATATATATATAATTTAAAGGCTAGGAGAGGAAGTCAATGATGAAAAAAAAGAAAGTTGGTATTATTTTTGGAGGTCAATCGGCTGAGCATGAAGTGTCTTTGCAATCAGCTAAAAATATTGCCGAGGCCATTGATCCAGAGAAGTACGAAGTCATCATGATTGGAATCGATAAAGACGGACAATGGCATTTAAATGAACAATCTTCTCTTTTATTGAATGCTGATGACCCCAAGCGGATTCAGTTGAATCGGTCGAATGATGCGGTAGCCATCATACCAGGACAAAAACATCAGCCCTTGATTCACGCTGAAAATGCTAAATCTCTTGGTAGCTTAGACGTTGTCTTCCCAATTGTTCATGGAACGTTAGGGGAAGATGGTAGTCTACAAGGGATGTTACGACTTCTGAACGTACCTTATGTCGGTCCAGATGTGTTAAGCTCCTCCATCTGTATGGATAAAGATATTGCTAAACGATTACTTCTACAAGCTGGAATTAACGTAGCTAAAGGGCTGACGTATACACGGACAACGAAACATACCGTTGATTATGATCAAGCGGTTGAACATTTAGGCACGCCGATGTTTATTAAACCAGCGAATCAAGGTTCTTCGGTTGGCGTGAGTAAAGTTGAAACGAAAGAAGAGTTTGAAGAAGCCCTGCGATTAGCTTTTCAATATGATCATAAAGTGATTGTTGAGGAAATGCTTGTAGGACGGGAGATTGAATGTTCAGTGTTAGGAAATGACGACCCACAGGCGTCACTTCCTGGAGAAATCCTTCCAAATACGGAGTTTTATTCCTATGAGTCTAAATATATCGATGAAAAGGGTGCCGAGCTTGCTATTCCAGCAGACTTATCCGATGACGTCATTCAAAAAGTGCAACAGACAGCGATTGCTGCATTTAAAACATTGCAATGTGAAGGTTTAGCACGGGTTGACTTCTTTTTGACAGAGAGTGGAGATGTTTATGTTAATGAAGTGAATACGTTACCCGGATTTACAAAAATTAGTATGTATCCAAAGTTATGGGAAGTAAGCGGTATAACCTACTCTAATTTGATTACGACGTTAATTGATTTAGCGATTGAGCGACACGAAAGCGATCAACAGTTGAAAAGTTCAGTTTGGGATGAAGCGTAACGTTTACGTAACAGCGGGTTGCTTCATATAACGATATAAACTACCTCAAAAGAAGTGTTCTTCATTTGAGGTAGTTTTTAGTGTGCTTGCTATTGATCCCGAATACATCAAGCAACAATTTTTCACAAAAAAAGCCATCACGTGGATGGCTTTCGTCCTTATTCACCGTATCTACTAAACTTTTCGTCAACCGGAATTCGATCTTTTTTCGGCGGAATCTCATTGAAATAACCTAAATGTAAAAATCCAACGATTTTTTCGTTTTCACCGACATTTAAAATTTCTTTTACTTTTGGTTCATAAATGTGTGGATTCGTTCGCCAGACGACACCGAGCTCTCTTTCCCATGCTAAAAGCCAGAAGTTTTGAATTAATGCAGCAGTTGCTCCGAAGTTTTCATCCCATTGTTTTTGTTTTTCAGGCTCTTCCATGATGACAACTAAATAGGCATTTGGTTCATTGAGAAATTGTTCGCGATTTTCTTGTCGTTCTTCCGGATACGTAGAGGCGATTTTTTTAGCGAAGTCTGCTTTATGTTCTTCATCTACAAAAATAAATCGCCACGGTTGACGCATGCCGTGTGTTGGTGCCCAAATAGCATCGTCTAACAATTCACGAACAACTTCTTCGGTCACCTTCTTATCTGTATAACCTTTTTTAACAGAGCGTCGTTCACGAATAATTTTAGCTAAATCTGTTTTCGGTTTTGTTTCTGTCAAGTAAAGTCTCCCCTTTCATATCATAGGAAATGGTTCATATATATCACAGATGATAATTGTTATCAATTAAATTGTAGCCGATAATTGTATATAAATCAACTTCACACGATTAAAGAGATGTAAAATAGGGAATCGATTTATAATCCATTTCATCTTACATAAGGAAGAGGGTTCGTGCAACGTTTTGTTCGTTAATGACAAGCTTCTTAAATACTTGATTTGTAAATAAAGTAACGTAATAATTAGAAAGCGCCCGCTTTGCTAGATATGTGAATGTATATACAATCAGGAGGTTAAGATGAAAACTTTTTTACAGAAAAAAGGAGTATCTTTATCATTACGACAATATTTTATTACAGCTTTAAGTTATATGGCTTTAGGTTTGTTTTCTTCGTTAATTATAGGCCTGATTATTAAAACGATTGGAGAACAATTAGGTATTCCGTCATTTGTTGAAATGGGCGGATTTGCTATGGACAATAAAGTAATGGGGGGAGCGATTGGTGTAGCCATTGCTTATGGTTTAAAAGCACCTCCACTTGTCATGTTTTCTGTACTATTTGCCGGTGCAGTTGGCGCGGAAATGGGTGGTCCTGCTGGTAGTTACGTAGCTGCCTTGTTTGCTACTGAGCTTGGTAAAATTATTTATAACACTACACGTGTTGATATTATAGTCACACCACTTATTACTATAATGGTTGGTTTTTTTACAAGTACATTTATCGGTTCGCCAATAAACACATTTATGGTTTGGTTCGGTCAAGTGATCAATTGGTCCACCGAACAACAACCGTTTATTATGGGGATTCTCGTTGCTGTTTTAATGGGGTGGGCACTAACAGCACCGATTTCAAGTGTAGCTATCGCTTTGATGCTTTCATTGGATGGCTTAGCTGCTGGGGCAGCCGCTGTAGGTTGTTCGGCACAAATGATTGGGTTTGCGGTTTCTAGTTATCGGGATAATGGGATGGGTGGATTATTAGCACAAGGTCTTGGCACGTCAATGTTACAAGTAGCAAATATTATCAAAAACCCACTCATCATTATCCCACCGACAATAGCTGGTGCTGTTCTTGCTCCCGTTTCTACGGTTTGGTTACGGATGATGAATAATCCATCAGGTGCTGGTATGGGAACGAGTGGACTAGTCGGACAAATCATGACGTTTGAATCCATGGGCTTTTCGATGCCTGTTTTTTGGAGTGTACTCATTCTACATATTGTTGCTCCAGCGATGATCAGTTTACTTATATCCGAATGGTTTTTGAAAAAAGGGTGGATTAAGCGAGGGGATATGAAGATTGTCTATGAATAATATGAAAACCTGTATATGATTTACATGATTTTATATAAAAAAAAGGCTATACTTAAAGAAAGTGATCATTTGTTAATAAAAATTGGAAAGGATGTCGTGAATATGAAGCGGATGTCTGTGACTCATGAATTTACGAAGCCGGTTGAAGGAAAGAAGATTTTCTCGGAGGGTGATCGTGATCTCGTTCATCTAAAGCTGAAAGAAGGCGAAACGATTAAAGAACATGATTCAACGAACCATGTCTTTATCTTTGTAGCAAGTGGTGAAGTTCAGTTTATCGGTCGTGAAGAAAGTCACCTTGTGAATCCGGAAACTATTTTATATATGAAGCCTTATGAAAAGCATGCTCTCGAAGCGAAGACGGATGTTTCTCTTTTTGTAATGAAATGTTAAGGGGGTATTAAAGTGGATGCATTTATGGCGCGTGCTGTCCAATTAGCGGTTCATAATGTTGCTGATGGAGGGGAGCCTACGAGGAGAAAGGTGTCGGTCTTTCATTGAAAAAGATAATTACGAAAGCATTACAACAAGCGAATGATGATTCATCTTGTTTGCGAACAGAGCGAGTTTACGGTGGGTCGATTAATCAAAGTTTCTACATCGAAACAAACAACAAAGCATATTTTTTAAAATATCATCCGGAAGCACCTGATCATTTTTTTGAACGGGAAGCGGAAGGGTTAGCACGTATAAAGGAGACGAATTCCGTGTCAGTGCCAGAAGTGTTTGCTGTTTCTAATGAAGAGAGTGCCTCATTTCTTCTTTTGGAGTGGATAGAAGGTGAGGCAACTTCACGTACAGAGTTCGGATTAGGTCAGCAAATCGCTCGCATGCATCACGTATTTGCGGCAAAACATGGATATAAGAAAATGACGTATATTGGTACATTACCTCAGTCGAATGGCCTGTTTTCGAACTGGTTATATTATTATCGCGACGAGAGATTGCTCACTCAAGTCAAGTACGGTATTCAAAATAAACGAGTGACTGGAAAGCGTGGCAAACAATTGGAACAACTACTCAGTCGGCTCGATGAATGGATTCCAGAAAACGTCTCTCCTTCTTATTTACACGGCGATTTGTGGGGTGGAAATTGGCTCGTCGGAAAAGGCGGACAGCCTTATGTCATTGATCCATCATTTTTGTATGGGGATCGCCATTTTGAAATTGCTTTTACAGAGTTGTTTGGAGGCTTTTCGCATCGCTTTTATGAAGCTTATACCGATCTATTTCCACTTGATGATGATTATGAAGATCGAAAACGACTCTACCAACTGTATTATTTACTCGTTCACTTAAATATGTTTGGGGAAGCGTACGGACCAGATGTAGATGTGATTTTAAATCATTATGTTGGCTGATCGTTTCTGATGTTCGTGATTTCTATGAAATAACTGAACCGTATGAGGCGTCTGTTCACATTCCTTTCCCCTACTTAAAAAGACATCATCAAACGATATCTTCTCGAAAGGTTATCGTCGTTGTTTCGGACCCGATTTTAAGAAATTTAAGTATTCGAGAGTTAAGAAAATACGGGTTTGATGTGAAAGGATATATTTGCATCGAACGGCTAAGAGAAGGCTTCAAAGAAGCTCTCCCATGTCAATAATTCGTTTGTTTATTTGTTCATTTTACGATAAAAGCCTGAAACGAGTAACCGTTTCAGGCTCTTTTAATCATTAACGTTATTTATGTTGGAGGTTTCCTATATATTCTTCAAGTGTAATATTTGCTTCGGTAATCTCTTTAGCAGCTTTTTTGCCAACGTAGCGTAAATGCCATGGTTCATATTGGTATTCCGTAATGTCCTCTTTTCCTTTTGGATACCGAATAATGAATCCGTAGTCGCTGGCATGTTTTTTAATCCATTTCCCTTCTGGTGTATCTTCGAAAGCGATGACTAAGTCATAGTCGACGCTTGGACTCGTAACATCCATCGTTAATCCGCTTTGATGCTCACTTTCACCCGGTCTTGCACTATATTTATTAGCAGCTTTTTCACCATTTTTTTCGATGTTTGCCGTAAAAATGGCCTCTTGACGTTCGTATGATCGATAACCTGATTGCGCAAATAAATCAAGACTTTCGTCATCTGCGGCTTGAAATAAATCTTCTAATGCTTTAGCTGCGACTTTGCGCATTTGTTTTTTAGGTAAGTCTTCTGTAAACGGAAAGCGCACATCGGGTGTGACGAGATCTTCTGGAATATAATCAGCAGGTAGTGCATGTTGTTTATTAATCAAAGCTAACACGTCATATGGATTGTCGATGGTCGTTGTTTCGTTCTTTTGTTGCTTCTGTGTCGGTTGTTTGATCGCTTGACCGGGATCAATCTTAACGTTCTGTGATGATTGATGATTAAGAGCTTCTTTCGTCTGTTGATCATACATACCTGTGACCTCGATGTCATCGTCTTTGAGTTGTAATTGAAAGTCAGTGATTGCCCATGTTGTTAATTCATCATACATTCCATTTACAGATAGTGGATAGCCAAGGTTAATGAAGTGTTGTTGGACGATTTCAACATCTTTTCCCCGATCTCCCTTTTGCAAATGTTGATCGGGAAGTATGACCTCTTCTTGAGCCTCATTTGATTGTTGTTGGCTAGTCGCCGCAGATTGCTTCGTGTCAGTTTCTTGGCTACAAGCTACGAGCGATGTAGCGATTACACATACACATAACGTAGTAGATATATATTTATGTAACATGATGTGAATCTCCTCTGTCTTCGTTCATATTTATTGATTGAAAAGCAATGTCAATGTGAAATCGATGGTGATTTACGACTCTTTCTCTGCAAATAATTTACAAATTTCTACAATGACGTTTGTCGCCCGTTCCATATTGTCAACGGAAATATATTCAAATTTACTATGAAAATTTTCACCACCAGTAAAAATATTCGGGGTAGGAAGGCCCATATACGATAGTTGTGAACCGTCTGTCCCGCCTCGAATCGGTTTAATGATTGGTTCAATATTTAAATTTTTCATCGCTTGTTCGGCAATGTCAACGATTTCTTTTACCGGCTCAATTTTCTCCCGCATGTTGTAATATTGATCCGTAAGCTCGTACGTTACACTTCCTTCGCCATATTTGTGTTCTATTTCTTGAATAAATGTTTTAACTGTAGCTTTTCGCTCGGCAAATTTTTCTTTGTCAAAATCACGAATGATATAGTAGACATCGGCTTTTTCAACAGTTGCTTGAACAGAAAGTAAATGAAAAAACCCTTCATAACCTTCTGTATGTTCTGGTGCTTCGCTTTCGGGGAATTTTGCAATAAATTGTGCAGCCATTTTTCCCGCATTTACCATGATATCTTTAGCTGTTCCAGGGTGGACATTATTTCCGTGGAAAGTCACGTGAAGAGTAGCGGCATTGAAACTTTCATACTGTAATTCTCCGAGTGGCCCACCGTCAACGGTATAGGCAAAAGATGCATTAAAGCGTTCAACATCAAAATTATGAGGACCACGACCGATTTCTTCATCGGGTGTAAACGCGACTCTTATTTTGCCGTGTGGCACTTCGGGATGTTTAATTAAATAGTCCATTGCTGTTACAATTTCGGCAATGCCAGCTTTGTTATCAGCTCCAAGAAGCGTTGTTCCGTCAGTCGTAATAAGTGTATGTCCTTTGTAATTAATCAGTTCAGGGAATTGATCGGTAGATAAGACAACTTCCAACCCTTGATGAAGTGTTATATCATGACCGTCATAGTTTTCAATAACTTGTGGATTGACGTTTTTGCCGGTAAAGTCTGTCGCTGTATCAAGGTGAGCAAGAAAGCCGATGGTCGGTATCTTTCGCTCCGTGTTGGCTGGTAACGTAGCCATGACATAACCATTTTTATCGACGACGATATCTTCCATGCCGATTTCTTTTAACTCATCGACTAATAAATGGGCGAGTTTCCATTGTCCTTCTGTCGTCGGCGTTGTTTGTTTCGTCTCATCAGATTGTGTATCAATTTTAGCATATGTTATAAAGCGATTCATAATCTCTCGTTTCAAGGTTGAACATCTCCTCAAGCCCTTTACTCGTATCATATCATAAATGAGCGTTTATTTAGGTAGAAATGAAGTTTATAAATAGGAGTATTATTTAGCGTGTAAAAATTGCGATGAACTGACGTTTGTACATTGGAGGAAGAGGGAGGTGTTCTTTGTGTGAAAATTTTTCTTAAAAAAAAGGATTCATCATTAGACTTAAGAGAATTTAGATTACTTGGCGAATCGACTAAAATTGTGAGAAAATGTATGCTAAGAAAAGATTCGCACTCGTGTTATTTCCAAGCCCCACTTGGTATTGACCGTGGAAATGGTGAACAGAATTTGTTGAAAACAAGATGAATCGAGGGAGGATAATGATGCATTACCGGCGCTGCCAATGGGTAACCGATGATCCCGTATATATTCATTATCACGATTATGAATGGGGAAGGCCTGTTCATGATGATCGAAAATTGTTTGAAATGCTTTCGTTAGAAGGTGCTCAAGCTGGGCTCAGTTGGCTGACGATTTTAAAACGCCGGGAAAATTACGAACGAGCTTTTGATAAATTTGATCCAGAGGTCATTCGGACGTATGATGTAACGAAAATAAATGAACTTCTTTCAAATGATAGTATTATTCGTAACCGATTAAAAATTCAGTCGGTAGTGACGAATGCTGAAGCCTTTTTGAGCATTCAAGAACAATTTGGCAGTTTTAATAACTACATATGGCAGTTTGTCGGTGGAACACCGATCTTAAACGACTGGGCGACAGATCGGGACGTACCATCGTCAACGAAGGAATCCGAACGAATGAGCAAAGATTTAAAAAAACGTGGTTTTTCATTTGTCGGACCAACGATTTGTTATGCTTTTATGCAAGCAGTTGGAATGGTAAATGATCATACGCAGGACTGTTTTTTATACCATCGAAATAGGGAATAGAGCTTTACGTGAAAAAAACCAGCTATCTCCAAAAGCGAGGTAACTGGTAGCCATTAAGGATGTATTTAATATGAAATAACAATGATCCATTAATCATTTATGCAAATTAAGCATCTCTGCGATGTAGCAGTAGGAGTAAGAGATTATCGCAATACGACTGCTGTTCCGTAGGCGATTACTTCTGCAGCAGAATTCATAACTTGGGATGTTTGATAGCGCATACCGACGATTGCATTAGCTCCAAGATTTTGGGCCTCCTGTGTCAACCGCTCGAGCGCAATGTTTCTTGCCTCTTTCATCAAATCTGAATACCCTTTGATTTCTCCACCTATGAGTGTTTTCAATCCCGCACCAATATCCCTGCCGACATGTTTGGTTTGGACAGTGCTTCCTTGGACAAGTCCAATCACTTCTTGAATGTCTCTACCCGGTACTACGTTTGTCGTTACAATGAGCATCTTCGTTGTGCCTCCTATCAATGGATGAATCTGTTTTAGTACTTCTATATTTATCTCATCTATTTCTCTATTTCGACATAAATCGAAAAAATCCTCTTTTTTACTTTGTGAAAGTTGTACTTTTTTCCATGGAAAAACTTGAATAAAGTACGCACTTCAGCCAATATGAAGGGGTAGAACTCTCTTTGCACATTGATCGAACGCATCATTAACAAAACATTTAAACGGAACCATTGTCTTTTTGAATCGGAAATAGTACGATAGTCATACCAATATATTGCATATTTCTATATTTTGTAACAAACATCATGGGGGGAACATTTAAAATGGATTCAAAATTATCTACTTCAGCTTATTTTGTCCTAGGTGCGACATTATTTGCTCTGTTTTTCGGTGCAGGAAACTTAATTTTCCCTGCACAGCTCGGTCAATATGCAGGTGAAAACTTATGGCCAGCAGCAATCGGTTTTGCCATTACAGGAGTCGGCTTACCATTAATGGGAATTTTAGCAATCGGATATTCAGGAAGTAACCATTTACATGATCTTGCAAGTCGTGTTCATCCGATTTATGGACTCATTTTCACTGTTATGCTCTATTTAACAATCGGTCCGTTTTTTGCAGCACCACGTACAGGGGCAGTTGCGTATGAAATTGGAATTTCGCCTTTTGTCGGAGATGGAAATCATACAATCGCTTTGTTTATTTTCACATTGTTATATTTTGGTGCATCCTTGTTGCTTTCATTAAATCCAACGAAAGTTGTTGACCGGGTTGGAAAAATATTATCACCGGCGCTCATTTTTCTATTATTTATTTTGTTAATTATGGCTGTCGTAAATCCGATGGGGAATTTTGGAGAACCACAAGGGGAGTATGCGGATAACGCATTTATGACAGGATTTAAAGAAGGTTATAATACAATGGATGCACTCGCTTCACTTGTGTTTGGAATAATTATTATTAATGCGATTCAATTGATGGGTATTAAGTCGAGTCGTGGGATTCTTAAAGCAACTTCCAAAGCAGGAATAGTTGCTGTTGTCTTACTCGGAAGTATTTATTTAGGAATTGCTTACTTAGGAGCGACAAGTACGGACTTATTTGGTCTATTTGATACAGGGGGACCTGTTCTTAGTGGCGCAGCATCTCATTATTTGGGAACGACTGGGATGGTCCTGTTAGCCATTCTTATTATTTTAGCTTGTTTAACAACGAGCATCGGTTTAATGACAGCGATTAGTCAATATTTCCATCGACTGATGCCACAGGTGAGCTACAAAACATTTGTTACGATTTTCACAACACTAACATTTATTATCGCTAACTTTGGACTAGCTAATATCATTAATTATTCAATTCCTGTCTTAATGTTATTATACCCACTCGCAATTGTACTCATGATTTTAGCATTTGTATCACCTTTATTTAATCATGCTCGACTCGTATATGCATCAACGATTGCGGTTACGTTTTTAATTAGTGTGATCGATGGGCTTAAAACATTTTGTGAATTGTTTGAAATGGATTATTTTAGTTGGATGGTCCCCATTATCTCATTTTATGAGAAGGTATTGCCATTTTATCAAGACGGACTTGGCTGGTTGCTTCCAGTCGTAGTCGTAATGATCGTTACGGGAGTTATCGCACGGGTTCAACAAGCGAACAGCGTTCAAACACAATAAGCAAAAAGCCAGCTTCCATCGATGGAAGCTGGCTTTTTAACGAACTTTATTCAAAAAAGACGACTGAGAACATTTCATTATATAACTATGTGATGATGATGACTAACTTTTACGGAAAGCATGGACAGTCCGTAACCAATTTTCCCTCATGGTGTTTGCAGCTGTCATGCTATCTTTGTTTTTCATAGATAAAATAATTTCCTCATGGTCTTTAATTGATTTCTCTGTCATAACAATTGAATTATGGAAAAATAATCTGCGAACGTGTGGCTGGAGTGAACCAATCATTTTATCGATATATGGATTGTTAGCTGCGTCAACGATGATTTGATGAAACTGTTCATCGATTTTCAAGGCAGTAAAAAAATCTTCTTTATAGATTGCTTCAGCAAATCGTTTATTCGTCTCGTTCAATGAGGAAATAATGTCATCTGTTAAATAAGGGATTGCTAATTCAGCAGATAAAGCTTGTAAAACGGCTAATGGAGGGAGTAAGTCTTCTATGGAATCTTTCTCCACTTCTGTCACTTGTGTAGCTCGACCTGGGTACATTTTTACAAAACCTTGTACTTCTAATAGTTGTAGAGCTTCACGGACAGGGGTTCTGCTAACACCTAACGCATCAGCAAGCTCCTTATCATTAATCGTTTCGCCAGGTTGAAAGGTTCCATCAATAATTCGTTGTTGCAACTGTTGGAAAACACTTTCTTTTATTGACGGGCGATTTAGTTTTGAGAAATTTTTAGGTGTAGACATTGTTCTTCACCCTTGCTTTTGTTGTTATTCTACTTATTAAGTATACATCAAAATGTTAAAAAGTGAATGAATCGCTCAACGTTATCATCATGATTGTCTCTTGATGGATCCGAATTAAACCATCGTATGATACTTTTTGATACCGAACCGTTGTTAGCTACCGAAGAGCGGACGATTGTAGAAACTAAAGCATTTAATTAGGAAAAAATCATTCAGTGAAATGTTTTGATGAATACAGAAAAAGTAACGAAAGGATTGAATACCATGCAACACGTTATCTTACATAATGGGCTTGAGATGCCCCAGTTAGGAACTTGGTGTTTATAAAATGACACAGATATGGTCATGTCAACAGCAGACGATGTTGGCTATCATTAATGGATACGGCGATGTATTATGAAAATGAACGAGCCGTAGGGGAAGCCATTCCAAAATTAGTTACACCGTCGCGAATGGAAGAAATTCCTGTCTGTTTGCTTTTGAGTTAAGGGCTAACGATATGGAAAAAATAGCTTCATTGGATCGAAATGAGCGAAAGAGACCAGACCCAAATGAAATGAAGCAAAAATAGAGTGAACGTGAATACAGACTAAAAATGACTCGCCACAACGTTTCGTCTCTAAAACTAATCCGTTTGATTGGTCAACATAACTACACTTTAGAACATTTTGTCTGCTGATTCAGTAAACACGTTTTGTTTATTTGCGGCAGACAGCTATTCCTAAAGGATAGTGTTTTTTTGTTGCAAAACGGGCTGGTGTGATGAGCGCTCCTTTTTGAAAATAAAATTCGGTATCACGGTAAGCAGAAAATGATTCCTTAAATTCTTGAACCGTTAGCTGATGTACGTGGAAATGGTTTCCACTTGGGATGCCTCTCCCTTTTCCGAAGGGTGTCGAGACAATTAACGTTCCGCCTTGTTTTAACAGTCGGTACATATTCGCCATAAATTGTTTTTCTTTGGCAACGTGTTCAATCGTTTCAAAGCTAACGATGACATCAAATGTCCCCAGTTGATCGGGAAGGTCGGGGTTTGTCACATCTTCTTGAAGAAAAGTAGTCTTTGGATGATAATATGTGCCTTGAGCATATTTTACTGCATCAGCGTCGATATCTATACCGATGACTTCACTCACCTTTTTTTTACATGTTTTTGCGATAATATGGCTTCCATAGCCTGTCCCACTCGCAAAGTCAAGCACTCGTCCATATGCATATTCACAAGCAAAATGGTAGCGGGCAAGATGCTCAATGAGTAGCGGATTCGTCCGCTTCATTTTTTCCAAAATAACTCTTTCTCCCGTATCTTTTAACATGTTGTTAACTCCTTTTATAATTTGTTTTCTATTTATCGTACCACACTCGTCCGTTGTTCATTAGCAAAGGAAGACGTGCCACATTTATGGGATGGTTGAAGAGATTCAAACGATTTGACATTATACCTATAGGGGTATATCATGTATGTGTAAAAGAAATTCATGAGAGGTTATATCAATCCATTGTTTGTCTCTAATTTTTTATTTTTAACGTACCCAACGGGGTATAGTATTTCATTCGTTGACGTTGTGCACCTTACTAAATGACAGAAACAAACAATGTGCGCAAAGGTAAATGATGATTAAGGAATGGTATACCTATCTGACTGATGCGTTGCTGCATACTTCAGAGAGCTCCATGTAATGGATGTATGCGTCGTGAAGATGGTGGAGGTGACGAGATGAATAACATTACAGTTTATACGACTACACAATGTCCATACTGTGTCATGATTAAAAACTTTTTAAATGAAAAAGGGATCTCATTTAAAGAAGTTAATGTTGAAAGAAACCCTGAAATGATGCAACAACTTGTAGAAAAAACAGGTCAAATGGGTGTTCCGCAAACAGAAGTGAATGGACAGTGGATTGTTGGATTTGATCCAAACAGTATTATGGCTGCTTTACAAAACTGATTTTTATAGGGAATAGTGTTCTCAGATGAGAACATTTCTTTAAATATAAATTTTCATGATTGATGGAGGGGTATATAAATGACTGTAAAACCTTTGTCTGCAAAGGAAATAGCTGATAAAGTTTTAAATAAAGAAAATGCTTTTTTATTAGATGTAAGGAATGAAAGTGACTTCAAAGATTGGAAAATTGAAGGAGAAAATTTTGAGTATGTCAATAAACCATATTTTGAGTTAATTGACGGAATTGATCCGATTAAAGAGCAATTGCCAACAGACAAAGAAATTGTCGTCGTCTGTGCAAAAGAAGGCTCTTCCATTATGGTTGCGGAAATGCTAAGTGAAGCAGGTTACCAAGCTGCGTATTTAAAAGGTGGAATGAAAGCTTGGAGCGAGTATCTCTATCAAACGACCGTGTATGAAGATGAAGATATTCGTGTCGATCAGTTCATCCGTGTTGGAAAAGGATGTCTATCCTATATGGTTGTTTCGGAAGATGAAGCACTCATTGTAGATCCGGCTCGATTTATTGACGTATATGAAACGGCAGCGAGTGAGGCAGGAGCTAAAATTACACACGTTGTTGATTCACACCTTCATGCCGATCACATTTCCGGTGGAAAAATGCTTGCTGATAAACTAGGTATTAATTACTATTTAATGAAGAGTGAAGGAGCAACATTTTCGTTTGAACCACTTGAAAAATACGAAACGATAGAATTTAACAAAGTATCTGTAGAAGTACTTGCTGTGAAAACCCCTGGACATACACCAGGAAGTGTTTCATTTTTCGTAAATAACAAACTTCTCTTTTCAGGGGATACGATTTTCGTGAGTGGTTTAGGACGTCCAGACCTCGGAAATAAAGTAAGAGAATGGGCAGAAGACTTATATGATACGGTACAATCTAAAGTTTCTGAATTCGCCGATGATGTAATCGTCTTGCCAGGGCATTATGCGGACCTCGATGAAGAAATAAATGAAGACGGCTATATTGGAAGTAATCTTGGCGATATACGTAAACGCAATGAGGCGATGTTTGCAGCTCAAAAAGAAGACTTCTTAGATAGTGTTGAAAAGTCTGCTAGTTCTGTCAAGCCACCGAACTTTGAAGAAATTGTCGCAATCAATCGTGGCCAACAAACCGCTGATGTTGAACAGATGCAAGAGTTGGAAATTGGACCAAACCGTTGTGCTGTCTATCATACAGACTAAATGAAGTGAAATTGGTTAAAGGTCGATCCGTTCATAACTACCATCTACAATAATCGATCATATAGATAAAATGTGGCGATCACGTGATCGTCACATTTTTTTGTTTCAGCTTATACTATATGAGCAATGGTATGGAACAGAAAGTAAAGTTTTTCCACGAAGATGCTCTCACTATTATAGAAATAATTATGAACAGTGTCAAAATGATTGCAGCCTGATTTCACCTCTGTCCAAATTGCTATTTACCTGAAAAGAAAACGTCACAAAACGGAATAGTAGCAATCTGTTAGGAGAACACGTACACTAAGAAGCGTAAAATTTTGTATGTCCACCTGTAAAATCTTCAATCTTTTATGAGAGACGGTTTTTTCCATTACATTTGTTCCAATAATTGATATGATAATGGTAGTTGGCGGCGGTCACTTAGTTGTCAATCGTTATATTTACTAAAATTAAAGATAGAAACAAGCTGTATACAAATAGTCGTTAGGATGGGTGTTGATATGGTGGAAAAGGGTATTAACAAGCGGAAAACAGAGCATATTCAGCTTTGTTTAACTGAACAGGTCGAAGGTGTAAACAAGTCAACCGGTTTAGAAGGTATTTCATTTATACATCATGCATTACCAGAAATTGATTTCAATGAAATCGATGTAACAACACGTTTTTTAAACAAAGAGTTACAGGCACCTCTTTTAGTAAGTTCGATGACAGGTGGTTCGAAACTAGCTGCAAAAATTAACGAAAACTTAGCGAGAGCAGCAGAAAAAAGAGGATGGGCGATTGCTCTCGGTTCGACGAGAGCACTATTAGAAGGAGATGTCCATCAGGAATCTTTTCTCATCCGCAAGCAAGCTCCTACTGTTCCTTTGATTGCTAACTTAGGTGCGGTGCAGTTAAATTATGGCTATGGGGTCGATGAGGCACAACGTATTGTCGACATGACGGAAGCAGATTCCCTCGTTCTACACTTAAATAGTTTGCAAGAAGTTTTTCAAGATGAAGGAGATTTGAATTTTAAAAATTTACTTCCAAAAATCGAAAAAGTATGTGCGAAGTTAGATGTTCCTGTCGGTGTTAAAGAAGTTGGTTTTGGGATCGATGGTACAGTTGCTAAAAAGTTATCCGATGTTGGAATTGCGTATATTGACGTGGCAGGGGCAGGTGGCACATCTTGGAGTCAAGTTGAGAAATTGCGTTCTAATGATCCTCTGCGAAAAGCGGCAGCGGAAGCGTTTAATAATTGGGGAATCCCGACGAAAGATTGCATCGTTTCCGTTCGAAATACTTTAGAACGTGTTCCAATCATAGCAAGTGGGGGCATGAAAACAGGCCTGGATGCTGCGAAAGCGATTACGATCGGAGCGGACCTCATCGGTTTTGCACGACAATTATTACAAGCTGCTACACAATCTGAAGAAGCGGTCCTGAAGCAAATGGAGCAGATTGAAATGGAATTAAAAGTGACGATGTTCGGCATTGGGGCGAAAACGCTTGCTGATTTGCAAAGTACAAATCGTGTGTCTATTATGGGTCAATCTTTATTAAAACAAAAAGGATAAAAAGTCAGTTCATCGCTTTACATTTTTAAAAAGATTTTTTTCCTCCTCGTGAGGGAAACGATAATGAATGCCGTCTATAATTGTAATGATTTTCTAAAAGTAAACTTCGCTGTATGGAGACCATTTGTCGGATGGTCTCTTTTTTTATCGTTGAAGAGGATGAATCTTTTCACATGTTACATACTAAACAGCAAGGAGGATGAATGCAGTGGATCAAGACATACATGAAAGTAAAGATCATAAGTTTATTCCGATGACTTCGGTTACAAGTAGGACGGGACAAGAAGTGACAGAAAATGTGTATATGTATACCAATCAAATCGTCAATATTAGTTGTTTCTGGACATGGTCCGATGATGGAAGGTGATGAACTGAGTGAAGGGTTGAAGACGCTTGTCCAAACGTTTGATCAAATTGCGATTCCTGATCAGGGGAAATATGTGGAAAGAAACAGAAAAGATCATCACTAAAAAAGGTGTGATGCATTGTCAGAGGGATATTAAGTCGAGATCGACAAAGGGCTTCGTGTTATTCTACAAGTACATACGTACATATGTATATTCTATTTCTAGGAAGCTCTCCTTTCAATCTACAATCGATTTCTGAATTCGTAGTGAGCACAATGGTGTTAAACATTTCCTGACCTATGCTAAACTACTATCAAGAAATGAGGTGTAAGAAATGAGAATTGAAGTATGGTCTGACTTTATTTGTCCTTTTTGTTACATTGGAAAACGAACATTAGAAAAGGCATTGGAGCGTTTTCCACATCGTGAATCGGTATTTGTTGAATTTAAAAGTTATGAACTCGAACCGAATGCGGAAAAACAACCTCGTCAAAACATTTATGAAACACTCACTCGTAAGTACAATGTTACTGTTGAAAAAGCAAAAAAAATGAATGATGATCTTGTAGAAAAAGCAGCAACCATCGGATTAACATATAATTTGGATACGATCCGACCTACGAATACGTTCGATGCTCATCGTCTCGTTAAACATGCTGCACAATATGGAAAAGGCAATGAAATGACAGAGCGTTTGTTCAAAGCATATTTTACTGAATCTAAATTAATAAGTGATCATACATTTTTAATTGAGCTTGCTACTGAATTAGACTTGAATCGAGAAGAAGTAACGGCTTTACTCGGGTCATGCCGTAACACATCTCGTGTACGAGATGATGAGGAACAAGCCCGAGAGATGGGCGCAGAAGAGATTCCTTTTTTCGTTTTTAATGATGAATATGCACTGGCTGGTGCACAACCTGTTGAAGTATTTACGGAAGTTTTGGAATATGTATGGAAAGAGGAAAAAGAACAACCGAAAATGAGACGATTACATCCGAACATACGAGGGACAACGTACTGTACAGATGATGGTTGTCAATGAAACAGACGATAAAGTGAGAAGAGTTTGCTACAAACTTCAAAATGAGCAAACTCTTTTTTTGCCTTCACTATGCTCCCCATATAAATAAACTTTCCTTTAAAAATAAACTCTATCCAAAAGTGATTGTTTTTCCTGTCCAACTTTGCTTGAATTGATTTGAAAAATGGATCATATCATATTGACGGGTAATGTCAATATGGTATACTAGATTTACCAATTGATAATGAGTCTCATTATCTCTTAATAAGTTGCTGGGTGGTCTACGAATATGAAAAGGGATTTTAGCTTATGAAAATACGATATTTCGTCATCGCACTTCTCATCTTTTCTTTTGCATCTATTTTTATTGGAGTTACTGATTTATCACCATTTGAAATACTTCATTTCACCGACGAACAGGTGCAGATCTTACTCGTCAGTCGCCTCCCGAGACTTATGAGTATATTGATTGCTGGGATGAGTATGAGTATTGCCGGTTTAATTATGCAACAGTTAAGTAAAAATAAATTCGTATCCCCAACAACAGCGGGAACATTGGATTCGGCACGATTAGGAATCATCGTCGCACTGATGGTGTTCACTTCAGCGAGTCCGATTCAAAAAATGGTTGTCTCTTTTTTATTTGCTTTGTTAGGCACATTCATTTTCATGAAAATATTAGAGAAGATTAAATTTAAAAATGCCATTTTTATTCCTTTAATTGGACTTATGTTTGGAAGTATCATTGATTCAGCGTCTACCTTTTTCGCATATAAAAATGATCTCATTCAAAATATGACTTCATGGATGCAAGGAGACTTTTCAATGATTATGAGTGGGAATTATGAATTGATGTATGTGACGATTCCTATTTTGATCATTGCGTACGTATATGCGAATCAGTTTACGATTGCGGGAATGGGTGAAGATTTTGCGAAAAACTTAGGCTTGAATTATCGCCACGTTGTTAACATCGGTTTAATCATCGTAGCCCTCGTGACAGCATCCGTCGTTTTATCTGTCGGCGTTATTCCCTTTTTAGGGTTAATTATCCCGAATATCGTAACGATTTATCAAGGGGATCATTTAAAGAAAAACCTTATTCACACAGCTTTATTAGGTGCTTTATTCGTTTTAGTGTGTGACGTAATTGGCAGGGTTATTATTTATCCGTATGAAATTCCAATCAGTTTAACGGTTGGCGTCATCGGAAGTGGTATTTTTATTTATTTGCTCGTAAGGAGAAAGACATATGGATTATAAAAAAAAGACATTTATTCTCCTGCTCATCGCTCTTCCTTTAATCGTGCTATATATTTTTTACGATTTGAGTGGAAATATCGATTATATATTGCCGAAACGAATTAGTAAAGTTGTTGCTATTATGATTACAGCTGGAGCAATCGCTTGGTCTACAACGATCTTTATGACGATTACGAATAACCGTATTCTTACACCGAGTGTATTAGGATTAGATTCGTTATATTTGTTAACACAAACGATTATTATTTATCTATTCGGGTCAAAGTCGCTCGTCATGATAGATAGTTATTTGAATTATACCGTTTCGATTGGTGTCATGGTTATCTTTTCTCTATTGTTGTATCGATTATTATTTAAAGGTGAACAAAATAACATCTATTTTTTGCTGTTAGTCGGTATGATTTTAGGGGTATTTTTTGGTAGTTTAACGTCTTTTATGCAAGTACTTATCGATCCGAATGAGTTTATGGTAGCTCAAGATAAAATGTTTGCTAGCATCAACAATGTCAATACAGATCTTGTCTATTTATCGATTGGTTTTATCATGATCATCTTCCTTTTCTTTTTACGTTACTATAAATATTTGGACGTATTGTCGTTAGGAAGGGATTATGCGATTAATTTAGGAGTTCCTTATGATCATGTCGTCAAACGCCTCTTAATCGTTGTAGCGGTCCTTATTTCGATTGCAACCGCACTAGTCGGACCGATTACGTTCCTCGGTTTGCTCGTCGTCAATACCGCGTATGAATTTTTAAAAACGTACCGGCACGGCTATCTTCTGATCGGCTCTACGTTGATTAGTATGATCGCTTTAATTGGAGGACAGTTTATCGTCGAAAAAGTATTCACATTTGAGACGACAATCAGTGTCATTATTAACTTTATTGGTGGAATATACTTCATCTATCTGTTGTTAAAGGAGAATAAAGCATGGTAAATATTAAAAATGTGTTTAAATCATACGATCAAAAGAAAGTCATTGATGATGTTTCCCTAACGATTGAAAAAGGAACAATTACATCATTTATCGGTCCAAACGGAGCTGGAAAAAGTACATTGCTTTCGATGATTAGTCGTTTAATCGCCAAAGATGCTGGAGAAATAACGATCGAAGGTCAAGATGTGATGAAAGCAAAACCGAATGAATTAGCTAAAAAAATGTCTATTTTAAAGCAGACGAATGATCTTCATATTAAATTGACGATTCGCGAGCTCGTTTCCTTTGGGCGATTTCCTTACTCAGAAGGACGACTAACGGAGGAAGATTGGGAAAAAGTAGACGAAGCGATTGATTATATGGAATTAGGAGATATTCAAGATAAGTACTTAGATGAGCTTAGTGGAGGACAGCGTCAACGGGCCCATATCGCAATGGTTATTGCTCAAGATACGGAGTATATTTTGCTAGATGAGCCGTTGAACAATTTAGATATGCGCCATTCCGTTCAAATTATGAAAATTTTGCGTCGACTTGTCGATGAACTTGGGAAAACAGTCGTCATCGTCATCCATGATATTAACTTCGCTTCGTGTTATTCCGATCATATCGTTGCTTTAAAAGATGGAAAAATTGTCAAAGAGGGCCGTACGTGTGAAGTCATTGATGAGTGTGTCCTAAAAAAAATTTATGATATGGATATCGATATTAAAAATATTGATGATCAACGCATTTGTGTTTATTTTTGATCACTAGTGTTGCATAGATGGAGAAAGTGTGCCGTTTATTTTAAAAAGGGCCGAATAAAATCCATAAAAAAGCCCTTGCAAAGTTAATGGTTGTTCCCCCGTTTAACCTTGCAAAGGTAGAGCATATGAACTAGTTTACCTCATAAGAAAGTGTACGTAAAATAATTGACATATTTTAACGTGTGAGCCTCCATGCATATTGAACAGAAAGGAGTGAGTAGGAGCAGTTCCGTAAATTTTTTACACATATGATGAGAGTAGCCGGACACACTCCATAACTCCTTCGTTGCAACACTAGTGACAGAAAATAAATGAAATATAGAGGAGTTATATATCGATGAGAAAGTTATGGATGTTTACTGTCATTACCCTTTTAACAATAGGTTTAGTCGCTTGCGGTAATTCAGATACGAATGATGAGACTGAAAAGGATCCGAAAAGCTCTGCTGACGAACAAGAAGAAACGATTGAAGTCGAACACGAACTCGGTACGACAGAAGTACAAAAAAATCCTGAAAATGTAGTCGTTTTTGATTATGGAATTTTAGATACGTTAGACCATTTAGAGATTGATGTTGCGGGAGTTCCTCAACAAGGTATTCCGACATATTTAGAAAAATATGCAAGCGATGATTATGAACATGTCGGTAGTTTGAAAGAACCAGATTTTGAAAAGCTTGCGGAAATGAATCCAGACCTCATTATCATTTCTGCCCGGCAAGCCGAAGTGTATGATGAATTGCAAGAGATTGCCCCGACGATTTATCTCGGATTAGATACGACACGATATATGGATTCTTTTAAAGAAAATATGAAAGTAGTCGGCGACATCTTCTCTAAAGAGTCAGAGATTAAGGAAAAATTGGAAACCATTGATGGTACCATCGCTACTGTGAAAGAAAAAGCGGAAGCAAGCGGGGATGAAGCATTAATTATTTTGGCGAATGACGATAAAATTAGTGCCTTCGGTCCAAGTTCCCGATTTGGACTCATTCATGATGTATTAGGTGTTCCAGCCGTTGACGAAAATATTGAAGTGTCAAGGCACGGCATGAATGTTTCTTTTGAGTATGTCGTTGAAAATGAACCTGATATATTGTATGTCGTTGACCGTGGAGCTGTTGTCAGTGGAGAATCTTCTGCGAAACAAGTCGTTGAAAACAAATTAATAAAAAGTACCGACGTTTATAAAAATGATCGAATTATTTATTTGAATCCAGAATTTTGGTATTTATCAGGGGGCGGACTAATTTCTGTTCAGGAAATGATTCAGGCCATTGATGAAAGTTTAGAATAAATGAACAAGTAACCTACTCGCGAGGTAGGTTACTTTTTTTGTGAACGTGTTCCTTTCGGTTGGGAACAATCGAATATCGATTACAATTAGCTGACACGAAAACTCGTATTTCTTGCATCGTTTGTAAAAAGTATGATTGAATGGACGTACAAACATTAGAAATGAGGTTTTTATAAATGAGAAAGTTTTCTGCGTTTATTTTAACGCTGATGATAGCGATTGCTCTTACAGCTTGCGGTGGTGATGATGAGGCCGAGAAAAAAGAGGAAAGTGAAGCGGTTAGTCAAGGAGTTGACATTAGTGACGAAGAAAAAGTTGATGAAGATGAAGTCGTCGCTGAAATTAACGGAACAGAAGTGAAAGGTGCAAGGTATAACGCGATTTATCCACAAACGAAAATGCAAATGCACCAAACTGGCGAAGATGCTGAAGACTTAGATGCTGTGAAGGAAAATACATTAGAGGAACTCATCGCTCAAGAGTTATTAATACAAGAGGCAGATGAGCAAGGTGTCCATGTGTCGAAGGATCAAGCGAAAGAAGAAATGGAAACGGCAAAATCTGAAGATGAAGAGCAATTCAATGCTTATTTAAAACAGTTTCAACTGACAGAAGATATGCTTACCGACCAAATTTGGCTTGGAATGCTTGTAGAAAAATATATGGATGAAGAAATTTCTATTGATGAAGTAACGAATGATGAAGTGAAGAAAACATATGAACAATTGCAAGAAGAAAGTGAACAACTTCCTGATTTTGAGGAATTAAAAGATGACTTGAAAGAACAGTTAGAAGTACAGAAAAAGACAGAAAAGCTTCAAGAAAAATTAGATGAATTAAAGAAAGACGCTACGATTGAAAAAAAGATTTAACAAAGATGTCGCTCTTACGATAGGGCGACTTTTTTATAGAAAATAACGCATGTAAAACTTGAAAAAATAGGTAGTATCGATCGAAGGTGGAATTGTTTTGATAACGTAAATAAAAAGTTAAGAAGTTAACGGATGAACATGTTATAATCGTATATGTAATTTACATCTGGAGAAGATGGATCTGTTCGACCAAAATATAGTGCTTCTTTTGACACGCTTTTTTGGATGGACGAATAAACTGATGATGAACGATAACGTTACGATCACCTTTCATGTTTGGTCTCGCCCGGCTTTCTAATTCAGTTGACTCAATAAGATTGAACAATTATTGTTATCTCACATATGAAAGGATCAGTTTTGAAAAACCATCCATCGAGCACATTAATCATATGGATTGTTAATGGAATTTTGAACAATTGATTATAGATAATGGTACAGGAAAAATTTTAAAAGGGATGATTTACGTGATCAATCGTCATCTATACGAAAAATTAATCGAAATTACTACAGAAAAAAATGTGAAGGTTGATGAATACTTAAAAAACTATACGTACACTCGGTTAGGTGGAAAGGCTGATTTTTTTGTAACGCCGGAAACATATTCTCAAGTTCAAGAAATAATTACGTTAGCGAATAAAGAAAAAATCCCCTTGACATTGCTTGCAAACGGTTCGAATTTAATTGTAAAAGATGGAGGCATTCGTGGGATCGTCATGAATCTAAGAAACCTTTCGGCGATTGAAACGAAAGGGACTAAAATTATTGCCCAAAGTGGTGCGCGCATTATTGACGTTTCACAGGAAGCTTTACGACAAGAGCTGACAGGTTTGGAATTTGCCTGTGGAATTCCCGGTTCTGTTGGCGGGGCTTTATATATGAATGCTGGAGCGTACGGAGGGGAAATAAAAGATGTCTTAGAGGAGGCCATTGTTGTTGATCGCGATGGGGATTTATTAACACTTTCTGCGGAAGAATTAGATTTAAGTTATCGCACGAGCAATATTCCTGAACGTGGTTATATTGTGTTAGAAGGGACATTTTCTTTACGCGAAGGGTCCTATGAAGACATTAAAGCCATTATGGATGATTTGACATTTAAACGAGAATCAAAACAGCCTTTAGAATACCCATCTTGTGGGAGTGTGTTCAAACGACCACCAGGATATTATGCTGGTAAGTTAATTCAGGATAGTGGATTACAAGGAAAGCAAGTCGGTGGAGCACAAGTATCATTAAAACATGCTGGCTTTATCGTCAATAAACAAGATGCAACTGCAGAGGAATATATACAGTTGATTCATCATATTCAAGAGACCGTTAAAGGGAAATTCGGTGTAACTTTAGAGCGCGAAGTGAAAATTATCGGAGAAGATTTAGAGAACTGATTGACGTGTACGGACCGTTTGCTTATAAACCTTGAGAAAAACGTTCATAGGTGAATCTTTTTATTTACAAACGTATGTATAGAAAATGGAGCGAAACTAACCATTGTATAGCATGAAAAAAGGCATGAATCCCTCTCGCTATTCATGCCTTTTTATGTTGCAAATGTTTGACCGGTTTTTAGTCTCTAAACCTGTATAAAAAGCTTTGTAAACGTTCATTTTTCGATTGTTGCAACACCTGTTTGGGTGGGCCTTCTTCAGCGATGACACCGTCATCTAAAAAGACGATTCGGTCGGCGATATCTTGTGCGAAATCCATTTCATGGGTGACGAGTACCATAGCCATTTCCCCATCATTGGCAATATCACGGATGACTTCAAGAACTTCACCGACGAGTTCTGGATCAAGTGCTGATGTTACTTCATCAAACAACATGATTTTCGGGCGCATAACGAGCGCTCGCGCCATCGCTACTCGTTGTTTTTGTCCACCGGAAAGTTGGTTCGGATAATAATCGAGCTTATCACCTAAACCTACTTTTTCGAGCATTTCAATAGAAAGTTGTCGGGCTTCTTCTTTTGATTTCTTGTGAACGTGAATGGGTGCTGCCATACAATTTTTCAAAATCGTCATATGTGGAAAAAGATTAAAATGTTGAAAAACCATGCCGATATCGCCACGAACATCTCGTAAATGTTTTTCAGTTGCTGGGATGAGCTTCCCTCCTTTTTCCATATGCCATAAGTGTTTTCCATCGACGAGAATATGTCCTGACGTCGGTTTTTCTAACGTCATTAACATGCGAATAATCGTCGTTTTACCGGATCCACTTGGCCCGATTAGGGCGACTTTTTCGGCAGGTTTGATTTCCAAGTTAATTCCTTTCAAGACGTCTACATCTCCAAATGATTTATGCACATCTTTATAGACAACAATCGGTTCAACATCATCGGCCGAGGGTTGTCGCTCTTCTACCTTTGCTATTGTCGGTTTTGACACTCAACATCAACTCCTTTACATATTCGTCCTTATTAAAATCATGAAATGAAACTATTCGTTTTGAAACGACGAACGATCGTGCCTTTAATTCGCTTGATCGAATAATACATCTTTATCGAACCGTCGATTTACTTTTTTCTCGAGCTTTCGAATGAGGATTGCTGCTGGATAACTGAGCACTAAGAATAAGAGTGCAACAATCGTAAGTGGCTCTAAATATTTCCAATATTGGGCTCCATAACTATCAGCCA
Organism: Bacillota bacterium; assembly: GCA_036377675.1. Classification (GTDB taxonomy): domain Bacteria; phylum Bacillota; class Bacilli; order Bacillales; family Amphibacillaceae; genus DASUXY01. Next base: position 40,270 of record DASUXY010000008.1, read on the forward strand.
TGTGCAGTATCCCAGTGACGCCGATTGTAGATGCAAGAGGGACTTCTTTAAACATGATAATTAAATAGTTTCCGAGCATCGGAATGGTCGGTGGAATCGCTTGCGGTAAAATAATTTTTAGCCATTGTTGGCGCGTGGAAAAGTTTAAAGCTGTTGACGCTTCCCACTGTCCTTTGTCAACTCCTTCAATTCCTGAGCGATATACTTCTGCAATGTACGTACTATAATGAATACCAAGTCCTAATATAGCACTTGTAAACGGGCTCAATGTCACGCCAATTTTAGGTACCATTGGCCAAGCGTAAAAAATGAAAAACAATTGAACGAGTGGCGGGGTGGAGCGAATGAATTCCATCGTCCACATAGTGATCCACTGAACGAACTTGTTCGGAATTCGTTTTAAAAAAGTCCAAACAAATCCGAAGAGGAGGGCAAAGATGTAACAAGCAAATGTCAAGGTGACTGTAATACTTAATCCTTCGAGAACGACTGGAAATGCATCGAAGAATACTTCCCAACTCCAATTATGAGGGTTCATCAATGCCCCAAAGAATACTTCCCACCAATTATTATTCGTGCTATTCATTGACTAGCCACCCCTTTCTTCGAGATTGCTTCTGCTTTACGAGTGAGCCAAATAAGTGGTAGTGCGAGAATGAAATAAAAGACGAGCACAAGCAAATAGACCGTCGGTGCGAGGGCTAAGTTAGCACTTCTTAAATTGTCACCATAGTATAAAATATCTGTCATCCCGATGAGGGAGACGAGCGATGTCGCTTTTAAAATTTGGATAAGATAGTTTCCGAACTCAGGAAGCATCATCCGAATGGCTTGAGGTAAAATGACGAGTCGCATGCGCTGAAATCGTGACATGTTTAAAGCTGTCGCGGCTTCTCGCTGTCCGTCATCAACAGCAACGATTGACCCTCGAACAATTTCGGACATGTATGCTCCGTAGTTTAGCGAAATAGCCAATACTCCTGCGAGAAGATTACTGTTGACTTCAATTCCAAACAACATCGGAAGCGCATAATAAAACCAAAACAACTGTACAATTAAGGATGTACCTCGAAAGATTTCCACATAAAAGTTTGTAAATGTGCGGATGAAAATATTATTCGACAGACGGCATAGTCCAGCGATAAAAGCGAACGTATATCCGAGAAGAGCGGATAAAATGAGGACGATAACCGTAATTTTAACACCTTTCATCAAGACAGGAAACACTTCAGCTATTGCACTGATCATAATCATTCCTTTATTCGTTTTTTTAAAAATAATTTCCGATAACGATCAAATATAATCGTTCGGTCATTGAGACGATTCATAACAATCAAAAACAGGATCTGACCCCCTTGGGTGAGGGAGCCAGACCCCGGAGTCATGACAATATGATTTACATCTATTTCATGTATTCAGCAACACAACTAGTTTATTTCCCCGTTACAAATTTTTTCAGTCGTCACACCTTCGGGAACCATATTCATTTCTTCACTGAAGCCATTTTTCTCTAGAAGCTCAGCGACGGTCCCGTCTTCTTTCAGTTGTGCAAGCTTTTCGTTGTATGCTTTGCGCAAGTCGTCATTGTCTTTATGAAATGCTGCGGCACCATAGCTTGGAACACCATCGATGTCTGGCTGTTCAAAGTTTTCAACGAACTCTAATTCATCGGTATCTGCTGATTCTAGAGCCATTTTAATCGTCATCTCTGTTCCCGTTGTTGCATCGGCACGTCCAGACTCAACAGCAGCAAATGTTGCAGGGATATCTGGTGCACTTTGAATTTGATCTTCAGCAACACCTTCACTTTTTAGAAACTCATTTTCCGTCGCACCTGACATGACTGAAATGACGACATCTGGATTGTCTGCAATATCTTTATAGCTCGTTAAGTTCAGCGGGTTACCTTTTTTAACGATTAACCCTTCACCATACATCATTTCTGGCTCACCAAAAGCAGCATTTTCACAACGGTTGGGATTAATCGCCATTCCAGCTGTGATGATGTCGAACTTACCAGCGTTTAACCCTGGAATGAGTTGATTGAAATCGGCAAGTTGCCCCTCTACCTCATCGATCTCTAACTCTTCCAAGACAGCTTTAGCAATGTCAACCGCAGCTCCTTTTAGTTCACCATCTTCCTCATAAGCATATGGTTTTTCATTCGCAAATCCTACGGTCACTTTTCCTTTTTCTTGTAATTCGGCTAATGAGTTTTTCTTTTCGCCATCCCCACTTGCATCATTCGCTCCACAGGCAACGAGAAGAGCTAAAGATAAAAACAGTCCCATTGAAAATAGTAATCTTTTCATCCAGCTTAACCTCCATCATTATTTAACAGCCCGCATTATCTACTTAATAGATGATAGGCAATTCCGCCCGAACAGACATATTTCAATACTAACGATATTTCAATTGCCATTCAAATGTAGTATATTTTGATTATTGCGATTTAAACAGTGTATAAGCCTCTGTCATGAATCAAGCTAGGTTAGACAAAAATATCCTCAGTCATGATTGAATTTACTCTGATATCCCGTGTATTTCTTAAAAACTACAACAAGGAATGAAAATAGCTTTAATGATGGACGAAACGAATAAAAAGCGTAGTATTCAAACATGAGTAGATTTGTTATACTTATAAGGACTTTAATAAATGTTAGATCTAACTGGAATAAGGAGAATATAAAATGATGATGACTTCCTTAGTAATTTCAATGCTGTTAACTATTTTTGTGTTAGTTTTGTCAATCGTAGTCATCTCAAAAGGATATGGATACAAACATAAAATAGATCCCGCGACAAAAGATGACGATCAAGCAGATGGGAGTGCGTCTGACCAAAAAGAATAAGTTCTTTTAGCAGATTAGATTAGCTATTCGGTGGACGTTATAAATTAAATGTGTTCAAATGTGAGCATGCTTACCGAATGATTACATATCAGAAACAAGGGAACGCAATTAAGCAATTACTAGCGTTCTTCGTTTAGATTAACCGGAGGAATAAATGATAAACGTTGTCATATGGACAATTATAATCAGTTTGTTTTTGCTCAGTTTTGTTGGACTAATTTTTCCAATTATTCCATCCTCTCTGTTTTTATGGGGTGGATTTTTACTTTATTATTTTCTTGTTGAATCGGGAACATTAGGGAGTTTCTTTTGGATAACGATGGTTGCTTTGACAGTCATCTTATTCAGTGCTGATATTTTTGCAAACAGTTATTTTGTTAAACAATATGGAGGAAGTAAATGGGGAGAACGTGGTGCAGCTCTAGCTGTCATCGTTGGTTCATTGATAGCTCCACCATTCGGAATTATTTTCCTTCCCTTTGCCGTTGTCTTTCTAATCGAGATGATGCAGAAAAGAACATTTGAAAAAGCGACTAGAGCAGCTATTGGTTCGCTGTTTGGTTTTTTAAGTGGGACAGTCGCCAAGTTTATAATTCAGCTCACTATGATTATTCTTTTTTTCATTGCTATATCGTATTGACGGTATTTATTGCTAATTTCAGACGAAGAAAGGATGTAGTTTACGATGAACGAGCCATCACGAGTGATGACAATCGCCGGCTCTTCCTCAGGGGGGAGTGCGGGAATCCAAGCTGATTTAAAAACGTTTCAAGAGCTTGATGTTTACGGAATGAGTGTCGTTACAGCTATTGTTGGTCGGCACCCTGTAACGAAGAAAAACGTTCATCCTGTTTCATTAGAAGCGATTGAGGCGCAGTTTACAACGGTGATGAATCAAGGAGGTGCAGCAGCGCTAAAGACGGGGATGCTTTTTTCGACAGCAGTTATTGGAAAAATTGCCGAACTTCTTCATGATGCTTTTATTGAGCACATAGTTGTTGATCCAGTAATGGTCGGTAAACATAATTCGAAGTTGTTGGAAGATGATGCTATTCAATCGTTACAGGAAAAAGTAATTCCTCAGGCGACGGTCATTACACCTAATATACCAGAAGCTTCCATTTTGTTAGGGGGACGAGCTTTGCACAATGTAGAACATCTGAAGAAGGCTGCTGTCGACTTACATGAACTAGGATGTACGTATGTTTTAGTTAAAGGCGGTCGCTTAGACGGTCCAGCGACGGACGTTTTATATGATGGGAAAACGATTACGACGTTTACAGCGCCACGAATTGATACCGTTCATACGAGTGGTGCCGGCTGTTCTTATTCAGCTGCCATTGCCGCTTATTTAGCTAAAGGAGTGCCGGTCACGGAAGCCGTTCATAAAGCAAAATCATTTGTAACGACAGCAATCGAACATGGATTTTCCTATACACAATTAGTTGGTCCTACGTATCATGCCGCCTTTAGACGGTTCGGTGAAGCTCACCCAATAACCGTTAAACAATCGTCTATGACATAAATGAGTCAGTATGGATGACGGGTAAATGGTGAAGAAAACGAATCCTCAGCTTCCATTCGTCGTTTTTGGTATAATTCATTTATGGATAAAATGTTTAGAAGTTGACTGAATGGCATACTTCAACATAGGTATTATGTGTAGTGATTGATTCACGTCCGTTTAATTATCATGAAAAATGAGGGATAAAAAATGAGTAAACGTGCTTTGCTTAATATTGACTATACGTATGATTTTGTAGCCGGAGATGGGAAATTGTCTTGTGGTGCACCAGGACAAGTGCTAGAAGATTATATTGCCTCCTTGACGGAACAATTTATTACTGCAGGTGATTATGTCGCTTTTGCTATTGATGCTCATGAAGAAGATGATGACCTCCATCCAGAATTGAAATTATTTCCGCCACACAATATTATCGGTACGCGAGGGCGAGAGTTGTATGGAAAATTAAAAGATGTGTATGAAACGTATAAACATCAAAACAATGTCTATTACTTTGATAAAACGCGTTATAGTGCGTTTGCCGGAACTGATTTGGAAATTCGCTTACGTGAAAGAGATATTCAGGAAATTCATTTAGTCGGTGTTTGTACAGATATATGTATTTTGCATACAGCGATTGATGCGTACAATAAAGGTTTTGACATCGTCGTGCATAAAGGTGGCGTCGCAAGCTTTAATGCAGTCGGTCACCAATGGTCATTAGAGCACTTTAAAAATACATTAGGAGCAAAAGTTATTTAAACCGAAAGAGGCTTGTAGAAAGTTTCCACAAGCCTCTTTCGTTAGGATTGAAATCAGAAACGAATGAGCTGATTATTTTTATAAGCCATTTTGTAAAACATTCCAATTGACACAAGTGTCGGGACAAGCTAATATAATTATTGAATCTTTTTTTAATCAAACTCGACACTTGTGTCGGATAGGAGTGGACGATGTTTAAATACATTAATAAGTTAACAGCAGCAGCCAGTAGTAAGAAAGGGGCGAAGTGGACGGTAGTCATTTGGATTCTCATCATGATTGTCGCAAGTGGTTTATCACCGGGAGCGAAGCAATATGCTACAAGCATAGATGAAACAGGCTTACCGAGTGATGCTCGGTCCATGATTGCCAAAGAAAAAATAACTTCCTATTTTAAAGACGATCAAGGAGTTCCCGCTTTACTCGTCTTTCATCAAGAAGATGGATTAGAGGAAGAAGAGTTACAAGGAATAGATCTCGTTAGTCAAGCGCTTGTTCAAGAAAATTTAGAAGAAATTAAAGAAGTTGTTCCAGTCCATGAATTTCCCGATGAGCTGAAACGTACGTTCATGTCGGAAAATGAAACAACATTTATTTTACCCGTAAATTTAAAAGAAGGACTTGAACGCAGTGACACGAACCGTACGATTAAAAAAATAAATCAAATCGCTACGGATAAAATTCAAGATTATGAAAATCTTCAGTTGAAAATTACTGGTCCAGCAGGAATTGTCTCTGATATGATTTCCATTTTTGCAAGTGCGGATCTTGTTTTATTGTTGGCGACGATTGCGTTGATCTTTATTATACTTATTGTTATTTACCGTTCGCCAATTATTGCGTTCGTTCCATTAATCGGAGCGGGAATCATCTATCAAATCGTCGATCGAACCATTGGCTTTTTTGGGAAACAAGGCATGGGAATCGAAAGTCAATCCGTTTCGATTATGTCAATTCTGTTATTAGCCGTCATTACGGACTATGCATTATTTATCGTGTCTCGTTTTAGAGAAGAATTACGTAAACATGAAGATAAATATAAAGCAATGACAATCGCGATTGAAAAAGTGAGCGAAACGATTTTCTTCAGCGGGAGTACCGTTATTGCGGCGATGCTCGTCCTATTTGCGGCACTATTTGAACCGTATCGTAACTTTGCACCTGTGTTTTCAATTGCACTCGTCTTTATTTTGCTAGGCGGATTAACATTACTACCCGCTTTATTTGTTCTTTTCGGTCGGAAATCATTTTGGCCCTATATTCCCAAAGTCGGATCAGCTGTCAGCAGCAAACGAACATTTTGGGATAAATTTGCTCAAGCTATCACGAAACGGCCTGTTATGAGTGGCTCACTTATTGCGATAACGTTGTTGATTGTTTCGTTAAATGTGACGACAATCGAGTATTCATTTAACTTAATTAAGTCGTTTCCAAAGGATATGGAGTCAAGAGTCGGTTTCGAACTGTTGGAGGAGAACTTTTCACCAGGTGAACTAGCGATGACAACGATGCTCGTTGAAAGTGATGATCCGTTGACTGTAGATGATTTAGAAAAATTACGCCAAGACGTCTTATCACAAGACGGTGTAGAAAATGTTATTCCGGATCTTTCAAGTCAGGATATGGATATGCTTAAAGCAAGTTCTACAGTAACAAATAATGAAAAAGTAGCGAAAATGAGTATCGTTTTTTCAGGCAACCCATATGACTTGGAAACAATGGATGACTTGAATCGTTTACGTGACAATGATGAGGAATTATTAGCTGAAGCGGGTTTCGAAAATATGAACGTTTATTTTGCCGGTGAAACAGCCGAGCAAGCTGATACACGTGCAGTGAATGATCGCGACACGCTCGTTGTAGGTATTGCGATTACGATTTTGATTACAGTATTACTCGCTTTCCAATCGCAGTCATTGATCGCACCGTTATATATGATGGCAACCATCATATTATCGTATTTCTCTGCTTTAGGAATCAGTGCGTTTATTTTTGAGCATATATTGAATTATGATGCGATAAGCTATCGCATTCCGCTTTACACATTTATTTTCTTAGTTGCATTAGGCGTGGATTATAACATTATGCTCGTTTCTCGAGTTAAAGAAGAAGCGAAAAAACAGCCGATGAAACAAGCTGTTGCAACCGCTCTAGCTCGAACCGGTGGTGTCATTTCGTCAGCAGGTATCATACTAGCAGCTACATTTGCTGTATTGATGACTCAACCTATTATGGAATTGTTTATGTTTGGATTCACCGTTGCAGTTGGTGTATTAATCGATACGTTCCTTGTGAGAACGATTTTAGTACCATCGATTATGGTGAAACTAGACGAGAAGGCATTATGGCCACAAAAAGTAACATCTTCTAAAGAGTACAGAAATATAAGTTCGTAAAGATTTACGAAGACTGATTCATAGTCAGTCTTCGTTTTTATATGTATTCATTTTGCATGAAGTTCGGGCAATCATTAAAAAAGAAATAGTTAAGCAAAGTACCCCTAATTCACATTTGATCAGAGTATGTTATATTGAAGATATGATTACGTATTTAGGAGATAACGAATGACACGAAAGAAATTAGAACATACAGAACTTATGCAAGCGACGGAGAAGTTATTGTTAGAACAAGGATACGGTGGATTTAATTTTTCAGCGTTATCAACGTTATTAAAAATTGGAAGAAGTACATTGTACGAGTACTATGCGTCAAAAGATGAATTGATTGCTACTTATATGGACGATTTAATGGATCATTATATGGATGACTTAGCGAAGATCGTCGCTCGTAAAGATGCTAAAGAAAAACTAGTGCTCCTCATCGAGTTAATGATTACGTATGCACATATTCATGGCATTATTAAAATGATTCCACTTCTGCAAAACGAATCTAAAAAAGTTCAACAAGTAAAAAAAACATTCGTTGAGGACCATCTACTAATCATTGAACAAATTAGAACGATCATTGAAGACGGGAAACGCGAAAACGTTATTCGTGAAGAAATACCGACCGACATATTAGTTAATATGCTTTTTCAAACAATCAATAAACCAGAGTTGTTACCGATGGATAACGAAGCCTGGGCACAATGGATATGGGAGATTATTTATGTAGGCATCGGACCACAACAATAGTGGTCGATGAATGTAAGCATCGTACAAACGAAAGCCGTTTCATCTGATACGAGACTGATTCGAAGCTTTATCTCATTAAAGCTTCGAATCAGTCTTTTTTATAGATGTTTTCTATTTTCCCTTTTGAAAATTTTACAATAAAATCCTCCCTTGAACATACAGTTGTCCGACAATATAAAGTGTGCAAGCATATTTCCAATTGAACTGTAGACCATTTTTAAATCCGTTTAATCCATTAACACCGCTTAAAACAATAACTGGCATAATTAAGGGCGATAGTAAAATGGAAATCGCACTTCCAAGTGTAATCGTTAAAACAATGAGCTCAGGGGGATAGGGAAGTTCAATTGCTTGCAAAATTCCACCAAGTAAAACCATTACGGTCAAAGGCCCAAGTCCAAAAAAACCTAAAACGATTACCATTAATGGAAGGAAATACAAAATGTTTAAAAAAGGTACATTCGCTTGTAATGAATAGATTCCATCTACGACAAAGCTAGCAAATGGTGTCTGATGTAACGCATAGATTAACATTCCTGCACCTAACATCATACTTAGTTGATAAGATTGTTTATCGAGATCATGTATAACATATGTTTTTGCTTCTTCAGCGAGTTTTTTAGGTCGTTTATTCAGTAAATAGTAAGTGACAATCCAAGCGAGAACGACTAACGGAATGAGAACTAAAAGCTCCATCGATAGCATAGCATGCAATGTAAAAATAGTTCCAAATAGTGTAATAAATAAAATAACAAATTCAATGACGAGTCGATTTCGTTGCTCATTGTTGTTCGTATGAAGAATGACTTTCTCAATTTCTTCTCGTAATCCGGCTGTTAAATCAACGCCATACTTTTTTTCTTCAAGGGATGAGAAAATAACAGCAATCACAATTCCTACCATTGACATACTTGCACCTTGTAAAATAGAAATCCATAAGGAAGCATCCATCGTTTCGACGACAAAAGCGAAGCTTGGAATACTGATGACCCACATCGTTGAGAGAGCAAAACCTCTCAGTAGAGCCGTCCCTTTAAAGTTTTCCCATGCTTCACTCTTTTTATCTTCTAAGATCATATTTATAACTTGATACATCATCGGAATCGAACCGAAAAGTAAAAAATATGCGATCATTTGTGTAAAAGAAATAATTCCTAAATAAAATTTCCGGCTTGTATTTAATAAGTTTTGTGCAAGGCTCATCATCGATTCCATATAAGGCTTTTCTCTAAGTACCCAACCAATCATCGGAACGACGACGAGCAAGCCAATCATATTTCGCATTTGTAAAAAACCAGCTAAAATACCTTTAAAAGTAACTTCACTAGAAAGGATTAAAATAATGATTCCGGTTAAAACTAAGGTGAAGGGTAATTTGAAGTACCGAATCGTTAACGTTACAGACGAAAAGGCAACGATTAGCCCTCCGCTAATGGATAATAAGAGAAGTAACGTTTCATTTTCATCATAAAAATAAGTAATAAAATGCAACAAGACATAGGCGGAAATCGATAAACGTAACCATGTCGTACAGAACTTCATTTATATGCTCCTCATTTCAATGGATGATGCATCTTAGAAGATATATATTCGAATATGTTAGGTTACCTCGCATCCATTCTACATGATTTGTTCATTGATTTGGAAAGACGCGATGGAACTCATTTTCATCACACGGGACAATTGGAATTGATCATCGTATATTTGAGGTTCACCCGCTTGCCAAATCTTTTGTCAATAGAGAAAAGATCGTATCTATGAAGTGGTTCGTTGAAGAGAGCTGTAAACGATTGACTTTGCTTCTCCATACCTATAATATATATTTAGAAATACATAGGAAACGTTGATAAGGATGAGTACATTTTAAAGTGTCTTTTACAGAGAGGAAACTGTGCTGAAACTTTCCAAAGACATAAAGTGGAACCTGCCTTGGAGTTCGCCATCAAAAAAGAAGTAAAGCTAGAAGGTGTGCGCGGTTCATGACCGTTATCATGCTAAGTGGGCAATTGTAACGCACAGTAGTTCAAATATTGCAACCAAGGGTGGTACCACCAGAACCTCGGTCCCTTCGCGGATGGGGGATTTTTTATCGTCTATGCATGCACAATCAAGGTATTGATATGATAAAGGAAAAGTGGGTGTTTCATGTGAGTAAAAATAAACAATTTGTTGAAAAAGTGACAGCGATGGAAGATGACTTTGGACAATGGTATACAGACGTAGTGAAACAGGCAGAACTCGTCGATTACGGTGTCGTTCGTGGAACGATGATCATTAAACCGTACGGATATGCATTGTGGGAAAACATCCGCGACGAACTGGATCGCCGCATTAAAGAAACAGGGCATACGAATGTTTATTTTCCATTATTTATCCCAGAAAGTTTGCTCCAAAAAGAGAAGGATCATATTGAAGGATTCGCTCCAGAAGTTGCTTGGGTGACCCATGGTGGCGAAGAAGAGTTGAGTGAGCGCATTTGTGTACGGCCGACATCAGAAGTGCTGTTCTGTGAATATTATGCTAAAAATATCCATTCATATCGCGATTTACCGATGCTTTATAATCAGTGGAGTAACGTCGTTCGTTGGGAGAAAACGACACGCCCTTTTTTACGGTCATTAGAGTTTTTATGGCAAGAAGGTCATACGGCGCATGCGACGGAGGAAGATGCAGCGCAAGAAACAGCTAAAATGCTCGAAATCTATGCAGACGTATTAGAAAACTATATGGCGATTCCGGTGTTGCGTGGACGTAAAACAGATAAGGAGAAGTTTGCTGGTGCGAATTACACATTGACGGTGGAGACGTTAATGCATGACGGGAAAGCTTTACAAGCAGGTACGTCTCACCACTTTGGTGATGGGTTTGCAAAAGCGTTTGACATTACGTACTTGGATGAAAATGGGGATCGTCAGTATGTCCATCAAACATCATGGGGGATGACGACACGGCTGATTGGTGCCCTCATTATGGTTCATGGAGATAATCGCGGATTAGTTATTCCGCCACGGATGGCACCGACTCAGGCGATGATTGTTCCAATCGCTCAGCATAAAGAAGGTGTTCTCGATCAGGCGTATGATTTATGCGATGAGTTGAAAGATATTGTCCGTGTAGACATTGATGCAAGTGATAAAATGCCTGGGTGGAAATTTAATGAGTATGAAATGAAAGGTATTCCAGTACGCATTGAAATGGGACCGAGAGACATTGCGAAAGAGCAAGTTGTTCTTGTCCGTCGTGATACAGGTGAGAAAGAGTTTGTCGCTCTTGCACAATTACAGAACCGCTTACCACAGTTGTTAGAAGACATTCAACAAAACCTCTTTAATCGAGCATTAGCTCACCGAAATGAGAAGACATCAGTTGCAACAACGATGGATGAATTCGCAAAAATACTAGATGAAAAATCAGGATTTATTAAAGCAATGTGGTGCGGAGACAACGCATGTGAAGAAAAAATTAAAGAAGAAACGTCTGCGACTTCCCGATGTATTCCATTTGAACAGGAAACGGTTGCGGACACGTGTGTGTACTGTGGAAAAGAAGCGAAAGAGTTAGTGTATTGGGGAAGAGCATATTAAACATCAATTTTTAAACAGACGAACAGGTAACGATGTAACCGTCGTTGCCTGTTTTTCATTGGTAAATGTTCGAAAACGTAACGTATGTCCCGCAATAAATGAAATAGCGAAGATTCATTGCTTATAGTACGGTTATCCGATAAATTAGATGCTATTTGCTTCGCTTGCAGGTGGTCAAAAACAACGTGTTGCTATTGCTCGGGCATTGGCTATGAATCCATAAATGATGTTGTTTGATGAGCCGATATCAGCTCTTGAATCGGAAATGGTGAAGGAAGTTGGACGTTATGCAAGACTTAGCGGGGACGGGGATAATGATGGCCGTCGTTACGCATGAAAAGAATTTTGCTCGGGAAGTTGTAAATCCTTATATTGTTTTTAGATGACGGGGTATTAGTAGGTTAGTAGTAGGAGGAGAACCGAAAAATATTATAAAAAATGAAGAAAGAATATTTTAACAAGCACTCAGGTGAAAGATACACTTGAGTGCTTGTTATTTATGCAAGGATTTTTCAATATCTTTTGTTAGCGTTATAGCTTCATTTGTGAAGCATAGCGCTGGATGACTTCTCCATCTTTGTTCACAGGAAACTTTATAAAATTCCAATTCATTTGCTTCGTTAGTATCTTTTCGTTGACTTTGTTAATTACACAAACAATGGGTGGATGTTTTTCTTTACATAAGAATGAAGTAAACTTTTTTCATGTTGTAAAGCAATATCCATCTATTTCCCTTTCAAATCAACGGTTATCCGTTTCCAGAGTGTGTCCCCTTACATATACATAAACAAGTATCGTTAATTATGATGACTTTGAGGTGGTGAAATTTAATTGGATCAAAAAGGTAAAAACGTGTTCGTTATTGCAGCCCACCCGGATGATGAACTGTTAGGAAGTGGTGGGACATTAAAAAGATTAATGAATATTGGCTATCAAGTTACTACAATTATTGTCGCTAAAGGGCGTAAAGAGGAAGAACAGCATATGAAACAGTCTATCCTAGAAGCCAATAATATATTAGGAGTAGAAAACGTTATTTTTTTAGAATACCCGAATTTATTATTAGAATCTTATCCCTTGTGTGTGCTTAATAAGGAAATTGAAGTGTTATTGGAAACATACGAGCCTTCGATGATTTTCACACATCATTATGGAGACGTTAATCGTGATCATCAAATCGTTTTTCAATCTGTATTAACATCAGCTCGTCCATTACCTGGAAAGGATCCTATTGAGATCCTCTGTTTTGAAACAGTTTCTTCGAGTGAATGGAGCCAGCAGACGAATGATAAAACGTTCAAGCCAAATTATTACGTTAATATTACGGATACAATCGATGATAAATTAATAGCTCTTCAGTCTTACGATGTAGAAATGAGACCCTTTCCGCACCCTCGCTCCTATGAAGGGGTGGAGTATTTAGCCAAATTACGAGGGATGACGGTCGGAGTTGAGTATGCAGAAGCATTTGAGGTGGTTAGGAGGGTGTGGAGTTGATTGACGAGTCGAAGATTTCACTGGCAAATATACCTGATCCATACTTGCTTGCTGCCACAGATCAATACTATCGTGTGACACCTGCTTATGAAGAAGAATTTATGAAAGAGGAAATAGCCTTCTGTTCGAAAATAAATACAAAAAAAAACATGCGCATTTTACTAACAACCTTTTGGGATTATCCAGCTGTTGGTGGATTGCAAAGATATATCGAAATGCTCAAGGCCGGACTTGAAAGTTTAGGGCATCATGTTGATATTTTTGCTCCGAATCAATTTCCGAAACCAATCATTCGAAAACTGAAAAAGAAAATGAAAACAGAAATGAAACACTTTTATAAAAAGCGTTATGGTTGTTATGTTGAAAAAATCATGAAACAAACGGTTCGTCTATGTATATATGAATTGATGTTGAGGAGTGTTGATTTAGATCAATACGATGTTTTTCACGCACAGGATCGCTTTACAGCTAATGTATTAGGAAGACTTAATAGACACATTCAAAAGCCCCTTCTGTTTACTCCACATGGCTTTATGACACAGCGACGACTTCAATTTAATTTAATTGATCAGGAGTCTGTAGAATACGCCTATTCATTAGCTATGGATCAACAAGCCGTTCGACTCTCGAGCCACATCATTATTTTGTGTGATGCTTTTCGTCCGATTATGAACAATCTGAAAGCACACGATTGTCACATGACAACTGTCTATACCGGTCTTGACACTGAATGTAGGAATCTTCAGCAACCTATAATAAACAAACCGAAAAACAAAACAATCATCACTTGCATTTCACGTTTGCGTCCCCGTAAAGGTCATAAATATTTGTTTGCAGCTCTTGCTCGCATGAAAAGGAAATTAAAGCATGTAGAAGTTTGGATTGTCGGGGACGGAGAAACGAGAGAAGAGCTTGAACAACAAGTTCAAACATTACAACTTGATCACGTTCATTTTTTAGGAACTCGTAGTGATATTCCCGAGCTATTGCATCAGACTGATATCTTTGTTCACCCAACGACAAGTGATACATTACCCATTGTAATTATGGAAGCAATGTTTGCAGGAAAACCGATTATTACAACGAATTGCGGTGGAATCCCAGAAATTATCCATAACAATCGTTCCGGAATCATTGTCGAACCAGGTGATGTTCGGTCATTAGAAAAAAAGTTGTCCCTTCTCTTAAAAAATTCATTTTTAAGAAGAAAATTGGCTCGAAACGCTAAAATATTTGCTGAAAAAAATTTGACCCGTACACAAATGGTTAAACAAATTGAACGAGTTTATCAATCATTTCCATTGAAAGGAGGCGAAACATGAGACATGATATTCCATCTGTTGTACTTGATTTAAGTGCCACGGGAATTGGTATCGTTCGTAGCTTGAAGAAAAAAGGGATTACCGTGTACGCCTTTGATAGTAAAGAAAAATATACAATTGGTAAAACCCGCCATGCTACTTGTGGGGTATGTCCGCATCCTGTTTCTGAGGAAGTGGAATTGCGTCAATTTCTTATGGACTTTGGGAAAAAATTTACTGAGAAACCTGTTCTTTATGCTGGCTCTGATGACTTTGTCCATTTTATGTCGAAATATAGAAATGAATTATGTCGATATTATCGTTTCCTCTTACCTGAACCATCCATCGTTGAGGCGGTGTTAGACAAACGGTTAACGTATAACTTGGCGGTCAGTCATCATGTTCCATGTCCGAAAGTCATCGTCATTCACGATGAAAAGCAATTGGATGACATCATTCAAGAGATTACGTTTCCGTGTATATTAAAACCTGTCTATTCTTCTAACTTTCGGAAACGAATTGGTCCGCGTCTATATAAAAAAGCCATTCAAGTAGAAAAGGCCTCTCAATTACGCGAAACGTATCTCTTTTATCGACGATTTGGGGAATTGATGATCCAAGAGCTTATCCCTGGCGATGAGTCGAACATTTATTCAGTTAAAACATTTTTTGATGATCAGATGCAGTTAACGGGAATGTATATGAATCAAAAAATTCATCAATTTCCTCCTCATTTCGGGTCTTCTGCCATGGTTTTAAGTAAAAGAGATGAAGAAGTCATTCAAAAGGCGACATCCTTTCTCGCTAAACTACAATTCAAAGGTTTAGCGATTACAGAATTCAAAAGAGATCCACGGGATGGAGAGTTAAAGTTTATTGAGATCAACGCCAGAATTGGACTTACACAACGTTTGTCAACCGCATGCGGTGTAGACATAGCTTACTTGTACTATTTATCGCTAACAGATCAACATCCACAGCCTGTAATCAATCAGCAAGAGGGAGTGAAATGGGTGTATCTCGTACGTGACTTTATATCGTTTCTTGAAAAGCGTAGAAATAAACAAATGACCATTAAGGAATGGATCAAGGGGCTATCAGGAAAAAAAGTAGAGGCGCTTTTTGCATGGGATGATCCCCTTCCGTTCATACGAAGCTTTATTTCTCACGTGCGAAATCTATGGAAAAGACAATAACAATATGAGAGGAGTGAGTTTGTTTTGAGTAATCCACAAGAGATTTCAACCCGGTGGCAGCAGAATGATTGGAAGGATATGTTTAAACATGTGCTCGGCAAACAGGTAGAACTCATCGATGGCCAAATCAAATGCCTTAAAAGTTCTCGTAAACGAACGAGTGTCTGGAAACTTATGATTACGAACCATATTCAATCTCTCCCAGTAGTGCTAAAAATCTATAAAACCCCGTTAAAACAAAATCATGAAGTGGAAATAAATATGTATGAAAAAGCAAATCAACTGTTCCAGAAGTTTATGCCGAAGCTCTATGGTATAGAACGGAATGATGATGAAATCTGGATGTTCTTTGAATATGTACAGCCATTACGCGGACAAATTAAACTAGTTCCCAAACACCTGGAGAAGATCATTCCGACCGTAGCGAAATTCCATGCACACACATTTGAAAGTCATTATTTACCGTATAAAGATACCTTTGATGCATGGGTTCCACCCTATCATTCAAAGGAAAAGAACCGGGAGAAAACAAAACACATTGAAAAAACGAAAAAATATCTTGACGAAGGGATGAAAGATCGGACCATACGAAAAATGTTAGAGCCACATTATGACGTTCTTCAGCGTATATTACAAAAGGGACCAATCTTTTTTCCAGAAGTAGTAGAAGCCGGTCAAAGCCTTATTCACGGTGACCTTCATATTCATAATATCAGCTGTCATAACGCTTCTGAAGATTCAGATTGGAAAATTCGTTTCGTTGATTGGGAGTCCGTAAAATACGCTCCTGTTTGGTTTGACCTTGTCGTATTAGTAGAAATATTACTCGATTTCCGGGGAGATTGGCAAAAAAATGCCGAAGAAATTCGCAAAAAATGTGTTCATGCATATAGCGAAGAAATGAAAAAATATGGAATTACTTTCTCAACTGATCCACTTATTCTATTAAAAATGACCTATTTACAACGAACGTTGGAAAAGAAACTGTCCAATCATATTCGCAGGGTGCTACGTGGGGAAAAAAGCCTACTATTAACGAAGTATTTACAAAAAATTAAGGACTGGGGAAAGGAACTCGACTTATATTAGTTCCATGTGTTAACCGAATGATTCGCTAACAAGAATATAAAAGGTTGTGAGGCACCATGAAAATATTAGTTACGGGAGGAGCAGGGTTTATTGGTACACATGTTGTTGAATGTTTACTTCAATCGGGATATGAAACGATTGTTGTCGATAATTTTCAGTCAGGCCAAAAACAAAATGTTCCTCCTCAAGCTCGTCTGATTGAAATGAATATAATTTCAGCACAAATGGAGGAGATTTTTGCTCAAGAAAAGCCAGATATCGTTATTCACATGGCAGCACAAGTGAACGTCAATGATTCATTACACGATCCTGTCTATGATGCGCAGCAAAATATTTTGGGAACAGTTCGCTTGTTACATTATAGTCGAAAATATAACGTACAAAAAATAATTTTTTCCTCTTCATGTGCAGTATATGGGGAGTGCGCTGACTGCAGTATAACGGAATCATTTCCGACTCAGCCGTTATCTTTTTATGGTTTATCTAAATACGCTTCGGAAAAATATATCCAACTTTTCAATCGCCTTTATCAATTACCTTTTACGATTTTACGATATGCCAATGTATACGGTCCACGACAAAGTTCCAAAGGAGAAGGGGGGGTGATATCCACTTTTTTAAAAAAGATTATTAACAAGGAGGACGTATGGATCTTTGGTGACGGAAAACAGACACGGGATTTTGTTTATGTGAAAGATGTAGCACAGGCGAATGTTAAGGCCATTCAGAAAGGAAGTGGCGAAATATTTAATATTGGCTGTAATACGAAGACAAGTATAAATGAGCTACTACAAGTGATGCAATCCCTTGCATCTACGCAAACCCCCCCTATTTTCAAACCAGCACGTGAAGGTGATATTCCACATAGCCGCTTAGATAATTCGAAAGCAGCATCTCTTCTGAACTGGAAACCATCGTATGATTTGCGTAAAGGATTAACTGAATTATTTAAGGAATACGAAATGATTTAACGAGACGATATCGAAAAATATTTTACTCGACAACTCGCCGATTGATAGATATGGAATGTTTAATATGAGTAAACGAAGAAAGGAGTGATTTATTATGAAAGAATATCGTGAAATCCTAGCGAAAAGTAAAGGAATTCTCCGTAAGAGTGATCTCAAACATTTCAATATGATAGGAAAGGGAGCGGATGGTTCCGTTTATCAAGTGGCACCGAAGCGCTGTCTTAAACTATTTGTAAAGACAAAAACGAAAAAGTTAGAATGGGAAGCATTGCAAGCGGGACAATCATCCCCCGTTATTCCTCAAACATATGAACATGGACAAAATTATATCGTCATGGAGTATGTAAAAGGAAAATCACTTCCCCAGCACTTGAAGAAAGAGAAACAATTGTCCGAAGCGATTGTGAAAAAAATCTTGAATATGCTTGATGAATTGAAAAAAGTCGGTTTTAAGAGACATGATATCGAAGTTCGTCATATTTTATTTAACGAAAATATGGATATAAAAGTAATCGATTTAAAGCGATCCTTTACTTCGGATCGCCCTACTCCGAATAAATTAATGTCTGGGTTACAAAAAAGAGGCTATTTAAAAGAATTTTTGGGACATGTAAAAAAGCTTAATCCGTCCCTGTATAAGAAATGGGAAAATATTAAGCTTTAGTTACAGAGATGAAAAGGCATGTGAAACATGTAAAACTCAATACGGTATCTTTGTCAATAACTAGTTAACCATTTAGCGAAGAGAGGCTGTCATAAAAGGATAAAACGTAAGTTTAAAATACGAAAAACAAAAGAGGCTTGGGCAAAATTCTTTTAAAATGAATAAACCGCAAGAAATCTAATTTAAAAACCTTGATTTCATGCGGTTCTATTTTTTATGAGTTAATCTAAAACTCTACTTTTTAACTTATGCCGCAGCCTCTTTTAGATCGGCCATCTAAATTGAAGAATAGACTTATTGGACAGCCCTTCATCTGTTTATATTAAGCACCTTGTTTAAGTTCCTCTTCACGAGCGATGATGTCGAGTCTTCTTTGGATTTCTTCATCAGATAAATTGTGTTCCTCGACATATAAGTTTCGTGGGCTTGTACGACATTCATGTGTACAGCCACGCATGTATTTATGCTCATTTTCTTCAGAGCATAAAATTTGCTCGTTACACTCGGGGTTGGCACAATTGACATACCGTTCACACGGCGTTCCGTCAAAGTAGTCTTTACCGACAACGACATGCTCATGGCGGTTGATCGGAACCGAAATCCGCTTGTCAAATACGTAACATTTCCCATCCCACAAAGCGCCTCGAACTTCTGGGTCGTATCCGTATGTAACAATTCCACCGTGCAGTTGGTTCACATCTTCAAATCCTTCTCGAATGAGCCAACCAGTAAATTTCTCGCAACGGATTCCTCCGGTACAATAAGCTAAGATTCGTTTTCCTTCGAGAAGGTGTTTATTTCTTTTCACCCAGTCTGGCAGTTCGCGGAATGTACGGATATCTGGGCGAATAGCACCGCGGAAATGGCCGAGATCGTACTCATAGTCATTGCGTGCATCCAAAATGACGGTATCTTCATCTTGCATCGCTTCGTAAAATTCTTTCGGTTCTAAATAGTTTCCTGTTTGTTGAAGTGGATTAATATCATCTTCCAAACGAAGGGTAACCAATTCCGGTCGTGGACGTACGTGCATCTTTTTAAACGCATGTCCGTCATGTAGGTCCATCTTAAACACTAAATCTTTAAAACGCGGATCGCTATGCATCATTTTCATATATTGATCGGTCTGTTCAATGGTACCAGATAGTGTTCCATTAATCCCTTCATGAGCGACTAGAATTCGCCCCTTTATTCCGAGATTCTGACAATATTCCAAATGCTCTCTCGCATACCCTTCAGGATCTTCCATATGCACATAATGATAATATAAGAGCACCCGATATTGTTGTTTATTATTTTCCATTTTGTTACCACCTATCCATTTATATTTGCAAGATATAAATGATTCGGTAAAGGGTTTCACCTATTATTACCTTGCAAATAGTAATTATATCAGTACGAAGTGTCGTTCGCAATGGTAGTTCTTTTAGAGGTGTTTTTTCTCTGCTTCTGTCAACGTTTATATATAAGAAGGAGGAAATGTGAACGTTTAAGAAGGACTCTTTCTGCAAAAACTTTTATAGTCAAGAGTTGTCTTTTGACTGCTTTATTGTATACAAGCTCCTCCATGGGATGGAACCCATCCTTGGAGGAGTTAAACTTTTTCCGAAATATTTACCCGCCTAGGTGGAACTACGAGAAATGAATTATTTCAACTTTAGTGCAATGAGTAGGTTGAATCTTAATTAAAACGAACATAAAAAGTAATTATATGTTAAAACATATAAATTAAGAATGTTCCGATTAACTTCAAGAAGAATGCCTTATTTATATATGAGGAATGTAAGGATGGATCGATGTTACATTGAAACAACAGGACTGTAATTTTTTGATTGAAGTTCTTGATTTAATCGTTCTAAAGTTTCGGGCTTCTTAATATATAGAATGTGTGAAGATTTCTTCTACAATATAAATCATCTCGGAGGTTGTTAAAAAAATGAGCACACCGAAGTTTCAAATGCCGTTTCCGTGTAATCAGAAGTGGACAGCTCAAACGAGGAAAGGGCATAGTCCTCAAAATGCTGTTGATCTCAATCGCCCCAATGATCATGGGGATACGGTCGTTGCTTCAGCAGATGGCAAAGTTGTTACGGTAAAAGATCTTGGCAATAGAAGTTACGGGAAGTATGTAATCATAGAGCACACAGGTGGCTGGGATACATTATATGCCCATTTGAGTAAGATTACTGTGAAACAAGGTCAGAAGGTTTCTATGGGAACTAAAATTGGTGAAGTAGGCAATACCGGTAATTCGAGTGGAGCACATCTACATTACGAACAGCGGAAAAATAAATCTCCACAAAAGATTAAGTGGAACGGTTCGCAAATCCTCTATTGGGGTACCCGTCAATACACTAGTAAAAACTGTAAAGGCAGTGGTGGTGGAGGTGGCGGTGGTGTGAAAGGCACCGTTAAAACAAAAGGTGCTAATCTCAATGTAAGATCAGGTCCAGGTACGAAAAATAAAATTGTCGGTAAACTTTCCAATGGTTCAACTGTGACGATTAGCTGTCAGACAACGGGGGAAACGATAACCGGAACATATGGGAAAAGTAATATATGGAATAAAATAGGGACGGGAAAATATATTCCAGATGCCTATACTTATACGGGATCTAGTGGTTTTGTCGCTCCGAAGTGTAAAAGTGACAGTGGTGTGAAAGGCACCGTTAAAACAAAAGGTGCTAATCTCAATGTAAGATCAGGTCCAGGTACGAAAAATAAAATTGTCGGTAAACTTTCCAATGGTTCAACTGTGACGATTAGCTGTCAGACAACGGGCGAAACAATAACCGGAACATATGGAAAAAGTAATATATGGAATAAAATAGGGACGGGAAAATATATTCCAGATGCCTATACTTATACGGGATCTAATGGTTTTGTTGCTCCGAAGTGTAAATAGCAAGTTTCGTAATATATAAAAAACGAACTAAGATACTGAAAAAGATTAGAAAGTAGAGATTAAAACTGTCGAAGATGAGCGACCCACAAGCGATTTCGTTGTTGTTCTAATAGAGAAGACCTATCTCTTAAAAGGATAAAATTTAAGTTGAAAACGCGAAGATAAAGAGGCTGGGACAAAACTCTTTTAAAATGAATAAACCGCATGAAGTCTAATTTTAAAACCTGATTTCATGCGGTTCTATTTTTATGATTTAATTTAAAATCAGCTAATTTTTCACTTATGTCCCAGCCTCTTTTTTAGATCGACCATTTTTCCAAAGTCAGTCCTAAGACGGAGGAAAAATAATCCTTTAGCCCTTATCCAGTAGATAGCGATTGATTATGATGAGAAGGAATAGCCTATTTTTAAGTTTTTGGGTTATTTTTTAAAAATGATGAATACAATGAACAGAATCACCCGTAAGTAATTAGGGGAAAGGGGATTGGTGATGTGTTTCGTTTTTTATTGAAAAGAAAAATGGCTGTCGGCTTGTTCGTCGTGTTTATCTTTATGTTTGGACTGTATGCTTCCTTGAAATTGGATCGGGAGTTATTTCCGCCGGTTTCGTTTGATCAGGCGATCGTCATGATTGATACCGAGGATATGCCGGCAACCGATGTGGAACAGTTTGTGACCGAACCTATCGAAGAAGCGATTGAAGGCATCAATGGGATAGATGATTATTATTCTACATCAATG
>DASUXY010000009.1:0-31700 GCA_036377675.1 Bacillota bacterium
AATGCCTTCCAAACGGACTCCTGACGGTGAATTTAGAGATATTGCACATCCAATCAACTCCAATACACGTGCAAAGATTCAAGATGCTGTATTGGAAGAATATCACCGAGCGGGTGAAGAAGAAGCCGAATTTGAAGAAGCTGGTGCTTCCTAATATTTTTTAAAACAACAAGAAGTCTAATCCTCACCGATTAGTCTTCTTTTTTTGTCTCACAATAATGACCACAATTTGTAACCTCTTCGATTCATCGGTAATTGAATCAAAGTCTTCATAAAAAGTCTTCAGAAGCGCTTCCATCACATCTGTTTGCAAGGCATCTGCTATTAAACGTATATTCTCTATTTCCTTGTAATCACTAATATATGTTCGTGACAAACAAAAAATGACTTGCCTTTTTAAAATAAACGTTATTCGTAAAGCCTTTAAATGTTGAAATGATGTCTTATTTAGGATATATTCATAGTGGATAATAGAATGGGGGATTACCATGGCGAAACGTTATGCTGTCATACTTGCAGCAGGAGAAGGTACACGAATGAAATCCAACATTCCTAAGATCCTTCATCCTGTTTTAGGCCGTTCCATGGTTCAACATGTGATTGATCAATTACAAGCTATAAATTTAACTGAAATGATAGCGGTTGTCGGTCATAATGCTGACCAAGTTATGGAACATATTGGTGAATCGTGTAAATTTGCTGTTCAAAAGGAACAATTAGGAACAGGACATGCTGTCATTCAAGCAGAAGATTTATTAAAGGATAAACGAGGTACAACGATTGTTGTCTGTGGCGATACACCGCTCATTACGAAAGAAACATATGAGAACTTATTCGAATATCATGAAAAAACAGGTGCGAAGGCAACCGTTTTAACAGCAATCGCTCCTGATGCGACTGGGTACGGAAGAGTTATTCGTAATGAGCAACATGAAGTTGAACGGATTGTGGAGCATAAAGACGCGAATGAACGAGAACTTCAGGTGAATGAAATCAATACAGGTACATATTGCTTTGATAATGAAGCTTTGTTTACAGCTTTACAAGGTATATCAAATGATAATGCCCAAGGTGAGTATTATTTACCAGACGTTATTGAAATTTTACGTCGTCAATCTGAAAAAATTGCTGCCTATACGACACCCGATTATGATGAAACATTAGGAATTAATGACCGGATTGCTTTAGCTCAGGCAGAAAAAATACTCAAACGTCGTATTAATGAACGCCACATGAAGAATGGTGTAACGATTATCGATCCGGAACATACGTATATTCACCCTGATGTAGTGATTGAACAAGACGTTGCCATTCATCCAGGATCAATGATTACCGGTGCATCCATTATTCAAACGAATGCAGAAATAGGACCGCATAGTGAAATTCATAATAGTATCATCGGAGAGGCAGCCATCATCCAGCAAAGTGTTGTTAAGGATAGTCAAATTGGTGCTGCTGTTTCCGTCGGTCCTTACGCACATATTCGACCAGAAACAAAAGTAGAAGATGAAGTACGAATAGGGAATTTTGTAGAAATTAAAAAGTCCACCATTGGCAAGGAAAGTAAAGTTTCCCATTTAAGTTATATAGGAGACGCGAATATCGGCAACCATGTTAATATAGGATGTGGTACAATAACGGTAAATTACGATGGGAAGAATAAACATTTGACAACGATAGAGGACGATGCGTTCATTGGATGTAATTCCAATTTAGTCGCACCGGTAACCATTGAAAAAGGATCTTATGTCGCTGCAGGATCTACCATTACGAAAAATGTACCGAAAGATTCTTTATCTATAGCTCGGGCAAGGCAAGCGAATAAAGAAGGCTATGCTACAAAAATGCGAAACAGATTAAAAGACTAACGGAGGGTTTTTTTATGCCATCTACCTATCAAGAGAAGACTTTAAAAGTATTTTCATTAAATTCCAATCGTGAATTAGCAGAAGAAATAGCTGATCATATCGGAATACCTTTAGGCAAATGTACAGTATCAGAATTCAGCGATGGCGAAATTCAAATTTCAATCGAGGAAAGTGTTAGGGGGAATGATGTTTTCGTTGTCCAGTCTGCATGTGCCCCTGTAAACAAGCACATTATGGAGTTACTCATCATGATTGATGCATTGAAACGAGCATCATCTCAATCGATTAATATCGTTATGCCATACTATGGATATGCTAGACAAGACCGCAAGGCAAGCGCAAGGGAACCGATTACAGCAAAACTCATTGCAAATTTATTGGAAACAGCGGGGGCAGACCGTGTAATTACCCTTGATTTACATGCTCCACAAATACAAGGGTTTTTCGATGTGCCGATTGACCACTTACAAGGTGAACCTATTATATCCGAATATTTTAAGGAAAAGAATTTGGATGATGTCGTTGTCGTATCTCCTGATCATGGTGGGGTTACACGAGCACGTAAGATGGCAGATCGTCTAAAAGCTCCGATAGGTATTATTGACAAAAGAAGGCCACGCCCGAATGTCGCTGAAGTGATGAATATAATCGGCAATATTGAGGGGAAAACTGCCATTCTTGTTGATGATATAATAGATACTGCTGGAACAATCACTCTCGCAGCAAATGCGTTGATTGAAAGTGGAGCGAAAGAAGTTTATGCCTGTTGTACACATCCCGTATTGTCTGGGCCTGCGATTGAACGAATTAAAAATTCAAAAATAAGTGAACTTGTCATTACGAATACGATTCCGATTCCTGAAGAAAAGAGAATTGAAAAAATTACACAGTTATCAGTAGCGCCACTTATAGGAGAAGCGATTATTCGCGTTCATGAATTAAAATCCGTCAGTATTTTATTTGATTAAATATAGGAAAAAACATATTCAGCAATTTACTATGACGGTCATTTTTGTTAATATATGAATGTATGTATGTAGATTTTGTTTATAAACTTGATTCGATCAGGTTTTCAAAATAATGGAGGATGATTTAACAATGGCAGTTGAATTAAAAGCAGCTTTGCGTGAAGATCATGCAGGCTCAGCTACAAAAAAAATACGCAAAGAAGGAAAAGTTCCCGGAGTCGTTTATGGAAAAGGGAAAGAAACTCAATCCATCGCTATCGATGGTTTAGATTTGGTGAAAAAATTACGTGAAGCTGGTCGTAACGCGATTATTCGACTAGAAATTGAATCTGGAGATCCAGTTGATGTCATGTTACATGAATATCAAATGGATCCCATTCGAAATGAACTCATTCATGTTGACTTTTATGTTGTCGATATGGAAGAAGAATTGGATGTCGAAGTTGCACTTCGTCTCGTTGGAGAGCCAGTCGGAACAAGAGATGGTGGTGTGTTACAACAGCCATTGTATGAGTTACTCGTTCGTGCAAAACCGAACCAAATTCCAGAGGAAATTACAGTCGATGTCTCTGAATTAGATATTGGTGATGCGATTAATATTGCCGATTTGGCAACCTCAGATGAATATACAATTATTGAAGATGATGATACGACTGTTGCAACCGTACTTGCACCAGACACACTTGACGACTTAGCTACTGAAGATCCAGAAGATGAAATGGTTGAACCAGAACTCGTAGGTGCGGAAGAAGAGGAAGAAGAAGAGGTATAAAATTGACTTTTATACGGCAATATGAACCCTCCTTTAAGAAGCTAACATATACACAATTCTTATAGGAGGGGTTGTTGTATTTTATAAAAAATAGATGAACATCGTTAAAAAGGAAGAGCTATATGAAATGTATCGTGGGATTAGGAAATCCAGGAAGAAAGTACAAAAAAACACGTCACAATATCGGTTTTATGGTGATTGATGAATTGATACGTCGACATGGATGGAAATTAAATAGGAAAAAGTTTTCTGGCATATACGCTCTTGAACATTTACATGGTGAACAAGTGATGTTGTTACAGCCAAAAACATATATGAACCTTTCCGGAGAATGTATCAAACCTTTAATCGATTATTATCAGGTTGATGTCGAAGACGTACTCGTCATTTACGATGATCTTGATTTACCTACCGGAAAAATTCGCCTGCGACAAAAAGGTGGACATGGCGGTCATAATGGGATTCGCTCAATGATTGACCACTTAGGAACAAAAGAGTTTAAGCGACTTCGCATTGGCATCGGTAGACCTACGACACCAATTCCAGTAGTGGACTACGTATTAAGTTCATTTTCAAACGATCAAAAAGAGGCTGTTGCAACTAGTATTATGAAGGCGGCAGATGCTTGTGAAAGATGGATGGAAAAACCTTTTTCTGAAGTGATGAATGAATTTAACCAATAATGTCTACATACGATGAAGTAGATGGACAATAGACTAATAATAATTTCTCACATTTGTATAAAAAAACTCTTTTCGGATAAACTAACAAAAGCTCAACAGGATAGAGAGTATTTTTTTCGATAAATGACATGTTTATTCGAGGAGGTTTTTCAGTGTCTATTGTTTACAAATGTAGGCATTGTGATGATGTCATTGGTACATTAAATGAACAGATAGTTGATACATCTCTGTTAGGCTGGGATCAATTGTCAGTTGAAGAAAAAGAAGAAATGATCCATTATCAAGAAAATGGGGATATTCTAATTCGATCGATTTGCGAAAATTGCCAAGAATCATTAGGGCAGCACCCGCAATACCATGAATTAGACCATTTCATTCAATAAAATAAGTAAACAAGCTTTGGTTTCACCAACCAAGGCATTTTTGAGCTTATTAAAATATTTTTCTGTGAAAGGTCATGTGGTGTTTTCGTCACATGAATTCTCGTAGTTTTCCTCTCAACAGTCGTCTTTCACTTTAACGGGGGATATTTATGAAAGGTATAAAAGAGTATTTACAATCGAAAGAAGATATACAAACAATAATTACAGGAATTTCAACTGGGATGAAGGAGCAGCTCGTAGCTGGGCTCTCGGGTTCTGCCAGGAGTCTTCTTGTGTCTATTATTAATGAATCGATGGAGAAACCAATACTTCTCGTCACGTATCAATTATCCCAAGCACAACAGCTCTATGATGATTTATTAACATTTATCGGTGAAGAGCATGTGTTTTTATATCCAGTTAATGAATTAATCGCTTCTGAAATAGCTGTAGCTAGTCCTGAATTGAGACAGGAACGGATTGATGCGTTAACAAAGTGGTCAAGAAAGGAGTCTGGCATACTTGTCGCTCCCGTTGCAGCTATAAAACGGATGTTGCCACCTCCGAGCTACTGGCAGAAGTATCAACTACGATTCAAAACGGGCGAAGTTATTGAACTTAAAAAAAGTCTTCAGCTGTTAGTAGAAATGGGTTACGAAAATGTATCGATGGTAACGTCTCCAGGCGAATTCAGTCGCCGTGGAGGTATTATAGATCTTTATCCTATTACTGCACAACATCCGGTTCGCATTGAATTATTTGACGATGAAATAGATTCCATTCGCTATTTTAATGCGGAAACACAGCGTTCTTTAGAAAAGATAGAAGAACAGATTGTCGGCCCTGCCACGGAATTACTATTAACAGAAGGAGATATGATCTCCGGAGCACAACGTCTTGAATCAGCATTGGCACTTACCTTAAAAACAATGAAGAAGAGCGCGGACAAAGAAACATTAATCGAAGCGATAGAAAATGATATTGACCAGCTGAAAAGCTTAGAACATTTTCAAGAAATGTATAAATATATCGGGTTTCTTTATGACAAACCTGCTAGTTTATTAGATTACCTTCCTGCTCATGGAATCGTCATTTTAGACGAAATGAGTCGGCTTCAAGAATCAGCAACGAATTTAGATACTGAAGAAGCTGAATGGTATAGTACGTTATTAGCATCCCATCAAATGGTTAAGGGCAGTGAATTCTCTTTCGATTGGCAGGAAACACTGGATAAAATTCACCATAGGCGACTGTATATGTCTGTATTTTTACGTCATATTCCAAATACACATCCACAAAACATCGTCAATCTTTCGTCACGAGCGATGCAAGAGTTCCATGGACAAATGCATTTATTAAAAAATGAACTAGAACGTTGGAGTAAAGGAGATTACTCGGTCGTTATTTTAGCTCCAAACGAGAAACGTGCTAAAAAGATTCATTCCATTTTCTTAGATTATGATATCGATTGTGCGCTAACTGATGATTTAAAACTACCTGTATATAAACCGACGATTACAGTTGGAAATATGAGTAGCGGAATTGAGCTGCCGATGCATAAACTTGTGCTCATCACCGAGCAAGAGCTATTTAAAAAACAAACGCGACGTAAACGCCGAAAACATGATGTTTCAAATGCTGAGCGGATAAAAAGTTATCAAGAATTAAAAGTAGGCGACTATGTCGTCCATGCCAATCATGGGATCGGTAAATATCTAGGGATTGAAACTCTTGAAGTGAATGGTAAACATAAAGATTATTTACGTATTAAATACTCTGGTGATGATAAGTTATTTGTTCCAATCGACCAAATTGAACTTGTGCAAAAATTTGTCGGTTCGGAAGGAAAGGAACCGAGGTTATATAAGCTTGGTGGTAGTGAATGGACAAAAGTTAAGCGAAAGGTTCAGTCTTCTGTAGAAGATATTGCTGATGAATTAATTAAATTATATGCCGAAAGAGAAGCTCAAAAAGGTTATGCTTTTAGTAAGGATACTGAAATGCAGCGTGAATTTGATGCAGCATTCCCATACCAAGAAACAGAAGACCAACTTCGATGTATCGAGGAAGTTAAACGAGATATGGAAAAAGACCGTCCAATGGACCGTTTGCTTTGTGGAGATGTCGGGTATGGTAAAACAGAAGTTGCCATTCGGGCAGCTTTTAAAGCGGTGGCTGATGGAAAACAAGTCGCTTTCCTCGTTCCTACGACGATTCTAGCTCAACAGCATTTTGAAACATTGCGCGAGCGTTTCCAAAATCATGCGGTGAATATTAGTTTATTGAGTAGATTTCGCACGCGAAAGCAACAAAATCAAACGATTGAGGATTTAAAAAAAGGATTAGTTGATATTGTAATTGGGACGCATCGCTTATTATCTAAAGACGTGAAATATCACGATTTAGGGCTGCTTATTGTTGATGAAGAACAACGGTTTGGGGTTAAACATAAAGAGAAAATTAAACAATTAAAAACGAATGTTGATGTGCTTACGTTAACAGCAACGCCTATACCACGTACACTGCATATGTCAATGCTCGGTGTGCGTGACTTATCAGTTATCGAGACCCCGCCAGAAAACCGTTTTCCTATTCAGACGTATGTTTTGGAATATAACCCTGTTTTAATACGTGAAGTAATTGAGCGAGAGATGGCTCGTGGTGGTCAAGTATTTTTCCTCTATAATCAAGTGGAAAATATCGAACGGATGGCCCGGGAAATCTCGATGCTTGTGGAAGATGCCAAAGTTGCTATTGCACATGGGCAAATGAATGAAACCGAGTTGGAAAACATCATGTTCGCATTTTTAGAAGGTGAATATGATGTATTAGTGAGTACAACCATTATTGAAACGGGTGTTGATATTCCGAATGTGAATACATTGATTGTTTATGATGCTGATCATATGGGATTAAGTCAACTCTATCAAATTAGAGGACGTGTCGGTCGTTCCAATCGGGTAGCCTATGCATACTTTACGTATCAAAAAGATAAAGTGTTGACAGAAGTTGCCGAAAAAAGATTACAGGCGATTAAAGAGTTTACCGAATTAGGCTCTGGTTTTAAAATAGCGATGCGCGATTTATCGATTCGTGGCGCAGGTAATCTTTTAGGCTCTCAACAACACGGGTTCATAGATTCCGTCGGGTTTGACATGTATTCTCAAATGTTAAAAGAAGCGATTGAGGCCCGTAAATCTGGAAAGGACATTGAGGAGATTGAAATAGTTGAACCTGAATTAACGTTGGATATTGACGCCTATATTCCAGATGCCTATATAGCGGATGAAGAACAAAAAATTGAGATGTACAAGCAATTTCAAGTCATTTCTTCAGAGGAAGACATCCGCGAGTTACAAGACGAGTTAATCGACCGCTTTGGCAATTATCCGTCAGAGGTGGATCACTTGTTTACAGTAACGAAGTTAAAAATGCTCGCAAAGCGTGAAGGAGTTGAATCGATTACAGAAATGAATAAAAAAATCGAAGTGCTCATCACCGAAAGCCGTAGCCAACAAATCGATGGTGCTAAACTATTTGAAGTAGCCTATGACTTCGGGAGACAAGTTTTATTAGGAACCGAACATAACAAGCTAAAAATTACCTTTCAAACGTCTCGAGAAAACAAATATAAGCGGTATGACATTGTTGGGGATCTATTGGAAAAATTAACCGCTGTTAATCGCTAACATAATCATCGTTTTATGTATAGTTCCTGTCCGATGATTCATACTAAATGACACAACTGGGGATTATTGCCGATGTCGATTGTGCATATTTGCGACTTTAAAGAGAGAGTAGGTATTTACCTTCCATTGCATCTATACCCTTCGATTACTATAAACATCGTAAGGGCATTGGCAGTTCTTTTGAATTCCTCTTACAGGACAAGCAAATGAAGTTGTGTTTATTTCGTGAAGAGTAATCTTAATACTTATGATTTGTAGAAGCAAGCACTTTTCTCCTTAGATAATCTGGATAAAATTTTACTGAGCAAAGTGAACACATGTAAAAATCATCGTAAGAAAGTGAGGCTTCATTCAAATGAAGGCAACAGGAATTGTACGACGCATAGATGATTTAGGAAGGGTAGTGATCCCGAAGGAAATTAGAAGGACATTACGCATTCGAGAAGGAGATCCACTAGAGATTTTTATTGATCGTGCCGGAGAAGTTATTTTAAAGAAATACTCACCGATTAATG
Source organism: Bacillota bacterium (assembly GCA_036377675.1). Lineage (GTDB taxonomy): Bacteria > Bacillota > Bacilli > Bacillales > Amphibacillaceae > DASUXY01. The sequence goes on from DASUXY010000009.1 coordinate 8,858, forward strand.
AATTGGGGAAATTTGCAACTGAGTATGCAGAAGCTTTGTTTGATTCTTTGCAAAATCCAGTGTTAATTTGTGATCGTGATGAGACGATAGCGATTGCTGGAGAGTCTAAAAAAGAATATTTAAATAAAGATATTGGCATGGAAGTCGAAAAGGCAATTGAAAATCGGACATTAGTCCTTGAAGACACACCGCATACATTAGAAATTGTGCAAGGCAAAGAGGAAGAAGTACATTCATTTTGTATTAGCCCGATTATTGCGAATGGAGATCCTATCGGCTGTGTAATGATTTTTTCTAAAGATGGGGAAAAGCTTGGTGAAGTGGAGGAAAAAACGATTCAAACAGCTGCAAGTTTTTTAGGTAAACAAATGGAATAACGAATGATAATTAACACGAAAAAAGGGTGAAGAACGGAGACGAGCTCTGTTTCTTTGCCTTTTTTCATTGTTCATAACGTTTGAATGATGGACACATGAAGTATACTTGCGCAATGCTTGCCCATTTTAATGATTTTTCTTTGTGCTATAATGAACATAAATTTTCAAGTGTGAAAGGCGTTTTTCATGGCTGGGGATCGAACAAACAAATTGTTTAAAGGTGCATTAATTCTCACGTTTGCAGGAGTTTTAAGTAAAATATTAAGTGCAGGTTACCGCATCCCGTTACAAAATTTAACAGGCGATGTAGGTTTTTACATATACCAACAAGTTTACCCCATTGTCGGTATGGCTACTGTATTAGCGTTGTATGGCTTTCCATCGGCGATTTCAAAACTAGTTGGTGATTTAAAAGGAGAAGGAAAAGAAGTTTCTTTTCCGAGTTTTTATGTCCCGATTTTCTTTATTTTGCTAAGTGTGAATGGCATTTTTTTTCTCGTTCTCTTTTTAAATGCGTACAAATTCGCAGCTTGGATCGGTGATTCCCATTTAATTGCAAGTTATAAAATGGCATCATTTATTTTTTTATTCATTCCTTTTGTGGCGCTGTTGCGTGGCGTTTTTCAAGGGAATCATGATATGCAACCGACTGCTTATTCGCAGATTGGTGAACAGCTCGTACGTGTTTCCATCATAATTCTCGTTGCTGTCTGCATCGGACGTGGACATGGAGAGCTTTATCAGATTGGTCAAGTGGCCAGTGTGGCAGCGATGGCTGGCTTATTCGTTGCTTTCTGTATATTAGCGATTTATTTTATGAAAAAAAAGCCCATTCACCTCCATACATATCGTATTCCATGGAGAGATTATGTTAAAGCGATTGTTATGTTTGGAGTTGTTGCATCGCTCAATCATATGATTTTACTCATTATCCAGCTTGCAGATGTGTTTACATTATTGCCAAGCTTATTGGAATATGGATTTACTCAAATGCGAGCGATGCAAGCGAAAGGGGTTTTTGATCGGGGTCAGCCACTCATTCAACTCGGAGCAGTACTTGGTTCCTCATTTTCTTTAGCACTCATTCCAAATCTTTCAAAACATAAGTGGCTCACACAACCTACAGTCGTGTATCAGCAGATTGAAAGTGGACTCAAGCTTAGTTTTTATGTAGCCTTCGGAGCGATGGTAGGACTCATTATGATTTTTCCGGAGACCAATTTATTATTGTTTACTGATCAGCAAGGAACGACGAGTTTACGTATTTTAGCAGTGGCTGTTTTACTCAGTTCTTTAGGAATTACGACGGTTTCAATTTTACAGGGGTTAGGGTTTTTGAAGCGAACAGCTCTTTTTATTGGAGGTGCTTTTATTATAAAGTGGCTGTTGAACCTTTTATTCGTTCCTTTGTGGGGAATTACCGGCAGTGCTTTGGCCACAGTGTTAAGCTTGTTTAGTTTATGTGTCATCACGTATGTTGAGTTGAAGCGGAAAGTACCGCAATTGGTATTGTTTAAAAAAATCAATTGGCGCGCTATCTTAGTTGCAAGTGGTGGAATGGTTTTGTTCATCGTGTTCGTTCAGATGATTTTTCCCGATGCGTTATTTGTTTCACGAGGACGTTTATTCATTCGTGTTTGTTTGATTGTACTAACAGGTGCAACTGTGTATCTATTTTTGTTAATACGTTTACAAGCATTTACAGAGCGAGAGTTGAACATGTTCCCGTATGCCGATTTGTTCATCCGAATTGCTCGAGGAGGAAATAGAAAATGAAGCAAACAATTGAAGTTATCGGGCTTGGAGCTGGAGGAATCGACCAACTTTCTCTAGGAATTTATAAAAAACTACTTCAAGCAAAAGTGCCTATTTATGTACGAACGAGTGTCCATCCTGTTGTGCAATCTCTTCAAAAAGAGGGGATACAATTAGAGTCCTTTGATGATTTGTATGAACAGGAGGAGCAATTTTCAGCAGTATATGAAAAAATTGCTAACGATTTAATAGACAAAGCAAAGGAACAATCGTTAATCTATTGTGTACCTGGTCATCCGATGTTAGCTGAAAAGACGGTTCAGTTATTATTGGATCAAAAGGATGTTGACGTCAGCATTGTAGGAGGTCACAGTTATTTAGATGCGTTGTTTACATCTCTACAAATTGATCCAATCGATGGGTTTCAATTTGTTGACGGTATGAGTTTTGACCGACGGACGTTGAACTATCGCCAGCATATTATTTTTTGTCAAGTGTATGATCCTTTCATTGCTTCAAATGTTAAATTGGAATTGTTAGAAGATTTGCCTGCTGATTATGAAGTGACGATTATTGATGCGGCTGGTAGTCCTGAGGAAAAAGTATTGACAGTACCTTTGGAACAGTTAGATCGTACGGTAGGAGTGAGCAATTTAACGAGCGTATATGTTCCACCGGTACCGAGCGATTTACTGAACCATACTTTTAATCGTCTGAAGGAAGTCATTGCGACGTTACGAGGTCCTGATGGCTGTCCATGGGATCGTAAACAGACGCACGAAACATTAAGACCGTATGCGGTTGAAGAAGTCTATGAATTGATTACGGCAATTGATCAAAAAGATGATGAAGGAATCATTGAAGAATTAGGAGATGTTTTACTTCAAGTGATGCTCCATGCTCAAATTGGTGAGGATCATGATTATTTTACGATTGATGATGTCATCCAATCCATTACAAATAAAATGATTCGTCGCCATCCCCATGTGTTCGGGCAAACGTCGATTCAGACTGTAGAAGAACTGCATGAGAATTGGGAAGCATTGAAACAGATGGAAAAAGGAAAGACTGAGCGCCAGTCCATTTTAGATGGAGTTTCACCGTCACTCCCATCTCTAGCGAAAGCATTTCAGTTACAAAAAAAGGCGGCAACAGTAGGATTCGATTGGGATGATGTCCATGACATATGGGCTAAACTTGATGAGGAGATTCAAGAAGTAAAAGAGGCTCTTCAACATGGAGAAATGACTGATGCTGAGGAAGAGTTTGGGGATGTCCTATTTGTTTTAGCGAACTTGACAAGGTATTATAAAATTAATCCAGAAATCGCACTGAACCGAGCGAATGAGAAATTTATCCATCGTTTTTCTTATATTGAAAAGCGATTACAACAATTAGAAAAAGACATCCATAACACTCCTCTAGAAGAGATGGATGATTATTGGAATGAAGCAAAAAGGAAAGAGTGATGAGATTGCGTTTAGATAAATTTTTGAAAGTTTCTCGATTGATTAGACGGCGAACGTTGGCAAAAGACGTTGCTGATCAAGGGCGAGTTGCTGTCAATGGAAAGAAAGCAAAGGCTGGAACGAAGGTTTCTGTTGGTGACGAAATAGCTATTCAGTTTGGTCAAAAACTCGTCACCGTGCAAGTTCTTTCATTAAGTGAAGTTGTTAAAAAAGGTGATGCTAAAACGCTTTATAAAGTTCTCAAGGAAGAACGAGTAAATTCATAAAAAAAAGTTCTATACTTGTCCACGTCGTCATAATGTAATAGTGATAAGGGGGACAAGTATATGAATTACTATTCTAGAGAACATTCGAAGCAAGTCCAAAAAGACCACCAATTACGAATTAATAACCGTAAACTGTTGGAAATTACAGGTGTTCGGGAAGTCGATAGTTTTGATAATGAAGAATTTTTATTGGAAACGGTTATGGGCTATTTAATTGTTCGCGGACAAAATTTACAATTGAAAAATTTAGATGTCGGTGAAGGCATCGTTTCGATTAAGGGTCGAATATATGAAGTTTCTTATGTTGATGAACACCAGCAGGAGAAAGCTAAAGGGTTTTTTAGCAAGCTCTTCAGATGACTCTAAATGTGCAGTTTCTTACGATGCTATCTATGATTGCGGGTGGGTTTTATGTAGGCATCGTTTTGGATACATTTAGACGTTTGACAAAGTGTTGGAAACATCGTTTCATCCTTTTATCTGTTATGGAAGTTTGTTTCTGGTTACTCCAAACGTTTATATTGTTTTATATTTTGTTTTTAGTTAATGGAGGGGAATTACGAGCTTACGTATTTATCGCCTGTTTATTCGGATTTGCTACGTATCAAGCTGTCGCTAAAAAATGGTATCAGCAATTTTTGGAACACATGTTATCGATGATTGTTGCGGTGTATCGTTTTATTGCGCATGTTAATCGGGTCTTAATTGTACTTCCGATTAAATATATATGCCGGTTTGTTCTGACATGTTTAATCTTCTGTCTGCAGATCATAACATTCATCGTTGGATTCGCATTAAAAATCGTTTTTTTACCACTTGTCTGGCTGTTAAAGATGATGTATGTTTTGCTTCCGCAACGTATCCAACATAATATTCACAAATTAGAAGGGTTTTATAGTACAATAGAGAATATATATGTGAGATGTAGGAAATTTATGACGTTCAAGAGGAGGTAGTAGCTACAATGTCACAACCATCGAAACGGTCGATTGCAAGATTAAACTCACCATATATGCAACGATACGATACCTACATGGAAAGACAAAAAGAGAAAAAAAAGCGCCTAATTCGTCGGTTAGTGTTGTTTTCATTAATTGTTACGATTGTGATTGGTAGTATGGCTACATACCATATGAAACAACGTTCTCTTCATGCAGAAAAAGCGAAACAATATGAACAGTTGGAAGAACGGATGGCATCATTAAAAAAACAAGAGGATCAGTTGAAAGAAGAAATCAGATTGTTAAATAATGATGAGTATATATTAGAAATCGCACGAACAAATTATTTTTTTTCTAAAGAAGGGGAATTAATCTTTAAAGTCCCACATAATGACCCCTCTTATTGACACGGTTTCATAACCTTCGCTATAATATAGTAGAGAGTAGTTTTTTAAAAATTCTAAGGAGGAGCATTTTTTTTATGTCAATTGAAGTAGGCAGCAAGCTAGAAGGAAAGGTAACTGGGATTACTAATTTTGGAGCATTCGTAGAACTTAAAGAAGGAACTACCGGTCTTGTCCATATTAGTGAAGTTGCCGATAAATTTGTTAAAGACATTAATGATTATTTAAGCATTGGCGAAACTGTCAAAGTAAAGGTTATTAATGTTGAAAAAGATGGTAAAATTGGTTTATCCATTAAAAAGGCAAAGGATCGACGACGCCAACAGTCAGAAAGGGAGCGAAATGAATCATTTGAAGCAAAAATGAATCGCTTTCTTAGAGATTCAGAAGACCGTCTCGCCTCTTTAAAGAAGCACACGGAATCTAGACGCGGAGGTCGAGGTGCTAAAAGGGGATAGCTATTGCTGTCTATAATGGAATGCTCTATGGATAGTCACGTGAACATGTCATTTGGTAATCGTAATCAAACAGGTATCTTTATGAAAGGATACCTGTTTTTATAGCTCGTTCATAAACAATCATTCATACCAACAGAGTATAAAAAAAGCGTGTCGGAAAGATACTATCTTTCCCGACACGCTTTTTAATTTGTTTATGGATAGCGGCGGAGGGGATCGAACCCACGACCTCACGGGTATGAACCGTACGCTCTCGCCAGCTGAGCTACGCCGCCAAACAAATGCAACAAAATTAATATTACATGAATTCCTAGTTTGTGTCAAGAGGCTCCCTACCATTTTGTCTTTGAAAACGACCCATATAAAAGAGAACGTTCACATGGATGATGGTCTATGTTGAAGGCTGCACATTTATTGAAAAATAGACAGAAGCGAACAGTAAATGGCAAGCGATGTAGAAAGGAACTTGTCCATACAGAAAGGGGTCGAACGATTTTTTAGAAAGCTCTCTTGTTTTGACAAAAAAAGTACGACTGTTATGTTTTAATAGTTTTTAAAGAGGGAGTGATGGAAAATGATGAATACAATTCCAAGATTACAGACAAAAGGAATGAATGTTAGTCAAAGTTATTGGGAAAAAATGAAACGGAAAATTTCAATGAAAGCGAAAGAATTCCTCATTGATCGCGGCTGGTTATTTATCATAGCTGGCTTTTTATTAGGACGAGCAATTATATTATCAGCTGTATCTCCTTTTGCAATTGCATTTGTGGCCACGCTTTGGCTCACTCATCGAAATCATGTTATGAAATCTTTTTTAGCAATCGTTGTAGGAGCACTTAGCTTTTCCATCATGCATGGCGTCTTTGTTGCATTATCTTTAGTTGTGTTCATGTTTTTAGTCGGTTTATTTAAACACGCAGACAAAAAGCATCGTGTTATAATTCCGCTATTTGTATTTTTAGCGACCGTTGCCCCGCGTTTGTTTTTATATTCGGTGACAGGTCAGCTATCCTCTTATGAATGGCTGCTTCTCTTCGTCGAAGGAGTACTCGGATCTATTCTTGTATTAATATTTATGCAAAGTGTGCCTCTATTATCACCAAAAAGATATTCGCCAGCTTTAAAAAATGAAGAAATCGTCTGTATGATTATTTTAATCGCTTCGATTTTGACAGGTACGATTGGTTGGGAAATGTACAGTGTGTCCATTGAACAAATATTATCAAGGTACCTCGTGTTGTTACTTGCACTTGTCGGTGGAGCTGCTATCGGTTCGACAGTCGGTGTCGTCGCTGGTTTAATTTTATCTTTGGCAAATGTTGCTGGTCTTTATCAAATGAGTCTACTCGCTTTTTCGGGATTGATGGGTGGACTACTAAAAGAGGGGAAAAAGTTCGGTGTAGCGATTGGATTGTTCGTAGGTACATTTTTAGTCGGGATCTATGGTGACGCTGCTTCTTTCATGCCTTCATTTATGGAGTCATTCATAGCAATTGCCTTCTTCTTGTTAACCCCAGCCGGATGGATCAAGAAAATCTCTCGTTACATCCCAGGGACGAAAGAATATACAAATCAGCAAGAGCAATATTTGCAAAAGGTTCGCAACGTCACGGCGAAGCGAGTAGAACAATTTTCAGATGTTTTTGAAGCACTCTCAAAAAGTTTTATTACAGAAGAAGTTTATCCGGAAGAAGAGATGAAAACGAAGCGTGAAACCGACTACTATTTAAGTCAAGTGACGGAAAAGACGTGTCAAACATGTTTTATGAAGGATCGGTGCTGGCAGGATCAATTTGAAAAAACGTATTCCTTAATGGAATCGATTAAAGACGATTTTACAGCTGGTCATGAACCGAGTAATCGTTTCGTTCGTCAATTTGAAAATCATTGTGTCAAATCGAAAAAGGTAATCGACACGATGAAGGAGGAATTATCATATTTTGAAGCGAATCGGAAACTAAAACAACAAGTGCTCGAGTCGAAGCGTTTAGTATCTGAACAATTGCAAGGTGTTTCCGAAGTAATGGAAGATTTTGCACAAGAAATTGTAAAAGAGCGTAAATACCATGAACAACAAGAAATCCAAATGACGTATGCCCTCCAACAGAACGGTATTGAGATTGACAAAATAGATATTTATCGTTTGGAAAAAGGGAATGTGGACATTGAAATGACTGTTTCCTTTTACGATTACCATGGCGAAGGGGCGAAAATTATTGCACCTATTTTATCAAACATTTTAAATGAAATGATTGTCGTCAAACAAGAGGAAATTTCCCCGTTTCCGCATGGGTATTCATTTTTTGCTTTTGGATCTGCGAAAGAATTCGTCGTAGATACAGGTGTTTCCAGTGCAGCGAAAGGAGGAGGAATTATTTCTGGAGATAGTTATACGACGATTGAGCTCGGGGCCGGAAAATATGCATTAGCGATTAGTGATGGAATGGGGAATGGAAGACGAGCTCGTGAAGAAAGCGAAGAAACGCTTAGACTCTTGCAACAAATTTTGCAAACAGGAATTCCAGAACAAGTAGCGATTAAGTCGATTAATTCTATTTTAGCTTTACGCACAAACGATGAAATGTTTGCTACGTTAGACTTAGCGATTATAAACTTACACAATGCTTTCGTTCGATTTTTGAAAATTGGTTCATCGCCAAGTTTTATTAAACGAGGCAATCATTTGTTGAAGATGGAGGCGAGTAATTTGCCGATGGGTATTATTCAAAACTTCGATGTCGATATCGTGACCGATCAATTGAAGTCGGGTGATTTGTTAATCATGATGAGTGACGGTGTTTTTGAAGGGCCGCGTCATGTGGAAAATACGGACATATGGATGAAGCGGAAGATTTTACACATGGAAACAAATGATCCGCAAGAAATTGCTGATTTGCTGCTAGAGGAAGTCATTCGGACGCGTGCTGGCGTTATTGAAGATGATATGACTGTTCTCGTTGCTAAAATAGAGAAAAACACTCCGAAGTGGGCTTCTATTCCTATTTATGGTGAAGAAGCTTTGTAATGAGATGAGCATAAAGATGGTTAGATAATTTTTGCAAAAAATAACTGCTTTTACGAGAGCCAATCCTCGTTCATGATCCGGGATAGATGTTCAGAGATTGTGTATACTTCCAATATATTTTGGCGAAAATGATAGTGGAAATTATTGGAGGTGTTCAATCATGAAAAGAGGTACGTTAAAGCAAATACTGCTCATCACGGATGGATGTTCAAATAAAGGAGAAGATCCTTCTGTCGCTGCAGCTTTAGCTTATGAACAAGGTATTACCGTAAATGTCATCGGTATATTAGATGAACGTTATGATGAGGATTTAGAAGGTTTACAAGAAGTCGAAGAAATTGCTTCAGCGGGCGGAGGAATTAGTCAGCTCGTATATCAACAATCATTGACAGAAACAGTACAAATGGTAACGAAGCAGGCGATGACCCAAACTTTACAAGGGTTTGTAAACAAAGAGTTGCAACAAATATTAGGCGCAAATCAAACGATGGATGATTTAGAACCTGAAAAACGTGGTGAAATTATGGAAGCAGTTGAGGATTTAGGTGAAACGTGTGATTTGGAAGTGCTCGTTCTCTTAGATACGAGTGCAAGTATGCATGACAAGCTCCCAACAGTGCAAGAAGCATTAATCGATTTATCAGTTAGCTTGAATGCACGCATCGGCCGGAATCGCTTTTCAATCTATCGTTTTCCTGGTAAACGAAAGGATCTTGAACAAGTGTTTGCTTGGTCTCCACAAATAGATGAAATAACGACTATTTTTTCGAAATTGACGAGTGGAGGAGTTACACCGACAGGTCCAGCCATTCGGGAAGCGTTGTATCAGTTTAGTAGGAAAAGTTTGTTAAGGAGATTTAGAAAAAATGATGAAGAGGGCATGGAAAAAGCATGATTTTGTATTAACGCCTGGGATGCACATTCGCGGGAAGTGGAACGGTAACCGTTATTTTATTAAACGAAAGCTCGGCCAAGGGGCGATTGGTACCGTTTATTTATGTGTTCGTAATGGACAAGAAGCCGCGTTAAAAATAAGTGAAAAGACGGCATCAATGACTACAGAAATCAATGTGCTGAAAACATTGAATAAGGTCCAAGGAAAACGTCTTGGGCCTTATTTACTGGACGCAGATGATTGGGTAAGTCCTCAAGGAAAAACGTATTATTTTTATGTGATGGAATATATCCAAGGAGAGTCGGTACCTTCCTTTTTACAGAGTCGTGGATATGAATGGATTGGCGTTTTTATGCTCCAATTGTTAGATGATTTACAAAAGCTTCATGAAACAGGGTGGGTATTCGGCGATCTCAAGATAGACAATCTTATCGTCACTGCTTCTGGACCACGAATTCGTTGGATTGATGTCGGAGGAACGACACAAATGGGAAGAGCGATTAAAGAGTATACAGAGTTTTATGATCGCGGGTATTGGGGCTTAGGGACGAGACGTGCGGAGGCAAGCTATGATTTATTTTCTTTTGTAATGGTTTTTTTAAGTATGTGTGATCCGAATCCATTTGCCCGAACGAATAATGCCATCCAGCACCTTTGTAAAAGAATAGATGCTATTCCAGCTTTAAAGCCGTACAACAGTTGTTTGAAAAAAGCGATTATGGGAAAGTATACATCGAGTAAGCAAATGAAACAAGAAATAGAAAAGATCATTTTTGAGAAACAAAAGAGGCGACAACAAATAAAAGAACGTTTTCCTATACTTGTTGAATCGATTGGACTTTTTATGTTAGCTCTCATTTATTATTTATCGTCCCTATTTTTACCTTAGTTATCGGACAAAAGCGTTTCATGTGTGATAAAATAGATACAATCATCAATAATGGGACGGGAAGGTTGATTATGGAGCAAATCGTCGGTGATTTTATAAAAAGACATCGGTTATTAAAACGCCATGCAACTGTGTTAGTCGGGGTGTCTGGTGGACCGGATTCCATGGCATTACTACATTATTTTCGCTCCATTCGTAAACAATGGGATTTGCGAATCATCGCCCTATCCATTAACCATCAGTTACGCGGGAAGGAGGGGCTAGAAGATCTCCTCTATGTTGAACGGATGTGTAACGAGTGGGAGATAGAATATGTTGGTACGTCTTTAAATGTCCCGCAATATCAAAAGCGATATCAGGTCGGGACCCAAGTAGCTGCCCGAGAAGTGCGCTATCAGTTTTTTCGACAACAAATGAATAAATATGAAGCTGATTATTTAGCTTTGGGACATCATGGGGACGATCAAATTGAAACGATGCTTATGCATTTAACGCGAACAGCTAATTCAGCGAGTTTCTCCGGTATACCGTTGAAACGGAAATTTGCATCCGGTTGGATCGTCCGACCATTTTTGTGTGTTACGAAACAAACACTTGAAACATATTGTCACACACGAGGTATTCATCCAAAAATTGACTCTTCGAATATAGAAACCGACTATACGAGAAATTACTTTCGAAAACATGTCGTTCCCATTTTGAGAGAAAAGAATCATAATTTACATTTGACCATTCAACGATTGAGTGAAACTTTACATGATGATGAACAGTTTCTAGAAAACGAGGCAAAACAGATGGTCGCTGAGGTTATAAATATCAATGAAGATGTTCCATCTGTTCGTTTCAAAATAGCGACTTTTAAATCCTATCCTACTGCTTTACAAAGGCGTGCCTATCATCTAATATTAAACTATCTGTATGATAAATTACCGAAAAACTTATCATATATACATGAGGATCAATTTTTTAAGCTATTGGAAAGTGAGGCAGGCCATGTCCAAATCGATTTTCCCCACGGTTTAAAAGTGAAAAGATCGTATGAACATCTGCTGCTGTCCTTCGGGAATAAACATCTTCAAGACCATTCGTTTCATAAAAAAATCGTCGTTCCAGGGGAAATTGAATTACCTAATGGCTCCATCATGTCGGCTACATATATTGATAACGTGGACATGAGAGATGAAAGTCGGTATTCCTATGTATGTGCGGTTGATCAAATTTCTTTTCCTTTACATATTCGAACACGTCAGCCTGGAGATCGCATGACGTGGAAAGGCTTGAATGGGAGTAAAAAAATAAAAGATATTTTTATTGATGAAAAAATCCCTTTACATGAACGACACTCATGGCCGATTGTCACCGACAATACCGGAACGATTTTGTGGCTCGTCGGATTGAAGAAAAGAAAGCAGCCGTCAAGCAAGGAAAATACCTCATGGATTCAATTAACATATTCCAAGAAAGGTAATACATAGTAGGGGGTTCCAGTGTGTGCATAATGACATTGAAAAAGTACTAATTACAGAAGAGGAGATTAAACAAAAGTGTCAACAGTTTGGTCAACAACTAACTGAAGAATATAAGGGTAAATTTCCACTAGCAATCGGAGTTTTAAAAGGAGCGATGCCTTTTATGTCTGACTTGCTAAAAAATGTTCATACTCATTTGGAAATGGATTTTATGGATGTTTCTAGTTACGGTGGAAAAAGCACTCGTTCAACGGGTGAAGTGAAGATTGTCAAGGACCTTGATACGAAGGTAGAAGGTCGAGACTTGTTAATTATAGAAGATATTATCGACAGTGGGTTAACGTTAAGTTACCTCGTTGACTTATTTAAATACCGACAAGCCCGCTCTATCAAAATTGTTACCCTTCTCAATAAACCGTCCGGACGGACCGCTAAAATTAAAGCTGATATGGTCGGCTTTGAAGTTCCCGATGAGTTTGTAGTCGGTTACGGCTTGGATTATGATGAGAAGTATCGTAACTTACCGTATATCGGAGTTTTAAAACGAGAAATTTATAGTAGGTAATGGATGCTTTACATAGTCATTTGTAAACTAATGGATAGCGAGGCTAAATGAAATGTTACTTGCAAGAGATAATGGTTGTCATATAAGTTTTTACTATGGTACTATGTATAATAGTTTTTCCCACTCGGGAGGAGGTAAGCAATGAGCCGAATAGTTAAGCAAGTGTTTTTTTATTCACTCATATTTTTGGCTATTATCGGGATCTTTGGATTATTTATTAACCAAAATGATCAAGCAGAAGAGTTTAATGTTCAACAATTTTTACAAGCATTAAATAATGGCGAAATCAAAGAAATGACGATGCAGCCAGTTAATGACATAATGCGATTTACCGGAACACTGGAAGATAAAGACAAACAGTTTGTTGCACAAGTTCCAGACAATCCGGAGATTATTGCAGATATTACAGAAACGGCTAATGAGCAAAGTGTTTTAAAGGTCATTGAAAAAGACACACCGAGTATGTGGTTGACAGTTCTGACGACAATGATTCCGTTTATCATTATCGGACTGTTGTTCTTCTTCCTTCTTAGCCAAGCTCAAGGAGGCGGCGGAGGCCGTGTTATGAATTTTGGTAAAAGTAAGGCGAAGATGTATAGCGAAGAAAAACAGAAAGTACGTTTTAAAGATGTTGCTGGAGCAGACGAAGAAAAGCAAGAGCTAGTTGAAGTAGTCGAGTTTTTAAAGGATCCTCGAAAATTTTCAGCTCTCGGTGCACGAATTCCTAAAGGTGTTCTATTAGTAGGACCTCCAGGTACAGGTAAAACGTTGTTAGCACGTGCAGTTGCTGGTGAAGCAGGTACACCTTTCTTTACGATTAGTGGTTCGGACTTTGTAGAGATGTTTGTTGGAGTCGGGGCTTCTCGTGTACGTGACCTTTTTGAAAATGCGAAGAAAAACGCACCTTGTATCATATTTATTGACGAGATTGATGCAGTTGGTCGCCAACGTGGTGCTGGACTAGGTGGCGGTCATGATGAGCGTGAACAGACGTTGAACCAACTGCTCGTTGAAATGGATGGTTTTAGCGGAAACGAAGGAATTATTATCCTCGCTGCGACAAACCGACCAGATATTTTGGACCCCGCACTATTACGTCCAGGACGTTTTGATCGACAAATTACGGTTAACCGTCCAGATGTAAAAGGGCGAGAAGCGGTGTTAAAAGTTCATGCGAGAAATAAACCACTGGATGAGACAGTTGAGCTGAACACAATCGCTATGCGTACGCCAGGTTTTTCAGGTGCTGATTTAGAAAACTTGTTAAATGAAGCCGCACTCGTTGCAGCTCGTCGTGATAAAAAGGAAATTGATATGCTTGACGTAGATGAAGCGATTGACCGAGTGATTGCTGGTCCAGCGAAGAAAAGTAGAGTCATTTCGGAAAAAGAGCGAAATATCGTTGCCTATCATGAAAGTGGACATACGATTATCGGTGTAGTCCTCGATGAGGCAGATACGGTACATAAAGTGACGATTGTTCCAAGAGGGCAAGCGGGTGGCTATGCTGTCATGCTTCCTAAAGAAGATCGTTATTTTATGACGAAACCGGAGTTGTTAGATAAAATTACTGGCTTGTTAGGTGGCCGTGTAGCCGAAGAAATAACATTTGGCGAAGTAAGTACAGGAGCTCACAATGATTTTCAGCGAGCTACTGCGATTGCTCGAAAAATGGTTACTGAGTATGGCATGAGTGAGAAACTCGGCCCGATTCAGTTTACAAGCGGTAATGGAGAAGTATTTCTCGGAAGAGATCTCGGGAGTGAGCAAAACTATAGTGATGCAATCGCTCATGAGATTGACATGGAAATACAGCGATTTATTAATTACTGTTATGATCGAGCGAAGAAAATTTTACTTGAACATCAGGAACAATTGGAGACGATTGCTCAAACACTTCTTAAAGTTGAAACTTTGGATGCTAAGCAGATTAAATCATTGTTTGATCACGGTGTTCTTCCAGAGAAGGATGGGTTAGGAAGAGATTCTAAAAGATTGGACTCAGATGATGATGATGATGTAACAGTGAACATTCAATCAAAAGAAGATGATGAATCATTTAGTTCATACGAAGAGGCTAAAGAAAAAGTAGATGCCCAAATGGAACGTCAAGAAAAAGAGTTAAAAGAAAAGAAAGATAGTGACTCTAGTTCCTCTGAGGATCGTCCGGAAAAAGAATAATGAATCAAGCAAGCAGTCTCTCACGTATTTTGAGAGGCTGCTTTTTTAGCATTGTTTCCGGCATCTTTCATTTGATATATTGGTAAATTTCTTGTGTACATAGAAAGGTTGATTCACATGCTCTTTGTATTAGACGTCGGTAATACGAACACTGTTTTAGGTGTGTTTGAACACCATACATTAAAATATGAATGGCGCATTAAAACAGATCGGTATAAAACAGAAGATGAATTTGGTATCCTTATAAAATCATTGCTTGAGCATAAAGGTATATATTTAACAGATATTAAGGGTGCGATCATTTCCTCCGTTGTCCCCCCGATTATGTCTGCTCTAGAAAATATGTGTAGAAATTATTTTCATATCGAGCCTTTAATTGTTGGAGAAGAAACGGTTCATTCTCATTTAAAGATCAATTATCCAAATCCTAAAGAAATTGGGGCAGATCGAATCGTTAATGCAGTCGCTGCGATTCATGAATATGAATCCCCACTTGTCATTATAGATTTTGGAACAGCGACAACATACTGTTACGTAAATGAACAAAAAGAGTATAGTGGTGGGCTTATTTCTCCGGGAATAAGCATATCTATGGATGCTTTATATAAACATGCTTCAAAGCTTCCTAAAATAGAAATTGAAAAACCAGAACATATTATTGGAAAATCAACTATTCAAGCGATGCAATCAGGCGTATTTTATGCCTTTGTCGGACAAGTTGATGGGATTATTCAACAAATGAAGCAGTATGTTAAACAGAACGTTACAGTCATTGCAACGGGTGGATTAGCTTCTTTAATTGCCTCAGGAGCAGAATATATTGACCATGTAGATCCACATTTAACTTTAAAAGGATTAGCACTCATTTATGAAATGAATAAACTGTCATAACCTTTAAGAAAGGAAAGTTGTCAAATGAACGATTATATCGTAAAAGCAACAGCGTATGAAGGAAGTGTCCGTGCATATGCGATTAGCTCCACACAGACGGTGGAAGAGGCCCAAAAACGCCAAGATTCATGGGCAACGGCTACTGCTGCTTTAGGACGAACGATAACAATTACATCGATGATGGGCGCTATGCTCAAAGGAAAGGATACGTTAACTGTAAAAGTAGAAGGTGGCGGACCAATTGGAGCTATTGTCGTTGATGCGAATGCCAACGGTGACGTGCGGGGTTTTGTAACAAATCCTCATGTCGACTTTGAGTTGAATCGTCAAGGAAAACTAGATGTAGCTCGTGCAGTCGGAAAAAACGGAAGTCTTTCTGTTGTAAAAGATTTGGGGTTGAAAGATTACTTTACAGGACAAGTTCCCATTATCTCAGGGGAAATAAGTGAAGATTTTACATACTATTTTGCGACATCTGAACAAATTCCATCAGCAGTCGGTGCCGGTGTATTAATTAATCGAGATCATTCGGTTCGAGCATCTGGGGGCTTTATTATTCAAGTGATGCCTGGAGTGGATGAGGAAATGATTACAAAACTCGAAGAACAAATTCGTGCTTTTCCATCCATATCAACGCTTATTCACGAAGGGAGGACACCTGAGGAAATTTTAGAACGTTTATTTCCTAGAAATACCGTTAAAATTCATGAAAAAATGCCGGTTGTATACCGCTGTCATTGTTCAAAAGAGCGAATTGAGCGAGGAATTGCCAGCTTAGGAAGTGAAGAAATAAAACAGATGATTGAAGAAGATCACGGTGCAGAGGCAGTTTGCCATTTTTGTAATGAAACGTATCATTTTACTGAAAATGAACTAAAACAGTTATTATAAGGTGATTGTGATCCTCGTTATAAGTGAGTAACTCAGTCGGTGGAAACGATTACGACTTCGTTGTTGATCAGTTTGCTGAGGGGTATTTAAGTAAAATAAGTCTTTATTTTAATGAAGGTAAAAATTAAAATATTGACATTTCCTCGTATAAAACGTAGATTATATATAAAACCTATAAAATTACTTGGATATGGAAATGAGGAGGAGCATGACATGAAAGTTGTCGAACACGTTTCGCAGTTAATCGGTAACACTCCAATCGTGAAGCTTCAACGAGTTACTGAAGAAGATAGTGCAGATATTTACGTAAAGCTCGAGTTTATGAATCCGGGTAGTTCGGTAAAAGACCGGATTGCTTTGGCAATGATTGAGGCCGCGGAGAAAGAAGGCGCTTTAAAAGAAGGCGATACAATTATTGAACCGACAAGTGGCAACACAGGTATTGGTTTAGCGATGGTTGCTGCTAGTAAGGGGTATAAATCTATTTTAGTTATGCCTGATACGATGAGTAAAGAGCGTCGTAATTTATTAAAAGCGTACGGCGCGGAGTTAGTATTAACACCGGGATCTAAAGGAATGAAAGGCGCGATTGATAAAGCAGAGGCATTAAAGGAGGAGTACGGCTATTTTATGCCTCAACAGTTTAATAATGAGGCGAATCCAAAAATTCATGAAGTGACGACAGGTCAAGAAATTGTCGAACAGATGAAAGAAGGACTTGATGCATTCGTTGCTGGAATTGGGACCGGCGGAACGATTACTGGAGCTGGAAAAGTAATTAAGGAACATTTTGAACAGGCAAAAGTTTATGCGGTAGAGCCAAAAGATTCCCCCGTTTTATCAGGAGGAAAACCAGGACCACATAAACTTCAAGGGCTAGGAGCAGGATTTGTTCCAAAAATATTAGATACAGATGTGTATGATCAAGTTTTGAAAATTTCAACAGAGGAAGCTTTTGAAACAGCTCGCCAAGTAGCGACTACAAATGGGATTTTAGGTGGTGTTTCAGCTGGTGCCGCGGTTGCCGCAGCGAAGAAAATAGCTAAAAAATTAGGAAAAGGAAAGAAAGTGCTTGCTATTTTCCCCGATAATGGTGAACGTTACTTATCTACACCACTTTATCAGTTTGCTGAAGATCGTTCATAAAGAACAGATTTGGATTAGCATTCAACGGAGATGCTAGTCCTTTTTTTTTATGGTACGATAATAACGGAAATGCTAATAAATGAAAGTAAAAGAGGGTTATGATGGGAATGAAGTTGAAAACATCTGTAAAAACATATGACTTATCCGAGCGAACGCATATAATGGGGATTTTGAATGTAACACCTGATTCTTTTTCAGACGGTGGTAGTTATACAACAACTCAACAAGCTGTCGACCAAGCGATAGCTATGGAGCGGCAAGGGGCAGATATCATTGATATCGGTGGGGAATCAACACGCCCCGATCATGACCCAGTTTCGTTACAAGAGGAATTACATCGTGTCATTCCAATGATTGAAACGATAAAAGATCAAGTTCATGTACCGATTTCCATCGATACATACAAAGCCGAAACGGCTCGTAGGGCTATTGAAGCAGGTGCACACATTATCAATGATATTTGGGGTGCAAAAAAAGACCCTGAAATAGCTGCTGTTGCTGCGCAATATGAAGTGCCGATTATTTTGATGCATAATCGAAAGAATAAAAATTACACGTCACTCATTGATGATATGAAGCGTGATTTGACAGAAAGTATTGAAATAGCGATCACGTCTGGTGTAAATGAGGAAAATATTATTTTAGATCCAGGGATCGGCTTTGCAAAAACGGCTACTCATAATCTTTTAGTTATGAAGCATTTAGATACATTTACAGATTTAGGATACCCGCTTTTACTCGGAACATCTCGTAAATCTTTTATAGGAAAAGTGTTGAATGGATCTCCCAAAGAGCGAGATTATGGAACAGGAGCAACGACTTGTTTAGGAATTTCCAAAGGGATTCATATCGTTCGGGTGCATAATGTCGCACTGAACGTAGACATGGCGAAGATGATGGACGCAATGCTTCGAGGAGGTTTGTAAGAGGTGGATAAAATTGTGTTAAATCGCATGCAATTTTATGGCTTTCACGGACTGTTTCCTGAAGAAAACAAGCTCGGGCAACGATTTGATGTAGATGTAGAGTTGTTTTTGGATTTACAGAAGGCTGGGCAAACCGATGATATGAATGATTCAATCCATTATGGCCATGTATATGAACGTGTACAAAACATCGTCGAAGGAGAGGCACGTCACTTAATTGAAGCGGTAGCAGAACATATAGCTAGCGATTTACTTCAGTCATTTGATGATTTGCAAGCTATTACGGTTCGAGTAACGAAGCCAGATGCACCGATTCCCGGGCATTATGAATCAATCGCTGTAGAAATTCACAGAGAAAAAACAAGGAGCAACAGATGTGATGAATAGAGCATACATTGCCTTAGGAACAAATATTGAGCCGAGATTTACGTATCTAACAAAAGCGATTCAAAAACTAAGTAGTGATGATCACATTCAAATTGTAAAGAAATCATCGATTTATGAGACGCCTCCTGTCGGCTATACAAATCAAGCTCATTTTTTAAATATGGTCGTGGCTGTCGATACAACTCGATCTCCGATTGAACTGTTAAATATGTGCCAATCGATCGAACAACAACTAGGGAGAAAAAGGGAAATCCGTTTCGGTCCCCGAACAATCGACCTTGACATTTTATTATACAATGAAGAAAATATACAAACAGAGCGATTAATCGTTCCTCATCCAAGAATGGCTGAACGAGCATTTGTTTTAGTTCCTTTAGTGGAGATTGCGGATCATTTAACGTTTCCCGGTACAGAGATAACGATTCAACATCTTCTTGACAACCTTTCAAGAAATGAAAAAAAGGATATCATAAAATGGACCATGAACGAATAGGCAGACGAATAAAAGCCTTTCGCAAGTTGAAAGGATATACACAAATTGAATTCGCAGAAGTACTTCAAGTTTCGGTTTCTTATCTCGGTTCGGTTGAACGAGGGACACGAGAAGCTTCATATACTTTTATCGATGAAGTTGCGAAAACTCTTGATATCGATCGTGACGAAATTATCTGGGCAAAGGAGGGCTAAAGATGTTTCAAATAGGTGATGTTTCAATTCCGAACCGTGTTGTTCTAGCACCGATGGCAGGTGTCAGTAATTATGCTTTCCGGCTGACGGTTAAAGAATTTGGAGCAGGGCTCGTATGTGCGGAAATGATCAGTGATAAAGGTATCGTCAATAAAAATAAAAAAACGATGAAGATGTTATATATCGATGAACAAGAAATGCCGATGAGTTTACAAATTTTCGGTGGGGAAAGAGATACGTTAGTACAAGCGGCTGAATTTGTTGATCAACATACAAACGCAAGTATTATTGATATTAATATGGGTTGTCCTGTTCCGAAGATCACTAAATGTGATGCTGGTGCCCGTTGGCTTCTTAATCCGGATAAAATTTACGAAATGGTTTCGGCGGTTGTCCAAAATGTCGAGAAGCCTGTGACGGTAAAAATGCGAACCGGCTGGGATGAAGATCATATTTATGCTGTGGACAATGCAAAGGCTGTTGAAGCAGCTGGTGCTAGTGCAGTGAGCGTCCATGGTCGAACGAGAAAACAACTATACGAAGGATATGCGGACTGGGAAATTATTAAGCAAGTAAAACAGGCTGTTACGATTCCAGTCATTGGCAATGGTGACATTGATACTCCACAAGTGGCAAAACAACGTCTGGAAGAGTCGGGGGTTGATGCTATTATGATTGGGCGTGCTGCACTTGGAAACCCATGGATGATTTATCAAACCGTTCATTATTTAGAAACAGGTCAGTTACTTGATCATCCAACACCGCAAGAAAAAGTTGACGTCTGTTTGTTGCATATGGATCGATTAATTAAATTGAAAGGCGAAAAAATAGCGATTCTGGAAATGCGTAAACATGCAGCATGGTATTTAAAAGGTCTTCGCGGCAATGGACGGGTTAGAAGGCGTATGAATGAAGCGGAGACACGTGACCAATTAGTACGTATATTAAATGATTTTGTCGAAGAGTTGGAAGGCGACAATAAAGCCTCGTAACATCCATTTAAATAAAAACGTGCTACGCAGAGATTAAATAAGCAAATGAATCTTTTTATAGACGTCTTACTTCGGAACATTGTTGCTACTAAATATGAAAAAATGGTGTTTTAGTATACCTAAGCCATAACGAAGGAAGTTTATATGCCTATATATTATATACTTTGTAAGAGGATGAATATGCTCGGCTAACGATTTACTTATACAAGTCAATAATGGAGTGATTTATATGTCGGAAGAGTTAAATGAACATATGCGCGTGCGAAGAGAAAAATTAAAACAATATGAAGAACAAGGCTTGGATCCTTTTGGTAGTAGATTTGAACGTACACATTTAGCCAAAGAACTCCACGGAAAGTATGGATCTTATACAAAGCAACAACTAGCAGAACAGGATGCAATACATGTAACGGTAGCGGGCAGACTGATGACGAAACGAGGTAAAGGAAAAGTCGGATTTGCCCATATTCAAGATGTAAGTGGCCAAATTCAGTTGTACGTGCGAAAAGATGAAATTGGTGAAGAAGCGTATAGCGTATTTAAAACATGTGACATTGGTGATATTGTAGGAGTAACTGGTGTCATGTTTAAAACAAATGTCGGAGAATTATCCGTGCAAGTATCTGAATTTCAGTTACTGACGAAATCATTACGTCCTTTACCAGAAAAATATCACGGCTTAAAAGATATAGAACAACGATATCGTCAACGATATCTTGATTTAATAATGAATACGGACAGTAAGAAAACATTTGTTTTAAGAAGTAAAATTATAGAAGAAATGCGTCGTTATTTAAATGGACAAGGGTTTTTAGAAGTCGAAACACCGATGTTGCATAATATACCCGGTGGAGCAGCTGCACGTCCATTTGAAACACATCACAATGCATTGGATATGGAATTGTATATGAGAATCGCGATTGAATTACATTTAAAACGTCTCATCGTTGGAGGGTTGGAAAAAGTATATGAAATTGGTCGGGTATTCCGTAATGAAGGCATTTCAACCCGTCATAATCCAGAATTTACAATGATTGAGCTCTATGAGGCATATGCAGATTACCGTGATATTATGTCATTAACAGAAAATATGGTTGCCCATATCGCTCAAGAAGTTTTAGGAGACACAACAATTACGTATGGCGATGAAACGATTGATCTAAAACCTAAGTGGAAGAGAATCCACATGGTTGATGCTATTAAAGAACATACAGGTGTAGATTTCTGGAAACAAATGAGTGATGAGGAAGCTAGGGCATTAGCGAAAGAACATGACATTAAAATAACTGATTTAATGACATATGGACATATTGTAAATGAATTTTTCGAACAAGCTGTCGAAGATAAGCTTATACAGCCTACATTTATATATGGTCACCCGGTGGAAATTTCTCCGTTGGCGAAAGAAAACGAAGAAGATAATCGTTTCACAGATCGTTTCGAACTATTTATTGTCGGGCGTGAGCATGCGAATGCTTTTAGTGAATTAAACGATCCGATTGAGCAAAGAAAGCGATTTGAAGCACAAGTAGCAGAAAGAGATCAAGGAAACGATGAAGCTCATTTAATGGATGAAGACTTCTTGGAAGCCTTAGAGTACGGAATGCCTCCGACAGGTGGACTTGGAATTGGTATTGATCGTTTAGTTATGCTCTTAACGAATTCGCCGTCTATTCGAGATGTATTGTTATTCCCACTAATGCGCAGTAAATAAGTTATTGAAAGTAAACAGTGAGTAGTGAATAGCTCCCTAAAGCTTAAAACTCTATAAAAGTTTTAGCTTAGGGAGTTATTTTTATTAAAAAACTAGACATATTAAAGTATAAATGTATACCATATAAATATCATTTGTTCATAAGTTGACTCGTTAAGTGGAACCTACAATATATAAAGAAAACTTCTACTTGCCGAGAAAGCGATAAAGACGGTGAATTACTTTTTTCTTTTTTTCCCTTGCATAATATAAAATAAAATGTTATAGTAATAAACGTTGCGTCAAAAAACACATCCATACACTTTTGAAAGATATTTAAAAAAAGCGTTGACGGATGATTCAAAAGATGTTACTATAGAGAAGTCGCCACGAAAAAGGTGGCGAACAATCATTGCTCTTTGAAAACTGAACAAAACAACGAGTATGCAAAAGGAAAAACACCTCCGTGTTTTTCCAGTAATCAACTGAGAGGTTTCGATTGACGTTTTATGTCAGTTAAACATTTCGTTGAT
>DASUXY010000010.1:0-15265 GCA_036377675.1 Bacillota bacterium
ATTGGAATGTTCTTTTTTGTATCTTTTTTAGATGATAAGAAGGTGAACACGTTTGCTTGAAAAAATCGATGGGATCATCATGAAAACACAAGATTATGGTGAAACCCATAAAATTGTTACCATATTTAGTAAAAAGATCGGTAAATTTACTGCTATTGCTCGAGGAGCAAAGAAACCAAAAAGCAGAATGGCTGCTGTGACGCAGCCATTCATTTATGGGCAGTTTTTAGTATATGTTTCCCGTGGCTTAAGTACGGTACAACAAGGAGAAATCATTCAATCGTTTCGTCCGATTCGTGAAGATATTGAGAAAACGGCATATACAGCTTATGTTTTAGAGTTGACCTATAATCTTGTTGATACGAAACGCCCTGTTCCTTATTTGTTTGAACAACTTTATGAAACGATTCATTGGATTTCCGAACACGAAGATGCACAAATTCCGATTATGATGTATGAAATGAAACTGTTTGCCGAAGGAGGAATTGCTCCGGTCATCGACAAATGTGTGAATTGTGGTAGAAATGAAACACCTCCATTAGTATTTTCCATCAGAGAGGGTGGTTTACTTTGTCAAAGCTGTGTCCACCACGATGAACATAGTATTTCTTTATCAAAAGTGTTGGTGAAATTGTTATATATATTTGCGACGACAGGTTTAGAGCAAGTCGGGACGATTTCTGTCAAAGATGAAAACAAACAACTGCTTCGGCAAATCTTAAACGCTTATTACGATCAATACGGTGGGTACCATTTAAAAACGAGAAAATTTCTTCATCAAATGGATCGGTTAGCGAAAGAGTAGCTAAGTTGACATTTTTACAATAATACAGTATTATTTTTACAGGTTGAATAAGATAACAACATATTTGCTGTGACGGAGAAAAGTACGTATTGTCTTCCATTTTGAGCGAGTCCAGGTTGGTGTAAGCTGGGTAATGAGACAATAGGGAATGGAGCTCCTGAGCAATTGTACATAAAGTGGCTCTTACTTCGAGCAAATAGGGTGGAACCGCGGATAAACCCCGTCCCTATGTCTGTGAACTAGACATAGGGACGGGGTTTTTCCATGCGATAAATATGATTATAAACGCTTTGTAATCATGTGACAAAATAGAAACTTTTACAATAGGAGGATGTACGAGGATGAATATTCAGGAGATGATTTTAACTCTGCAACAATATTGGTCTGAAGAAAATTGTATCATCATGCACGCCTATGACGTTGAAAAAGGGGCAGGGACGATGTCACCGATGACATTGTTGCGGAGTTTAGGACCTGAGCCCTGGAATGTTGCTTATGTAGAACCGTCGAGACGTCCAGATGACGGGCGTTACGGTAAAAATCCAAATAGACTGTATCAACATCACCAGTTTCAAGTAATTATGAAACCTTCTCCCGATCATATTCAAGATTTATATCTTGGTTCTTTAAAAAGGCTAGGAATTAATCCTCTCGAACACGACATTCGCTTCGTAGAGGACAACTGGGAAAACCCTACGTTAGGGGCTTCTGGATTAGGATGGGAAGTGTGGCTTGATGGAATGGAAATTACCCAGTTTACATACTTTCAACAAATCGGTGGGCTTGAAGCGAATCCTGTCTCTGTTGAATTAACATATGGGATTGAAAGATTAGCCTCTTATATCCAAGATAAAGACAATGTCTTCGATTTAGAGTGGACAGACGGTGTGATGTACCGGGATATATTCGGGCAACCCGAATATGAACATTCTCGTTATACATTCGATGTATCAAATGCTGACATGCTTTTTAAGTTGTTTACAATGTATGAAAAAGAAGCAAAAGCAGCTTTGGAACATGGACTTATTTTTCCAGCTTACGACTATGTTCTTAAATGTTCGCACACGTTTAATTTATTAGATGCTCGGGGTGTCATTTCGGTAACTGAAAGAACGGGGTATATATCAAGGGTGAGAAACATGGCTCGGGAAATTGCGAAAGCGTATGTGAACGAAAGAGAACGTCTAGGTTTTCCAATGTTGAATGAGGAGGAGAAATAGAGTGAAGACTAACGATGTTTTATTTGAAATCGGGCTTGAAGAAGTACCAGCGCGATTTATAGATGATGCGGAAGCTCAGCTAGCTAAAAAGACGCAACAGTGGTTCCATGATGCCCGTATTTCTTATCAATCAATCACATCTTTTTCGACACCAAGAAGGCTTGCTGTTCTCGTTACAAATGTTGAGGAAATGCAAGAGACTATTGAAGAAGAAGTAAAAGGTCCATCCTTAAAAATAGCTAAAGATGATAACGGAAATTGGACGAAAGCAGCTATAGGTTTTACAAGTGGGCAAGGTCAAACGGTCGATGACATTTATACGAAAGAAATCAAAGGGACACCGTATGTTTTTGTAAAAAAGCATATTGAGGGAAAGAAAACGATTGATCTGCTTCCATCCTTTAAAGAAGTGATTGAGAATTTACATTTTGATAACAATATGCGATGGGGAAGTGATGCCATTCGCTATGTTCGTCCGATTCGCTGGCTCGTTGCGCTCTATGGTGCTGAAGTGATCCCTTTTGAAATCGCTCATGTTCAGACGAGCAATCGTACACGTGGACACCGTTTTCTCGGTGAAAACATTGTTTTAACAGAACCACGCGCCTATGAAAAAAAATTAGCGGAACAATATGTCATCGTTCATCCGAAAAAACGTGAACAGCTTATTTTAGAAGGAATAAGGAAGCTAGAAGCGGACAAAAACATTCATATTCCTATCGACAACAATTTGCTTAATGAAGTTCGTAATCTCGTTGAATATCCAACCGTTTTTCTCGGTTCATTCGCTGAACAATATTTAGAACTTCCAAAAGAAGTGCTCGTTACATCGATGCGAGAGCATCAACGATATTTTCCTGTCGAAGGAGGCGATCATGTCCTGTTACCTTATTTTGCAGGTGTTCGTAATGGAGATGATTTCGCGCTAGAAACGGTCGTAAAAGGGAATGAAAAAGTCCTTCATGCTCGACTTTCTGATGCAAAGTTCTTTTTCGAAGAAGATCAGAAGCAAACGATCGATTCATATCAAGAAAAATTAACGAAAGTTGTTTTTCAAGAAAAGTTAGGGACCATTCACGATAAGGTTCAACGTGTGAAATCGATTACGGAAACAATTGCGAAATGGCTACAACTAAATGATAAGATGACTGATCAAGTTAGTCGTGCCGCTGAAATTTGTAAGTTCGATCTCGTGACGAATATGGTAAATGAGTTTACAGAACTACAAGGTGTTATGGGTGAAAAATACGCACTTATTTGCGGAGAAGATGAGGAGATCGCACAAGCGATTAAAGAACATTACTTGCCGAAACATGCGGATGATGATTTACCACAATCTATTTTCGGTTCCATTGTCAGTATAGCGGATAAACTAGATACGATTGTCGGATGTATTTCTGTCGGCCTTATGCCTTCAGGTTCACAAGATCCATATGGACTAAGACGTCAAGCAATTGGCATATTACGGATTTTAAAACAGAGAAAATGGGACATTTCCGTAGATCATTTGTTAACGAGTGCAATTGAACTTTATCAATCGTCAACGGTGGATATGATAGATGAAAAAGAGATTAGAGCTGATTTGAACGAATTTTTTACGGATCGAGCATTATATTTATTGAAGAAATTAAATATTGAGCACGATGTAGCCCAAGCTGTTCTAAAGAACGGAATCGGTATTGTGCCCTATACGCTGGATAAAGCAGAAATATTATCTGAAAAAAGACAGGATAAAACTTTTAAACCAGTTCAGGAAGCCCTCGTTCGTGTCTTAAACTTAGCCCAAAAAGCAAGTGAAACAGACGTCGATCCAGCGCTGTTTGCAACGCCATCCGAAGAACAATTGTATGAAGCACTATTATCAGCAACAGATGATTATGAAATCGCTCATAATAGCCGACAAGCTGAGCAAGCTTTAAAAGCTATTGAAACGTTAACGAATCCAATTCATCAATTTTTTGAGCACAATATGGTGATGGCTGACGATCACAACATTCGAACGAACCGTTTATCTTTATTAAAGCACATCGCTGATTTAATCGGTGATTATGCAGACTTATCAACCATTGAATGGAAACAACATTTCGATCACTAAACGTTGACGTATCATCGGATAGAAAATAGCTACAAAAGACAAGGAATGGAGGGACAATGATGTTCTTTAACATTCCTTGCTTTCGTTAAGAGATGAAATGGCTGTTATCATTTGAAAAATCTATGAAATTGTACATCATAATTTTCTTTTCCACTATATATAGTATATAATATTTAGAAGTAGTATGTCATATTTAACCTTAGGTGGTGAAATAGTGGAATTATCGAAGAGGCAGAAAAAAATTCTTGAGATTGTCAAGGAAAATGGGCCAATCACAGGTGAAAATATTGCGAAAAAGCTAGACCTCACAAGAGCTACATTGCGGCCGGATTTGGCTATTCTTACGATGTCTGGTTTTCTTGATGCACGGCCTCGTGTCGGTTATTTTTATACTGGTAAGACGGGTTCAGAATTATTAACTGAAAAAATTAGAAAGTACAAGAATTATGAATTTCAATCGATTCCAATCGTTGTAAATGAAAGTGTTTCGGTCTATGATGCCATCTCTACGATGTTCTTAGAGGATGTTGGTACGTTATTTGTCGTTGATGACAAATCTTGTCTAACAGGTGTAGTTTCAAGGAAAGATTTATTACGGGCAAGTATCGGAAAGCAAGATTTAAATGCATTACCTATTCATATTATTATGACTCGAATGCCTAATATTTCTGTATGTAAAAAAGATGATTTACTAATTGATACCGCAAAAAAATTAATTGATCGGCAAATCGATGGACTGCCAGTCGTCAAAGAGACTGAACATGGCTTAGAAGTCATTGGTCGAATTACAAAGACAACAATTACAAAGGCTTTTGTAGAATTGACAACGGATGACCAAATCTAAGGAGAGAGGATGATACGATGACCTTACTTGTTTATGTTTTATCAGATTCTGTAGGAGAGACGGCAGAGTTGGTCATTAAAGCAGGTTTAAGTCAATTCAATAATGGAGAGTATAAAATACAACGAATTCCATATATTGAAGACGAGCAAACAATCGATGAAACAATACAGCTGGCAAAAGAGGAAGGCGCAATCATTGGATTTACTTTAGTAGAGCCACATCTTCGTAAGTTTTTAAATGAGCAAGCAAAAAAGCTGGATGTAGAAGCGATAGATATTATGGGACCGATGTTAGATGCCATGGAACGTGTCTTTAATCGCCCTCCGCGATTAGAGCCAGGTTTATTGCATAAGTTAGATAGAGATTACTTTCGAAAAGTAGAAGCGATAGAATTTGCTGTGAAGTATGATGACGGTCGAGATCCACGTGGCATTACAAAAGCTGACATCGTCTTACTAGGCGTCTCGAGAACATCTAAAACCCCGTTATCACAATTTTTAGCACTGAAACGATTAAAGGTTGCTAATATACCGATTGTTCCCGAAGTAGATCCACCAGAAGAACTCTTCCAAGTTGACCCGAATAAATGTGTCGGTCTTAGCATCAGTCCGGAGAAATTATACGACATTCGCAAGGAAAGGCTTAAATCATTAGGTCTAGGAGATCAGGCGTTTTATGCAAATATTAAACGAATCCACCATGAACTTGAACATTTTAATAACGTTGTTGATGCAATTGGCTGTCGCGTAATTGATGTTTCCAATAAGGCTGTGGAAGAAACAGCAAATATCATTTTACAATTTACTCAAAACGAACTTCGAAAATAGTTTGAAATAAGCCCACTCAAAGCAAGTCACTTTTGTAGTATTTTAATGAAACATGTATTATAATTTATATTTGTGTAAAAATAGAAAAACCAATATATTTAATTGGTATTTTTTCAAACTCAAGAAACGAATAATTTTAGTGTAAGTTATGGAGATTCTGAAAAATTAAACATTGCGTTTTGGGCAGGAATTTATGGTTTGCATGTAGAATAGTTATATCGTAGGGGGTAAAATAAATAAGCATGACTTTTTTACCATCTTTTTGTAAGTTTTATTGCACAATTAGTACCATATACCTAACTTTAGGTTTTACGTGCGTAAGTTTATAAGTAAACTCTTATGAATGATATAAAGAATCCTTCTAGTTCCTATGTTATATCGAAGAAGGAAATTTTTTTCGACATTTAAAAAAATATTGTCGAAAAAAAAGGGTTTTTAGTAGTAATAACGAATAGTAATGTGTAGGACCTTTTATGAATCAATATGAAAGTCCTACGAATAGATATTCATTACGAAATCGATATCCATTTGTTAATAACTAAAGCATGGTGATTTAATACAATGACGATACAAGAAGAGACAATTGCAGAAATTCGTACAACGAATGATATAGTCGATGTCGTTAGTGAATATGTTCAATTAAAAAAACAAGGAAGAAACTTTTTTGGGCTTTGTCCTTTCCACAATGAAAAAACGCCTTCTTTTTCAGTAACACAGGAAAAACAAATCTTTCATTGTTTTGGATGCGGTAAAGGTGGCAATGTGATCACGTTCATTATGGAAATGGAAGGATTTAACTTTATAGAAGCGATTCAGCTTCTAGCGAGACGAAGTGGAATACAGTTACCAAAAAGCTCCCTACAACAAAGAAAATCAAGTTCAGGGGAAAGTCAAAATCTTTTATCCGCCTATGAATGGTTGACAAAGCTATATCATCATTTATTAAGACATACAAAAGATGGAGAAGAAGGGTATCAGTATATAAAAGATAGGGGACTGACTGATGAAACAATAGATATTTTTCAGCTAGGGTTTTCTCCTAATGTCAAAAATTTCACAGCCACGTTTCTTGAGAAAAAAGGATTTCATCGACAACTTCTAGTTAAGTCTGGAATTTTAACAGAAAAAGATCATCAGGTCATTGATCGTTTTCAAGGAAGGGTTATTTTTCCCATTCGTAATCATTTAGGAAAAACGGTTGGGTTTGGTGGCCGAATGATTTCAGGAGAGGGACCGAAATACTTGAATAGTTCGGAAAATAGCCTTTTCCATAAAGGAAACTTACTGTACAATTTTGATTTGGCAAGAAAGTATATTCGAAAGCAAAATGAAGTTGTTTTATTTGAAGGCTATATGGATGTAATCGCTAGTTACCAAGCAGGTGTCAAAAATGTTGTAGCTACGCTAGGAACCGCTTTAACAATAAAACAAGCGAGAATGCTGCGTCGATATGTAGACACGGTTATCATTTGCTTTGATACGGATCAAGCTGGTATTGAAGGAACATTTAAAGCAGCTAAAATACTCCGTAAAGCAGGTTGTGAAGTGAAGGTTGCCCAGTTGGAAGATGGTTTAGATCCTGATAGCTATATTGTTAAATACGGGGCAAATTCTTTTCAACAAAAAGTAATTGAAGCGAGTGAAACGTTTGTAAGCTTTTATATAAATTATTTAAAAGGGACATTTAATTTAAGCTTAGAAGGCGACCGTATAAAATATATCGAAAAAGTGACTAAACAACTGGCTACGGTTAAGAGTTCGATTGAAAGGGAATATTA
The DNA here is from genome assembly GCA_036377675.1 of Bacillota bacterium. GTDB lineage: Bacteria > Bacillota > Bacilli > Bacillales > Amphibacillaceae > DASUXY01. Next base: position 7,570 of record DASUXY010000010.1, read on the forward strand.
TTTAAGAGCTCTTAGTAAACAATACGATGTTTCAATGGAGACACTGCTTCGTGAAGTTGAGAAATTCCAACAGCAACGAGGTTTGCAAAAGGATAAGAGCTATCAAGGTAGTTATACTAATAACGTAAGAAAAATTTATCAATCGAAAAAATTACGACCTGCGTACCATAATGCTGAAAGACAACTCATTGCATATATGTTGCAGGATCGGTGGATTACTGATAAAGTGCAGGAGGAATTAGGGGCATCATTTAATGTTGATGACCATAAGATTATTGCAACACACCTTTATGCTTTTTATGAAGAAGGGCAACCTGCAGATGTAAGTCTATTTGTCGAACGGTTAGAAGAAGAGCGGCTGAAGAAATTAGTCACCGAAATAGCAATGATTCCATTAGTTGAAAATATTAGTGAGCAAGAAATAGCTGATTACATGCGTGTCATTCAAGCTGAGACAACCGCTGTTCCGAGTATTGAGTCGCTAAAAGAACAGCAAAAAATAGCTGAACAACAGCAAAATCCATTGAAAGCTGCTGAAATAGCAATGCAAATTATCGAACTTCAAAAGGAGTTAAAGCAATTAAATTGATTGTTTATGTAGTCTGGAAGGAGGGGGACTCATGGCCAAAAATAAATCGTCACAAACGAAAGAAAATGAGTATGAATTAACGTTAAATCAAGCAAAAGACGAACTCGTTGAAGCGGGTAAAAAGCAGGGTACATTAGCATATGAGGAAATAGCTGATCGCTTATCTCACTATGAGATTGAGTCTGAGCAGATGGATGAATTTTACGAGTACCTAGGGGACCAAGGAATCGAAGTGATAAGTGAAACAGACGATGACCCAGAGATGAAAGAGATGACGAAAGAAGAATCGAACTCTGGTGATGTAAGTGTTCCACTAGGAATAAAAATCAATGACCCCGTTAGGATGTATTTAAAAGAAATTGGCAGAGTCGATTTGTTAACGGCTGAGGAAGAAGTTGAATTAGCTAAGCGTATTGAAGCAGGTGATGAAATTGCTAAACGACGATTGGCAGAAGCGAACTTGCGACTCGTTGTAAGCATAGCTAAACGTTACGTAGGACGTGGAATGCTATTTCTTGATTTAATTCAAGAAGGTAACATGGGTTTGATGAAAGCCGTTGAAAAATTTGATCATACGAAAGGATTTAAATTCAGTACGTACGCCACGTGGTGGATTCGCCAAGCGATTACTCGGGCGATTGCCGACCAGGCTCGTACGATTCGAATCCCTGTTCATATGGTAGAAACGATTAACAAACTCATCCGTGTACAGCGTCAACTCTTACAAGATCTCGGTCGTGAACCAACACCGGAAGAAATTGGTGAGGAAATGGATCTTACTCCGGAACGAGTTCGGGAGATTTTGAAAATTGCTCAAGAGCCGGTCTCACTAGAGACGCCAATTGGTGAAGAAGATGATTCACATTTAGGTGATTTTATCGAAGATCAAGAAGCAGTTTCACCATCAGAACATGCTGCATATGAACTTTTAAAAGAGCAACTGGAAGATGTTCTTGATACGCTTACAGATCGAGAAGAAAATGTTTTACGATTACGCTTTGGCCTTGATGATGGTCGAACTCGCACACTTGAAGAAGTCGGTAAGGTCTTCGGTGTAACGAGAGAACGAATTCGTCAAATCGAAGCAAAAGCTCTGCGTAAGTTAAGACATCCAAGTCGTAGTAAACAATTGAAAGACTTCTTAGAGGAATAGTGCTCGGCTTACACAATGAACGAGCATGTAGTTATAAGATGCCTTCAACAAACAATAGTACAGGGACAAGCTAGATTGGAATCAATTAACTCCTTGTGCTTTTGTTCTGTTGTACGGTTTACATTTGTTTAATCTATCGTTGCATGCCCCGATGAAAACGACGGCGTGACGTGCGTGTCACTATAAACGCTCTTGTTTGGAAGTGAATGCTTACCGATTGACAGATGACAATCGTGAAGAACAAAAGAATATGGTAACTTCGCCTCACTTTATATACGAATAGAGAGGGTACTTAAAAAAACAGTTGTCAAATGACAAGCCTAACGACGTAAAAGTAATCACCTCGTCTGGCATTGGTCATCGTCTTGGTACCGTTTTCATTAATTACTCTTTATTTTACCGAAAGTCATCCGATTTTGCAAATCGGTATGTGTGACTTTTTAATCGATTCGATATCGGTTATGCTTCGTTTTCAAAAGCGATACCCAAACCCACTGCCCATGCCGTTGATTGCGTGATGGTATTAGCAGCGAATGTAGTTGTCAATATGTTGGCGATGAATAACTGATGGCAAGTGATTGTACTTGTTAATTTTATAGTAGGGATTATGATTAGAAAGAAAACGTACTTAAATATTTATAAATCAGTGGTTCAAGCGGTGTTACTTTTACGATTGTATATACGTTTTGTAACCTTTTTTACCTTTATCCTTTAAACTCAAGCGAAAATCAAGTAAAATAAGTATAGTTTGGTTAAAAACGAATATGGGAGTACATAAGGAGGAAAATACAATGAGTAGAAAACCATTAACCGTATATGGACTTATTGCTGGTTTAGGTATTGCTGCAGTCATTCTTATCTCATTCCTTGGTGCAAACCAACGTGAAGAGATTTTATTGGCTGAAGAAGGCGAACAAGTAGAAGATCAGCAAGAAGGAGAAACAGCTGGTGATCCGGAAGATGTGTATTCATCAAACTGTGCAGCATGTCACGGTGCTGAATTATCAGGTGGAAGTGCCCCAGATTTAACGCAAATTGGGAGTAAAATGTCAGCAGATGAAATTAAAGATATTATATTAAATGGTACGGATGGTGGAATGCCACCGGTTAATCTTCCGGATACAGAGGCTGAAGAGTTAGCTCAATGGCTGGAAGAGAAAAAGTAATTATATAAAACAATTTACAAAAAGAAAAGCTTTCTGCGAAAACAGAAAGCTTTTCTTTTCGGATGAATGATAAGGGGTAAGGAATGAATCAAACAAAAATCAAACTTTCAAAACGGTTGAATACAGTAGCTTCTTTTTTGCCAAAAGGGACGATTTTTGCTGATATAGGATCAGATCATGGATATTTGCCTTGTTACGTCTGCTTACATGATCCAACGGCTCGGGCAATTGCCGGAGAAGTAAATAAAGGCCCGTATCAACGTGCGGTAAAAACCGTTCGATCTTTTCAATTAGAAAAACGAATTGATGTCCGCTTAGGAAACGGTTTAGCGATTCTTCAACCTGGTGAGGTGAGTGAAGTTGTCATTGCTGGGATGGGTGGACCTTTAATACGAACGATTTTAGAAGATGGAGAAGATCAGCTTTTACATGTTGAGCGAATCATCACCCAGCCAAATGTCGATGCAAGAGGTGTTCGGCATTGGTTGACACGCAACGGGTACTTCATTACGCAAGAGACGATTGTTGAGGAAAATGGCCATTATTACGAAATTATTGTAGCAGACAAACAAGCAGACAAACAGCAGTTCAAGTTGTCTGAAAAAAAATTGTTGTTCGGTCCTAAACTATTAGAAAGAAAAGGAAATGATTTTAGACGAAAGTGGCGTCATCAATATAAAAAGCATTGTCGTGTCGTTGAGCAAATGAAACGAGCGCGATCAATGCCAAAAGAAAAAATAGATCAGTTAAAAACTGAAATGGAATGGATTAGGGAGGTTTTAGGAGATGTCTAATTTAACGCATGCAGCTGTTTTTGAACAGCTAGAGAAGTGGGCTCCGCTCTATTTAGCCTATGATTGGGATAATGTTGGTTTACAAATCGGCTCGTTCCATCACCCTGTTAAGAAGATTATGATTACACTTGACGTTGTTGAAGACGTTGTTGAAGAAGCGATTGAGCGGGAGGTCAACTTAATTATTGCACATCATCCACTGTTCTTTAAACCTGTTCACCAATTAAATCTAGATGAACCAAAAGGGCGGCTTGTGCAAAAGTTAATGAAACATAATATTACCGTTTACGCAGCTCATACAAACCTTGATGTTGCAGTTGGTGGGGTAAATGATCTGTTGTGCGATGCACTAGGTATATTAGAGCGCGATGTATTCATTGATACGTATACAGAAAAACTTTATAAAATAGCTGTCTTTGTTCCTGTATCCCATATGAACGAAGTATTAGATGCTTTAAGTGATGCAGGAGCAGGTCATATCGGAAATTACAGCCATTGTACGTTTCAAACAGATGGCCGAGGGACTTTTAAACCGCTTGAAGGAACGAATCCGTTTATTGGAACAACAAATAAATTAGAGAAAGTGGAAGAAGTAAAGATCGAAACAATCATTTCAGAAGCGAAGTTAACGGGTGCCAAAAAGGCGATAATTCAAGCACATCCTTATGAAGAAGTAGCTTATGATATTTATCCGTTACGAAATAAAGGTAAAACATATGGAATCGGAAGAATTGGCATGCTTCCGGAAAAGATGACGTTACAAGCGTTGGGCGAGCATGTGAAAGTGGCATATGGCGTACCAACAATTCGGGTAACTGGGGATCTTAATCGCCCCGTTCAGAAAGTTGCCATTCTTGGTGGAAGTGGAGAAAAATATATCGAATCGGCACAAGCACGAGGAGCAGACGTTTATATTACAGGTGATATAACCTATCACCAAGCTCTAGATGCACAAGAGATGGGGATGTCAATTATTGACCCTGGACATCATATTGAACAAATTATGAAGGAAAGCACAAAAAAATATCTTGAATCTGCTTTAGCCGATGATTCAGTAGAAATAGTAACATCCGCTATTCAGACGGAACCTTTTACGTTTATTTAAAACGTGTTCATATCATTGCATGTACTTGATGAAAAATATTGTACATGTACTCCATACAGAAAGGGTGACATACGATGGCTAAAAACCAATTTAAACAATTTTCCTTTCGTCCAGTTTTGGATGATGTCATTCAACAGCTTCATTTTAAAACGCCTACTGAAATTCAACGACAGGCCATTCCAGCAATTTTAAAAGGAAAAAGTATGATTGGCCAATCACAGACAGGTTCAGGGAAAACGCATGCTTATCTTTTACCTTTATTTCATGAAATTCATGAAAAAAAACAGGAGGTTCAGTTCGTAATTACCGCACCTACAAGAGAACTTGCGATGCAAATTCATGATAAAATAAAGGAAATTGTTCAGTATGCGGACAAAGAACATGAATGGCGATCTCAACTTCTAGTCGGTGGCACGGATAAAAAAAGAGCTATACAAAAGTTACGAACACCTCCACAAATCATCGTCGGAACGCCTGGAAGAATTTTAGATGTCGTAAATGACAACGCGCTATCGATTTATTCAGCGACACATTTTGTTATTGACGAAGCTGATTTAATGCTTGATATGGGATTTATTGAGGAAATTGATCAGCTATTAGTTCGCGCAAAGCAAGAGATTCAATTACTCGTTTTTTCCGCGACGATTCCAAAACGGCTCGAGCACTTTATGAAAAAGTATTTAAAAAATCCAGTCTATTTGCAAGTAGGCAACAATCATCTTTTACCAGAAACAATCGAACATCGTCTGATTCACTTAAAACACCGCCAACGCTCAGATCTCATTATCGAGCTTTCGAAAGTCTTTCAGCCGTACATGGCCATTATTTTTGTCAATGGGAAAGATGAAGCCGATCAACTGGAAGAAACGTTGCATCAACATGGATTAAAGGTTGGTCTATTACACGGTGGTTTAACACCACGTGAACGAAAACGTGTATTAAAAGATGTTGAAAATCTCCGTTATCAATATGTAGTTGCAACGGATTTGGCATCTCGTGGAATCGATATTAAAGGGGTTAGTCATGTCATCAATGCTGAACTCCCTAAAGAAGAAGATTTTTATGTTCACCGTGTCGGAAGAACGGCACGCGCTGGTATGGAAGGAATGGCCATTAGCTTTTATACAGAAGAAGACTTGCCATTGATTAAAAAACTTGAACAACGCGGCATATCCTTTACGTATGTAGATGTGAAAAATGGACAATGGACATCGGCCAAATCATGGAATCGACGCCGTCAGCGTCAAAATATTCGGACTCAATTAGAAAAAGAGGCGTGGAAACGAGTTAAAAAACCGAAAAAAGTAAAACCTGGATATAAGAAAAAAATGAAACGACAACAAGAAAAAATAAAGCAAAAACTTATGAAGAAAAAACATTATAAAAAATAACGATCTTGTATGGGAGAGTGGAAGTATTGTTACACATAGGTTCGCATGTTTCCATGAAAGGTAAAAAGATGCTGCTCGGTGCTAGTGAGGAAGCAGCATCATATGGTGCAAATACATTTATGATTTATACAGGAGCTCCTCAAAACACACGTAGAAGACCTCTTGAGGAATTGAATATTGAATCCGGTCAAAAACATATGGATGAACACGGTATATCGAATATTATCGTTCATGCTCCATATATCATTAATATTGCTAACACAAAAAAACAAGCAACATTTGAATTAGGCGTGAGATTTTTAAGAAGCGAAATCGATCGGACAGCTGCGATCGGAGCGAAGCAAATTGTTTTACATCCAGGAGCTCATGTCGGGGCTGGTGCTGATCAAGGCATTAAAAGAATTGTAGAAGGTTTGAATGAAGTGTTAGAAGAAAAGAGAGATGTTCAAATCGCGTTAGAAACGATGGCCGGTAAAGGAACGGAAATCGGAAAAAGTTTTGATGAATTAGCGAAAATTATTGATGGTGTAACACATAATGAACGGTTATCAGTTTGTTTAGATACGTGTCATATTCACGATGCAGGTTATAATGTCATCGATGATTTTGACGGCGTTTTAAATGAATTCGATAAGATTATTGGTGTAGATCGAATTAAAGTTGTCCATGTCAATGATAGTAAGAATGAACGTGGAGCAGCAAAAGACCGTCATGAAAACATCGGTTTCGGATATATCGGTTTTGATGCTCTTCATTATGTAGTTCATCACCCGCAACTAACTCATTTACCTAAAATATTAGAGACGCCTTATGTTGGGGAAGATAAGAAAAACAAAAAGCCTCCATATCAGTTTGAAATAAATATGCTTAAAGATGGAAGTTTTAAGCAAGATTTAAAAGAAGAAATTATGAACCAATAAATGTCGATCTTTGTATCTTTAGTCATATTCTGATGAAGGCCATTCAGCAAAGGTTGGACAGACGATCAAATAAACAGAGGCTAGTTAGGATATATTAAACTTTAGTCGAACAAATGTTCAAGACCATAAGATTTTATCAACTGTTTAAAAAGTTGTTCGCCTTTTTTAGCAGTCTGGATGTCGGTTATTTTAGCTAAGTCTTGAACCATTTGATCGTGTTGGCTCTCATCAAATGGATTGAAAGCGTCTCGTTTTATATATTTCGTAATATCTTGTGCTTCAGCGAATGAAATTGAAAAACCATACGCTTTACTATAATTCATTAATTGTTCAGGCGTCATATGTTTAAGTTTATTCATCATAATTTCTTTTAAAAATGACATAACTTCACTCCTTTATGATGTATATACTGCTTTAATATATGCAAAAGGAGTAGGAGTATGAGTAAAATATTTACGGGGACATAATTGGAATATTCCTTCAATTTCAAGGAAATAAGAAGAGGACTCTCTCCTTTGATATAATAGTTTTTCACGAGAAAACAAAAAAGGAGGAGTCCTCATGAGTAATGATATCAA
>DASUXY010000011.1:0-10093 GCA_036377675.1 Bacillota bacterium
AAGTCGTTCGCATATTTCCAAATACAGATTCAGCTACTCGATTAATAGGAGCTGTTTTGATGGATATCCACGAAGAGTGGATAGGATCATCTAGAAAATATATTAAATTTTAAATTTTTCGTTTGGGGGTGCACCCCCAAACAACATTAAGATCAAGGGACAAAACATTGTATTGGATTTTACACAAGATTATGGACTTGACTATTAATCTGCCATTAATTCTTTTCATATTATGAGAGATCCTTACCTTAAAAATAATCCACAAAGCTTATCTTTTTAAATGTGGTATGCACAAAACGAAATCGACAAGCGTCAACTGGATAATTAAGTTACATTTGTAGAACACACCTTGACAATGATGTATGATTAGTTGTTATGGACAGTCTTGTGAACAAATGAACTTCTGTAAGAAAGGAACCGAGTGATGGATACGAAAAAGTCAGTGCAGTGGCGGGATTTTTTACATTTATTAAAAGATGCGAAACCATCAAAGTGGATGATGTCGATTGCTCTTTTGTTGAGTGTTGTAACTACGATGGTTGGGTTGATCATCCCGCTCGTTACGAAAAGTTTAGTCGATCACTTTTCGCTTGAAATGATCGAAACCTCTACGGTTGTGTTATTGTTTGTGGCGTTTATCGCTCAAGCCGCTTCAGGTGGGTTGTCGATTTATTTATTAAATCATGTCGGACAACAGGTCGTTGCAAACTTACGTGAAAGATTGTGGAAGAAGTTTTTGCAGTTACCTGTCCCTTTTTATGATCGAAATCGGACAGGGGAAATGATCAGTCGCATGACGAATGACACCGCTATTGTGAAAAATTTAATTACCGATCATTTAACGAGTTTGTTTACCGGGATCATTTCGATTGTTGGCTCGGTCATTATATTAGTCATTCTCGATTGGCAGATGACCGTGATGATGCTAATTGCTGTCCCATTGATGCTTGCTCTTTTGTTTCCGTTAGGACGTCAGATGCATCGCATATCAAAAGGATTACAAGATGAAACAGCTTCCTTTACGGCGGTGATTAATCAAGTGCTTGCGGAAATCCGTCTCGTAAAAGCGTCAAATGCAGAGTCATTGGAATACGAACGAGGAAAAAAAGGAATATCGTCTTTATTTACGTACGGTGTTCGTGAAGGCAAAGTTCGTGCGTTTATTAGTCCGCTCGTCTCTCTTGTTCTCATGCTCGTGCTCGTTGTCATCATCGGATATGGTGGGATGCGTGTTTCTTCTGGAAGTTTGTCGGCAGGAGAGCTGGTTGCGTTTATTTTATATTTATTTCAAATTATGATGCCGATGATTCAATTTACGACCTTTTTCACGCAGTTGCAAAAGGCAAAAGGAGCGACGGAACGAATAATTGTCACGCTAAGTGAGGAAGAAGAGGATCTCCATGTCGGTAACGAACTCAAACAACCGTTTCAAGATATTTCTTTTCAAAATGTGTCGTTCGCTTATAAAGCGGGTCGGCCTGTGCTACGAGGGGTCACCTTTACCGCTCCTCCAAGGGAAAGTAACGGCGATTGTCGGTCCAAGTGGTGGTGGAAAAACGACATTATTCTCCTTATTGGAACGGTATTATGAACCTACGGAAGGGATGATTACGTTAGGCTCTGATGATATTAAATCGTTTTCATTACAGTCTTGGCGGCAACAGATTGGCTATGTGCCTCAAGATAGTCCCATGATCGCTGGAACGATTCGCGAAAATATCGTCTATGGATTAGATCGAAAGGTTAGTGAAAAAGAATTACATCACGTTGCCAAAATGGCTTTTGCCGATCAATTTATTCATGAATTTCCAGAAGCGTATGACACAGAAGTCGGCGAACGAGGGATCAAATTATCCGGCGGACAACGGCAGCGGATTGGTATTGCCCGAGCGTTATTAAGAGACCCGAACATATTGATGCTCGATGAAGCGACTTCGAGTCTCGATACAAAATCAGAAATCATGGTGCAGAAAGCGTTGAAAAACTTGATGCGTGGCCGAACGACACTCGTCATTGCTCATCGTTTATCAACCGTCGTCGAAGCGGATCAAATTATTTTTATTGAACGAGGCGAAGTGACCGGTAAAGGAACACATGAACAGCTATTCGAACAACATCCATTGTATCGGGAGTTTGCTACACAGCAGTTGCTCATTGAAACGGATGTAGAACAAGGCGAACGAGAGGATTGAAAGCTAGTCGACATCGCTTCCTTCGCACCTCTATATACATGCATTAAAAAAGACGTTTACTACGAAATATGCGAGTAAACGTCTTTTTACTAGACTACGTACAACGGATGGGCTACGTGTAGATCAATTTACACACCCATAATGTGGTACCCGGAATCTACGTGTAACACTTCGCCTGTGACCCCTCGAGAAAGATCACTCATAAAAAATAACGTCGCATCTCCGACTTGATCTTGGTCAACATTGCGTCGTAGGGGAGCTTTTTCTTCAATTGTCTTATTAATGTCATTAAAGCCAGATACGCCTTTTGCGGAAAGGGTACGAATCGGTCCAGCGGAAATCGCATTAACGCGAATTCCATACTTACCTACATCTTCTGCTAAATAACGGACGCTCGCTTCTAGAGAGGATTTAGCGACACCCATAATGTTGTAATTTTTGACAACTCGTTCGGAGCCGAGATAGGTCTGGGTGACGATTGAACCCCCTTCTGTCATGAGTGGTTTAGCGGCTCTCGTCACTGCGACGAGTGAATAGGAACTAATTTCGTGAGCGAGTAGAAATCCTTCTCTCGATGTGTCGGCATATTCTCCTTTTAGCTCTTCTCGATTGGCAAAAGCAACGGAGTGAACGACGCCGTGAATCACTCCGACTTTTTCTTTAATTTCATCGAAGGCTTTTTCAATGCTTTCATCACTCGCGACATCGCATGACACAGTTAATGTCGCTTCCATATTGTACTTATCGAGAAGCTTCATTAATTTTTTATGTGAACGTTCTTGTCGATTTGTAAAAATTAAATTCGCCCCAGCCTTATGTAATGATTTCGTAATGCCCCATGCGATACTGCGTTCATTTGCCACTCCCATAATGACAATGTTTTTATCGGTTAATACATTTGACATTTGTGCACCTCCATAAGTTTAATCCATCCTTATTATAACCCAATTACTTCCTTTAAAGAAACAAACGTTGAAAATAATCTTTTAGAAAGCAAATCATATGTTTATGTTTTACATTTGTACGATTGTGAAAATTATGGTATATTTATTTTAAATATTTCAAATTATTTGTCTCTTCGTGTATAGATGTCAAATGATTGTCATTTAAGCAATTTTTTTAAAAGTCATACGATATGCTCTCCGTAATAAAATGAGATGAGGGGAGGCTAGCTAATGTCCGATGTTATTTTACAGATGAAAGAATTGAGCACACATTTTTTCACAGATGATGGTGAAATCCCAGCGGTCGACCGAGTAAGTTTTACGGTACATAAAGGAGAAGTCGTAGGAGTTGTTGGCGAATCAGGTTGTGGAAAAAGTGTTACCTCATTATCGATTATGCAGCTCGTACCGAGTCCTCCAGGTAAAATCGTTCATGGGAATATTTATTTTAAGGGTAAAGATCTCCTGAAATATTCCGAAAAACAGATGCGAACCGTTCGCGGAAAAGATATTGCGATGATTTTCCAAGAGCCGATGACTTCACTCAACCCCCTGTTTACGATCGGGAATCAGATGGTAGAAGCGATTTGGATGCATGAACGAAAAAAGAAGAGACAACAAGCGAGACGTGAAGCGGTTGAGATGTTGGAACTCGTCGGCCTTCCAAGAGCTGCTGATCTATTCAATGCGTATCCCCATCAATTGTCAGGAGGGATGCGACAGCGGGTCATGATTGCGATGGCGATGTCTTCTCAACCCGATTTATTAATCGCCGATGAGCCAACGACAGCACTAGATGTAACGATTCAAGCGCAAGTATTACAAATTATGGAGAAATTACACATCGAAAAAAACACGTCTATTTTACTCATTACACATGATTTAGGTGTCGTTGCCCAATTGTGTGATCGTGTCGTTGTTATGTATGCAGGGCAAGTTGTTGAACAAGGAACGATACGTGAGATTTTAAAAGACCCTCAACACCCTTATACGCGTGGGTTGATTCGTTCGTTTCCAAAGCTTACAGAAAACGAGCAAAAGCTATACTCGATTCCTGGCACTGTTCCAAAGATAACAGCGGGGATCGTTGGGTGTCGCTTTGCGCCGAGATGTGAGTTTGCTTTTGAGCGTTGTCTTCAAGCAGATCCTCCACTCTTTACACTAGAAGGTAGGCGATTGAGCCGGTGCTTTTTACACGATGTAGAGAGAGGAGAGGATGGAGATGGCCAAGCAACTGTTAGAAGTTCATCAGTTAAAAAAATACTTTGATGTGAAGGGAGGTATTTTGAATCGCAAAGTCGGCGAAATCAAAGCCGTCGATGACATCTCTTTTACCGTAAAGGAGGGTGAAATCTTAGGTATTGTCGGTGAGTCTGGCTGTGGAAAATCAACGATGGGAAAAGCCATTTTACGTTTGCTTGAACCGACCTCAGGTGTTATCAAGTTTCAAGGGAAAGATATATCTCAAGTAAGCGATGAGGAGATGCGCATATTACGGCGTGATATGCAAATCATCTTTCAAGATCCGTACGCTTCGTTAAATCCGCGCCATACGGTAGAAAAAATTATCGGTGAACCGCTGCTCGTCCATGGTATGGATTACGTTGATCAACGTAGGGAACGAATCAAAGAACTATTAGAAATTGTCGGTTTAAGCGCTTATCATATTTCGAGATATCCGCATCAATTTAGTGGAGGTCAACGGCAACGAATTGGGATTGCACGCGCACTTGCCAATCATCCGAAGTTGGTGATTTGTGATGAGCCGGTTTCTGCTTTAGATGTTTCCGTTCAATCACAAATTTTAAATTTGCTAGAAGAGCTTCGAGATGAATTTCAGCTTACGTATATATTTATTGCCCATGATCTCAGTGTTATGAAACATATTAGTGATCGGGTAGGTGTGATGTATCTCGGAACAATCGTTGAACTAGCCCATAAAGATCAACTTTACGAACAGCCGAAGCATCCCTATACGGAAGCACTGTTGTCAGCCGTACCTGTACCGGATCCTGATGTTGAACAAGAAACAATTGTTCTAAAAGGAGATTTGCCAAGCCCAGCCGATCCACCTAGAGGATGTACATTTCATACGCGATGTCCAAAAGCAATGAGCATCTGCCAAGAAGTGAGACCGGACTTTAAAGAAAAGGAAGAAGGTCATTTTGTTGCGTGTCATTTACACAATTAAACAGTCATTTTTCTGAATATTCATTCTCGTGGAAGTCATAGTGTTAAAAAATAGGGAGGTACACTCAATGAGGCTGAAGGTTGTACTTTATTATAGTTTTTTTATGATAACGATTGGAATACTTGCCGCTTGTGGCGGCGATAAGGAGGCAGATGGAGATTCAGCGAATAATGGAGAGAATCGCGAGGATCAAGTGTTAGTGTATGCTCGTGGAGGCGATTCCGAAAGCTTAGACCCAGGGAGTACAACAGACGGTGAGTCGTCACGGGTCACGCGACAGGTTTTAGAAGGTTTGCTTGACTTTGAACCGGAAACATTTGACATCAAACCGGGGTTGGCGCACGATTGGGATGTTTCTGATGATGGTTTAACGTATACCTTTTATCTTGAAGAAGGAGTCACTTTCCATGATGGAACAGATTTCAACGCTGAGGCGGTTAAGGTGAATTTTGAGCGTTGGGCCGATCCGCATCATGAATATGCGTTTACAGATGATGGGTATGTGTACTCGATGTATGGAACGATGTTTGGGGGCTATGTAGACGATGACAGTCATGTCATTAAAGAAATTAATGTTGTCGATGACTATGAAATTGAGTTTGTTTTAAAGCGCCCGTTAGGATTCTTTTTGCAAAACTTAGGAATGACGTATTTTGCGATAACATCCCCTGCTGCGTTGGAGGAATATGGTGCAGATATTAATGAACATCCCGTCGGTACGGGCCCATTTAAGTTTGTCAGCTGGACGAAAGACGACAAAATTGTGTTAGAAAAATTTACAGATTACCGTAAAGAAGGGTTACCAAAATTGGACGAAGTTATTTTTGAGGTCATTCCTGATAATGCCGCTCGCTTAATTGCTCTTCGCTCAGGAGAAGTTGATATTATGGACGGATTAAATCCAGACGACGCAGAGAGCGTTAAAGCGGATGAACAATTATCACTTTATACACGCGCGGAAAATAACATCGGTTATTTAGGGTTTAACGTGCAAAAGGAACCATTGGATAATAAGAATCTTCGTCATGCGATCAACCATGCAATTGATCGGGAAGCCATTGCAGAAGCATTATATGCCGGGTATGCGAAGCCCGCTGTCAATCCGCTCCCACCCGGTTACCTTGGCTATAATGATGCAGTCGAACTTTATGACTATGACGTAGATAAGGCTAAGGAGTTATTACGTGAGGCAGGTTATGATGACGGTTTAGAAATTGAACTATGGACGATGCCAGTGGCGCGCCCGTATATGCCTGACCCTGAGACAGTTGCAGAAATCGTACAAAATAATTTAGCTGAAATTGGGATCGATATAAAAATCGTTCGCGAGGAATGGGCTCCGTATTTAGAAAAAACAGCTGAAGGTGAACACCAACTGTATATGCTTGGTTGGTCAGGTACGAATGGAGATCCGGATTACTTTTTAAGTAGTTTATTACATGGCAGTAATGTCGGTACAAGTAACCGAGAGTTTTACGAGAATTCAGAAGTTGATAAATTATTAGATCAAGCAAAGGTGTCTATCGATCAAGATGAACGTGCGGACTTTTACAAACAAGCGCAGGCGTTAATAGCTGAAGATTCACCGATGGTACCACTTGTACATTCTACTCCTGTTTTAGCATCAGCAAGTTATGTTAAAAATTACGTACCCCATCCATCGACAAGCGAATCTTTAGAGGAAGTTGAATTGGACTAAGTATGCTGCATGGGTAGTAGTTTTATGTTACAAATGATCGAGAAGTGAAAATGTGAATGAGTGCGAATAGAGAGAAATGTTTAAGTCAACCGCGAATTTCACTTGATGCTACTACCCACGCTTTTATACGAATCCTACTCTTTCCATCCATTGTAAATAGAAAGGGGAAAAAGATTTGTTCGCTTATACGATTCGTCGCATACTCCTACTTATTCCAGTGCTCTTCGGCATGACATTAATTACGTTTTCAATTGTCCACCTAATCCCGGGAAACCCTGCTCAAGTTATTTTAGGAGAGACAGCTTCACAAACGGCGATTGAAAATTTACAAGAAAGTATGGGTCTCAATAAGCCTTATATTACTCAGTATGGGATTTATGTCATGGATTTGCTAAAAGGAGATTTAGGAACATCTTTACGTTCAAAGGCTGATATTGCGACTGAAATATGGCCGTACATTGCTGCTACCTTCGAGTTAACCTTTTTTGCAATGCTGTTTGCTGTTGTAGTTGGTATGAATGCTGGCATCATCAGTGCATGGAAGCAAAACTCGACGTTTGACTTTTTAGCGATGCTTATTGCGTTGATTGGTGTATCGATGCCTGTATTTTGGCTCGCTTTAATGGAACAGTGGGTTTTTGCTCAAGAGCTCAGCTGGTTACCAGCACATGGTCGACAGGATAATCGAAATCCGCTTGAAGCGATTACTCATTTTTACGTACTTGACTCCCTGTTACATTTCGATTTTGCTCGGACAGCAACTGTTCTTAAGCACCTTATTTTACCGAGCATCGCCTTAGGAACGATTCCAATGGCGATCATTGCTCGGATGACACGATCTAGTATGTTGGAAGTGATGAATTCAGACTATATTCGAACGATACGTGCTAAAGGTGGTGGGCAATTTTTAATTATTTATAAACATGCGCTTAAAAATGCGCTAATACCCGTTCTAACGGTTATTGGTTTGCAAGCAGGTGTTTTATTAGGGGGAGCGATTTTGACGGAAACGATTTTCAGTTGGCCAGGAGTCGGACGTTATATTTTTGATGCGATTAATTACCGAGACTATCCCGTTATACAATCTGGTATTTTAGTCATTGCATTTATTTTTGTCATCATTAATTTGCTCGTTGACTTGTTATACGCTGTTATTGATCCGAGAATAAAATACTAAGGAGGGTTTGTAGACATGAAGGCGACAGATTCACGACCTGTTCATCTTGACAGCTCTGCCGAAAATGCTGATTTGGCTGGAATGGAGGTGAAAGTGGCATCCCCTCTAAAAGATGCATTGAAGCAGTTACGGAAAAGTACATTCGCTAAAGCAGGCTTAACGATTATTGTGATGTTTATTGTAGTCGGCATCGTTGCTCCATTACTTACACCGTACGGATTTGATGAGCAAAATCTTGCCAAACGTCTGCAGCCTCCATCTGCTGAGCATTGGTTCGGAACTGATGATCTTGGAAGGGATCTTTTAACGCGGATCGCTTATGGTGCAAGGATATCGTTGCAAGTTGGCTTTTTTGCAATTACGGGAGCATTGATTTTTGGTACATGTTTAGGATTGGTTTCGGGTTACTTTGGCGGTTGGGTTGATATTATTATTTCTAGGGTTTTTGATGTTCTTTTGGCGTTTCCGAGTATTTTATTAGCTATTGCAATCGTTGCTATTCTAGGTGCCTCTTTACAAAATGCTCTTATAGCAATAGCGATTATCAATATACCTATTTTCGGAAGGCTCGTTCGCTCAAAGGTCATTAGTTTACGTGAAGAGGAATACATCATGGCGGCTAAAGCACAAGGGATGAAGGATGGGAGAATTATTTTTCACCATATTTTACCGAATAGTGTAGCTCCTATTATCGTGCAAGCTACATTAGGATTTGGTACAGCGGTTTTGGAAGCAGCTGCATTAGGATTTCTCGGTTTAGGAGCTCAGCCTCCGTTACCGGAATGGGGGAAAATGTTAGCCGATTCAAGAGATTTTATTCAGCTAGCTCCGTGGACGATGATTGTACCGGGTGGATCGATTATGCTCGTCGTCTTAGGATTTAATTTAATCGGCGATGGTTTAAGGGATGCCCTCGATCCAAAAATGAAACGATAGACTGTTCATCCATTTTGAGGAAAGGTTATTTCGTAAAAATTGGAAAAAATTTGCTAGAATCGCCAACAATTGGTGTTAATGTTTGCCTGTCCTTATAAAGTCATTGATTCATATCAGCAATTTCGTCGCTTTTGGAAAAAATAAATCGTATTCAGTTGCATTGTTTTAAAAAATAGGCTATTATAATAGAGGCTTATGTTAATCAATGACTTATCTACTAGGCTAGTATTTAATTTTTTAAAAAATAGCTTTTTGCCCTTTACAAACACATTAAAGTTGTGTATAATGAAAATTGTTGGTTTTCGAATGCGGTTTTCAGGTATCAATATGGCCCGTTGGTCAAGCGGTTAAGACACCACCCTTTCACGGTGGTATCAGGGGTTCGATTCCCCTACGGGTCACCATTTCTATTTTTTAATGAATTGACGTTTGGATTGTTATTCAGCTAAACGTATTTTGTCTTGTTTGAAAATGCCGGTCTAGCTCAATTGGCAGAGCAACTGACTTGTAATCAGTAGGTTGGGGGTTCAAGTCCTCTGGCCGGCACCATTTTTTATGTATAAAAAATGAAATGAAGTTAAAAGTAATTATGGAGGGGTAGCGAAGTGGCTAAACGCGGCGGACTGTAAATCCGCTCCCATCGGGTTCGGCAGTTCGAATCTGCCCCCCTCCACCATACGTTATTTGATTGGGCTATAGCCAAGCGGTAAGGCAACGGGTTTTGGTCCCGTGAGCCTAGGTTCGAATCCTAGTAGCCCAGTTTTTTTATGCTCAGATGTCGATTTATTCAATATAGAGACGAGAGAACGAGCAACGCATCTACCGAATAAGTTACGAGTAACCCCGAAGCACCGACCATCTTCGAAATTGCTAGCAGATGCAGGGGTCTTCAATGTGAAGGTTCTTGTTATCAAATGGAACTAATAATAAATGAGCCATTAGCTCAGGCGGTAG
>DASUXY010000012.1:0-25484 GCA_036377675.1 Bacillota bacterium
TTACCGATTGTCATATTATCAGGTGCCTATTATGAGCTGTATGGGACTTATTTTTCGTGGACAGGTGAAGGGCGTTATATCGTCGGTACAGTCGGAAGTATGCTCGTATTACCGGTTTATGTCTCGTTGGCCATTCGTTTATCTTCTCGTTTATTTGTCTGGTTTTCCTATGTGACGTTGACCGTTTGGGCAAGTTTTTTATTCGCATCTTTCAAGTTACCAATCGATGGGTTTTATTTAGGAATGATGTTGTTTAATACGGCGATCATCATCGGTTACAAATTTATCCGTTGGGAACGTTTCCCGCTTTTTCGGAAGGAAGTTTTAGCTTATATCCAATTGAATCTCATCCTTTCGACAGCATGTATGATTTTGTTTTACAATCATGAACTTATGCATGGGTTTAACCTAATCCTGGCGGCGGTTTTATACTTTGCGATGATTTTTGTAACGAAACAAACCGAATATCATTTTGTTTTCAGTGTGATGTTGGTCTATGGAGCTTATCAAGTTATTGAGTTTTCCATGTTGTATGAGATGAAAGCACTCCCTTACGCTTTACTCGGATTTGTCTTTTTATTGATTCCCAAATGGATGGAAGATGAGAAACAGCTGGCAAAAATTTTCCGGTATACGAGTTCATTCGTATCGGGCATGGCGTTTTTATATATTAGCTTTGAAGGCATTATCATTCGGATGAATGAGCCGTCGTTCATTTTACTCATCGCTTATTTGCTCATTACGGCAAACTTTATCTATGTAACAAATTTAGAAAAAAATCGCTTATTCGCTTATTTAAGTCCGGTATTTTTGATGTCGGCGTTATACGAGGCGATCTTGCTTGGGCAAATGTTGTTTGGGTACGATTCCATACGTGTTCCGCTCTTTTTTGCTGGGCTTTTCATGTATGGATGGTTCGGATGCTTTGCGAAACAAAAATTTTTGCAGCGAATGAAGGAAAGTTCACGGGACGTCGCGACTGTTGTCATGTTGTTATGTGTAACAGGTGAGCTTCTCTTTGATCATTGGTGGAAAGCTGGTGTATTACTATTCGTTCTCAGTTTAGTGACTCTTCTCGTGGATCGCTTTGAAAAACGCTCCGTCTTTAGCAAGTACTATCTTCCTTCTTGGTTGCACGCTTTATTTCTAGGAGCGGCTGTCATCGTATCGTATGAATCGTTCGATCAAAACCGGTTGACAACAGATTGGCTCGGTTCGCAAGGAATTATGAATGTTATGTTGGCAAGTCTCGTCGTTTTAGGCGCGAGTTATTTTTGGAGCCGTCGAAAGAAAACATATTTTTCTAAACATGCGTTGTATCTGTCGATGATTTATTATGCATTTGGTTTATGGATGGCATTTTTTGCTCCTCTGCATGGAGTGAGTCGTTCCATTATTGTCCTCGGTGGGATTGGGATGGCTTATCTTTTGTATCGGAAAATAAATGGAGGTATTTTACCGTACGTTGTGAGTAGTCTTACTTTAATCCTATATGGAACCGTTTTGCACGCACTGTCGATGCATGTCAACATTTCGCATGATGTTTATCATGCGTTGAAATATGTAGTGGGTGCCCTCCTTCTTCTCGGAATCGCATCACTTATTCAAACGTTTGATCAACGATTATCGATCAGCTTTTGGCAAGTAGGGCATCTTTACTTACCTGGATCGATCTTATTAACGATTTTATTTTCTGGTGATTTAGCGTATGGCGCTCTGTTCATCGCTACGGCTATTTACGGCGTCAGTATGCTCAATGTAAAACAGGAATGGCTCATCAAAGGGTTTTTATACGCAGCGATTTCTGCGTTTTGGGCAGGAGTTACGTTGTTTATGTTTGCGTATGGCTGGGGAGAGTATGCACATTACGCCTTTTTATTAACGAGCATCTTGATTGGCATTACTTGGTACATTGTTCAGGCACCGTGGAAAAGGAGACTAGTATATTATATCGTTCCCTTTTCTATTTTCGGTGTAGGTGCATTTACGTTTATGGAACCGAGTGCAAGTAACTTTGTCGTTACAGTTCTTTATGCTACGGGGTTGTTGTTCGTTTTACGTCGGGAAAAATGGGATGTATTGAATATCGTTCCCCTTCTATTCGTTTATATAGTAACCGTCTTATACGGATTAACTTTATATGCTCCGTACTCTTTGTTTTTGTTAATCGTTTTACTCGCTGTTGCTTTTGCAATTATGGGCCGAATGATGTACCCGATGCTTTACGAAAACGTAGAAGGTCAATTATTTAATATGCGCATCGATTGGTACACGGTCACTAGTTTTTTAGCTGTTCTCCATCTGTACTTGTTGACTGAAGAGGCGTTATGGACACAGCTTTTACCTGGATTGAGTTTATCTTTGAACGCATGGATGCAGCAGCGACGAATTCCGCACCTCCCTTCTGCGTGGATTCGCTTCGGAGCAGGAGCTTATTTGTTGCAACCGTACTACGTTTTATTAGGAAATATCGTGATTCCGACGTTGTTTATAGTCGAACTGTATGCCATTCCGTGGATTGTTTTAACAATTTTCTTGAAAAAGATGTCAGCTGATCACCACTTTCAAAAGGTTACTAACTACATCCAGTGGGCTGTTGTCGTTATCGTCGCATTATCAATCGTCCAGCATGCACTCGTTCATTCTACGGTTGTTTATGCGTTGAAATTAGGGGTGCTCTCTATTCTCTCAATACTTCTAGGTATGGCGTTTCGAACGAAGTCATTTTTCTTCGTCGGTGCTGGCGTGTTGTTGTTAAATATTTTCTTACAAACACGACCGTTTTGGGGAAACTTACCGTGGTGGGCGTATCTCTTGTTAGGAGGAGCGACTTTAATTACCGTAGCAAGTGTGAATGAATGGCATAAACAAAACCGATCTACTCGTAAAGAAACCTTTATTACACGATTGCAACGAATGTTACGCGGTGTGTGGGAAAAGATAGAAAAGTGGGATTGAGAAGGACGTCCTCGCTGTAGATGAAAAGGATGGTCTGTCATCTAAAGAGGGATGAATTCATCTGAAAGAATGATGAATGATATGTTCTGAACGTTGACTCCTTGTCATCATCGAAAATGAATCATCTATTTCTAATTGAATAAGGAATAGGTGAGGCTAGGACAAAAACTCTTTTAAAATGAACCGCATGAAATCTAATTTAAAAATTTTGACTTTATGCGGTTTTATTTTTATGATTTAATCTAAAATCAACTAATTTTTAACTTATACTTCGTATATTCGCACGTCACACCTCCTATCCTCCGTAGACGTTGATGAAACTAGAAATAAGCGGGTATCCAGGCTTATGGTCATCACTTTTTGCACATTCCAATTTTCACCCTTTCATGAAAACAATGGTATAAAATCGTTTGCAAATACAATGGCGGGCAGCGTCGGACTTTAACCGACTATCTTTATGTTTCGGTAACAACTTCTAAAAGGGAGTTGTTTTTTTATTGTGGGGAATTTTTTTATACTCGACAAAGTATATTTTTATAGGGTGAATATTTAGTAAAAAAAGTTTCAGCAAGGGGGTATGCTGTACAATGTATGGAACGGTTACTTATTTTACGAATCGGCTTATGGCAATGATTATGAATGGTTTAGTAATCGATCAAATGTTTCCATTGGATGAATACGTAAAACAGATGCAATGTGAAGTTGTTCGTCGTGCGAATCATCAAGGAGAGAAGGAATACTATTTAAATAATTTAAAAATAGCGTCTGAACATACGTATCAAACACTAGCAGGAAAAAAGAAGACTCGCTGGGAAGATGATGAACATTGAAGTGAAAATCATTTCGTTGAAAGGAAAGCTATGCTCATGTAATGATAAAAGAATGAGCAATCGAAACGTGGAGGGAGAATGGTGGTGAACCTTCAACAGAAATTTCCAATGACTGAAGCAGGGCGCCAACAGTTAAAAAAGGAGTTAACGTATTTGAAAACCGTAAAGCGAAATGAAGTGGATGAGCGTATTAAACGTGCGCGTAGCTTTTGTGATTTTGCGGAGGATTCTGAGTATGATGCGGCGTTAGCTGAGCTTGCTGCTGTGAAAAAGCGAATGGCGATCATTGAACAGATGATTCAACAGGCGACGATGATAGAGACAAATAACGAAAAATCGGACACGGTTAAGCTAGGGAGTACAGTTACATTTATAGAACTGCCAGACGGAGAACGAGAGACGTATACAATTGTAGGAGTGGCTGAAGCTGATTCGTTAGCGGGGAAAATTTCCAATCATTCCCCTCTCGCAAAACATCTACTTCATCGTCGAGTAGGCGACGAAGTTCGGATCGATACTCCCTCTGGAATAATGGACGTAAAAATCATCGAGATCAATTAAGGAAAATGAGAAAAAGAGTGATGTAAGAAATCTGCTCGTGAAGTTCGTAAATGGACGAAAAACCTTCTCTCTTTACGAGTCTTGCCACGAGCAGATGTTGTCATTAAGAATCGACGGTAAAATTTTTATAGTTTGAATGAAGTTATTCGTATATGTTCCAATGGATTTTTTTTCGGAAGGTCTCGTCTCGTAACTTACGTCTCACTTGTCGTCCCCAACTTTTGACCGCATCTTCAGTCGTGTTTTCCTGATGCGCGATCGTTTTTATAGGCAAATCATGAACGATAAAATAGTCTACCCATTTCCATTGCTTGTCTGTTAAGTGGGTTTGTAAATCGTTCCACAATTGCTCGTCTGTTAATATATCGTGCGAGCCTCTCATGATCGGGTAGCTATGCTCTAAACGTCGTCTACGATTTCCAGTTTCCATATGGTGTTTTTGGTAGTGTATGAATTTTGTTTTTACTTTTTCAGTGCGAGATTTTTTCCGAATGAGGTCGATGAGGCGATTGCGGATTTGGTAGTTGAAGTACGTAGACATAGGGCCTTTATCAGGTTGATAGTTTTCATAAGCTTTCCATAAGGCAACGAGTCCTTCTTGGAAATATTCCTGATGAGGGTCACGAAGGTTTAAACGATGAATATGGTAATGGATTCGTCGTTCATTTTGTTTGAAAATTTCTTCGAACGTCATACCTTCCATGTCACTGTTTACCATGTCTATTCTCCTTTCCCAAACTAAGTGGTGAGAACGCTACCTTCTTATAAGTAATATCGAAATATAACAAGTTTAGGGGGCATTTTTTCTGAAATTTATTTACTTTGATTGACTAATATGTCCGAAAAATATATACTATTTAAAAAATGAAACAGACAGTTTGGATATCTGCATTGGTAAATCAATGTATGCGGATTGTTTTGAGGAGTCGTTTAGCTATTGGTTTAGTTTAATGATGAGGAGCGGTTTTTTCATTAATGGTGTTACGGTATGTAGGAGGGAATAGGATGAGTAAAAATGTAAAAATTAAAGTGAATGATGATGGTCCATTACTTGTAACCGGTAATGTTGACTTTGTTGATGGAGAAGGAAATGCTTTTGAACCGAAAAAGGCTTTAGCGTTATGTCGCTGTGGCGAGTCGGCGAATAAGCCGTTTTGTGATGGTACACATACGAAGGCAAATTTTGAAAGCAAGCCGAGGGCAAAGTAACGAAAAGCAGAATATGCCATTTAAAGTTCATGGTAATAGATGGATTACTTTAGGATGAAAACATGAAAAATGCCCATGATTAATTTTATATGTTCAAATCATGGGCTGTTTCATCCGCGGGAAAATTCATACTCATTTGACAAATAATCATAAATGAGTATATAATATTTTCTAAAAACTAACAGAAGTCTAAATTTACAGTAGTTTGGCTATGTTTGTTTATAGAGACTTGAACAGATTGATGGGGATGTAATAAAGGGGCGTTACATATACACAAAAATGGTGTACATTATACGGACCTCCCGGATGATGTACACCTTTTATGACGATTATAAAGCAGTGCTTCGTTGGATTAGTGGCGCTTGCTTAACCAAAGCACTCCTGATTTCGCTAAACGAGGCAAAAGCCCGGTAACCGGTTGTTGGAACATGTTGCCAAAGCCATCAGTGCTACCTAGCGATCCAAGTGTCCCTTTTAACTTGATAGGCTTAGGTTCTTTCGGTTCTTCGTTTCTCAAAATGGCGTGTAATACATTGGCAATTTGTTCACCTTGTTGTCCCGCTAATTGAGCGCTCGGAGAGTACGTGGAAGATGCGCAGTCACCGACAACGTAAATATTTTTTTTAGCGGGTACTTGGTAGTAGTCGTTAACAATGATTTTCCCTTGATTATCCTTTTTGAACGGTAATTCCCGGGCAAGTCGGTGTGGTTGAACGCCTGCCGTCCAGATTGTTACATCATTCACATAGCAAGTTCCATTACTACATACCCCGTCTTTTTCAACATATTCCACGTTTGCGTGGTGAATCACTTCTACATCGTTTTTTACAAACCAATCCGCCACGTGTGCTTGAATTTTAGGGTCAAAAGCTTTGAGAACAGACGCACCCCGGTCGAGCAAGCGAATGTTTAAATCTTTGCGACTCTCCCGTATTTCTGATGCGACCTCAATTCCACTCAATCCCGCTCCGACAATCGTTACGACTCCGTATGCTTTTAAGTTACCAACAGCTAGTCCCGTATGCCTCGCTTTAGAAAAAGATTGGACGCTTTCGGCTAATTCTTCTGCCCCACGAATGCCATGGTAATTATCTTCACAACCAAGACCAACAACTAGGTAATCGTACGTTATAACTGTACTTATATCTTTGAACAAGATTTTTTCATTTTCCACGTCAATTTTTGCTACTTCACCGAAGACGTAACGAATCCGTTCATCTTCAGGGAAATCGATGCGGACGTCCCGATCAGCAACGGTCCCTGCCGCAATTGTATAAAACTCTGTTTTTAAAGAATGGTACGGATTCTTATCCACCAGTATCATTTGAACATCTTCAGGGATTCCCTTTTTGAGTAAATCGGAAACGACTGTTAACCCGCCATATCCTCCGCCTAATATGACTAAATTTTTCATTACCATATCCCATCCCTATGAAATAAAATGTGTGAAAAGTGTGTGAACGAAAAATGAATCATTTTCCACTAATCCTCCATACTTTAGAGTATCAAATATACTCCCGAAAGACTAGCGGAAGTCATTGGGATTATGAAACAGTGACAAGAAACATGTAAATTTCCTAAAAAGAGATGGTAGAATATTTATTCGCTTTGTAATTTTGAAACGAAAAGGTTCCTTATTATATATGCATAAACGTAGTAAATATATGAAAAGAACAGTCGGTAAAGTGTATACTAGAGACGAAATGATTCGTTGAAAATGGAAGGATTGGCGAATGGTTAATCAACGATGATATGGATGAATGATTTGCTTAAAAATAAAATATGCAAATCAATGAAGCGTATACACGTTTTTTAACTGTCATTTAGTGGAATGTAAGTCACCGGTTCATTTTTCACCATGTTTTGAAAGAAGGAGTATCGAAATGGAAAGTTTGACAGTGGAATCTTTATTAAACGTTATTGGTAAGTTATTTTCTGATGAAATTTCAATCGTCGTTTCCAACAAAAAGGAATATATTTATTATCGTCCGAGCAAACGAATTGATTTGAAAATAAAGCGAGGAGATCCGATCAAAAAAAATTCAATTGCTTATCGAGCCTTGACGACGGAGCAAAAAATATCTGAATTTAATAATCGAGACGTATTTGGGGTACCCTATCATGGAATGGCAGTTCCTATTTATGATCAAAAAAAGTTGTTAGGATGCATTGTTGCTGTATATCCGACGTACACAGATGGGAAGTCAGTTATCACTGTAAAGACATCCGATGGCTGGAGACCGATTCCATTTCAAGACGTGAAATATTTGGAAGTAAAAAACCGTAAGACGTATGTTTTTGCAGATGGCTTTCATGGTACACACAATCATTCACTTCAAGAATTTGAATATTTTTTACCACGTCATTTGTTTATCCGTTGTCACCGTTCTTATATCGTTAACGTCCACCACATTGAGGATATTTTCCCCGATACACATTCGACATTTGTTTTAGAATTGGGGAATAATGAAAGAATACCGGTGAGCCAATCATATGCAAGTTATTTTCGAAAACTACTTGGCTTTTAGACGAAAAACAATGTCTTAGACAGGAATTTTAGGCTCTTAATCATTATTTTCGTTCTTTCGACAAAATTCTACAACAGCAATTATTTTTAAGGTAAAATTGTTATTACAATTGTCTTTCAATTTGCAAAAAGAGGGATGAAATATATTTACAAAAGAGGGATGAAACAATGGGGAAACATTTAGATCGAATTAAAGTTCCTAGTTTACATGACCGTATTGTTTCAGCAGAAGAGGCGGCAAGCTGGATTCAAGACGGTATGACATTAGGGCTAAGTGGTTTCACTCAATCAGGTGATGCAAAAGCGGTTCCGTTTGCTTTGTTCGATCGTGCCGAAGAAGAGCAGTTTAAAGTGAATGTGTTTACAGGAGCTTCTTTAGGCTCAGATCTTGATAAAAGGTTTGCAGAATCTGAAATTGTTAATAAACGACTTCCTTTCCAATCAGACCGTGCGATGAGAAACAAAATCAACGAAGGAAGTCATTTGTATTATGACCAACATTTATCTCATACGGCTGAATACGTTCGAGCCGGTGTGCTTCCAAAAATAGACTATGCAATATTGGAAGCGATTTCCATTACAGAAGATGGAATGATCATCCCAACGACATCTGTAGGAAACTCGTTGTCATTTGCAGAACACGCAGAAAATATTATTGTTGAAATTAATACGGTGCACTCTGAAAAACTAGAAGGAATTCATGATGTATACAGTCCTGCACCACAAGGTGAACGTGAACCGATTCCATTGACGAAATCCGGGCAACGAATTGGTACGAAAGGTATTCCAGTCGATCTCGATAAAGTAAAAGGAATTGTCATTTCTGATCATATGGATTCACCGTCAGCAATTGTTAAACCAGATGAAGAAACGCAAACGATGGCTAATCACTTAATTTCATTTTTACGAGAAGAACTTAAGTCTGGCAGGTTGCCAAACGGTTTACCACCAATCCAGTCAGGTGTTGGCTCTGTCGCTAACGCTGTTTTGCATGGCTTACTTGAATCTGAATTCGAGGATTTAGAAGTGTATTCGGAAGTTCTTCAAGATGCCGTGTTTGATTTAATGGATGCTGGAAAAATCAAAGTTGCTTCAAGTACTTCAATAGCCCTATCTGAAGAGAAAATGAAACACGTTTTCGAAAACTTTGATCGTTACCGTGATAAAATGATTATGCGTCCTCAAGAGATTTCGAACCATCCAGAAGTGATTCGACGTCTCGGCTTAATCGCAATTAATACAGCGTTAGAGTTCGATATTTATGGAAATGTGAACTCAACACATGTGACAGGTACGAAAATGATGAATGGAATCGGCGGCTCAGGCGACTTTGCCCGTAATGCTCGACTGGCGATCTTCGTTACGAAGTCGGTTGCTAAAGGTGGAGATATTTCAAGTATCGTTCCATTCGTATCTCACGTTGACCATACAGAACACGATGTCGATGTTGTTGTTACGGAACAAGGGTATGCAGATCTTCGAGGATTAGCACCTAAAGAGCGAGCGCCGCTCATTATTGAAAACTGTGTACATCCAACGTATAAACAACAGATGTGGGATTACTACAATGAAGCACTTAAACGTGGTGGACAAACTCCTCACATTATGGAAAAGGCTTTTTCATGGCATACAAACTTCATGGAACATGGTACGATGCGTGAAGTTGTACAAGTTGACTAATCATTGAGCATGAGATAATGAATATTTTAAAAGGTAATCGATGGGCGATTCACCCATCGATTACCTTTTTTATGTTGGAAAATAAATGCGATCACACAGACGGAACTGTCTGTGTATTTTTTTTGTTATATATTTATAATTATTCTCAAAGTTAAACATTCTGTCAAAAACATGTCAATGATTCTTAATATATAAAAGGGTTATGAATCTTTTAACGTGTTATGATTAGTTTGAGAGTAACAAACTAAAACATTTTACAACGCATCCAGATGGAGGCAGAGATGGGGTGTTACAACTTACATAAGCATTTCATATAAGTTGCAAGTTAAGTTAACATGTTTGAACTTTTACGAGAGGAGAGATGATGTATGAATTTCCCAGTCGTTGAATTTCCGTGGCTTGGAAATGGAACAGTGATTGCGATCATTGCAATTATTCACGTCATTATTAGTCATGGAGTTGCAATCGGCGCAACAACATTGATGGTTTCAATGGAGTTTGTCGGGATTAGAAAAAATAATGAAGGTTTAATCTCGATGGCTCGAAAATTCAGTAAGTGGATTCTCATCATTACGACAACAGTGGGGGCCATTACGGGTGTAGGTATTTGGTTTTCGACGATGGTTATCCAGCCCGATTCCATTGGATCAATGTTACGTATATTCTTCTGGGCATGGTTTACTGAATGGATCGTCTTCGTAACGGAAGTAGTTCTCTTAATTATTTATTACTATACGTGGGACAAATGGCAAGGTGCTAAGCGAGTCATTCATAATCGCATCGGGATTAGCTTAGCGATTTTCTCTTGGATTACCGCAGCTATTATAACGGGAATTCTTTCAGCAAAGTTAACTCCTGGAAAATGGACAGAAACATTATCGTTTTGGAATGCGTTCTTTAACCCAACGTATTTGCCATCGTTAGCATTCCGAACCTTTATCGCAATTGTTTTAGCCATTGCACTCGTTTCGCTGCCAATTAAATTGTTTGTTAAAGATAAAAACGTTCAAGAAAGTGTTTTTAAAGTATTCGGATTTTGGAATGCGATTGCTCTTCCGGGTATTTTAATTACAGGTGTATGGTATTTATTTAAAGTACCTGCTGAAGCCCGTGAGTTAATCGTTTGGTCAACGGGAATGAGCGAATCGGCGTTTAATTGGATTAACATTCTCGGTTTAGTAGTCTTTGTGATTTTTGGAATTTGGATGCTGAAAAGTCCGAAAAAAGTGCCAATAATTTTATCGCTGGCCGTATTTGGAGCTTCAATGGGATTCATTGCCGAATTTGAAGGGGTACGTGAATCCGTTCGAAAGCCGTACATTATTTATGATTACATGTTCGCAAATGGGATTAAAGAAAAAGATGTCGAACGTTACAATGAAGAAGGATATTTACCGAATTCAACCTTTGCATCTGTCGATGAAGTAACAGATGAGAATCAGTATGAAGCTGGAGAAGAGATTTATAAAGGACAATGTCTAGCGTGTCATACAGTTGATGGATGGCGTGAGAAGAGAGCATTCTCCAATCGAATTGAAGGGTGGAACGAAGAAGGCATTGATACGTATATCGAATCGTTACATGAAACGAGACCATTTATGCCTCCTTTTGTAGGTACGGATGAAGAAAGAGCAGCTTTGTCACACTTCTTGGCGAATGTCGTTGAAGATAAAAAAGCTGATGAACGTGCAGAAGCAAAGGAAGGTGACCAATAATGTTTCTGATCGGTTCAATCATTCCCAATGATATTGAATTAGTCATCCCAGGTAATGTTGGATTTTTTGAAGTAGTTCTCGTCGTTAGCTTTTTACTGCATATTTTATTCGTAAATATTGTCGTCGGGTCATCAGCTATGGCTGTTTGGCAAGAAATTAAAGGGATTCGAACAAAAAAACGTGAACACGATTTATTAGCTGCACAATTAGCTGATCATACGTCGGTTTTAAAAAGTATTGCCGTCGTTATCGGGGTAGCTCCGTTACTCGTTGTAAGTGTTATTTATACGCAGTACTTTTACCCATCGACGCTTTTAATAGGGAAAGCGTGGTTATCACTTCTAATTATACTTATAACTGCTTTTCTCATCTTGTATGTGTATAAATTTAGATGGGAAAAAATGAAAACCGGTGGGAAAAAAATCTTCCACGTCCTCATCGGGGCAACGGGAAGCATCATGTTACTATTTGTACCGTTAATCTTCATCGTTAGTGTAGTCGGTATGCATTATCCAGAAATGTGGGAAGGTTCAAAAGGCTTTTTTCACGGACTCTTCTACTATCCACAAGTTTGGCAACGGTATTTTCACTTTATTTTAGCTAGTTTTGCTTTAGCAGGGTTTTATTTATACTTCTGGAATAACCGTTTGCAGAAAAAGGCGAAAGAAGAAAATAAAGAAGTTAGTCAAGTAGAAGCAAATGTCCAGACACAAGGTAAAGAGTTAGGATTAAAAGTAATGATCGGTACGACTGGTTTACAGCTCATTGCAGGTACGTTGTTATTGATGAGCTTTGACGCAGACATCCGCCTTCTGTACATGGGTGAAGATGCCCTGTTAACGACATTGTTGGGCGGGGGAATCTTACTCACGTTAGCGATGATCTACTTCCTCATGAAACTAATGAAACAAGATAAACGGAAATATTTTATGATGTCGTTGGCATCGTTTGTCCTTGTTCTCGGCATTATGGGATGGATGCGACATGAATTACGTGAAGCATATTTAGATCCATATTTAGATGAATATGATCGTAGTACATCGGAGACTACGGAAGTCCAAGAAGGTCCATAGATTTTTATTTTCCATGCTCACAAAGCATGTACCAGCTATGAAAGGTGGCGAGGTACATGCTTTTTTTATTTAGAGTGATGCTTTGCACACCTTTTATTTTGGTGACTTTTTCAGACTACTTGAATCCTTCTTTAAACTAATCAGAAAGCACTTTTAAGGCGACAAAACAAAAAATAAGAAACCCCCCTGCTATAAAGAAAGTTAAGCTAGACTGTTTATCTTTCTCTCTCCAGCTAATGATAACCATTAGAAGAGACAGAAAAATCAAAGTTATAATAAAGATTTGCATTTCAACATATCCTCTCGATATCAGTTTGTTGGATAAAAAAGTTCTCTATCTTCTAATATCCAATCTGCCTTAGTAATTGGTGTTTGAATCCTACCCTGATGTATTACAAACGGATAAGTTATTTTTACTATCACTATACATGAATTGTCATCTCCTAGTAATGAAGTTTCTTTGTTTGAGTTTATTTTTAAACAATAAGAGTATACTTATAGAAACTATTAAAACAACCATTAAAACAGATATATTTATAATAAATACTTCTAAAAGATTAATTAAATCCACAAGATATAATACACAAGGTATCATTAATGACGGAATAATAATTCCTACAGTACCTAATTTTACTATAGATGAAGTAATTTTTTTATCAGCAAAGTCTTCTAATTGTTCAATGTTAAAAAAAGTAAAATGGGGATTATAAACGCTAGGTATAAAGTGTATTATCCCGAACATATTTAGGATAGGTTGTTTCGTAACAAGTTTAAAGCAATACCTAATGAAACTAACCTAAGAAAAAAAGACCTAAAATTCCAAGCAATAGATTCTACAAATAGAAATAATTCAACAAACTTATTGGAAATAACATTTTGCAACAATTCTCTATCATTTGCAAATTGACTCCATCTGGATGACTTAAAACCTACAAACATGCAATAAATAAAGAAAATTAAAAAATATATATTCCAAAGAGAGTATTTTGTACTTCACTTAAAATCTTAATGAGATAGCTTATATTCATTTGAGTTATTTTTCCAACTAGTTTAAAAAAACCGAGGTAATTATAACATTAACAATATTAATAAATAATTGGAAAGCAGTTATAATAGAAATCGTTATATTAATCGGAAAGTTATCGGGTAAATTAGCAACTTGTTGAAAGTCATCTAAATTCACCAGTCTATTTATAGCAAACGCTTGAAAAGCCAACGCTATAAGAAAGACCATAAATATTTGCAATATTGTTTATGAATAATGAGACCGACATTTTATGACATTCGCCTTGGGTCAAATTCAAGTCCGTGATACAATTGTAATCATTGAATACATCCTTCTTCGCCATTGTTCCTCCCTGAATAGGGTCACGTTCTATGGAAAGATCGATATAGAGGTGAATAAAGTGAGCAAATCTCCATCACAACCGAGTAAAAAAGGTTCCAAATTACAGGAGCCATCGACGTTATTTTCTGACTTAAAGTCGCTTTTTAAGGGAATTGTTTTAATTGCTAACGTATTACCCGTTTTCGCTGGGTTTTGGTTAGCTTTATATTTTACAAACTCCTCATTTACTACATATTGGGATCAGTTTGTACTCGTGATGTTTGGAAGTTTGTTTGTCATTGCCGGGGCGCTGTTGTTTAATAACTGGTATGAAGTTGATTTAGACCGAGAAATGTTCCGTACGCAAATGCGACCGACCGTAACAGGTAATATTTCATTGAAAACCGTCTTTATGATGGCAAATTTCTTTTCAATTGTAGGTATGATTATTTTATTATTTACGACGATGGAAGCTGTGCTGTATGCAGGTATCGGTTGGTTTGCATATGTCGTTTTATATACGTTTTGGTCGAAGCGTAAATATACGCTCAATACGATTCTCGGAAGTTTATCCGGTGCGGTGACACCGCTGATTGGGTGGGCCGTTGTCGATTCAGCCATTCATATCGTTCCGATCACATTGTTTGTTATGTTATTTATTTGGCAAATTCCCCATACATTTGCTATTGCTATTAAAAGATCTAAAGAATATAAAGCTGCTGGGGTCCCGATGCTTCCAGTCGTCTATGGATTTGATGTGACGAAACGACAAATTGTTATTTATGTCGCTTGTCTCTTTCCGTTGCCATTTTTTCTTATTTCTCTCGGGCTTCCATTCGTTATCGTCGCAACGATACTAAATGTCATTTGGCTCGTGTTAGCGATGAGAGGATTTTATACGAAAGATGATTGGAAATGGGCCCATCAAATATTTATTTATTCATTAACGTATTTAACCGTTTTATTTATGATGATGGTGGTCGTTACGTTACCATTTTTTTCATGATCCTTTTTAATGTGATTGTGACCTATCCATTTGAAACATGTATATTTATGAGAGGAGCCGTTTGATGAAACGTGTATGTACTGGTAAAACAAAAGATGTTTATGAACGAAAAGATGGAAATTACGTATTGAAATTTAAAGATGATGTCACTGGAGAAGATGGGGTGTTTGATCCTGGTGCGAATCGTGTCGGGCTGAAAGTGGAAGGAGCCGGAAAAGCTGGCTTACTATTAACGAAATATTTTTTTGAAAAACTAGCAAAAGAAAAGATCCCGACTCATTATGTCGATGCCAATGTTGATGACGCTACGATGACAGTGATCCCAGCAACCGTTTAT
Source organism: Bacillota bacterium (assembly GCA_036377675.1). Lineage (GTDB taxonomy): Bacteria > Bacillota > Bacilli > Bacillales > Amphibacillaceae > DASUXY01. The sequence continues at coordinate 15,224 of DASUXY010000012.1, forward strand.
GGAGATGGATTAGAAGTTATTTGTCGCTATCGAGCGGTGGGGAGCTTTTTGCGTCGTTATGGAAAGTATGCTAAAGAAGGACAACCATTGGATGGATTTGTTGAGATTACCCTTAAAGATGATGAAAGACAAGACCCACCCATTACTAAAGATGCCCTCGTCATGCTCGGCATTTTGACGGAGGACGAATACGATCAATTGTATGAGTTAACAAAGAAAACTGCTCAAATTGTCAAGGATGAATTAGCGAAAAAGGATATTGAACTGTATGATATTAAGTTTGAATTTGGTAAAGACAAACACGGTAAAGTCATGCTCATTGATGAAATTTCAGGAGGTAATATGCGCGCTTATAAAGATGGGAAACCTGTTCATCCAATCGAACTTTCAAAGATCATGTTACAATCATGATCGTTAGATCGTGCCTCAACAAATGATTTTGATCAAGTAAGAAAACAAAGGGAAGGTGATGAATCAACCGCTTTGTTTTCTTTTTTTTTGTAATACTTACCTTTAATAATCAACTTACTTGACGGAACTATATTTGTTTTGTATATTTGTTACATAAAGTAACCTACTTCCTAAGTTATACTGGGTTATCATCATTTCATAAGTCTCTGTACACGATTGTTATAAAGCAATGCTTGAATAGCAATACTAGTTTGGAGAAGCACCCATTCATTTACTTAGGCATTAAACTTATGAAAAGAGAGGGAGATTGATCCTATGTCAAAAACAAAATTAGCAATTATTTATTACAGTTCAACAGGAACAAACTACCAAATGGCTAAATGGGCTGAAGAAAGTGCCAAAGAAGCAGGTGCAGATGTAAAAGTTTTAAAAGTGCCTGAACTTGCACCAAAAGAAGCCATAGCTACAAATCCAGCTTGGGAGAAGCATGCGGAAGAAACGAAAGATGTTCCTGAAGCGACTTCAGAACATATTAAATGGGCAGATGCGATTATTTTCAGTGTGCCGACACGGTTTGGAAATATTCCTTCACAAATGAAGCAATTTTTAGATGTTCAAGGCGGAACATGGATGAGTGGTGCAACTGTTAATAAAGTTGTCAGTGCAATGTCCTCTGCAGGGAATGCACATGGCGGTCATGAAGCGACTATTTTATCTCTGTATACTTCGATGATGCATTGGGGTGCGATTATTGTCCCACCTGGATATACAGATGATTCCATGTATGTCTCTGGAGGAAATCCATACGGTGTTAGTGTAACCGTTGACCAAGAAGGGAATATGGTTGAAGATGTTGAAGCAGCAGTGAAACATCAAGCAAAACGAACGTTGGATATTGCCAACCGCGTTAAAGCTGGTGAATAAATATTATCAATGAATCATCTACGATTGGGCTGATCGAGTATGTGCGATCGGCTCTTTTTTTATGAATGAATATGAAGTTGTCTGGTGCATGTAAGGATGATTTTTGGGAATAGTAATGTTTAGAAAGGCTATGTAGAAACGCTTCGTTTTTTTTTTTCGCTAAAATGTCGTTAAGGGAGTTCAAGCATATGTCATTCAACGGCAAAATTCCTGTCGAAGAAGGATGGGACCATACAATTTCCATGTTACTTGAAGGCTATCGTTTTATTCCAAATCGATGTCGTAAGTACAATTCTTCAATCTTTCAAACGCGCTTCATGGGGAAGAAGGCCATTTGCATGAGTGGTCATGAAGCTGCAGCTATTTTTTACGACCCGATCCGCTTTCAACGAGCGAAAGCTGCCCCTAACCGTATTTTACAGTCATTGTTCGGCAAAGGTGGTGTGCAAGGGTTAGATGGTGTACAACATGACCATCGCAAGAAGATGTTCATGTCATTGATGACTCCAGAGCAGCTTAAAAAGATTCGTAACTTAACAGAAAAACAATGGTTTATGACGGCGAAACAATGGATTCATCAGGATCAATTGACATTTTTTCATGAAGTAGAACAAGTGATGTGCAAAATTGCTTGTGTTTGGGCTGGTGTGCCGTTATGGGCGAATGAAGTGACAAGGCGCGCAAATGATTTAGGGGCGATGATTGATGCCTTTGGAGCTGTTGGGCCCCGCCATTGGCAAGGTCGTATCGCTCGCAATCGATCGGAAAGATGGATGAGAACACTCATTAGAAACGTTCGGTTAGGGAAACAGTTTGTAGAAACAGACACACCTTTACATACAATTGCCTCTCATCGAGATGTAAATGGGCAACTGTTACCTGTGCAAATAGCAGCTGTTGAACTATTAAATATTTTACGTCCGATTGTGGCAATTGGAAGATACATTACATTCGGTATGCTAGCTTTACACGAAAATCCAGAAACATATGAAAAAATGCGAGCCGACGAAGGCCAACATCAGTATAGTCAAATGTTCGTCCAAGAAGTACGCAGATTTTATCCGTTTGGTCCATATGTCGGTGCGAAGGTACGACAAGATTTTACGTGGAATAATTGCACATTTAACAGAGGTACATTAGTCCTTCTCGATATTTATGGAACGAATCGAGATCCAAAGGTATGGGACCGTCCGTATTCCTTTGAACCTGAGCGATTTAAGAACTGGAATGGCCATCCGTACAATTTTATTCCTCAAGGTGGAGGCGATTATTATACAGATCATCGCTGTGCAGGGGAATGGGTGACGATTGATATGATGCAAAAAAGTTTAGAATTTCTAACGCAGCGTATCGAATATGACATCCCACAACAAGATTTAAGCTACAGTTTACGGAGGATGCCAACGATTCCGAACAGTAGATTCATCATCCAAAATGTGCGCTGGAAGGAGAAATAATAAGGGAACCCGTCAGTCTATAGAGCTGGGTTCCCTTCACTGTTATTCCATCATTTCTGCGACGATTTCATATGAACGTAATCGATCTTCATGATTAAAGATTTGTGAATGGATAATTAACTCATCAGCTTTTGTGTCGGTAATGAAACGTTCAAGACCTTCTTTTACTGTTTGTCGGTCACCGATGATGTTTGCTGGCGAGTTGAGCGATTTTTGGACTACATTTTTTTCTACGTCCGTCAAAGACTCCTCTAACTGTTGTCGATCAATCGGTGGTTGCAGTTTTGTCGGTTCATTGCGCCGTAAGCTGATGAGTTGTTGATGTTGTGAAGTGGCTAACCATTGTGCCCGTTCATTTGAATCGGCTGCAATAACATTCACTCCTAACATAACGTAAGGCTTATCTATTACCTCTTGCGGCTTAAAGTTTTCGCGGTATAACTTGAGAGCCGTATCTAAGTAGGCAGGAGCGAAATGGCTTGCAAATGAAAATGGTAATCCTTTATGAGCGGCGAGCTGTGCACTGAAGCCACTTGAACCGAGAAGCCAAATCGGTACGTGTAAACCTTGTCCTGGGATGGCTTTCACACGTGAAATGGGCTCATCAGAAAAGTAATCTTGCAGTTCCGTAACTTGAACGGGGAAATCTTCGGTACTTGAATGCAAAGTACGACGCAAAGCAAAGGCCGTCGCTTGGTCGGTTCCCGGTGCTCGTCCAAGCCCAAGATCAATCCGACCAGGATAGAGTGATTCAAGAGTCCCGAACTGCTCAGCAATGACAAGTGGTGCATGATTCGGGAGCATAATACCACCTGCTCCGATGCGCATATGATTGGTCTGTTCAGCAATATGTCCGATGATGACAGACGTGGCCGAACTAGCAATGCCCGGCATATTATGGTGTTCAGCGAGCCAAAAGCGATTAAAGCCCCATTTTTCGACATGTTTCGCTAAGTCCACACTATTTTTGAATGATTGGACAGGTGTGCTCCCTTTATGAACAGGTACAAGATCTAAGACAGATAAAGGTATATGTTGAAAACGTTTAGCTTCTTGTATAATCAAAAAATCATCACTCCAATAAGAATTTCCTTTATAAAGAATGATACGGTGTTCATCAGCTATCGTCCACTGTTTCGTTTATGCCATTTCTAAATAGAAGGATCAGCGTATCTATGTATGAAAGTATGAAAAAATTTGCGCTCATACGTAATATCCAGTACCATAATAAGATAGTGCAATTGAAATGAGGGTTATTTATGAGTAAAATATCCATTTATGGATTAACATATGACCAATTAACAGATTGGTTAATGAATCATGGTCAAAAAAAGTTTCGTGCCCAACAAATATGGGACTGGTTATATAAAAAGCGTGTGAAACGATTTTCGGAAATGAAAAACGTCAACAAGGAATGTCTTGCCTTATTAGAAGAAAACTTTTCCTTCGTGACGATGGAAGAAGAGATGAAACAAGAATCACAAGACGGGACGATTAAATTTCTCTTTAAACTAGCTGATGGAAACTTAATTGAAACGGTTTTGATGCGATTTAACTATGGCTTATCTGTTTGTGTAACGACACAAGTAGGCTGTAATATCGGGTGTACGTTTTGTGCGAGTGGTCTCTTAAAAAAAAGCCGCGATTTAACGAGTGGTGAAATCGTTGAACAGATCATGCGTGTCCAAGCGCACTTGGACGAACAAGGAAAAGATGAACGCGTCAGTCATATCGTCGTGATGGGAATTGGGGAGCCTTTTGATAACTATGATAACTTAATCGATTTTATTAACGTTGTCAATGATCAACAAGGATTGTCGATCGGGGCTCGGCACATTACGGTTTCGACGAGTGGCCTCGCACATAAAATTTATGATTTTGCAGATACAGGCTTGCAAGTTAATTTAGCGATTTCTTTGCATGCACCGAATGATGAACTGCGAACAAAGATTATGAAGATTAATCGTGCATTTCCGATTGATCAGTTAATGAAAGCCGTCGACTACTATATTGAAAAAATGAATCGGCGCGTAACGTTTGAATACATTATGTTAAAAGATGTCAATGATGGGGAAAAAGAAGCGATCGAACTTGCTAACCTTTTGCAGTCGCGCCGACGTCTGGCATATGTCAATTTGATTCCATACAATCCAGTCGATGAGCATATTCAGTATGAACGGAGTGAATCGAAAGTGATTCAAGCATTTTATGAAACGTTACAACAGCGTGGAATTAATTGTGGTATTCGTTGGGAAAATGGAGCAGATATTGATGCAGCTTGTGGACAGTTGCGGAGCAAGCAGATAAACAAGAAATATCCGAATCAAGTGGTTAACGTCTCTCCTTGTACAAGGTAAATGTCATTTTGTAAATAGGTTTACCAATACCCCTCACCTAAATGGTCAAAAGGAAGGATTTCAATAGGTGAGGGTTTTTTAATGTGTCATTGAAAGCTCGCTTCAAGGAGAGAGACTTCGTCTAGAAGGATTATTGTGTAGTCAACATTGTTATTGTTCCGCTTATATTTCATTCGTATTGATAATTCGCTCAGGATGTGTGTACACGTTCATTTTTTTCCCACGCAGAAACCCGATGACTGTAATACCGAGATCTTGGGCAAACTGTAGTGCTAAATCGGTTGGCGCTGATTTAGAGAGTAAAAGACCGATGCCAATCTTAGACACTTTTAACAGCACCTCAGAGGAAACACGCCCACTAAAGACGATAAGTTTATTAGCGAGTGAGATTTGCTTCATTAACACGTCCCCATATATTTTGTCGAGGGTATTATGTCTACCAATGTCTGTATGGATTAGGATTACTTTGTTTACGGTACAGAGGGCTGCGTTGTGAATACCACCTGTTTCTTGGAAATACGTAGACTGACGCTGTAACGTATTCATCAAATCGTAGCATTGGTTTGCTGTGATGGAAAGGGGATTTGTAATCGTTTTTGCTGTTTTCAGGTCATTCGTAAAGTAAAATTGTCGGCTTTTTCCACAACAAGAGCCGATGAAGCGTTTTGAATGATTTTTATGGATGTCTTTTAAGGAAGTGTTGATGTCTACGTAAGCAAAACCGCGCGGTTGATCAACCGTTAGCGATTCGATGTCATCGTAAAAGCGAATGATGCCTTCGGAAGCGAGAAAGCCTACCAACAACTCACGCATGTTCGTCGGCGTACAAACGATCGTAGCAAATTCCTCTCCGTTTACGACAATGGTGAACGGAGATTCCGTGGCAATGACTTCCTGATCGGTGAAAAAGGAATCGTTGCGAAACCGTATAACTTCCCAGTCATTGCGGACAATTTCTTCCATCTGTTATCCTCCTGATTAATTCATTCCATTTCTAATTCTTGCACTCTCTTTTCAATGTATCGCTTATCTTTTTGGGCATAAAACATTTCTGCTTTTTCGACAATTACAGCCGCATTGTACTCCGGGATCCCTGCATGTTCTTCATAAACGCCTTGCGGGATGAGCGCATTTCCTTCCGGCCAGTGTACGGAGATGTTTCCTTCTTTGACAGGAGCGAAGAGTGCTCTGCCGGTAAAGGTTCCGTATTTATTGTAGACGACGATCGCATCACTATTTTGAATGCCATGTTTTTTCCCATCACATTCGTTCATTAATACGTCATAGCGGTCCGCATCGTTGAATGAATCTTTCTCATCATAAATCATCGAGTTGAACTGATTGCCACGTCGTGTGGATACGTAAAAGTGGCCTTCTCGTTTGCGCAGTTCTGGTAACTCGACGGGAATAAGGTTGCCTTTCCCATCAGGTGTCGGACAAATGCCGCCTTCACATAACCAAGCGCCTCCCCATTGAAAGAAGTCACCTCGTTTCTTTACGTGCTGAATGCCGTCATAATTTGGTGCAGCTAAGGCAATCTCTTTGCGAATCTCGTCTGCATCTTGAAAGTCGATCAAGTGGGTTTGTTCGGGCTTAACGCGCTTAGCTAAATCTACGTAAATTTCCCATTCCGCTCGTGCTTCTTCAATACGAGGTCCTTTAATTTCTGGTGAAAAATAAACCATCCTTTCGGTTGAAGTAGATGTCCCACCTCCAGGTTGTTCGTACCGTGTCATCGCTGGTAAGACGATGACCGCCTCTTTTGCATCAACGAATGTAGACGTATTGAAAATAATATCTTGATGGATGCGAATATCAACGTTTTCTAAGCATTTTTTTACAAAGTCAGGGTTCGGCATCGTTTCGAGGAAATTTCCCCCTGACATATAATATAGTTTTAATTTACGATCGTGATCTTCTGGAAGTAAGGTGTTTTCCAGCGTCACTCCGACTATGTCACCTTGCCACGTAGGGATATCGAACTTCCAGACTTCTTCAACGCGCTGGCGATTTTCATCATCCATTGGGCCACCGGGAAGAGAAAAGGGGTCCGCACCCATCTCACCTGAACCTTGAACACCAGAATGGCCACGAATGGGCATGAGTCCACAATGTTTTCGGCCGAGAAAGCCACGTAATAAAGCGAGATTGGCGACTTGTGAAATATTATCGGTTGCAAACCGGTGCATCGTTAACCCCATTGACCAGACGAAAACAGCTGACTTTGCCTCGGCGAGTAGTTCCGCTAACTCAATTATGCGTTCTCTTTTCAGTCCAGATGACTTTTCGAGTTGCTCCCAGTTGTACATTGAAACTTGTTCTTTCAACGCGTCAAAGCCGTTCACATGCTTTTCGACAAACTCATGGTTGATTGCGGAGCCATATTCCTGTTCTTCCATATGAAACCAATGCTTCATCATTCCGTGCATGAAGGCGATATCGCCACCTATGTTTACTTGATAGACATCATCGGCTATTTTTGTTCCAAAGAGTGCGGATTCGGGAATCGAAGGGATCCAGTAATGATCCATTGAAGGTTCGTGATAGGGATTGATGATGATAATTTTTGTTCCTTTTCGTTTCGCTGCATACATATATTTCGTGGAAACAGGTTGGTTATTAGCGGCAACAGATCCCCAAAATAGAAGAACATCAGTTCCGATCCAATCTTTATAATTGCAGCTGGAAGCTCCGATCCCGACCGAACGGGTGAGTGCTGTTTTGGAAGGAGAATGACAAATTCGCGAAGAATTATCGATATGATTCGTACCGAGAAATCGAGCTACTTTTCCTGCTACGTAGTAAGATTCATTTGTAATTCCTCGTGAGGTTAAATAGAAAGCATATTGCTTCGGGGGAAGCACTTTCATTTTCTCGGCGATCGTATGGAGAGCTTCATCCCAAGAGATCCGTCGAAATGTTCGCTCTTCTGGTCGACGAATGAGCGGATACGGAATTCGCCCTAATTGTCGGAGTTCAGTACTGCTCATTTGGCGGAGTTCATCAATATCGGCATGAACGACTTCCTTTTTCATCGCTTTCATTGTATTTAAACGAAGGACATTTAAACGTGTCATACACAAATGAGGTCCTTTTAATGTTTGATCTTTCAAACCTTGTACACCGAGAGCACACCCATCACAAACCCCTTCTGTTAAAATCCGCGCTGCATACGGTAGATTATCTTTATTTTCCCAAACGACTTTTAGCATGTCACGAATATGATGCGGCTTCACTTTCCCGAGTCCGAATGGAATTTTGCTTGCCCACAGACTCGGATTAGGCTTTTTAGGCAATTTAATGGGCCCTGTATGTTTCGTCTTTCCCATAAGAATCCCTCCATTAAAATTGATGAGCCAATGGGCGATTACATGAATCAACATTGTTTTCTATCTCTTTAGGACCAGCTGTCCGTGTATGACTTATTTATACAAATTATGTAGGGTCGTAGTTGTGGAATGGGAAAACCGTGTTTTATTTCTTTATGTTTGCTTCGCACGCAGCCGTTTAATATCTTGTCTAATCCATAGGGAAATGATAAATGCAATAATAAATAGAATTCCAAAAATCATCATCGTACTATTATAACTATTCGTTGTATCGTAAATGAATGATAAAAGAATCGGTCCAGCGATGCCCGCCATCGCCCAAGCGGTTAAAATATAGCCGTGAATCGCTCCGAGCTGTTTCGTTCCGAAGACGTCACCAATATAGGCAGGAATCGTAGCAAAACCTCCCCCGTAACAAGTCATAATAGCAAATAGTAAAACTTGAAAGAGGAGGGGATGTGTTGTAAAGGGTAACAAGAAAAATGCGATGATTTGAATGACAAAAAACGCTGTGAACACATTTGGACGACCAATATAGTCCGATAATGACGCCCAGCCTAGTCTTCCTCCCCCATTAAATAAACCTAAAAGACCGACCATTGTCGCTGCGGCAAGAGATGTCATTCCCGTAACTTCTTGTGCCATCGGTGATGCTACTGCAAGAATCGCAATACCGCACGTAATATTAATAAATAACATCAGCCAGAGCATCCAGAAGCGACGTGTTTTCACCGCTTCATTAGCTGTAAGTTGGGAAAGATCTCGTTTAACTTTCACTTGTCCGTTTTGTTGTTTCTCGGTAAACCCTTTCGGTACCCATCCTTCAGGAGGTGGTGCTAAATATTGCGAAGAGACGACCATGACGATAAAATAAGTAGCGCCTAAAATATAAAAGGTAGGCGATATTCCGACGATTTCAATTAAATGTGCGGCAGCCGGACCGGTTAACAGCGCAGCAAATCCAAAGCCCATAATCGCTAGCCCGGTAGCAAGACCACGCCGATCTGGAAACCATTTAACAAGGGTTGAAACCGGTGCGATATAGCCAATTCCTAATCCGATTCCACCGATAGCTCCGTAAAATAAATATAATAAAGGTAACGATTGTAAGCTCGTCGCAAACCCCGAACCGGCTACCCCAATTCCGAAAAAAAGTGCAGCGATCATCCCCGATTTTCTTGGACCTTTTCGTTCAACGAATCGCCCCATAAAAGCAGCGGATGTCCCTAAAAAAAAGATAGCAAGACTAAACGCAAAAGAGATTTGCGTTGTATCCCAGCCAAATTGTTCGGCTAAAGGATTCGTAAAAACGCTCCACGCATATGCAGAACCAATTGAAATATGAATCCCGACCGCCGAAGCCGCAATGAGCCAACGATTTTTCACTTTTTGCATAACGATCACCTAGTTGTTCCTTTCCCATTTCATTGGAGAGTGTCCATTTTTGTACATGAGGAGAATAAATTTTCGTAATAATTTTAAACTTATCATATCACGGGAGCATATTTGTGACAATGCTTTTCATATGACGGTTAGCTAACGGAAAAAATATCTCATAAAGAAGATTAGAATCATAGATTGACATGGATGAATACGTGTATACTTTTAAACAATTTTTGCAATATGCTCCATATTTTTTAAAAGAACGGATTGAATATTCATTATATTTGGTATAATATTTGATTGGGGCTATTCATACAACGTATAGGGAGACTTTACAATGGAAAAATTGTATCGTATTCATCAAATGATTCAACAAAAAGACTATTTGGATGTTCGTTAC
>DASUXY010000013.1:0-110515 GCA_036377675.1 Bacillota bacterium
ATCAAACAACATCATTCACTCACTCCTAAAATTTGTCTACTCCCTCTTTCAGTATCACTTAATCTTCTCATTCGATTATGAACGAATGAGAGTCATTCGTTCACTTAAATTTCACTTAAAAGAAAGGGCTGTCTAACTCCGGCTATTCTTCACTTTAGATGACCTATCTAAAAAATCCAAAACATCGATTGACCAATGTTTTGGATTTTTTTTCTCGTTTTTAACTTAAATGTTCTCCTTTTAGAACAGCTCTTCATGTTGCTGTTTATTCAACGATAGATCCGTTTGGCAATGACGAGTCAACGGTTGCTAGAGACAAGCGTCCACTCTCTGGATCTTCACCAGATAAAATCATGCCTTCTGACATTTCACCCCGTAGCTTCACCGGTTTTAAGTTCGTGACACAAATCACTTTTTTACCGATGAGTTGTTCAGGTTCGTAATCGTTAGCAATCCCTGAAATGACTTGACGCTTCTGTTTGCCAAGGTCTACTTGTAATTTCAGAAGCTTATCAGCATTTGCCATCTTCTCTGCCTTAGTAACTTCTGCCACCCGTAAGTCTAACTTCATGAAATCATCAAAGTTTACGATCTCTTTCGCATCTTCTTGTTCACTATCTTGTTTGTATGTTGTTTTCTTCATCATCTCTTGAATGCCTTTAACTTCTTCTTCCATATCTAGACGCGGGAAAATCGGCTCGCCTTTCTCAACAAGTGTACCTGCTTGTACAACTCCTTGTTTATAGACACTGTCCCATGTTGTTTGTTGTTCATCCGTAATCCCTAACTGTTTAAAAACTTCCTTAGGAGCTTCTGTTAAAAACGGCTGAAGGACGATGGCAATCGTTCGCAATGATTCAACTAAATGAGCCATAATGTTTCCGAGACGTTCTTTTTGAGCTGGATCTTTTGCTAAGACCCATGGCTCTGTTTCATCGATATACTTATTTGTTCGACCTATCAACTGCCAAATTGATGAAAGGGCCACAGAAAACTCCATCTCATCAAGAGATTGTTCTACATTTGTAACGGTGTCCTGCATCAATTTCTCCAAACTTTCATCCACTGCTGTTTCTGATGATTGATAAGCAGGGATTTTTCCGTCAAAATACTTCTCAATCATCGCTACGGTACGATTTAATAAATTTCCAAAATCATTCGCCAAATCATAGTTTAACCGTTCCACGAAAGCTTCTGGCGTAAACACACCGTCCGAGCCAAATGGTACTTCGCGCAATAAATAATATCTTAGAGCGTCAACTCCGTAACGATCCGTAAGTTTTACCGGATCGACAACATTTCCCTTCGATTTAGACATTTTACCGTCTTTCATTAAAATCCAACCGTGTGCAAAAATCTTCTTCGGTAAAGGTAAATCAAGTGCCATTAAAATAATTGGCCAGTAAATCGAATGGAAGCGAACAATTTCCTTACCGATTAAATGGACATCTGCCGGCCAATATTTTTGAAACTTCTCATCTTCATCGGTTCCATAACCTAAAGCAGTAATATAGTTCGTTAACGCATCGATCCATACATAGATGACGTGTTTCGGATTGCCGGGAACTTTGACACCCCAATCAAATGTTGTACGTGACACGGCCAAGTCTTCTAAGCCTGGTTTCAAGAAGTTATTAAGCATTTCATTTCTTCTACTTTCAGGCTGAATAAATTCTGGATGTTCTTTATAATATTGAATGAGTCGATCTGCATATTTACTCATCTTAAAGAAATACGATTCTTCTTTTACTTTTTCGACTTCTCCTTTACAATCGGCACACTTTCCTTCATCCAATTGCCATTCGGTGAAGAACGTTTCACATGAAATACAGTACCAACCTTCGTACTCATCTAAATATATATCTCCTTGCTCAAGCAATTGGTTAAAAATTTTTTCGACAATTTTTTTATGGCGCTCCTCTGTCGTTCGAATAAAATCGTCATTCGTTATTTTTAACTGTTTCCACAAGTTCTTAATACTACCGATAATCTGATCGAGATACTCTTGCGGAGAAAGACCTTGCTCCTCTGCAGTTTGCTGGATTTTCTGTCCGTGCTCATCCGTACCTGTTAAATACATGACATCATAGCCACGCAAGCGTTTGTAACGGGCCATCACATCACCGGCAACTGTAGAATACGCATGTCCAATATGTAGTTTTCCACTCGGGTAATAAATCGGAGTCGTAATATAAAACGTTTTATCTTTATTTGTCATTGATTTTCCTCCTCGAACATGTATACATGCTTATTCTTCTATTGTAGCGACTTTTTAATAACATTTCCATTAGCGACAACATTTAAAAGGATTTATAAAAACTGTTTCGCTAACTCGAAATCAAATGACTTTTAATGTTTCATTTAATGAGTGATTTTTTCCACATTATGCAGTACATTTATTGCAAATAAAGAAATTTTCTATAAAACGTCTATTTTTTGTCAAAAAATTATTGACACTATTGGTAATGATTGGTACGATGTTCATAATATATGTCGAAGATTGACGAAATTTTAAATTGGGGGAAGAAAGATGAAGTCTACAGGAATTGTCCGAAAAGTCGATGAACTGGGTCGAGTAGTCATTCCTATTGAATTACGGCGAACACTTGATATTAATATTAAAGACCCTCTTGAAATCTATGTTGACAATGATAAAATCATTCTTAAAAAGTACAAACCAAATATGTCTTGCTACATTACTGGAGATGCTTCTGATGAGAATCAAGCCTTTGCCAATGGAAAGCTTGTGCTTAGTCCAGAAGGTGCGCAAGCCCTTGTCGAAGAGATTCAGGAGCGCTTCACTAAATAATTTGTTCGCTTGCTCATTCTAACGAACCACTCAAGTGTTGACTTTCAAACGAAATCAACACTTGAGTGATTTCGTTTGAAAGACCTCTCTGGGTGAATCGTCCATCTATGGCTAACATCTATGGCTCAATATGATAAGCTCGATACACTTCTCGCTTAGGCAAATTCCTTTCCAACGCTACTTGTTTAATAGCCTCTTTACTTGACTTTGACTCGCTCTGGACGTAATAGCTGACGTGCTCTTTAACTGTCAAATGACTCCACCAAAGATGATTCTTTTCAACGTCTTTTTGTTTGTTTCCTTCGACGACGAGGCAAAACTCACCTTTAAGTGGGTTGTTTTCAGCCCATTGTCGTAACTCATCCACCGAACCGCGTATGTATTCTTCAAAATGTTTCGTCAACTCACGAGCAATCGATATATTTCGATTGCCAAGTTGATTTTGAAGGTCAGCTAAAGTCTCTTTCAATCGATAAGGAGATTCATAAAAAATCAACGTCGCTTGAAGAGATTGTAATCGCTTTAACTCAGCTTCCTTATCACTTTTCTTTCGAGGTAAAAATCCATAAAATAAAAATTTATCTGTCGCTAAACCCGAGCCGACGAGAGCACAAAGGGCTGCATTTGCCCCAGGTAATACGATTACAGACACTTCTTTTGCAATAGCTGCTTGAACGAGTTCATAACCGGGATCTGAAATCGCTGGCATACCTGCATCGCTTACTAAGGCAATTGATTCCCCTCGTTGCAGTCGATGAATCAATTCCTCTGTTCGTTGTCGTTTATTATGCTCATGATAACTAATCATTGGCGTTTGAATCTTAAAATGATTTAATAACTTCTTTGTATGGCGCGTATCTTCCGCAGCAATGATCGTGACCGTTTGTAATACGTTTAATGCCCGATAAGTTATATCTTCTAAGTTACCGATCGGTGTCGGTACAACATACAATTTCCCTTGTTCCTCTTCTTGAAAACTCTTTTGAATGTTCATCCTTCATAACCTTCTTTCCTTTGTTCACGAATCATCTGTAGTTTTTCTTGACGAGATAATTGTTTAATCGCATATTCTTTTTGCATCGCTTTTCGTTTTGTTGAAAAGGTTTCAGTGAAAATGACTTGAAATGGGCCACGTCCTCGTGTATATTTAGCACCCTTTCCTTTTTCATGCATGCGTAGTCGGTTAGGCAAATTATTCGTATAACCAGTATACAACGTATCATCTTTACATTTTAAAATATAAACCGTATGTCGTTCACCCATAAATAATATCCTCTGCCTCTTTTGTATAGGAGCCGTCATCCTCATAAATATATAAAGGTGGTAAAATTTTCAAGTCAACTTTACCGTCACGCATACCTTCAATTAGTAACATATTTGCTTCTCGATCTCGTTTCGGATAAACAAGTCGCATCCGCTTCGGTTCTAGATTGTACGTTCGAAATAAATTAATGATATCAACGAGTCGACCTGGGCGATGGACCATTGCGACTTTTCCTCCAGGTCGAACATGTAATTTACATGCCTTAACAACTTCCTCTAATGTGCAATACACTTCATGACGGGCAATCGTTAAATATTCATTTTGATTGTGTTCTGTTTTAGCTGGGGTCGGGAAATACGGTGGATTACATGTAACGACATCAAATTGACTATGTCCTAAAATAGGTTGCATCTCTCTTAAATCGCCATGAATCATTGATAACTGTTGATCGAGATCGTTCAAATGGACATTTCGTTCAGCCATATTATAAATCCGTTGTTGGATTTCTACGCCGACGATATCAGCGTTTGTTCGTCGTGATAATAAGAGAGGAATGACTCCGTTTCCTGTACATAAATCGAGAATTTTCCCCTGTTTAATCGGTACATAAGCGAAATTTGCTAACAAAATTGCATCTAAAGAAAAAGAAAAAGCGGTCGGACTTTGAATGATCTTCATTTCTTCATTTGCTAATAAATAGTCTATACGTTCATCATCATATAACTGTACCATGATTATTTCCCTTCCTTACATCGATTCATCATGCTTACCATTTCGTAAAAATAGCTGCCCCATACATCTTCCAACATATGGTGACAGCTTGATCATTTTTATTATTTAATTTTTACTTAGAAAGTCTAAACAAAACATACAGTCTTCATTTTGCCGTGGACTTCCGAATTCGAGGTTACAAATATGGAATCCCTCATCATATAACCTCGCTAAGTTGTCATAACCTTCGCCAGGAATTCCCATTTGTTTTTTGTTATTTTGTTCATCACCGTCATCGATCGATTCTTCTCGGTCTAAACGATTACGTAGATGATAATTTTCCATCGTTAATCGGTGATTTTCTTCTAATAAATTACCGAGTTTCTTCTTTAAATCACCTAGTTGCTCATAAAGCTCACCGATTTGCTTTTCCATATCCGATACTTGATCAAAAATTTGTCTATTACTTGCGCTCACACCTATTCACCCCACTATTCCGTGGCTTCTGTCGTTATAATGCCTTCTTCAATCAATTCATCGACGGTGTATTCAATGACACGCTCCTCTTTCGGAAGTTCAATTTGAACTAAACGTTCAAGAATATTTAAGCCAACAACATGTCCCTTACCATACGGGGTGCTCACTCTTTCACCTAGGTCGGGTAATTCCCGTTTAACGGCTTCATATTCATCGTTTTCATATTTTAAACAGCACATGAGTCGTCCACATAAACCAGAAATTTTGGCAGGATTCAAAGAAAGATCTTGATTTTTCGCCATTTTAATGGATACTGGTTCAAAATCACCTAAAAATGTGGAGCAACAAAGCATTCGACCACATGGGCCAATTCCGCCCAACATCTTTGCTTCATCACGAACACCGATTTGTCTTAGTTCAATCCGTGTTTTAAACAAAGCGGCCAAGTCTTTAACAAGTTCGCGAAAATCGACTCGTCCATCTGCTGTAAAATAAAAGATAACTTTATTCCGATCAAATGTATATTCTGCATCTACTAAGTTCATCTCTAAATGATGTTCTGTTATTTTCTTTTCACACATGTGAAAGGCCTGTTCTGCCTGTTCCTGATTTTCAATCACTTTAGACTGATCGTTCTTACCTGCAATCCGCATCACTTTCTTAAGAGGGAGGACAACATCCTCTTCATCGACACGTCTATTTGCAATGACTACTTTTCCAAACTCAATCCCTCTGATTGTTTCGACGATGACATAATTGCCCTTTGTTATATCATGATCAGCCGGATCGAAATAATATATTTTTCCCGCTTTTTTAAAACGAATACCAACCACATCTATCATACTCTATGATCACCTCTGGATTTGAAGTGTGAGTTGTTCCATTACTAAAGTCGCTTGAACATTTTGCTTCAAATATTTTTTTGCTTGTAGCAAATCATGAAGAATTGCTATGAGTTGTTCTCGTGAGAAATGTAATCCAAACTGTTCAAGTCGTTCGTCATCTGAACTAAATACGACCATTCCCCGTTCATACCCCATATGAAAATAAAGTATATCTTTAAAAGCGAGTAACAAAAAATCCAATCCTTGTTCTTGCTCTTTTCGCTCTTTAAAATGAGGTAACCAATATTGGTGAATAAATAAATATGCATCATCATTGGTTGATGAGAGCTTTTCAATCAATTGTATCATTAGTTTTCTCGCTTGTGCAAACCACTCATCATGACTCCACGTCATCGCTTCTTCAAAATTGTTCGTCAATGCACTCATAAATCGAGCCTCTCGTTCCGACATACCGGCTTCTATCAACTGTTTTTGAAAGGAGGCGGGATGCAACGGTTTTAAATCAATGACCTGGCAACGAGAGCGAATCGTAGGAATGATAGACTGGCTGTTTTCAGTTAACATCATAGCGGTTGTTTGCCGCTTTGGCTCCTCCAAAAATTTCAAAATGCGATTCGCTGCATTTAAAGTTAACGTATCAGCACCTTTAATAATGTACACTTTTTGACTCGTTTCTAGACCTGAATAGATAAATTCCTTTTGCAACTTTTTAATTTGTTCGATTTTAATCGATTGTCCCTCAGGCTCAATCCAATGTACATCTGGATGGTTTCTCGATTCAATCCGCTTACACATATTACACGTATGACACGGTTCTGTACCAGACAGATATTTACAAAACAACGTTTTTGCAAGAAGCTCAGCAATCGCTTCCTTTCCTGTTCCCCGATCACCTTGAAGCAAATAAGCATGGGAAACTCGTTTCCTTTGTATACTATTTGTCATAATTTTACTCGCTAATGGCTGTACTTCGGCAACTTCTGCCCATGTTTTCATAATACCATCCTTTTATCGTCCAAAAATAAAGAAACAATCTCCCTCTACAAAACTTCGTCCTCGTTGAGCACGTCGGCGTATAGAGTGTTGACCATTTCACTCTGCTGTAAAACCTATCATTCGTTCACCCATAAGCCTTTCACTTTAAAATTGAACAAAGGATTCAATCGGAAGAATAAATACAGTCGCTCCACCAACCTCAACTTTGACAGGTCGCGGAATATACGTATCTGCATTTCCACCCATTGGTGAAATCGGTGCAACCATTTGCTCTCGTTGTGAACAATTGTCACGAATAATATCCAACGCTTCATCAATCCGCTCATCTTCACAACCGATCATCAACGTTGTATTTCCCTCTTTTAGAAACCCACCAGTCGTCGCCAGCTTTGTCGTTTGGAAATTATTTCCACCGAGTGCATCTACGAGGCGATTCGAATCTTTATCCTGGACGACCGCAATGATTAACTTCACAATGTTCTCCTCCTTTTTAACCTTTATTCATGGAATCGATGATCGTTTTAAACGCTTCTGTTTCTACTTCTTTCTGTGATTGATCCGCATTAATTGTTTGAATACGGTCTGGGAACTTCGTCGTTAATAGCTGATATCCTTCATACACACGTTCATGAAAGTAAAGTTCTTCTAAATCTAATCGATTTCTTTCTCTATGTTTATTCGCTTGAATGCGCTGTAGACCCTTTTCCGGATGAAGATCGAAAAATAATGTTACGTTTGGCATACAATTTTGAATGGCGAACTCATTAATCGTTAATACTTCATCCATTCCAAGACCCCGTGCATGTCCTTGATAAGCTAGACTACTATCTATAAATCGGTCGCAAAGGACTATTTTTCCTGCTTGTAATGCAGGGATAATTTTTTCTACGAGATGTTGCCTACGTGCGGCAGCGTATAATAAGGCTTCTGTCCGTGCGTCCATCGCCGTATAGTCTGGATCGAGGATAATTTGTCTAATCTTTTCTGCTATTTCAATTCCACCAGGTTCACGTGTAGCGATGACTTCATATCCCGCTGCGAAAAATTTTTGTTGAAGAGCGCGAAGAATAGTTGTCTTTCCAGCACCTTCTCCACCCTCGAATGTTACAAAATAGCCGTTCACTGATTCTGCTCCTTCATCGACAATGGATGTTCCTTATACGGACTGCATGGAGCCGCATTTTAACTTACACCCCGCCGAAATTTAATTCAATAAGATAAAAAAACTACAACCCTTCCTATACAATAAACTTTATGAAAGGGGAAGTTCGATTATTTTGTGTTATTTCAAGTCATTATTAGTCTATGTGACTTGCTTTTACAAATTATTATAAAAGCCTTCCACTGTACATTGTAGCATTCTTTCGACGTTTTTTTAATGAATTTATTTACTTCGTCAAGCGCTGCTATAGATTTTGTTGATTTGGAATCTAACCTATAGATAGCATTCATTTTCCATTTTATACATTAATCATTTTTAAGTAGTAACACAAAAAAAGCCTTTGCAAAAAAGAATACAAAGACTTCATTCAAAGAACTGAGTAACTATGATACCTATAATCATTCGTTCGGAAACTTCCACTCTTTAAAACTCTATGAAAATAACGTTGGCCGGGTTATATTTTTTAGTTTTTTTAAGTAATAGTTATACTTTTCTTCTCTCGGTTCAGTATGAATGATATTATACTCACATTCACAACAAATAAATAAATTGTATACATAAATCCCCTGTTCCTTCTCTTCTTCACAAATTCCACAACGTTTATTCATTTCGGTTCCCATTTCTTCCACCTCCGTTAGATAGTATCTCCTAATCTAACGGATGATATACGAATAAACTTTGAATCTTTTAACCTGTGTGAATCAGCTGCTGATCTATGCTAGGTCGGTTTTAGAGCAGGCAAATACTTTCCAATGTCAATCAATGAAACGACAACCTGCTATGAAATAATCAATAAATGAATGGCCGCCAATGAAGCTACGCCAAATAGTCCTAAAAAACCTGAAATGATCACGGTAAATACATTAATCGGAATATGTAGACCAATAGCGCCGCCGAACACATTCAAAAAGAATAAAAATAACACACCTATTCCTAATTTGACAGTACTTTGGGCAATGAAACGCATCGGCTTAACAGGAGCGCCAACGATGAGTAATATAATAATAAGCACGACCATAATCGTAATGACGAATGTAGAGCTCAACCGAGATCAACTCCTTTTTCTTATCTTTCCCTTAGTCCATCATATGATGATTACAAACGAATAAGAACATAAAATACACATTGCTTGTTACATTACATAAAAGCACATCTGTTTCAAATTAAAAAAAGACAAGAGCTATAAACGGTATAACTCCTTGTCTTTTAAACGTCTATGTTATTCATATCATCGTTACACATGAAGCTGGATTGCACTAAGGTTGCGACGTCTCGCCTCCCGTAATAAAAATAAATATTTTGCTTGTGCAACAGCTTCTCTAAACTTCCCTTCTTCTGTCGGTTCAATACTTTGGTTCATAATCGAACTCAATTGTTTCCATTCATGTTGTGTTCTAAAAATATCATCGAGTAATAATTCATCAATCTCTCTTTTTTGTCTTTTTCTCCTCACAACACCGCCACCCAAATTCTACAATTCTCGTCTTCCTTCTATTGCTTTGGATAATGTAACTTCATCCGCATACTCCAAGTCACCACCAACGGGTAAACCATGCGCAATTCGTGTCGTTTTAATACCCGATGGTTTCACTAATCGTGAAATATACATCGCTGTAGCTTCCCCTTCAATGTTCGGATTGGTAGCAAGTATAATTTCCTCAACTTCTTCGTCTTTTAATCGATTCAATAAGTCAGGGACATTAATATCTTCTGGACCAATGCCATCCATCGGTGAAATAGCACCGTGCAAAACATGATATTTACCACGAAATTCTTTCATTTTTTCCATAGCAATAACATCCTTTGGATCTTGTACGACACAAATGACTGAATGATCCCTGGAAGTGTCTTGACAAATCACACACGGATCTTGATCTGTAATATGTCCACAAATCGAACAATGGGACAATTCGCGTTTTGCATTGACGAGTGCATTTGCGAACTCCAAAACATCATCATCATCCATGTTGAGAACAAAAAAAGCCAGGCGAACAGCTGTTTTTGGCCCGATTCCTGGCAATTTTGTGAAGCTATCAATCAATTTGGAAATCGGTTCCGGATAATACATTAGGCGCTCCTCCTAGAACATGCCACCACCAGGTAATCCTTTTGTAAATTTACCCATCGTTTCATTCGTCTTATCATCGATTTGCTTTAATACATCATTCATAGCCGCGATCACTAAATCTTGTAACATTTCTACATCATCAGGATCAACGACATCTTCTTCTATTTTCACATCTACAATTTCCTTTTTTCCATTAGCCGTAACGGTAATCATTCCACCACCTGCAGATGCTTCAAATGTCATTTCATGAAGTTCATCTTGTGCCTTCATCATTTTCTTCTGCATTTTTTGCATTTGTCTCATCATGTTACCCATATTTCCCATACCTTTCATGGAAAACGCCTCCTTTAATTTACGTAAATCCGTTCATTGCTATTATAAATGATAAAGTGAAAAATCTACAATGGGCCTATTTTTTTAAGTTTTTTACGTTCGAACAACCATTTCTATTCATGAACTTCTACCATGTCATCTCCAAACAATTTTTTCGCCTCTTTAACGATTGGCTCTTCGGCTTTCTCTTTGCTCGGATGAGACAATTCCTGTTTCTGCACATATTCTGCTCGTAATGGTTTCCAATCATTCATTGGAATCGGAATAATCGTTAGCGATTTTTGAATAATGCTTGCGAGCACAGTTTCAACTGTTTCACGGTGATCTAAAAAAAGTGAACAGTGAATTTCATACTTGAACGCTACGACGACTGCCTGATCGGAAGCAGCTACTGGATGACTATCTTGAATGGTCGCATGCGCTGGTGCATTTGCTGATTTTAATTCATTTAAAAAGGACGCCCATTGAGATTGAACTTCTTTCAAGGCTGATTTCTCAGCATTTTGTAAACAACTGCGAATGCGCTCATACGGAACTTTATAGCTGTTTTTTGTCGCTCGTTGTTGTCGCCTTCGTGGCTTTGAAGAAGGGGCCACACTTTTATGAGAATCAGGTTGTTTCTTTAAAGCGACTACATCTTTTTCTAATTGGGCAATTTTGCTCGTTAAGTTGGAAATGACTTCTGAATCAACGAAATCTGTTTCCTTATCTTGCTGATTGTTCGTCACCGCTATAATCGCAATTTCAATAAAAACTTTCGGGTTATTCGTCCATTTTATTTCCTGTTGACATTCGTTAAAACGAGTGATTGCTTCTTGAATCCATTGTTCAGATGCTTCCTCTGCCAGCTGCTTAAAACTGGCATCCACCGTTGCACGTTCTAATATATTTTCTAACGATGGTGCACTTTTATATAACAATAAATCTCGTAAAAAGTAAATGAGATCGTAAACAAATCGCGCCGGGTCTTTCCCGTGCTGAATTAAATCATCAAGGAGTTTCAAGCCTTTTTGAATTTCTTTTCCATGCATCGCTTGAACGATATCTGTTAAAATGTGTTGCGATACCCCACCCGTAACAGCTAACACATCATTTTGTTCAACTTGACCGTCACTATAGGAGATCGCTTGATCTAAAATACTAAGGGCATCACGCATTCCACCTTCCGCCGCTAAAGCAACGGACTCCAAGGCTTCAGTAGAAGCAGAAACTCCTTCTACCTCAACAATATGTTTCATTCGGTCGACAATCGCTTGCTTAGCAATCGGTTTAAAATCGAATCGTTGACATCTAGAAATGATTGTTAGTGGGATTTTATGTGGTTCTGTTGTCGCTAAAATAAAGACGACATGTTCAGGTGGTTCTTCCAATGTTTTTAATAATGCATTAAAAGCGTTTACAGAAATCATGTGTACTTCATCAATGATATATACTTTATACGGTACGACACTTGAAGCATATCTAACCTTATCACGAATTTCACGGATATCATCTACACTCGTATTAGACGCGGCATCAATTTCAATAACATCAGAAATCGAGCCATCTAAAATACCTCGACATGCCGAGCATGTATTGCACGGCTCTTTGACAGGTGCCTTTTCGCAATTGATCGTTTGCGCTAAAATTTTTGCAGCACTCGTCTTTCCTGTCCCCCGTGGACCAGAAAATAAATAGGCATGTGAAAATTTTTGTTGAACGATTGCATTTTGTAATGTTTGAGTAATATGTGTTTGGCCGACGACGTCCTTAAATGTCCGTGGACGCCAGGCACGATACAATGCTTGGTAGCCCATAATAAACGTTCCCCTTTATGAATTCCTCTCAATTATAGCCTATGATAAGGGTCAATGTGAACCGAAGTGGATGAATCAGTTGATCTCTTACTCTAAAAAATAAAACCTCTTATCACGTTGAATATCGATAAGAGGTTACACTCCTGAATTTTTCAGTACAATCTATTTTATATGTATGCCGTGCACCCATTCTCGTTAAAACGTCCCTATGCGTTACTTAAGTTCATGGCTCAGCTTAGGTTGCCCTACGGCACACAGAAAGATCCACTTACTGCTGCTTCCTTCCGGACCTGACAGGGTTCATGGGTTTCTGTTGCGCAGGACCTAAACATCAACACCAATTCCTTAAGGCAGACCATAAAGTCGTCTCACCTCAAATGGGAATTCGACCTCGCTATAGCGGATTGCGAGTACAAGGCACCGCTACTGCCCCGCTTAGCACGACAATACTTATTATAAAGGTTTTTTACAAAAAAAGCAACTTCATTACATTGTTAATCGTTCACTTCTGTTCAACAGCCGAATGGAGTGTACTCATTTTGTAAGCAAATGTATCGTTACCTTATAAACGAACGACCATTCATACATTATGAGACGAGGAAATGACTTACGTTTTCTTGTTTCTTTTTCTCAATTGACGGAAGAAATTTGTTAATAAATAAGCACACTCATCTTGTAAAACACCAGAACGGACGTCTACTTGATGATTAAATCGCTCTTCGTTTAATAAATTCATCAATGTTCCGGCACACCCAGCTTTCGGATCAAACGTTCCAAACACGACACGTTTCATACGCGATTGAATAATTGCACCTGCACACATCGGGCAAGGCTCTAACGTTACATAAAGTGTGCACTCTTCCAAGCGCCAACTACCAACTTTTTGGTTAGCTTTACGGATGGCGATGAGTTCAGCATGTGACAATGTTTCCTGGGATGTTTCTCGCAAATTGTATCCTGTTGCGATCACTTCATGATGATGTGTAATCACAGCACCAATCGGAACCTCATTTAATTGCTCGGCTTTTTTTGCCTCTTCAATCGCAAGACGCATAAACTGTTCATCCTTCACATCATCACTACCTTTTACTGTTTGTATCTGTCTTGTACTTATCATATTATTGCGTGATCTCACATGGAAAAAATGTTTCAACTCCATCATCATTATACAATAAAAGCATATCTTTTCATTTTGCTTCATAACGTGTAAATAGAACTATATTCCACTTGTCTCTGTACGTCGAGCATATCACTTATAAGCAAAAGGAGGGGGATTTTTTGCAAATTCACGTTGTCAAGGAAGGAGAAACGATTACAACCATTGCCAATGCTTTCGGAACAACTGTCAATGCTCTTATTGATGCGAATGAATTAGATGCACCGAATGAACTCGTCATAGGTCAGGCACTCGTTATTCCAATTATCGGCCAATTTTATTTCGTTCAACCTGGTGATAGTTTGTATTCAATTGCGCAACGATTTGGACTATCTTACGAGGAACTAGCACGAATCAACAACATTTCAATCAATCAAACATTACCGGTCGGTTTTCGATTGTATATTCCCCAAAGAGAGAAAAGACCAATTGTTTCCAACGCCTATATTGAACCTTTAGGAGAGAGTGTTTCACCAGCACTCATCAATGCTGCTACGAAACATTCTCCAGATTTAACATATCTTTCAATCATGAGTTATCGCGTGAATCGTGACGGGACACTTAACCGTCCGCCACTCGATCAGTTACCAAATATTGCTCAATCAGCGAATGCATCCCTCGTTCTCGTCGTTACGAATCTCGAAGAAGATCAGTTCAGTTCCGAACTTGCTCATATCGTCTTAACCGTCCAAAATGCAAGAAATACATTGTTAGATCAAATCATTAACATTGCCTACGAAATAGGCTACAAAGATGTCCACTTTGATTTCGAATTTATATACCCTACAGACCGCGAAGCGTATAATTCATTTTTAAGAATGGCAAAAGACCGACTGTCACAAGCAGGATTGACAATGTCAACGGCTCTCGCTCCAAAAACGAGTGCAGCACAAACAGGTATTTTATACGAAGCCCATGATTACGAAACCCACGGGGAACTCGCTGATTTCGTTATTTTAATGACATATGAATGGGGCTATGGCGGTGGACCCCCGATGGCTGTTTCACCAATTAATGAAGTTCGCAAAGTTGTCCAGTATGCCTTAACAGAAATACCAGCCGACAAAATACTTCTCGGACAAAATTTATACGGATATGATTGGACACTCCCGTATGAACCAGGTGGTGAATTTGCTCCTGCTCTCAGTCCCCAGCAAGCGATTGCACTTGCACGAGAGAATCGTGTAGCTATCGAATACGATACAACCGCCCAAGCACCATTTTTCCATTATACAGACGAAGCGGGCAATCAACATGAAGTATGGTTTGAAGATGCCCGTTCCATTCAAGCGAAATTTAATTTAATCAAAGAATTCGATTTACTAGGAATCAGCTATTGGAAATTAGGATTAGCATTTCCACAAAATTGGTTACTCCTCACCGACCAATTCAACGTTACAAAGCTAACGTAAAGAGAAGGAGAATACTTCCCCTCCTTCTCAATTTGGCTCACTTGTAAGCAAGACATCACTTTTGATCATAAACGAAAAACCTTTACAAAAAGCATTTGTCACAGTCCCATCAACTTTCTTAATTCATCATCATTGACGATTAAATCTCCAATCGTGTATTCGTCAAGAACATGGATAAATGCTTCTAAAGCTTCATGGAGGATGTTTTTTAACCGACAAGCAGGCGAAATGACACAATGATTTTTATCCGGATCAAAGCATTCCAATAAATCGAAGTCGTTTTCTAATGTTCGTACAAGCGCCCCAACATTAATATCATCCGGCTGTTTCGCTAAACGAATCCCACCATATCTTCCTCTAATTGTTTCTAACAAACCGAGTTTATTTAATTCAAATACAACTTTTCCTACGTGATGTTGAGAAATTGAAAAAACCTCTGAAATTTCCTTAATACTAGCAAGCTCATCATCTGCTTTCATTCCTGTAAAGATAAGAACGCGTAATGCATAATCTGTATATTTTTTTAATTGCATGCTCATTCTCCTTTTAAAGAACGTCACAACTTTGTAATATGTTGTGCTTTTTTTCTATTGAAAAAATGAGTACTATAATTATATAATAAAGGCGTATTTTAAATACATGTTTAAATTTAATTCAAAAAAGGAGTCTTGCTCATGACTACATCATCACTCGATCAACAAACGAGGGAAATCGTTAAATCTACTGTTCCCGTTTTGCAAGAACATGGTGCAGAAATCACAGCACGGTTTTATGAGTTAATGTTTGCGAACCATCCCGAATTAAAAAACATCTTCAATCAAACAAACCAACGGAAAGGGGATCAGCCGAAAGCTCTTGCTAATACGGTATATGCAGCGGCGACACATATAGACAACTTAGAGGAAATATTACCACATGTAAAGCCAATTGCCCATAAACATCGAAGCCTAAATGTTAAACCTGAACATTATCCGATCGTTGGAAAACACCTTTTATTAGCGATGAAGGAATTATTAGGTGACAAAGCGACACCGCAATTTATAGAAGCGTGGGAAAAAGCGTACCAAGAGATTGCTCAAGTCTTTATTACTGTCGAACACAACATGTATCAAGACGTAAAAAGTAATACAGGTGGATGGGTAGGATATCGTCCGTTCAAAGTTGTCAAAAAAGAAATTGAAAGTGATGTCATTACATCTTTTTACTTACAACCTACTGACGACAAACCATTTCCTACTTATCAACCGGGGCAGTATATTACAATAAAAGCAGATATTGAGGGTGAACCATATACACATCTCAGACAATACACGTTATCATGTGCACCTGGTAACCCTTATTATCGAATTAGCGTTAAACGTGAAGATGCACGTAACAATAATCCTGCTGGAATCGTGTCAACGTATCTTCATAAACATGTAAATGAAGGAGATACGTTACCGATTAGTGCACCTGCTGGAGACTTTATACTCGATGAAAACGATGCGAAACCTTTAGTTCTCCTAAGTGCTGGGGTTGGAATTACACCGATGGTAAGCATGTTAGACACTGTCATAAAACAACAACCGAACCGCGATGTCATCTTTATTCATGCCGCAAAATCAGGTAAACATCACGCCATGAAAGAACATGTTACCCAAATTAAAAATACGTACCAACAAGTAACAAGCTATACAGTCTATAGTGAACCTCAACAAGAAGACCATGGCCATTATGATCGAGAAGGACATATTGACTATGAGTGGTTAACGTCTATTTTACCAACAAATCAAGCTGCTTTTTACTTTTGTGGTCCAGAAGGATTCATGCGCTCCATGTATCAATTTCTCAAAAAGCTTCACGTAGCCGATGAAAATATTCACTTTGAATTTTTTGGACCAGCCCAAGTCATTGCAGCTTCATAAGTAGAACAAGCCGTTGATTCATTATAGAGTCAACGGCTTGATTTTTGCATGCAAGTTATGCTTCTCTCTCCACCGGATGAACCTTGCGCCGACTGGATATACGCTTTACTGTTTTTTTATGATTAGACGAGTAGGGTCTTCTTTTGAACGGATCAGCATATGGTATACATCAAAAGATATTATTGATCATCCGGTCGATTTTCTAACATATTCGTTTCCCACGATTTCAATTGGCGACGCATAATTTTCCCGCTTCGTGTTTTAGGAATTTTATCTTTAACTTCCAGCTGATGCGGTGCTGCATGGGCACTTAAGTTTTTTTGAATATAAGAGCGGATCTGAGCAAGCAATTGTTCAGACGTCTCATAACCGTCATTTAATGTAATAAAAGCTTTCATAATTTCTCCTTTCGCTGGATCAGGGATAGCGATCACACCTGCTTCGGAAACAGCTGGGTGTTCAATTAATTTACTCTCAATCTCAAACGGACCAATTCGTTCCGTCGGAGTTTTAAATACATCATCGAGTCTTCCTTGGAACCAAAAGTAGCCATCATCATCTTTATAAGCATGATCCCCGGTCATATACCAATCATTCATAAAATAACTTTCATACGTATTTGGATGATTCCAAATTGTATGCATCATAGCGGGCCAACCTCTTTTAATCGCTAAATTTCCCATTTGATAAGGCGGTAATTCATTTCCTTCATAATCCATAATGATCGCTTCAATACCGGGAATTGGTTTTCCCATTGAACCAGGTCGCATTTCTAAAGAAGGAAAATTAGCAATCATCTGTGCACCTGTTTCCGTCATCAACCACGTATCATGAATGCGAACATGAAACGTCTTTAATCCCCATGTAATCATCTCTGGACTCAGAAGTTCACCAACGCTTAAAATATGTCGAATCGAAGACAAATTGTATGTATGGACGAGTTCTTTTGTACTTACAAGATTCCGTAATACCGTAGGCGATGTGTACCAGACCGTCACTCCATATTTCTCTAACATTCGATAGATCGACTCAGGCGTGTAACGTCCTTCATAAACGACAATCGTCGTTCCTTTCAACCACGGGGCAAGAATTCCATAACTCGTCCCTGCAATCCAGCCGACATCAGCTGTACACCAATAGATGTCATCTTCTCGTAAATCAAGTACCCATTCAGCAGTCATATACTGTTGAATCATCATGCGATGAACGTGGTAGACACCTTTAGGTTTGTCTGTTGAACCAGACGTATAATGCATAAGCATGCCATCTTCTAAATCAACCCATTCAATATCAAATCGAATCGAAGCTTCGTTCATTTCTTGCTCGTAATTTACGTATTTACAAGTTGCTTCATCAGACGCCTCACCATCGATCAAAATAATCGTTTCTAATGCTGGTAATCGATTATGTGGCACTCGTTCACACAATTCCTTTGTCGTAATCAACATCCGTGCTTCACTATCATATAACCGATCATAAATAGCTTGTTCCATAAATGATTCAAACAGCGGACCTGCAATTGCACCTGTTTTTAGTATTCCAAAAAATGTTATATAAAATTGTGGAGTTCTTGGAAGAAATAAAAATACCCGATCGCCTTTATTTATTCCATATTTTTTTAAAACATTCGCAAATTGATTGCTTCGTTTACGCATCTCGTCAAACGTAAAACACGTCTCTTTACCCGAAGCATAATGAATGAGGGCGACTTGATCCCGTGTTTGTGGATCGTTCGCATGTCGGTCAATCGCCTCATGCGCTATATTTACTTGCCCCGTTTTAAACCAGCTAAAATGCTTATGTACGTCTTCCCATTTAAATACCTCACGCATGCGTTCATAATCTTGTAATTGATAGGTTCCAGGCTTGGCGGGAAGATGTGTCATATCCATGATGTTCACCCCTCTTTGACATTTAAAAAAGAAAAACGGATCACCAACCGCATATCGAATAATTATTCTCTATTTTAGGACATTTTGGGACATTTGCAAAGCAATAAAACATGAATGATGTCTATTTCACTTTTAAAAGATTATCTTTTGACATGAAACATGACTTCGGTATCAACAAACGACCGAGGTCATGTTTCATGCTTTTTTTAATCAAAATCACGGTCAAGAAAATGTACACAAGCAAATATATTTTTTACGCCTCATAAATATCAATAAATGCCTTGAAACCAGCTTTTTTTAAGGTATCTACTTGTTTTTGGGCGTTCGTTCTTTTTTTAAATGAGCCAGTAATCACCCGGTAATACGTCGTACCAGCATGTTTAAATATATCAATAAAACTAGTAAATCCTTTGTTTTTTAATTCATTGACCCGCTTCTCTGCATTTTTTCTCGACGTAAATGAACCGGTAACGACTCGATAATGCGTCATTTTTCCAGACTTTTTTTGTAGACCGAATGCTTTCGCCAATCCGATCGCATGGCCCCGAGCAAGCTGTGTTAAAAAAGCATCATTTTTTAATTGACCTGCATCCTCTTGATGATCAACAAAGCCATTTTCTGTTAAAACAGCCGGCATATTTGATTCACGAAGCATATGAAAGTTAGCTTCTTTCTTACCACGGTCTCGAAATGCCGTTTCGTTGATCACTTCATCGTGAACGATCCCTCGTAAACGGTTTGTCTCCGGCTTTCCTGAATAACTGCCATTGTATATATATGATTCAAAACCGGTCCCGCCTCCTGCATTAATATGAATAGAGACGAGATAATGAGCCCCCCAACTGTTCGCCATATTCGTTCGTTCACTGAGTGAAACTGAGGTATCTGTTGTCCGAGAAAGCCGAAGTGAGTGTCCCTCATATTCATTGCTTAAAATATCCCGCAACTTTAAAGAAATTTTTAATGTAAGATCTTTCTCTCGAAGTCCATTTCCTGTCGCCCCTGAATCTGCTCCCCCATGCCCCGGGTCAATAAAAATTTTTGTCATTGCAATGATCCTCCTATTTTATTCATCTAACAGTTTCGAATCTCTGCTAGAGCACACTACGATTCGCCTCCTGTCATAATTACTATCGAAACAGATGATGACGAGGTGGCATCCGAGTGTAAAAAATTAAAGATAGATGTGTAAAGGAGGAGGCGCTACAAGGCGTCATTAAACGTATACACATTTATGCACACCCTATGTTGTACAATGATGACAAATAAAATTAACAAAGGAGAGAGTAGAAAGTTGAAGAAAGTATTATTCTTATGTTTCGCCTTATTCATTTCAATTTCTTTAGTTGCATGTGGTGAAGCCGAAGTGAAAGAAGTAGACAATATTGAGGAAGAAACGACAAATTCTAAAGATAATGAAGACCAAGACCAAAATGAAAACCAAAAAGACCAAGAAGTAGCCGACGAAAATAAAAAATATGAAGTTGGCGATACAGTCGAATTCGATGGTATGGAAATTACTCTAAATGAAGTCCGAATTGAAGAAGGTGGACAATTTGATACACCAGAAAACGACCAATTTATCGTAGCTAATTTAACCGTTGAAAATATGACGGATGAAGAACAATTGGTTTCATCAATCATGAATATTGAATTAAAAGACGATGAAGGGTATGCATACAACACAACATTTCTTACCGAAGGAACGAAAGGACAACTCGACGGTTCAATTGAATCGGGTGGAAAATTAACCGGGGAAATACCTTTCGATGTCGCAACATCTGAAACATACGAGTTACATTACTCCGATTTATTGAAATCAGGTAAAGCGATTTGGACTATTTCTGATGTCGAATAAACTTTCCTCTCAGTCCGTACACACATCGGGGATTTTTGGTAAGAACGAACGATTGTAAGTAGTAAAAGTGAGTACGACCTTCGATTTAGCGAATCAATCATCGGAATAAAAGGAAGGGATTCATATGAATCGTACAGCAGAATTTGTTTTAGGTTTGATCGGTGGATTATTCGGGTTTTTAGGAGCTATTTTAGCTTTATTGATCGGCGGTGTTGATTCAGCCCTTAATGAAAGCGGTACGAGTGATATCATCGGATTAGGTTGGGGAGCATTTTTATTTTCTACCCTCGCAATTATTGGATCTGTAGTCGTTCGCTCGAAACCTAAACTCGGTGGAGTATTTTTACTCATAGCAGCTATAGGTGGGTTGATTAGTATTTCAATGTTCTATTTAATTCCTGCGATCCTCATAGCTATTGCAGGAATTATGGCTTTTGTTCGAAAAGATAAAACGAAAACAGATTCAATCGCTTCATAGTCCTATGCAAAATGAGGCTGAAACAAAACCTCAGTAAACAAGAAAATGAGTGTGATCCCTACCATCATGAACAGTAGAGGAATCACACTCATTTTTATTTTTAGTAAAAAAGGACACTGTCTGATAAAATTAAAGTTGATTACATATTGCCCTCATGTGCTTATTAAATTAGAGGCAAATAGCGAAAAGCCATTATTACGTATAAGCCCTTGGCTTAAAGCTACTTTATGGAAACCTTCGTATATTTGGTTACGACGTTTTAAAAAGAAATCAAAAACCTAACCGAATCACTAAAGTCGATGTCACTCTAGCATTAAATGTATATTTTTACCAAATGAGCAGCGCCACCTTTAGTTGGTCATTAATCTTTTTAGCTCATTTAGAAATAAAGAATTTACGGAATATTATAACTACGTTTATGCAACGCTAGTGATCTAGTTTTAATTAAATTCCCATAACATTTTAATAATTCCTCCTTCTATATCAATCATAATCACAAATAATGTAAAAGATAGAAGTATAAAACAATGCATATAAGTAACCCAATTTGGTAATTGATGTATTTTTCACTAAGGAGATCAATAATTTACTACAACTAAAAACCGAAAGAAGATAAAACAACAACCAATTCACTAGGATAACTGATACTTAATCATCCTTGTCCAGGCTACATTTTACTTTCGGTGGTTGTAATTATTGGATCTTCCTCTTAATTTTTAAAGTCTTTAGTTTTGAATGGGAAAAATCAATAAAGTGATTGGGCTACATATTTATACAAACTCTAGCTGAACCCGTGCAATCCTGTACTCTCTCAATTTTATTAATCCCTCTGTTTGGGACTTTAGAAGTTTGGCATCTATTTGCACTAACATTTTTATTATCCTCGGTGAGTTCTCTTTATTCTCCTGCATTTGAAGCCTCAATCCCTAACCTAGTAGATAAAAGTGAATTAATAACAGCAAATTCTTTATTTAGTATTGCTAAATCATTTATAAGTTTAGGGGGGCCAGTCAATAATATCGAAGTATTCTATTTTTTCCTGTCTGAATCTATCCATATATTCTAAAGCGTTACCAATAATAAATTCAACACGGTTTTCCAAACCTGCTAATTTTAAAGCTGTTCTTGCTATATTAGCGTTTTTATTAGATAAGTCAGTATATATAACTTTTCCATCATTACCAACGGCTTTGGCAAACCATAAAGTACTATAACCTATTGAAGAACCTAGCTCTAAAACTGTCTTAGAACTATGAACCTTACATATAAAGTTTAAAAAAGCACCGACAGAAGGGGAAATAACAGAAGCTCCCAACTTCTTTGCTTTTTTTCTAATCGTAATAAATCAGCATCTCTTCTTATCTTATTAGCTATGTAGGAATCGATGCCCGCTAAATATTCATAATACCCTGTCTTTTTATGTTGGATATAATAATATAGACATATAAAGCGATTGTCAATATATTATTCTGAATATTTTTAATAATAAACATTGCGAGATATCTCTTTAAATACATTAATGTGATTACAAAAGCCGTTAATCGCTCCCACGTAACATATAGCAATCCCTCGAAAGACTTCCGTATCTTACCGGATTTATGCAGTCTAATCACGTTACAAAAGCCGTTAATATATCTTTCTGCATCGCTATGCCCTTCTGTAATATTCGGTGTCGTTCGTGTTAAAATTTGCCGCTTACCTTTGCGATTAGACAACAAAAAACCCTCCTTCCCATTCTCGTAATAAGAACGGAAAAGAGGGCTTTCGACTGCCTCTTATACGTATTAGACTGTTTGATACGTTGAGCTTATCCGATAGGCTTAAACGCCTGTAAACTGCATCATATCAACCGTTTAACGCCCTCGGCAAGATTCGAACTTGCGACCTACAGCTTAGGAGGCTGTTGCTCTTCCCCTGAGCTACGAGGGCTCATCATATGAACCCTTCTATTATACTATAAAACGCCTGATAATTAAAATGAATAAAAAGGGTTCGAATACAATGAATAACCAATCTGTAAAAACGATCATCCCTTCGTTCAAAAAGTGCAAGACACATCTCCAGTTTAAGATTACTGTTTTCCTAATTCAATCGAGCGGTCATGTGCTTTTTTCACACAGCTTTTTACAGCTTCCGAAAAATTGTACGAATTAAGCGCCTCGATTCCAGCTTCTGTCGTTCCAGCCGGACTCGTTATTTTCTCTCGTAAATCACTAGCTGCTTCTCCCGTATTTCGTAACATCTCTCCTGCACCAATAACGGTTTGAATGATTAATTCTTTAGCTACATCGCGGGATAAGCCTAATTCAGAAGCTGCTTCTTCCATCGCTTCGACTAAATAATAAAAATATGCTGGCCCACTTCCTGAAATACTCGTAATCGCATGCATATGCTCTTCCTGAACGACCGTTGTTGTACCGATTGTTTGAAATAAAGCTTCAGCAAATGCGATGTTTTTTTCTGTTGCATATTGTCCTGCGGTAATCGCTGTGGCTGAATGACCAATGGAAGCTGAAGTATTAGGCATTGCTCGAATCACCGGGATGTTTGTTGCAAATAAATCTTCAATGTGACTTGTTTCCAAACCGGCGATTACGGAGATGATCAATTGATTTGAATTGACATACGGTTGTACAGACTGAATCGCTTCTTTAACATCAACTGGTTTCGTAGCAAGTACTACAATATCAGCATCACGGACGACTTCTTTATCTTTAAACGATTGAATTGCATATTTTTTTTGAAGCATTTCTAAGCGAGAACGATCATTTTTGTTCGTTACAAAAATATATTCATTCGGAAAAAATTGTGCCTGAACTAGTCCGGCAATAATGGCCTCTGCCATTGAACCTGCACCGATAAAAACAACTTTTTGTTTCATAACAAACCACTTCCTTCTACATGATGATATAAAAGTCCCAAAAATAACAGATTCCCTTATCGAATAGCTATGTCGTTGACCTTGACCGAGCGAACTGCTTCGGACCGTTAATTCTTATGACTACGGCGAATTAAGAACGGATGACTTCCTATACGAAAATAAAAAACACCCATCCTTAAAAGGACGAGTGAAATCTCGCGGTACCACCTAATTTGGCGCATATGAAACGATGCCCATCTTTTTTTGATAACGCAATTAAACTGCGATCAGCTTTTACTGACGACTCCTAGGTAGGTTCATACACGTTGTTTTCGCTGGAGTCTTTCAGCCGATGAACTCCATTCTCTTTTCGAACACCCATTGTACTACTATCCTAATCAACGTCTCTTTTCTTCTTTATTCATTTAAAAGTGAATGTATTGTTTAGTACTATAGAACGTCTTGAGAAATTTGTCAAGATAAGTTGACATTCCAGTGTACGGATTGTGTTTGTAAATAACCCGGTATTGAACAGACTATTTCTACGTGTGATACAAATCACCGCATCGGTGACTGAATATACGTATAATCAAATAAGAAGCTATTATTCGTAAGAAAGGATGTATACATTGGCACAGATCCGTACAGAAAATCGTGAAAAAAATGATATCGTCGTTGAATTAGATTTGTCAGATCTCCAAGCCCTCATTGATGAAGCAACACGCAATATCGATGATTATAAAGATGAAATTGCGATGATTTATGATAAAATGCCTCAATGTGATTATATCCATTTTTGCTTTTATGCATATTCGACATATCGTTTATGATAAACAACGTTTAATATCGACACAGATAAAGTTGACCATATTGTGTCGACGCACCAGAAGCATTTTTCTATGCATTTTACGGAATGATTCAAACATTACACAGTCAACTGGCAGCTGAAGGATCACTAATCATACAATAAAACTTCACGCGATGGAAGAAAAATGTCCACATCGTGTTGTATAATGAGTTTTCATGGACAGCTTGCATACATTGCAACGATTTTCTCTATTAAACGTACCGTCCGTTCATCAAACATAAAAAAAACCGTTACAATGAGTAACGGCTTTTTTATCTCCAAAATTTATGCGCTTTTTAAAATGGAGGAGGAAGAGGGATTCGAACCCCCGCGGGCTTTGACACCCCTTTCGGTTTTCAAGACCGACCCCTTCAGCCAGACTTGGGTATTCCTCCCTAACAACATTTTATAATATACACGATTTTTTTTAAGTTGTCAATAGTTATTGCTCATTTTTTCTTTTTATATAATAAGCCACCATTGTAAAACTTGGGCCGAAAAATTTCGGTCCAAGTTTTGGTGACACGATACCTATTTATTTAATGACTTCGATTCCGCCCATGTATGGACGTAATACTTCTGGAATTATGATTGATCCATCTTCTTGCTGATAATTTTCTAAAATAGCTGCAACTGTACGGCCGATCGCTAATCCTGAACCATTTAACGTATGGACAAATGTCGGCTTACCTGTTTCTTCGTTACGAAAGCGGATGCCGGCACGTCTCGCTTGAAAATCTTCAAAGTTAGAGCAAGAAGAAATCTCTCGATACGTATTTTGACTAGGGATCCATACTTCAAGATCATACTTTTTGGCGGCGGTAAAGCCTAAGTCAGCGGTACACATACTCATCACGCGGTATGGAAGATTCAATAACTGTAGTACCTTCTCAGCATGACCGGTTAATGTTTCCAAAGCTTCATAAGAATCTTCCGGTTTTACAAATTGGACGAGTTCTACCTTATTGAATTGATGCTGGCGAATTAATCCACGCGTATCTCGGCCAGCAGAACCTGCTTCCGAACGAAAGCAAGCACTAAAAGCAACATATTTTTTTGGTAAATCATCTTCCCGTAAAATTTCATCTCGATGATAATTCGTAACTGGAACCTCAGCAGTTGGAATGAGAAAATAATCCCACTCACAAAGCTTAAAAGCATCTTCTGCAAACTTTGGCAGATTACCCGTTCCAGTCATACTTTCTCGATTGACGATATATGGCGGAAGCATTTCTTCATAACCATGCTCATCGGCATGCAAATCCATCATGAAATTCCACAAGGCGCGTTCGAGTCTCGCTCCGATTCCTTTATAAAAAACAAAGCGACTTCCTGTTACGTTAGCTGCTTTTTCAAAATCCAATATGTCCAAGTTCTCGGCAAGATCCCAATGGGGTTGAATATCGAACGTAAATTGTGGAGCCTCACCCCGTTTACGAGCGACAACATTATCCTCTTCATCTTCGCCAATTGGAACACTTTCATGGGGAATGTTTGGGATCGATAGCATCATCTGATGAAGTCCTTCTTCAATCTTTTTTAACTGTTGATCAAGATTAGAAATTTTTTCGCCTACTTCACGCATTTCCTTAATGACAGGTTCGACATCTTTTTGTTCTCGTTTTAATTGTGGGATTCGTTTGGATACTTCATTGCGCTTCGCTTTTAATTGTTCAACTTCTGTAATCAATATTCGACGTTTTTCATCTAGCTCGCCAAATTTCTCTAATTCCGATAAATCTTCACCTCGATGTTGCAATTTCTTTTGCACGTCGGTAAAATGTTTGCGCAAAAACTTCATATCTAACATGTAAATTCCTCCTAATCATTTTATTCGTACAGCATGATGCAAATACATGTTTTCCCTGTAAAAATAAATATTGCTTACGAAACGAGATCTTTTGGGAATATTTCCTCCATCTGCAATTTATACGCATACAAAAACTCCCGTCCCAAAATGAGGGACGAGAGTAGAATTCCCGCGTTGCCACCCTTATTAAAGAGATAACCATCTCTTTCGGCTCACAGTTGCTAACGGTACATAACCGAGTTTATTTAAAAGGCGTAATCCCTTTTTCATAAACTAGTTCAAGGATGGATTCACAGCATTCTTACGTCGATTTTCACCAACCATCGACTCTCTAATGAAAGAAAAACTGCTACTCGTTCCTATCAATACTTTTTAGAGGATGTTAATTATGTTCTATCATAAACAAACATCTGTGAAGTTGCAAGTATTCCTAACAACGTTTGGGCTTTTTAAAGGATAGCAACAACAGTTCACGATATGTAACTTATTCACTACGGTCCTGCATACGTTCTTCTGGGGACAAAGTGCTCATTTCCATACCTTTCATCGCTGTACCGAGATCTTTAGATAACTCAGCAATCAATTTATAGTCTTTGTAATTTGCCGTAGCTTCAACAATCGCTTTAGCAAATTTTTCAGGATTTTCCGATTTGAAAATTCCCGAACCAACGAATACACCATCCGCACCTAGCTCCATCATTAATGCAGCATCACTTGGTGTTGCAACGCCACCTGCAGCATAATTCACCACTGGTAAACGACCGTTTTCACGGATCTTTAATAATAGTTCATACGGAGCACTTATTTCCTTAGCATATGTCATCACTTCATCACTTGACATCGAAGTGAGCATGCGGATTTCTGATTGAACTTGGCGTAAGTGACGGACAGCTTCGACAATGTTCCCAGTCCCTGGTTCACCTTTCGTACGTAACATGGAAGCTCCTTCACCAATTCGGCGTGTTGCTTCACCTAAATTACGGCATCCACAAACAAACGGAACAGTGAAGTCAGACTTTTGCATATGATATACATCATCAGCTGGCGTTAACACTTCACTCTCATCGATATAATCAGCTCCAATAGCTTCAAGAACACGAGCTTCGACAATGTGGCCAATTCGAGCTTTAGCCATGACAGGAATGGAAACGGCATTCATCACTTCTTCTGTAATCTTCGGGTTAGCCATTCGGGCCACTCCACCAGCTTTACGAATATCGGCTGGTACGCGTTCTAACGCCATAACAGCAACTGCCCCAGCTTCTTCAGCTATTTTCGCTTGTTCAGCATTAATGACGTCCATAATGACGCCACCCTTTGGCATTTCAATCGTACTTTCTTTTTTACTCATTTAAATCCCCCTCTAATTGTTCGTTATATGAAAGAACATAATCGATTAAAACCAACTTTTAACTAGATCGACTATGGATGAAAACATGTTTGAAAAAAAGCTACCAATTGAACCTAACATCAGCATAAACCAATTCTTTTTATCGACAGATTCTTTCGTAATTAAATCAACTTGTTGTTTATTTGATTCTCCAAAGATGTATCCATGGTCTTTACCATCAAATACAAGCTCTGCTGTACCAATTTTTTCACCTTTTTTGATTGGGGCAACAAGTTCACCTTCTTTAGTTAACTTATCCGAATCAATCGTAATTGAAACACTATATTTTTCTTCGTCACCTTTGCGAATCGGTACATTAAATGCTTCATCTGTTGCTATTTCGACCGATGACTCTTTTCCCTTTGTAACCGGAATAGATGACTCATCTTTTAGCTGGTAACCTTCTGGGAATAGCTCTTTTGTTTCGAAATTGTTGAAGCCATAATCCATGAGCTTCGCTGTCTCTTCAAAACGAGCTGCCTCACTTTTCGTCTTCATAACAACGGTAATGAGCCGTTTACCATTACGTACAGCTGTACCCGTAAAGCTGAATCCTGCGGTATCTGTATAACCCGTTTTAAGACCATCTACACCTTCATAGAAAAAAGGTTTTAAATAACTAGCATCATGGGGTAACATCCAGTTCCAGTTTCGAATTTCTTGGTCATCGAACTTCGTTTCGGGAATATTCGATATTTCAAGTGCTTCAGGATAATCATTGACTAAATGATAGGCTAATAACGCGGCTGATCGAGCTGACAACAAGTTTGTCGCATCGGCATCAGTTCCTTTTGGATGGTTCCCGTCGAGTGACTTATTATCCAATCCTGTTGAGTTAACAAACTCAAACTCAGGTAACCCCATTTCCTCCCCTTTTTCATTCATCATTTTTACAAATTCTGCTTCCGAACCAGCAATGAGTTCGGCAAGAGCAATGGATGTTGCATTATCAGAGTTAATCGCCATCGCCTCATACAACTCACGAACGGTATACTCTTGATTCTGTCGAAGACCGACACCGGAAAATGATGAGTCTGCCGAAATACTATACGGGTAATCGCTAATTGTCGTCGTCGTATCCCAACTAATCCGTTCAGATTCAATCGCTTCCCATACAAGATATTCGGTCATCATTTTCGTCATACTTGCTGGAGGCAGTGCGATATCTGGCTCTTTGGCGTACAATATTTTACCAGTTTCCGCATCAACTAAAATAGCTGAATCTGCTTTAACATCCAATGTTGCTGCATGTGACTTATTCGGCCACGTTACGATAAAGGATGCCCATATAACTAGCATAATAAGCGTTATGGACATATACTTTTGAATCTTATCTTTCACTTCTTTCTACCCCCACTTCAAAATGAAACACGTTTATCAATTTAATAATAGGATAAAAATGGGAGGTGATCTGTGATTAACATCAACATCTTCCCCATTCGTTTACGAAATAATTTCGATAACTTGATAGCTTCTTTTCGTAAACGTTTACCATTTCAATAGACATCTCTTTTTCTATATTAACATAATAAAAGATAAGCAAGCAGGGACAATATTTAATTTTTATGGAAAACGATATGATGTCCACTGCTTCATAATCTGTTCGATTTAGTAGCTTTACACCTGTTTTAAATTCAGTTCACTAACTTATTTAATTGTGTAATTCGGTGCCTCTTTTGTCACCTGGACATCATGTGGATGACTTTCACGTAAACCAGCATTCGTAATCCTCATGAGTTGGGAATGTTTTCGTAAATCATCGATTGTTTTTGTTCCACAGTAGCCCATGCCTGAGCGTAATCCACCGACGAGTTGGTGAAACGTGTCGCTAAGAGGTCCTTTATAAGCGACTCGCCCTTCAATACCTTCTGGAACTAATTTTTTTGTTTCTTTGTCCGATTGGAAATAACGGTCTTTCGAACCTGCTTCCATCGCACTGACACTCCCCATACCACGATAAACTTTATACTGTCTTCCTTTATAAATTTCTCTTTCACCAGGACTTTCAGACACACCTGCAAATAAGCTGCCAAGCATAACGGCTTGCGCACCTGCAGCAAGCGCCTTTACGATATCTCCAGAATATTTAATCCCACCATCAGCAATGATTGGGACGTCGTATTCTTGGGCAGCTAATGCACAATCATAAATAGCTGTAATTTGTGGAACACCTACTCCTGCGACAACACGGGTTGTACAAATTGACCCAGGTCCAATTCCTACCTTCACAATGGATGCTCCAGCTTCAATGATTGCCCTTGTTCCTTCAGCTGTCGCAACATTCCCAGCAATAATATCTAAGTCTGGGTATGTTTTACGAACTTGTTTAATTTGTTCTAGTACACCTTCTGAATGTCCGTGAGCGGTATCAATAACAATGACATCCACTCCAGCATCGACGAGTTTTTCGATTCGTTTCATCGCATCAGCCGTCACTCCAACCGCTGCACCGACGAGAAGTCTACCTTGTTTATCTTTAGCAGCATTTGGAAATTCAATTACTTTTTCAATATCTTTAATTGTAATTAAACCTTTTAAAATACCTTGTTCGTCCACAAGGGGTAACTTTTCAATCTTATGTTTTTGAAGGATTTTTTCAGCATCAGCAAGCGTCGTTCCTACAGAACCAGTCACGAGATTTTCACTCGTCATTACTTTTTTAATTTCGATGGAATAATCTTCAATAAATCGTAAATCACGATTCGTTAAAATACCGACTAATTTCTTTTCTTCAAATGAGTTCACAATCGGGACTCCAGAAATGCGGTATTTCCCCATTAAATGTTCAGCATCATACACTTGATGTTCAGGCGTTAGAAAGAAGGGATTCGTGATGACACCACTTTCAGAGCGCTTTACACGGTCGACTTGTTCAGACTGTTCCTCAATCGACATGTTTTTATGAATGACTCCAAACCCACCTTGACGTGCCATCGCAATTGCCATCTCAGCTTCTGTTACAGTATCCATTCCAGCACTGATTAACGGTGCATTTAATTTTAATCTTTCAGATAAAGTTGTTGATAGTTGTACATCTCGTGGTAAAACGTCTGATTTAGCAGGTACTAATAAGACGTCATCAAAAGTTAATCCCTCTTTGATAAATTTATCCTCACGCATGTGT
Organism: Bacillota bacterium; assembly: GCA_036377675.1. Lineage (GTDB taxonomy): Bacteria > Bacillota > Bacilli > Bacillales > Amphibacillaceae > DASUXY01. The sequence continues at coordinate 31,193 of DASUXY010000013.1, forward strand.
AATATCCTCCTTGAAATAAGTTTTAACTTGTCCATGGCTAAGATCGAGAGAACTTCCATCATATATTTTTAAAAATAGGAAAAGCTATTTAGATAAAACTATTGTTATTTAGAATACGTGAAAAAACTTATTTTTTCAATAACAGACATAGATCCATAAAAAATAAATAGATTCTAAATTTTACAACAATCATGGAGGAAGACGAATGGACGCGAATGATATTGAAGTATTGTATACGTATTTAAGTTCTCAACAAACAGCGCGACACTATTTATACAGATGTTATCAGAAATTAAATATTTCTGATGCAGAAATAAAAAGTTATGAAAATTGTACACCATTTATGTACTATCTTGAGCACGGTCACCAATTTTATAACAATGGAAAACAAATGGATTATTTACTACAACCGATTTTATATTTCTATGGTATGATTCATTTATTGAAAGCAGCTCTGTTAACAAAACGTCCGGACTATCCCGAATCAACCTCGATGTTGGCCCATGGAGTTTCCACACGTAAACGAAAAAAAAAGAATTACACCTTTTTGGATGACGAAGTAAAACCTCAACATAAAGGGTTGTTTCCTTATTTTTCCGAACATCTCTTTTTATTGAAAAAAATTCCCTTTTCGAAAATAAAAATGCATCAACTTTTAGCTATACTCCCAGAATTATCGGGACTCTTTCGGATCCATGATCGCGAAAAAATGATAAAAGTCGGTACGGTCCATTCCCGAAGCTTAACATTTCCATGTACAATACTCGATGATTACAATTTAACCGAAAATACGTTCATTCAACGAATAAAATCCTATGCTCCAGACATCGACTATAGCGAATCATCTTCGACAATGATAGACATTCGTTTAAAAAGACCGATTCACCAATCATTTGGTCCATTTTTTGTCCATATGGATCGAACGATTTACTTTCCAAAACGGCGAGAACATTTTTTAACCATTTCTGAAGTGATGGCCCATTATCTTCTGTTATATAATTTAAGCATGCTCAGCCGTTATGAAGCAGAATGGTGGGGTGAATTGCTCATGACGAAGTCAGAACTTGACTTTCCGTTTATTTCATCTTTTCTTAACATCACTGCGAAAAAAGTCCCGCTTTTAATAGGCAAGGAATTGCTTCATGAGCTTGAATCGTTCTAAACACGTTGTGAAAAAGAGTTCCACTTTTTAGGAACTCTTTTTTTAAAGGTGTAGAAGGGATCTTCGTTATTCCTCTGCTCGTTCATCGGCTACGTGTTGTATATCGATCTCGTTTTCTACTCGTGCATCATCAGCTGATTCATTTGTGTCTGTTTCTTCTTCAGTGTCTTCTTCTGGGTCAATTTTAGCAACCGTTGCTACTTCTTCTTCGTTTTGAATGCGAATTAATTGAACCCCTTGTGTGTTACGTCCTGTTTCAGAAATATCTTTAACAGGAATTCGAATGAGAATACCATCAACCGTAATAACCATGATATCTTCTTCACCAGTAACCGCCTTAACAGCTACAACATGGCCGGTACTTTCATTAAGTCGAGCTGTAAAGATCCCTTTACCACCGCGTCGGGTCTCTCGATACTCTTTTTCAGGTGTACGTTTTCCGACTCCTTTTTCCGTAACGTGTAACACTTGTAAACCTTCATCCAAGATTTCCATAGAAACGACTTCATCACCTTCACGTAAGGAAATTCCTTTAACACCAGCAGCCGTTCTTCCCATCGGTCGCACTTCATCTTCGTGAAAGCGAATTAAATATCCGTGCTTCGTAGCAATCATAATATCTTTTGTTCCATCTGTCATACGTACTGAAATAAGCTCATCATCTTCGCGAAGTCCAACAGCGATCAAACCACCGCGACGAATATTGGCATAACGTGAAATTTGCGTTCGCTTAGAAATCCCCTGTTTCGTTGTAAAGAAAAAGTACCAATCCTCACTAAATTCGTTGACAGAGATGACAGCATTAATCCATTCTCCCTTTTCAATTTGTAAAAGATTAATAATTGGAATACCTTTTGCGGTACGGCTAAATTCAGGAATTTCAAAACCTCGTAAACGATATACTTTCCCTTTATTCGTAAAGAACAAAATCGTGTCATGGGTCGACGTTGACAATAGATGTTCAACGAAGTCATCCTCATACGTCCCCATTCCTTGGACACCACGACCACCACGTCTTTGCGTACGATAAGTAGAAGATGGCAACCGTTTAATATATCCTTTGTGGGTTAGAGTGATGACAATATCTTCAACTGGAATGAGGTCTTCGTCTTCAAAATCGACACCTCCAGCTGTGATTTCTGTACGGCGAGGGTCATTAAAACGCTCTTTAATTTCGGTCAGCTCTTTACGAATGATTTCTAAAACTTTTTCATCATCAGCTAAAATGTCTTTCAATCGTTTAATAAGCTCAACTAGCTCGCTATATTCGTCCTCAATTTTTTCCCGTTCCAAACCGGTTAAGCGTTGGAGACGCATATCGAGGATTGCTTGTGCTTGCTTTTCTGATAAAGAAAACCGTTCGATTAAGCCTTCTCTTGCGATATCAGCTGTTTTCGAGTTACGAATTAAAGAAATGACCTCATCCAAATGGTCTAACGCAATCCGCAACCCTTCTAAAATGTGAGCTCGAGCTTCCGCTTTACGCAATTCAAAAGCAGTTCGGCGCTCAATAATGTCAATTTGGTGATGCAAATAATGGACTAAGCATTCTTTTATTGACAAAACTTTTGGTTGCCCGTCAACGAGTGCTAACGTATTCATACCAAAGGTTGTCTGTAACGCTGTATATTTGTATAAGTTATTTAAGATGACATTTGCATTGACATCCCGACGCAATTCCATGACAATACGCATCCCGTTACGATCTGATTCATCACGTAAATCAGTAATTCCATCTACTCGTTTTTCTCGAACAAGTTCGGCAATTTTTTCAATTAACTTCGCTTTATTTACTTGATACGGCAATTCGGTAACGATAATCGTTGACCGACCATTCTTATGTTCTTCAATTTCTACATTCGCCCGCATCGTAATCGATCCTTTTCCTGTTCGGTATGCTTGGCGAATACCACTTCTGCCGACAATTTTACCTGCTGTCGGAAAGTCTGGACCAGGTAAATAATCCTCCATTATTTCATCAACTGTAATTTCAGGATTTTTACTAATGGCTAGAACGGCATCGATCGTTTCTCCTAAGTTATGGGGAGGAATATTCGTCGCCATGCCGACAGCAATACCTGAAGTACCATTGACGATTAAATTTGGAAAACGCGCTGGAAAAACGACGGGTTCCCGCTCAGAACCGTCATAGTTATCTGTATAATCAATCGTATCTTTGTTAATGTCTCTTAACAATTCCATTGAAATTTTGGACATTCGTGCTTCCGTATATCGCATCGCAGCAGCTGGATCACCATCTACGGACCCAAAGTTTCCATGACCATCGACGAGCATGTACCTGTAACTAAAATCTTGTGCCATGCGAACCATCGCATCATAGACGGCTAAATCACCGTGTGGATGATATTTTCCGATAACTTCCCCAACAATTCGTGCTGATTTTTTATATGATTTATCTGCATGCATCCCTAAATCATTCATCGCATACAATATTCGACGATGAACCGGTTTTAAACCGTCCCGAACGTCAGGAAGTGCACGTGCGACAATAACACTCATTGCATAGTCAAGGAAGGATGTACGAATTTCATCACTAATATTTATGTCCTGTACTTGAGGACGTTGTTGATCTGCCATTCCATTACCTCCCATAAAATGAAAGTACAACAATAGGGTCATTTTCCCTTTTACATCTTCATTGAACGTCGTTTATTGATCGTTTACTTCATTTAAAATTTAAATATCTAGATTTTGGACGTATTGAGCATTTTCTTCGATAAATTCTCGGCGTGGCTCCACTTTGTCACCCATCAATAAATTAAATACTTGGTCCGCTTCAATTGCATCTACTAATTCGACGCGTAACAATGTTCTTGAGTCGGGAGCCATCGTCGTTTCCCATAATTGTTCCGGATTCATCTCCCCAAGACCTTTATAACGTTGCAGGCCTGGTTTTGGTGTTTTCGGAAGTTCTGCTAAAATACGGTCTAACTCCCGATCGTCGTATGCATAGTAAGATGATTTTCCTTGTTGAATTTTATATAAAGGGGGTTGTGCAATATAAACATACCCATGTTCTACTAAAGGGCGCATATAACGATAGAAAAAGGTTAATAATAATGTTCGGATATGTGCTCCATCGACATCCGCATCTGTCATAATAATGATTTTATGGTAGCGTGCTTTTGTAATATCAAACTCTTCGCCAATCCCTGTTCCTAGTGCTGTAATAATCGCGCGGATTTCATTGTTTGATAAAATCCGATCTAACCGGGCTTTTTCGACGTTTAAAATCTTACCTCGTAACGGTAAAATTGCTTGAAAATGTCGATCTCTTCCTTGTTTAGCCGAGCCGCCTGCGGAATCTCCCTCCACGATATACAATTCGCTAATTTCAGCATCTCGTGATGAACAATCTGCTAATTTCCCAGGTAAATTAGAAACTTCTAGAGCACTTTTTCTTCTCGTTAAGTCACGGGCTTTTTTAGCCGCCATGCGAGCATGAGAAGCCATTAAGCCTTTATCAATAATCGTTTTTGCGATGTTCGGATTTTCGAATAAATACTTCGAAAATGCTGAACTAAACACTGAATCAGTTACCGTTCGCACTTCACTATTACCTAGCTTTGTCTTCGTTTGTCCTTCGAATTGTGGATCGGGATGTTTGATGGAGATAATGGCCGTAATTCCTTCTCTCACATCTTCTCCTGTTAAATTCGGCTCATTTTCTTTAAATAAATTATTTTTACGAGCATAATCATTAATGACCCTCGTCAAAGCTGTCCGAAAACCGACTTCATGTGTACCGCCTTCTTGCGTATTAATGTTGTTGGCAAAAGAAAAAATATTACTAGTAAATCCAGCGTTGTATTGGACAGCGATATCTACAGTAATACCTTGCTCTTCCCCTTCTGTAAAAAAGGGGGTGTGTAACACTTCCTTGGAGCGATTAATGTATTCGACATATGATTTAATACCACCTTCGTAATGGAAGGTTACAGGGTCTTGGTCAGTACGTTCATCATAGAGAGTTGCCTTAATCCCTTTATTTAAAAACGCTAACTCTCGTAGACGTTTTGATAAAATCTCATACTCAAATTCAATTCCTTCTGTAAAGATTTCAGGGTCAGGTTTAAAATGAACAATCGTCCCTGTAGTATCCGTATCTCCTACGACGGTCACTTCATCTTGGGGAACACCCTTTTTAAAGTGGAGATAATGAATTTTTCCATCGCGATGGACATATACTTCCAAACTAGATGACAGTGCGTTGACGACCGCTGCTCCTACACCATGTAATCCGCCTGAAACTTTATAACTTTCTCCATCAAACTTACCACCTGCGTGAAGGACGGTCATAATGACTTCGACTGCTGGTTTGCCTGTTTTTTGTTGAATGTCAACAGGTATCCCTCGACCATTGTCTTTCACAGTAATACTGTTATCTTCTTCAATAATGACTTCGATATGATCACAATAACCCGCTAGTGCTTCATCGATCGCATTATCAACAATTTCCCAGACAAGATGGTGAAGTCCTCGGGAACTTGTTGAGCCAATATACATTCCTGGTCTCTTTCTAACAGCTTCTAATCCTTCGAGGACTTGAATTTGATCGGCAGTATATAATTCATTATTCGTCGTTTTATTTTCATCCATTGGCATTTTCCCACCTACATTTCTTTGTCAATTCATCTTGTTCAATCTGATTTGAATAATCATCAAGCCGATTGAGTGTTGAAATCATACTCGCTCTTTTTTTTAATGTTGTTACCGATAACGTGCTGAAATAAATAAATTGTTCGGTGATGACTACCGATTTTGCATCGTTTCTCGAGCCTACGACAGTCTCCTCTTCAATTAATTTTTCCATAATCGCTGAAGATGTAATGACGCTTTCATCGATGATGGTAATGATTGTATGGGTCCGAATAATATTTCCATTACCGATATGAATGAACACTTCATCCTCCCACTTTCTATGTGTAATCTAATAAAGTAGGTTTATTTATTTGCTTACCGTTCCATCTTTTATATAAATCATTTCTGCTTTTTTTAATGTTTCATGGTGAATACCATCTACGCTTGTCGTTGAAACAAAAGTTTGTACTTTTCCTTGAATCATTTGTAATAGATGGGATTGTCTAAAATCATCTAATTCACTAAGAACATCATCAAGAAGCAAAATGGGATACTCCCCAACTTCCTCATAAATCAATTCAAGCTCCGCCAGTTTAACAGATAGTGCTGTTGTTCGCTGCTGACCTTGAGAGCCGTATGTTTGAACATTTTTTCCGTTGACATAGAACAATAAATCATCGCGATGAGGCCCTATTAAGGTGACTCCCCGTTCAATCTCTTTTTCTTCTATTTTTTGAAATGTGTTTACATAGATTGTTTCTATTTTCTCCTCATTTGCCTCTTCTAATACTTCAATTGTAGGAGAATACTTAATTTGGAGCTGTTCCATCTGACGACTGATTCCGTGATGGAGTGGACAAGCCCATTTTCGTAATTGTTTGATGAAATGAAAGCGCCGCTTCAAAATCGGAGTCGCATGTGCAATTAATTGTTCCGTCAACACGTTTAACATCGTTAAATCTCGCTCAGTATTTCGCTGGATTTGTTTCAACAAGTGATTTCGTTGTTTTAATACCTTTTGATATTGACCTAAGTGGTAAATATAGGTCGGCTGAATTTGGCCGATTTCCATATCAATAAAGCGCCTGCGGATTTGTGGAGACCCTTTAACTAAGGTCAAATCTTCTGGTGCGAACATAACGACATTTAAAACACCGATAAAATCACTTAAACGCCTCTGTTCTAAATGATTTAATTTAGCCTTTTTACCTTTCGATGAAATGATGATTTCAAGAGGTATAGACTGGTTTCGTTTATGAATTCTTCCTTCTATTTTAGCATAATCCTCATCCCAGTGAATCAGCTCTTTTTCCTTCGATGTTCGATGTGATTTCGTAAATGCTAATAAATAAATGGATTCCATTAAATTCGTTTTTCCTTGAGCATTTTCACCGATAATGACGTTAACTTTATCATCAAAGGTAAGCTCCACTTGTTTGTAATTACGGTAATTGACTAATTTTAACTGTTCAATATGCATGCGAACTCCTCGTTTTTAAACATTCAAACTATTTATCCTTACTTACAATGACATACATTTTCCCATTTATTTGAACGACATCATTTGGATACAGTTTCCGACCCCGACGTTTTTCTTCATTCTCATTAACGATAACGTTTTGTTCACGTAAAAATGCTTTAACCATTCCTCCAGAATCTACGGTATCCGTTAGTTTCAATAATTGACCCAACGTAATAAATGGTGTCGTTATTTCAACTTTTTTTTGCAATGTTCTCACCAATTTTCTATGAATTTGTTCCAAAAGTACATATAAAGAAGATTGACTACTTGTGGTCTGTACATGAAGAGTTATTAGGAAGCTTTACAAGCGTATGCGGATACAACTCACGTTTGAAATATTTTCCCGCCCCACCCATAAATAGAAGAAACATTACTTGCATGTGTAATGTTTCCACGTTTAATTGATTACCTATTCAAGTTCGATGATCTTTACGTCTGATAGGTCGCCTCATTTAGATGTTATTTTATTTCATATCCCTATTCTACTAAAGTTTTAATGATTATGAAAGGCATACCCCTCACTTTAGCTTAAAAGCTCTTATATATGCCTTAAAATTGTTTTATGAATAAAAGAGCCCTTTTTTCAAAAAGTAAGGGCTCTTAAAAAACACTTTTTTAACTATGATTGATTCAATTAATACGTTCGAACAGGGAGAATCAGTTGTAATATAGGCTCATCCGTTTTAGGGCGAATAATAAACGGACGCATCGCTCCTGTGAACTGAATGTTAACTACATCTGCATCCATCGTTTTTAACGCATCGAGAATATACTTGGAACTAAAGGAGATATTTAACTCTTCCCCTTCAATGGGGTCAACGACAATATCCTCAGTAACTTTTCCAATTTCCGGAGATTTACTCGTAATTTCAATCGTTTGTTGATCTTTTGTTGTTAAGCGAACGACATTGTTGCTTTCATTTTTTGCAAGGAGGGATGCACGGTCAATTGTATCTTGCAAGCTTTTTGTTTGTACATTAATCGTCGTTTTGCTTTGATTGGGTATTAAACGCGAAGTTTCCGGATAATTTCCATCGAGTAATCTGGATAAAAAGTTAAACTGCTTCGTTCGAAATAATACTTGATTATTCGCTACACTAATTTCAACCATTTCTTCTGAATCAGCTAAAATTTTATTCAGTTCATTTAAGCTTTTTCCAGGAATGACGACATTGGAAAATTGTAAATCAGTATTATTAATGTGAATATCTCGTGATGCTAAACGGTGACTATCAGTCGCTGTAAAGTTTAACAAGCCATCTTTAAGCGTTAAGTTAACTCCGGTTAAAATTGGACGAGTTTCCATCGTCGATACAGCAAATGCAGTTTGTTTAATTAATGTTTTTAACAAATCTGTCTGTATTTCAAAGCTATGTTCCGTTTCTAAGGTTGGGAGTTGTGGATATTCTTCAGCGTCCTGTCCATTTAATTTAAAAATAGACTTTCCAGATTGAATCGTTACGTTTAATTGTCGATCCGCTTCTATGGTCACTGTATTTTCAGGTAGTTTTCGAACGATATCTGAAAAATATTGTGCTTGGAGAACGATGCTCCCTTCTTCAATATTCTCTACATATATTGTTCCATCCTCTTCAGTAGGTATATATGCTTCAATCGATATATCTGAATCGCTTCCTGTAAGAACAATTCCACTTCGTTTCGCTTCGATTTTCATACCGGTTAAAATGGGAATAGCAGTTCGCTGAGAAATTGCTTTCATAACATTTTGTATGCTGGCAACTAATTGATCACGTTGAATAATAAATCTCATATATGTGTTCCTCCTAGAAATTCAATTCATATATACTACTTATATTTACAAAAATACAGTAATACTAATAGTAAGGGGTGTGATTATGTGGATAACTACTTAATCCTCTTGCCATGGTGGGTTATCCACATGTGGATAACGTGTTTACAAGTGTGCATTTTTATCCAAACTATTCACATGTTGATTAATTATAGCGACTTCAGTTCTTCAATCGTTTCTTCAATTTCTTTATGAAATAAAGTATCCTCATCGATCATTTTAGATATTTTTTCATGGGCATGAATGACGGTCGTATGATCGCGACCACCGAATTCTTCGCCAATTTTAGGCAAAGATGAATCTGTTAATTCTCGCGAAAGATACATCGCAATTTGTCTTGGAAAGGCAATAGCTTTTGTTCGTTTTTTACTTATAAAATCTTCTAATTTGATGCCATATTTTTCACCGATGACTTCTTGGATAACATCGATGGTTATCTTCTTAGGTTTTTGACTCGGGATAATATCTTTAAGTGCATCAGCTGCGAGTGCTGCGTCAATGTCTTCATTAACGAGTGAAGAATAAGCGACAACCCGAATTAATGCACCTTCTAACTCTCGAATATTCGTATCAATTTGATTGGCAATATAGAGCATGACTTCATTCGGAATATCTAATCCTTCTGCTTTTGCCTTTTTATTTAAAATAGCAATTCTCGTTTCTAAATCTGGTGGTGTTATATCGGTAATAAGTCCCCATTCGAAACGTGATCGTAAGCGATCTTCAAGTGTCGGAATTTCTTTTGGTGGACGATCACTTGAAATGATAATTTGTTTGTTTTCTTCATGCAACGCATTAAATGTATGGAAAAACTCTTCCTGGGTTGATTCTTTACCAGCGATAAATTGAATATCATCGATTAACAATATGTCGACGTTACGATATTTATTTCTAAAATCAATCGTTTTATTATCCATGATGGCGTTAATAAATTCATTTGTAAATTTCTCAGATGAAATATAAACGACATTCGCATGCTTGTCATGTTCTAATACATAATGACCAATGGCATGCATTAAGTGCGTCTTACCTAAACCTACTCCACCATAAATAAACAAAGGGTTATATGCTTTTGCAGGCGCTTCAGCCACCGCTAGTGAGGCTGCATGTGCAAAGCGATTTCCGGAACCGATGACAAAAGTATCAAACGTGTATTTCGGATTAAGCATCGTTTTTTGGTTTTTCCGATTTTGAAGTACGGATTGTTTCGTTTTAGGTGTTGATTGTTGATTCTCTTCCTCGTTATTTACATGAGGAATTACAAATTTAACGGTCAAATTTGCCCCTGTAATTTCAGAAATAATATCAGTAATCACTTTTGTGTACTGACCTTCCAACCAATCTCTAGCAAACTCATTTGGCGCAATAACTGTCAATGTATTTCCATCCAATGACTGTGCTTCTGTATGTTTTAACCACGTATCGAAGCTAGGTTTACTAATTTGCTCTTTCACTTTGTCTAGTGCAGCTGTCCATAGATCTTTGATGTTTTCCAATGTCGTTTCACCCCTCTCAAAAAATGTACATACTTATTCATTCCATCATTTTGGGATTATATTGTTCGTCATGTGGAGATTTTTGTTCATTGAATATAAAGGGTTGAAGAATAAAAAAACCTTTTTAATCTTCATGAAAGATTTAGAAGGTAATAGATTCGTCTAAATGCTATTACGTATGTATATAAATTTCATTTGTGTAAGAAATAGATAGACATTTCATTTGAGCACATTACTGACGCTGTAATACAAAAAATGTAAAAATAGGTATAAAGTGTATGGAGTTCGTCAAAAATAGCTTATAATGATTTATTTTATATGTGGATAAACAAACCTCTATCGATTGAGGGCTTGACTTTCTTATAACCACCTTTCACATATTTGTTGATAACTTTTCCAACATCGTGTGAATAAGAATCCACACGTTATCCACAAGCTGTGGATAGAAGTGTGGCTAATAAAGTTATTCACAAGTGAAACATAATAATAATATCAAATAAAACTATGAAGTGCAATGGTTTTTCGACACTTATCCACAAATCATCTTTATTGTAGACAAATATTATCCACATCACTTGATTGTGTGATTAACTTGTCAATAATATGTGTGGGTAATTTTTTACGGGAATTTTAAAACACATGGGGATGTGGATAACGTTTCATTCACTATATAATGGATATAAATGTTTGTAAATAAATTTTAATAATTATTTCCATTTTTCTTTCGAACGATAAATATAGGAAAAGAAAGTTGACAGAGTACGAAGGCTTTCAGTATAATTACAAAGACTGTTTACTATATTTATTTTTTTATGGAGTATAATCCCTTGGGGAGGTGCAATAGTAATGAAACGAACATATCAACCGAAAAATCGAAGACGAAAAAGGTTGCACGGTTTTCGCGCACGAATGAAAACTAAAGGTGGACGCAGAGTATTGGCTCGTCGCCGTCGAAAAGGAAGAAAAAAATTATCAGCATAGGCCACTGGATGTCATCAGTGGTCTTTTTTAGCTTTTAAAAAGAATGCTCAATGTGAAGTAGTATGCATTTCATTACTAAATAGTATGTATAAAATGTTATCGTTTGTTCAGGATTGATGTTTTGCAAGACAGTAAAGGTGATCATATTGAAAAAAGCGTTTCGCGTAACAGCGAATAAAGAATTTCAGTGTATCTTCAAAACAGGTAAATCTTTTGCTAATCGACAACTTGTCATCTACTACAGAAAAAAACCTCATCAAAAACATTTTCGTGTAGGTCTTTCTGTAGGAAAAAAAATCGGCAATGCGGTTACGAGAAATCGGATTAAGAGATACCTCCGTCAAGCATTTCATGAATTAGAAGATCAAATATTTCCTGAATATGACATGATTATCATTGCTAGGCAACCGACAAAGCAAATGAGCTTTCATGAGATGAAGAAGAGTTTACGTCACTTGCTGTCAAAGGTGCACTTATTAAAAAAATAAAACATTTTTTGTTTTATATATAGAATCTTGTCTATGTTTAATGATAATATAATAATCATAAAGAGTTATATTTAGGAAGTATATACAATGCCTATAAAATAATTAAAATCGACGTATAGGAATTCATCAATTGTGGAGTAGGATATGTTATGTAGAAGTAAGAGTTGATTTTATCGAAAAGTTGTGGATCCTATTGTCGAAAGAGGCAGAGATGTACTTTAGATCGTCTACATATCGTCTGTTTAGTAAGGAGGAAATCGATTGCGTAAAAGAGTTTTTCTGCTTTTAGCTCTCATCGGGTTAATGGCATTTCTTTCTGGATGTACACAAATTAATGAACCAATCACCGCTGAAAGTACGGGAGTTTGGAATCAATTTTTTGTATATCCATTATCGATGGTCATTATTTATTTTGCAGAGTTGTTTAATAATAGTTATGGACTAGCTATTATTATTGTTACAATTATTATTCGTGTCATTCTGTTGCCGTTGAATATTAAGCAATTAAAAAGTTCAAAAGCAGTGCAAGATATTCAGCCGGAAATGAAAGCCTTACAAGAAAAATACAGCTCCAAAGATGCGAATACGCAACAAAAATTGCAACAAGAAACGATGGAGCTCTTTCAAAAACACGGAGTAAATCCATTGGCTGGATGTTTACCTATTTTAGTACAAATGCCAATTTTAATGGCGATGTACCATGCAATTATGAGAACAGGTGCTATTGGCGAACATACATTTTTATGGTTCCAGTTAGGTGCACGAGACCCTTATTTCATTTTGCCACTTATTGCAGCTGGTGCAACTTTCTTACAGCAAAAACTAATGATGGCAGGAAGTCCAGCAGCGGATAATCCACAAATGACTGTGATGTTGTATTTCATGCCGATTATGATCGGTGTATTTGCGATGTTTTTCCCATCGGCTTTAGCATTATATTGGGTCGTGGGTAATATTTTCATGGTTGCTCAAACGATTTTCATTCGTAAGCCAATGATGCAAGATGTGAGTACGGGGGGAGACAAGAAGTGAGAGAAGTAACTGCTAGTGGCCAAACGGTAGAGGAAGCGGTCCAATCAGCATTAGAGCAGTTAAACACCACTGAGGATCATGTCGACATTCATATTATTGACGAAGGTAAAAAAGGATTGCTAGGTATTTTTGGATCGAAACCAGCTGTTGTAAAAGTAACTCTTTCAAAAAATCAAATCGAAGAAGCAGAGCAATATCTTAAAAAACTCATGAAAGAAATGAACTTAGTTATAAATATATCAAAAACAGTTAACGATAACCACGTTACATTTAACTTAGATGGTGAAAAAATTGCCTTGGTCATTGGAAAACGTGGCCAAACTTTAAATGCTCTTCAATACTTAGTACATCTTATTATTAATCGTGGTGGCGAGCAATATTATACGGTTACTTTAGATGCAGAAGGTTACCGGAGTCGCCGGCGGAAAACGTTGGAAATGTTAGCGATGCGAATGGCTGAAAAAGCTAAACGTCTCAACCGAAAAGTAGCTCTAGAACCAATGCCAGCATTCGAACGAAAAATTATTCATAGTGCACTTCAACATGAAACGAATATTAAGACATATTCAAGTGGAGAAGAACCTCACCGGCATATTGTTATAAGTTATCAATAAGCATGTTTTGTTTTATAAAACCCTGGGAAACCAGGGTTTTTTTATGGATGATTAATCATATAAAGACGTTATCGCTGCTGAGTAATCGTATATATTACTTAAAATATATAAAAATAAACTTATCCACATGTGGATAAGTTTATTTTTTGTTACAACTGTGTTATTCTTAGACGTTAGTAATGTGTCCACGTGTGGATAAGAATGCGTTTTTAAAGGAAAGTAATAAACGTTATAATAGATTATTTTAAAAAAAGTCGGGTGAAAAGGTTGAAGAGTGATACAATTGCTGCAATATCGACACCGATTGGTGAAGGAGCGATTTCAATTGTTCGATTAAGTGGTCCAGAAGCGATTGAGATTGCGAATCAAATATTTCGTGGCAAAGATTTGACAAAAGTAAATTCGCATACGATTCACTATGGGAAAATTATTAATCCAGAGACGAATGACGTTGCTGAAGAGGTTATGGTTTCTGTAATGAAGGCACCAAAGACATTTACCCGTGAAGATGTTGTCGAAATTAACTGTCACGGTGGAATTGTCGCAGTGAACCGGGTGCTTGAGATTGTTTTAACAAAAGAGGCACGGCTTGCTGAGCCAGGTGAATTTACGAAACGAGCGTTTTTAAACGGACGAATTGATTTGTCGCAAGCTGAAGCTGTTATGGATGTGATTAGGGCAAAGACAGATCAAGCAATGGATGTCGCGCTAAAACAAATGGATGGGCGTTTATCTAAGCTCATTCAACAATTTAGACAAGATCTATTAGAAACGATTGCCCACGTCGAAGTGAATATTGATTATCCAGAATATGACGATGTAGAAGAAATGTCTACTGAACTCATGCGAACAAAAACAAAAGAAGTTCATGCGGGAATTGATGAACTTTTACAAGTTGCTCAACAAGGAAAGATTTTGCGAGAAGGATTACGTACAGCGATTATTGGCCGACCAAATGTTGGGAAATCCTCATTGATGAATACATTGTCTCAAGAAAATAAGGCTATTGTAACAGATGTCCCTGGGACAACACGAGATATCATTGAAGAATATGTTAATGTGCGTGGTGTTCCTTTACGTTTAGTTGATACGGCCGGCATTCGCGAGACAGAGGATATCGTTGAAAAAGTCGGTGTCCAACGATCAAGGCAAGCTTTAAAAGAATCCGATTTAATTTTATTTATGTTAAACTATAATGATGAGCTCACTGGAGAAGATCGTGCTCTTTTTGAGGCTATTCAAGGATTTGAGTATATTGTAATCATTAATAAAATCGATTTAGAACAAAAGTTAGATCTTAATGAAGTGAAACAATTGGCTCGTAATCATCCTATCGTTACAACTTCCACAATTGAAGATAAAGGGATTGATACATTGGAGAAGGCGATTGCTGACATCTTTTTTTCTGGCGATATTGAAACAGATGATTTAACGTATGTATCCAATGTTAGACATATTCAATTGCTTAAACAGTCAAAACAAGCATTGGAAGATGCAATGGACAGTTTAGAGCTCGGAATGCCTTTGGACATCGTGCAAATTGATGTGACGCGAACATGGGAGTTTCTAGGCGAAATTATTGGAGATACGGCAAGTGAAGGGTTAATTGATCAGCTGTTTTCGCAATTTTGTTTAGGAAAATAAATGATAGATGAATCGAATGATGAAGTTATGATTACAAATCTATAAGAAAGGATGAATCTTAATGGTATATAATGCTGGAACATACGATGTAATTGTAATCGGTGCAGGCCATGCTGGTGTGGAAGCTGGTTTAGCTGCTGCTCGTTCAGGTGCGAAAACATTAATGCTTACGTTGAACTTAGACATGGTTGCTTTTATGCCGTGTAACCCATCACTTGGCGGTCCCGCAAAAGGAATCGTCATTCGGGAAATTGATGCCCTCGGTGGTGTCATGGGGAAAGTGATTGACCAAGCATATATTCAAATGCGTATGTTAAATACACGAAAAGGTCCAGCTGTAAGAGCTCTTCGTGCACAAGCCGATAAACCGGTCTACATTCAAAAAATGAAAAAAATACTTGAAAATGAAAAAAATTTAACGTTACGTCAAGGTATGGTCGATGAATTAATTGTCGAAGATGGCGTTTGTAAAGGTGTCATAACCGAGACAAAAGCCGCTTACTATGCGAAAGCGGTTATTGTTACAACAGGTACGTTTATGCGTGGTAAAGTGTTAATGGGAGATTTGGAATATGAAAGTGGTCCAAATAATCAGCGAGCGTCAATTAAGCTGTCGGAAAATCTGGAGGAACTAGGCATAGAGCTTACTCGTTTCAAAACGGGTACTCCACCACGCGTCAATAGTCATACGATTGATTATTCAAAGACAGAAATTCAACCAGGGGATGACAAGCCACAAGGTTTTTCATATGAAACGACGAAATTTATTACCGATCAAATACCTTGTTGGCTCACGCATACAAATGAATTTACGCACAAAGTAATCAATGACAATCTAAGTTTATCAGCGATGTACTCAGGAATGATTAAAGGAACAGGTCCTCGTTACTGTCCGTCGATTGAAGATAAAATTGTTCGTTTTCATGATAAACCGCGACACCAAGTGTTTTTAGAGCCTGAAGGTCGTGATACGGAGGAAGTATATGTCCAAGGATTGTCAACATCACTTCCAGAAGATATTCAGGAGAAAATGGTAAAGTCAGTATCTGGTCTAGAAAATGCACAGATCATGCGTCCTGGGTATGCGATTGAATACGATGCGATTATTCCTACACAATTGTGGCCAACTTTAGAAACGAAGAAGATTACGAACCTTTATACAGCTGGACAAATCAATGGTACATCAGGATATGAAGAAGCGGCTGGACAAGGTTTAATGGCAGGGATTAATGCTGCTCGGAAAGTGTTAGGGAAAGATTCCGTCATTTTAGATCGTTCTCAAGCATATATCGGTGTATTAATTGATGATTTAGTAACGAAAGGGACGAAAGAGCCTTATCGACTGTTAACTTCGCGTGCGGAATATCGTTTGCTATTGAGACATGATAATGCAGATTTACGTTTAACACCGTTAGGATATGAACTAGGCTTAATAAGCGAGGAACGTTATCAGACATTTGTTGGGAAAAAGGAAGCGATTAATCAAGAAAAAGATCGGTTATTCAATCTTATTATAAAGCCGACAGAAGATGTGCAACATATGTTACGAGAAGCAAAAGCTACGCCTTTAAAAGATGCGGTCCGAGCTTATAATTTATTAAAACGACCTGAAGTATCTTATGAGATGATTGAACAAGTAATCGAGCCAAATCCTTCATTATCCGATGAAGTAAAGGAACAAGTAGAGATTCAAATTAAATACGAAGGATATATTAAAAAAGCAAATGAACAAGTGAAGCGGATGCTAAAAATGGAAGATAAAAAAATCCCACAAAATATTGATTATGATGCGATTAGCGGATTAGCTTCCGAAGCGAAAGAAAAACTGAAACAAGTACGTCCACTCTCCGTAGGACAGGCGTCTAGAATCGCAGGTGTAAATCCAGCTGATATATCCATTTTAGTCGTTTATTTAGAACAAGGAAAAATAGCAAAATTAGCGAATTAAAAGTGAAGTGGTTCAAAAAGTGACCCATTATACATGAGGTCACTTTTTGCCATATCATAAGGAGGCGTTCTCAATGAACCGAGAGCAATTTTCAGCACAATTAGCGGATAAAGGTATTCGATTAACTAAGAATCAATTGAAGCAATTTGATCTCTATTTTAAAACGCTTGTTGAATGGAATGAAAAAATGAATTTAACAGCACTTACTTCTGAAGGAGATGTATATTTAAAACATTTTTATGACTCCATTTCTGTAGCTTTTTATTTTGATTTTACAAAACCGCTAAAACTTTGTGATGTTGGGGCTGGTGCAGGCTTTCCGAGCATTCCACTTAAAATATGCTTTCCCCATTTACGGGTTACAATTGTCGATTCATTAAAGAAACGCATTGGCTTTTTGGAGCATTTAGCTAAAGAGTTAGGACTAGAACATGTGAACTTTTACCACGATCGAGCGGAAACATTTGGGAGAAACAAAAAGTTTCGTCAACGTTTCGATATTGTAATTGCTCGAGCGGTTGCTAGAATGTCTGTTTTAAGTGAACTATGTTTACCACTCGTTAAGAAAAACGGAACATTTATTGCTATGAAAGGCTCTCAAGTTGAAGAAGAGTTATCAGTCGGTCAAAAAGCAATACAACGGTTAGGCGGGCATCTTAAACATACATATACGTTTACGTTACCGGAAGAAAATAGTGAACGTTCGATCGTAATAATCGATAAAAAGGAAAACACGCCAAAAAAATACCCAAGAAAACCTGGGATCCCGAATCGACAGCCAATTGAATAATCATTTGTTATAAAACTATAAAGAAAAAAGCAAACTTTTATTCTACATATTCTTTGATAGAGCCAGGTAGAATAATGAAAACAACATAAAAAATGACTGAATTATAGTTATAACACACGCTCTTTTATGCAGTCTTTTTTTATGTAGGCGGCGATTAAGGAGAAGCGTTTCATATATTTTTAAGAGAATTTATGGTAAAATAAGAAACATATAATTATATTATCATTGTCGCTCATTCACAATATATACATTAAATGGGAATGGACAAAGCAAACAAACACACACTTACAATTCAATTAAAATGTTTCACGTGAAACATTTTTGAAACTCTTTTTCCGTACTATGATCCAATAGTCTTAATGATAAATTAATATTTTTTCAAATGGATGATAAGTATCTATTTGTAAGTAAAGGTGGTGTCAAATTGTGTTACAACCCTTTCATCGGATTTTCGGTTTAGGTGATAAATCAGATTCGCGAGCAGGGGAAAAGTCGTATCATCCTGATGAAGTCATCCAAATACCTGTAAATAAAATTGAACCGAATCGCTATCAACCAAGAGCTATATTTGATGAAGAGAAAATTTTAGAGTTGGCACAAACGATCAATACGCATGGGATGATTCAGCCAATCGTTGTACGAAAATTAGAGGATGACTCATATGAAATAATAGCGGGTGAACGGAGATGGCGAGCTGTCCAACACTTGGGATGGGAAGGTATCCCTTCAATCATTCGCGATATGACAGATACCCAAACAGCTTCTGTTGCTTTAATTGAAAACCTGCAGCGTGAAGAATTGACAGTTATTGAAGAAGCAAATGCTTATAAACAGTTACTTGATCTGCATGAGTTAACGCAAGAGGCACTTGCACAACGATTAGGTAAAAGTCAATCAACGATTGCTAATAAACTTAGGTTACTCTCCCTTCCTGATGAGATTCAACGAGCGTTGCTCAATAAAAAAATTACTGAACGTCATGCACGGGCACTTATTAAATTAAAAGATGATGAAAAACAAATTAAATTATTGAATGAAATTGTTGAAGAAAGTTTAAATGTGAAGCAAACAGAAGAACGCGTAGAAAAAATAAAAAAACCTCAAGTGAAGAAAAAGCGTCCAACTATAAAAGGGGTTAATAAAGATATTCGAATTGCTATGAATACGATTAGGCAGTCATTAAATATGGTCTCAGACGCTGGCGTTCATGTAGAGTCTAATGAAAAAGACCTTGAAGATTACTATCAAATAACGATTAAAATACCGAAGAAGAACTAATCTATCCTTTATTATACGATGTTCATAAGATGGAGACTATCTAGTAAGTCTATTTTTCACTTTAGATAGTCTATGTAAAAAAGAGGCTAGGACATAAGTGAAAAATTAGCTGATTTTAAATTAAATCATAAAAATAGAACCGCATGAAATCAAGGTTTTTAAATTAGATTTCATGCGGTTTATTCATTTTAAAAGAGTTTTGTCTCAGCCTCTTTTTGTTTATCGCGTTTTTAACTTATGTTTTACTCTTTTAACAGCCCCAATCCTTTATTGGAAAATAATGATCTATTTTGAAAATAGGTTGATTTTATTCGAATAAGTAAAAAAGATGGGAGTTTTCCTAGCAATAATGATAGAATAGATCATATATAGTTAGGTAGGTGAAAACATGGGGAAAATAATGTCTATCGCTAATCAAAAAGGTGGCGTTGGAAAAACAACATCAGCTGTTAATTTGAGCGCATGTTTAGCATACCTTGGTCATAAGGTCTTACTCGTTGACATCGATCCGCAAGGGAATGCAACGAGCGGAGTCGGCATTAATAAAGCGGACATGAATCAATGTGTATACAATGTGTTAGTAGAAGATTTACCAGCTGAAGAAGTGTGTGTGTCGACAAAAATAAACAACTTGGATTTAATACCTGCTACAATTCAACTTGCAGGTGCAGAGATCGAGCTTGTTCCAACGATTTCACGTGAAGTACGGTTAAAAAATTCGTTGGAAAAATTAAAAGGAAATTATGACTATATCATTATTGATTGTCCACCATCACTAGGGTTGTTAACAATCAATGCATTAACAACATCGGATTCAGTAATCATCCCTGTACAATGTGAATATTATGCATTAGAAGGGTTAAGTCAATTACTGAATACAGTTAGACTTGTACAAAAACATTTAAATACGGAACTCGAAATCGAAGGTGTCCTTTTAACGATGTTAGATGCTCGAACAAATTTAGGGATTCAAGTTATTGAAGAAGTGAAAAAGTATTTCCAAGACAAAGTGTATCAAGCGATCATTCCAAGAAATGTACGGCTTGGAGAAGCACCAAGTCATGGACAACCGATTATTACGTATGATCCAAAATCAAGAGGTGCAAAAGTATACCTTGAATTGGCGAAGGAAGTGATTAATAATGACGCGAAGGTTGGGTAAAGGACTTGATGCACTATTCCCTGATATGAGTGTTGGAGAAGGTTCTATTCAGGACATACCCATTCGTGAATGTCGACCGAATCCTTACCAACCACGGAAATCATTCACTGCTGAAGGAATTGCTGAATTAAAGGAATCGATCTTACAGTACGGCATTATTCAACCTTTGATCGTTCGAAAAAGTATTAAAGGATATGAAATTGTCGTTGGAGAAAGACGCTTTCGTGCAGCAAAAGAAGCTGGGTTGGACGTTATTCCAGCTGTTGTCAAAGATCTTTCGGACGAGAAAATGATGGAACTTGCTCTTTTAGAAAATCTCCAACGCGAAGATTTGACCCCAATCGAAGAAGCACAAGCGTATAACAACTTAATGAATGAACTAAATATAACGCAAGCAGAACTTTCCAAACGTCTCGGTAAAAGCCGTTCTCACATCGCAAATATGGTTCGCTTATTATCATTACCTGATCAAGTCATCGCTTATATTAATAATGGTGAGCTTTCAATGGGGCATGGGCGTGCATTATTAGGTTTAAAAGATGCGAATCAACTCATTCCTGTCGTTACTAAAATACGAAAAGAGAAGTTAAACGTCCGCCAAGTTGAACAGCTAATTGTACGAATGAATGAGAATCCTGTTATTAAACAGAAGAAAAGTCCGAAAAAAGATCTATTTTTGTTAGAGCGCGAATCGATGTTACGTGAACGTCTCGGAACAGCTGTTACGATTCATCGAGGTAAACGAAAAGGCAAAATTGAAATCGAATTTTATACAGATGATGATTTGGAAAGAATTATTGATGAATTAGAAGGTTAATGTACATCAAAGGACGGACATATGACGGTCTGTCCTTTTTGTGTATCAGCGTTTTTATTTCATTTTAGGATGATGAAGTGTTTGAAAAAAATGTACAAATTTGATCGTATTGATCAACAGTCATACAGGAAGATATATTCGTAACGTAATCATCAACGATAGCTTTTTTAATATCTATTTCGTGAGTATAAATGTTTCACGTGAAACATACGGTTATTTGTTACGACGTTAATAAACGCTTGATGATTTACCATTACATAGTGAACGTTCACATATATCTCTTAAAGAAGGTTACCTTTATCGATTTTAATGAAAGCTGTCCAAGTTCGCTAAGCTGTACTATTTGCGTATGCAGTCGTTCAGCTATCAATTAAGATGCCATTCGGGCAAAAAACAGAAAATTGCCATTCATTTCACGCATGAAAATGCCATCACTAACGAATGAACCAGCTTCTGTAGTTGTTAAAAATAATAAGTAGTGAAAAATTTATATTATGTAAAGGTTTATTCGGTATCAATGAGTGAAAAGAAAGCTTAGTAAAAAATATTTTTACCGATTCATTTAAACAAGCCATCGTGTTTGAAAAATAGATCGATTCCTTAGCTCCGAATTGTTTACACAGACGTTTCTCTATATTCGGGTCCAACTACAGCGGGCAATGAATGATCGTACGTTAATTGTTGGTCAATTTTATTGATAATAGCCGCTATTTTGTTTGCCATATCACTCACAATCGATAGTCGCGTATTTTGTAACACGGAGTACTCCATATATCCACTCAAGTTCACAACGCCGACAATATTGAGATCACCGATTTTTGGAAGAGGCTTTGAAAGTGCTGCCCCTGGTTGAAGAGGTCCTTTAGCTGCAATAAGATGGCCGACAGAGGATGCTCTCCCGAGACAAGCATCTACAGCTATAATAAAAGGTTTACGGTGATTTTTACGAATTTTGTCGATATAATCATGAATGTTCGTCGCATGTACTGGATGATGTAAAGTGCCATAGATCGTCATATGTTTTAGCTTCATTTCTGTTAAAAAGGTTCCCGTCAATGGTCCGAGAGAATCACCCGTAGAGCGATCTGTTCCGATACAGGTAATGACATACTCTCGAGGAGCTTTCGGTAACCACGAAGTTATTCGTTGACTAAATGTGTTAATGATCGTAGGATCTTCGTAACAGGAGCGGATCGGTTGTTGTTTATGCTTGAAAAGTCTCTTCAGATTCATAGTTTTTCCTCCGTAAACATATTGATAGTAGTATACGGATAAATGAATTGTTTTATACATGAATCGGACTTAGAAAGTGTCCTAAACATGATGGGGGAAAAACATGTGGAAATCTAGTATGAAATGGATGTTTTTAATCATTGGGACAACGATTGGAGCCGGCTATGCATCCGGAAGAGAATTGTGGGAGTTTTTTGGTCATGAAAGTGGACTTGCTATTTTATTATTTGTCCTTTTTTTTACAGTTTCTTGTGTCGTCATTATGGAAATTAGTTTTCAAAAGAAATCAACACAATATCGTCCGGTATTGCGCAACATTGTCGGTGACAAACTAACTGCTGTATATGACTTTATGATTTTTGTATATTTATATACGACGACGGTAGTTATGCTTTCAGGTAGTGGTGCAACAGGACAAGCGTTTAACGTCTCGTATTGGTGGGGAATTGGGATAATTGCTGTTGCACTCATCATTTTATTTGCACATGATATTAGCGGTTTACTATCTGTAAACCAAATTATGCTACCGATTTTAATCATTGGGTTACTATTTGTTTTGTTAATGTTTACGATGGATCAGAAACTTACTCTTTTTTCCCAATGGCATGAACAACGCAATTGGATTGCTGCATTTCCGTTTACTGCATTAAATATTCTCCCTTTAATAGCTGTTTTAGGTGCTATTGGATATCAAATAAAATCATCCGAAGAAATATGGATCGCTTGTATCGGAAGTGGGATTATCTTAGGGGTTTTATCGTATATTTACAACAATAGTTTAATTCAAATTGCTGATGAGTTATTATTATATGAAATACCACTGTTTGCTATTTTGAAAGATTATCCGATTGAAATGGTCATCTTTATGTCCGTATTGTTATGGTTTGCTATATTTACGACAGCTGCTGCAGGAATATTAGGAATTGTTACAAGGATTCAAGATTATTTCCGTGCTCCTTTATGGATCCTCGTCTTGTTGATACTTATGAGCATGATTCCGTTAACCGTCTTTGGATTTTCAACATTAATAAGTTATATTTATCCGATCTACGGTATTTTAAATTTATATGTACTGACAAGATTGCTATTTATTCCGATTTGGAAGCGGATAGGAACACGAAGGACGTGAACATGTACATTTCTTTTCCTGAATAGTTATATCGTGTACAATGCAAGCAATATATGTGCCTTATCACAATATCATTGATGTAAAATATAAATTCTAATCATAACACAATTTAAAATCAAAGGAGTAGTGATGATGAAAGAGAAACAGTTTGACTTACATGATATCGTAGAAATGAAAAAACCCCATCCATGTGGGGAAAATCGTTGGAAGATTATTCGCATGGGAATGGACATACGGATTAAATGTCAAGGCTGTAATCATAGTGTACTCATCCCACGTCGACAATTTGTGAAAAAAATGAAAAAAGTTGTCAAAAAAGCACCTCCCTTAGAAGAGGATTAACATTGACTGGATCTTCTTAAAAATTGTATAATAGATACATAGGAAAGAAATAAAAAGACATCATAGTAGGGTAAAGAACAAAAATGGGTACCGCTCGGTGCCCATTTTTGTTTTTCATCTGCTTGTCTTATTGCTCTCATCTATTTATAATGAGTACTAACGCGTTCATATGAACGGAAACCCTTAAGGAGTGAAAGCGTAATGTCTTTGACAGCAGGAATCGTCGGACTTCCAAACGTAGGAAAATCGACGTTATTTAATGCAATTACCGAAGCAGGAGCAGAATCAGCAAACTATCCGTTTTGTACGATTGATCCGAATGTGGGGATTGTAGAAGTTCCAGACGATCGCTTAAATAAATTAACAAAAGTAGTAAAGCCAAAGACAACGATACCAACAGCGTTTGAATTTACGGATATAGCAGGTATCGTGAAAGGGGCAAGTAAAGGAGAAGGCTTAGGAAACCAATTTTTGTCACACATCCGTCAAGTTGATGCGATTTGTCAAGTTGTTCGGTGTTTTCATGACGAAAATATAACACACGTTTCTGGACAAATTGATCCGATTGAAGATATCGAAGTCATTAATTTAGAATTAATTCTTGCCGACTTAGAAACCGTTAATAAGCGATTTGATCGGGCAGAAAAAATGGCTCGACAAAAGGATAAAGAAGCAATGGTTGAATTAGAAGTATTGCAGAAGCTAAAAGCAGGTTTTGAAGAAGAAAAACCGGCTCGAATGATTGATTTTAAAGAGGATGAACGAGAAATTGTTAAATCCCTTCATCTACTTACATATAAGCCGATGCTTTATGTCGCAAATGTGAGTGAAGATGATATCGTCGAACCAGATCAAAATGAACTTGTGGAAAAAGTTAAACAATATGCCGCTCAAGAAAATGCAGAAGTTATTGTCGTTTGTGCGAAAATTGAAGAAGAAATTGCCGAACTGGATGCAGAAGGAAAAGAAATGTTTATGGAAGATTTAGGTATTGAGGAGTCTGGATTGGATCAGTTGATTCGAGCCTCACATCAGTTGCTCGGTTTAGCTACTTACTTTACAGCAGGAGAAAAAGAAGTACGCGCTTGGACATTCAAACGAGGAATGAAGGCACCGGAAGCAGCTGGAATTATTCATACGGACTTTGAACGAGGCTTTATTCGTGCGGAAGTCGTTTCCTATGATGATTTAATGGAAGCAGGGTCAATCGCACAAGCTCGTGAACATGGAAAAGTTCGTTTAGAAGGAAAAGATTATGTCGTGCAAGATGGCGATGTTATTCATTTCCGTTTTAATGTGTAAAACATCCACTCTGTTTGCATCATTTGATGATGAATGTAGCGCTATTTGTTAGTGAGTTAGATAACGAGAGCAAAAGGATTGTTTTGTTTGAATGCTTGTTAAGTAGAAAAGTATTTGGTATAATTAGTCGACGTGAGTAATTGAATAAATGATTACTCCTTGCTCCTTTAAGCGAAGAGACTTGATTCACTTCGTGTAGGGGGCCGCAAAGACCAAAAGGAGGTGTACCGGATGAGAAAATATGAAATTATGTATATCATCCGCCCGGATATTGAAGAAGAAGCGCATACACAATTAATCGAGCGTTTCAATAACATTTTAACTGATCATGGAGCGGAGATTGAGAAAGTTGATGAATTAGGAAAAAGACGTTTTGCTTATGAAATCGATAATTATCGTGATGGATTTTATGTTGTCATCAATTTCAAGAGTGATGGAAAGGCTGTCAATGAGTTCGATCGCCTAGCTAAATATTCTGATGACATTATACGTCACATTGTTGTACGAGAAGATGATCAATAAAAAAAGGAGTGGTTCTGATGTTGAATCGTGTCGTTCTTGTCGGCAGGTTAACAAAGGATCCAGATTTACGTTATACCCCTAACGGAGTGGCTGTAGCTAATTTCACTGTCGCAGCAAATCGTCCGTTTACGAACCAGCAAGGAGAGCGTGAAGCTGACTTTATTAACTGTGTCGTTTGGCGTAGACCAGCGGAAAATTTGGCGAATTATATGAAAAAAGGCAGTCTTATTGGGGTTGACGGACGGATTCAAACACGTACATTTGAAGGACAAGACGGTCGGACAGTTTTTGTGACAGAAGTTGTTGCGGACAATGTTCAATTTTTAGAACCAAAAAATGCTACACAGAACAGAGCCGGTCAAGATTCATTTGCATCAGGATTCCAACAAAATCAGAATCGGGACCAAATGAATCCCGTTAAAAAAGAGGTTAATCCATTTGAAACAGATGGAGAGCCTATTGATATATCAGACGACGATTTACCATTTTAAACGTAGCTAGGCAACGAGGATCAATTTATAACGTTTAAAATATGATTTGCAAAAGGAGGAATAGATCATGGCAGCACGTCGAGGACGTCCAAGACGACGTAAAGTATGTTATTTCACAGCGAACGGAATTACGCATATCGATTATAAGGACGTTGATCTTCTCAGACGCTTCATTTCCGAACGCGGGAAAATTCTCCCACGTCGAGTAACTGGAACATCTGCGAAATATCAACGCAAACTAACGAAAGCAATTAAACGTGCTCGTTCAATGGCACTCTTGCCATTCGTTTCCGAGTAATTAAATAGGAGCCTTCCCACTATTAATGGGGAGGCTCCTTATGTTTGTACAGTAGCAGTTACATGTTTTCAGGTTTGTATTAACCTTATCCCGCTAACGATCTCATAACAGTTTTACGATCGATATAAGTTATGAAACAATATAGACGTATTTCATCTACGATTGCCGAGGTCGTTGTTTTCGTTTCGGATACACGGAAATAATTTTGATTAACATCATGAATGTGAAAATAGCGAATAAAAATAAAAATTTATCGCTCACTGGGAAAACAAAGGCAACAAATGTATAGATAAGAAAAGGGATTGTCGTCGTATAGGCACTCATTTTCCATAAAATGGAGAAGTGCAGTTTCCTTTTCATAAATCGAGCGATCACTGTACCGATGTAGGCGATGATGGATAATGCAATAAAAATGAAAATCGTTAACGGTAAATAGTAAAACATAAAAAAATAAATGAGTAAAAATAGAAGATTCATATTTGCCGTTGGTCCGCTTGTCGTTGTCATCATGTCGGCGAGTGAAGGAATCGAAACGATGAGAATAAGAATAAACATATAGACTACTGTAATATCCATACCTGTTCGATTCAGTTGAAACATCGCTTGTTTATTTGGTAATTTCATGCTGTTTAAAAATGATTTCCAGAAGATCATTGTCCCCATCCTTATGTATGATAAATACTTTATAATCCTATTATAGTTGAAAAGGGTATAAAAACGTAATGAGATGATGTGAAGCGCAGTATATTGTAAGGATGAATCTCCCATTACAGATCACTTCTGTTCCCAAACGATTAAAAATCGTGTTATTATACTATAATGGAAGTAAACATTACACCGTGTGACCGTGAATGATTTAAATTGTAAATTACGACGTAAATGCACAGGTATTTTATTGAAAATGTTGAATGTTATTAAGAGGTGCAAATATGAACCAGTCGAAAAAAGTAACAGATGGAGCATTATTGACAGGTATATATATTATATTGTTGCTCATTCAATTTTTCGTTCCATTTTTATCGATGTTCGTCATGTTTTTAATGCCGGTACCTTTTATTATGTATGCGTATAAGCATGGTTGGAAACCTTCTGTTTTCGTCTTTATTGCGGCTCTCATCTTGTCTGCTCTATTGATGACTGTTATTTCCATTCCATTTACAGTACTAGCAGGACTCGGAGGCATCATCATTGGTACATCATTAAATCGAAATGTATCTGCCTATGAGTCATGGGCTCGAGGTACGATCGGTTTTGTTATTGGACTACTATTTTTCTTTTTATTCGGCCAAATTGTCTTTCAAGTCAACGTTGTGGAGCAGTTTAACGAAGTGATTCAAGAGTCTTTCGAAATGAGTACAAAGATGCTCAATCAAGCAGGCTTTTTGAATGAATCAGACATACAGGAAGAGATGGAACAGCAAATCTCAATGTTGAAAAACTTACTCCCTGTATGGTTAGTAATGACTTCCATTATTCTCGCTTTCGTAAGCCAGTGGATGAGTTATAAAATCATCAATCGAATGGACCATCAGAAATTAAGATTTCCGCCTTTTCATCAGTTAAAATTCCCAATCCTTGTCTTTTGGATTTACTTTATTGCCTTCTTTCTGCTATTCATAGATATGGACCAAGACGGAATGTTATTCATAGCTGTTCAAAACTTTCATATGCTGGCAGGAATATTGTTGATTATTCAAGGATTTTCTTTTATATTTTATTTCAGTCATCATAAACATGAGTCGAAAACACTTCCAGTTGTTAGCATTATT
This sequence comes from Bacillota bacterium, assembly GCA_036377675.1. Classification (GTDB taxonomy): domain Bacteria; phylum Bacillota; class Bacilli; order Bacillales; family Amphibacillaceae; genus DASUXY01. The sequence continues at coordinate 59,625 of DASUXY010000013.1, forward strand.
TTATCCGTCGTTTTAGCACCACTCGTCCTTCCACTCGTTCGCATCATTGGGATCATTGATATGGCAACAAGTTTGCGAGAGCGACTAGCTAAAGGTTAAAAAATTGAAGGACGTTGTTTATGAGACTCAGAGACAATACATCTAACATGACATGGATTGTGCGGACAGTAGTTGGGATTTATGGTTTAACCAAACACTCCCAGATGTAAATTAGGAGCTGAAATGGTATGCCGAAATTGAACAAGAAGAAACAAACACTTGGCAGGCATTTATGGATTATGTATGGATTATCTTTTATCTTGCTTAGTGTGATTTGGTATTATCAATGGATGTTAGGATTGTTAATGACGCTATTTTTAGCAGCATCCATTTACTATACGATTCAGACGGAAAAAACGCTGTCTGATGAAACGGAAAAATACATTACGACTTTATCGCATCGGATCAAGAAGGTGGGTGAAGAAGCTTTATTAGAAATGCCCATCGGTATCATTTTATATAGCGAAGGTTACCAAGTTGAGTGGGCAAACCCCTATATGAACAAGTTTGCTAAAGGAGATACGATTGTTGGTAAGTCGCTCGATGCCATTTCAGAGCAATTGATACCACTTATTAATGAAAACAAAGATGAAACGTGGATTACGTTAGGCAATTTTAAGTTTTTAGTCACTGTAAGAAGAGAAGAACGTCTTCTCTACTTAGTTGATCGGACGAAACAGCAGGAAATTCAAACGATGTATCACAATGATCAAACCGTATTAGCAATTATATATTTAGATAATTATGAGGAAATTACGCAAAACATTGATGATACATTGAAGAGTCAGCTTAATTCAGAAGTTACATCTGTGTTAAATAATTGGGCTCATGAACATGGTTTGTACTTAAAACGAACATCACAAGATCGTTTTTTAGCAGTAGGAACGAAAAAGATATTAAAACAACTTGAACAACAAAAATTTAATATTTTAGATCGAGTTCGTGAATTATATGTCGTTAAAAGCAATCCGATTACTCTAAGTATTGGCGTCGGAGTCGGAGATGTTGAATTACCTGTCCTAGGTGAGCTCGCTCAGTCCAGTCTTGATTTAGCACTTGGACGTGGCGGTGACCAAGTAACGATTAAGGATGACACAGGAAAAGTCCGGTTTTTTGGTGGAAAAACGAACCCGATGGAAAAACGAACGAGAGTTAGAGCACGAGTCATTTCTCACGCTTTAAAAGAGCTTGTGAAAGTGAGTCATAATGTAATCATTATGGGGCATAAGGCACCGGATATGGATGCTTTAGGAGCAGCTATTGGAATATTGAATATCGCTAAAAGAAATGATACCCAAGGATATGTCGTGTTTGACCCAGATGATATCGATACAGGGGTTTATCGACTTGTCGATGCGATTAAGAAGGAAGAGGAGCTCTGGCAACATTTCATCGATCCTGAAACAGCTCATGAACTCATCACGAATCGGAGCTTGTTAGTCGTCGTTGATACTCATCGTCCATCGATGGTCGCGGACGAACGTTTATTAAATAAAACAGAATATAAAGCTGTCATCGATCATCATCGGCGTGGGGAGGATTTTATTGAAAACCCATCGCTCGTCTACATGGAACCATATGCCTCTTCTACATCTGAGCTCGTAACAGAACTTCTCGAGTATCAACCGAAAGGGAAGTTGAAGATGCTTGAAGCAACTTCACTACTAGCAGGAATTACCGTCGATACGAAAAGCTTTACGTTACGGACTGGGTCACGGACATTTGATGCGGCTTCCTACTTGCGTGCGAGAGGTGCAGATACAATATTAGTACAAAAGTTTTTAAAAGAGGATTTAGATTTATATTTACGCCGAAGTAAATTAATTGAGCGAGCCGAGATTTACCGAGATTCAATCGCCATTACAAAAGCAGAACCGGGAGATATTTATGGCCCTGTATTAATCGCCCAAACGGCAGATACATTATTAACCATTAGTGGGGTGAGCGCTTCATTCGTTATTTCCGAACGAGAAGATGGCAGAATTGGAATAAGTGCTCGATCTCTAGGGGAAATAAATGTTCAAGTCGTTATGGAAAAAATGAACGGTGGCGGACATTTGACAAATGCAGCTACGCAGTTAGAAGATATAAGTATAGATGAAACAGAAACATGGTTAAAAAATATACTTGATGAATATTATGAGGGAGCGAATGAGAATGAAAGTAATTTTTATAAAAGACGTTAAAGGAAAAGGGAAAAAAGGTGATGTAAAAAAAGTCTCGCTCGGGTATGCTCGTAACTATTTATTCAAAAACAAATTAGCCATTGAAGCTACGCCAGGAAACTTGAAAGCTTTGAAGACACAACAGAAAAAAGAAAAACAAAAGGAACAAGCCGAGAAAGAGAAGGCACTTTCTTTAAAAGAGGCTTTAAGTAAATTAACCGTTGAAATTAAAGCAAAAGCTGGTCAAGGTGGTCGGCTCTTTGGGTCAATTACGAATAAACAAATCGCCGATGTATTGAAAAAAGAGCACGGCTATTCGATTGATCGGCGCAAAATTGAGCTAGATGAACCGATTCGTGCATTAGGCCATACGGTTGTTCCTGTGAAGCTCCATCCTGAAGTATCAGGAAGTGTAAAAGTTCATGTCATTGAGCAATAATCAAGCGGTAAAAAAATGTCTCTTGGATAGGGGAGGAACAGACGATGAATGATGGATGGAAAGATCGCATCCCACCACACAACATAGAAGCGGAGCAAGCCGTCATCGGGGCCATCTTTCTTGAACCAGAGGCATTTTCTACGGCATCAGAGTTATTAGTTCCTGAAGATTTCTATCGAGCAGCTCATCAGCGGATTTTCGAAACGATGATGGGCCTTGCTGACCGCGGGGAAGCTATTGATGTCATTACCGTAACAGCCGCTTTAAACGATCGAAAACAATTAGAAGAAGCTGGGGGAGTTTCTTATTTAACCGAAGTGGCTAGCAGTGTTCCAACGGCGGCTAACATTGAACATTACAGTGAAATCGTTGAAGAAAAGGCTTTGCTTCGCCGACTCATTCGTGCAGCGACAGATATTGTAACGACAACATATGCACGAGAAGATGAAGTAGAAGACGTTCTCAATGAAGCGGAGAAAGCAATTTTAGAAGTTTCCGGTCAGAAAAATAGCGGAGCGTTTAAGCCGATTAAAGATGTGTTGATCGATGTGTATGATCAAATTGAACAGTTGCATCAAAGCGACGACGATGTGACGGGAATTGCCACAGGCTATCGCGATCTCGATCGGATTACTTCTGGTTTCCAGCCTAATGATTTAATCATTATTGCCGCCCGTCCCTCTGTCGGAAAGACAGCATTTGCTTTAAATATTGCGCAAAATGTCGCTGTAAATACCGATGAAAATGTCGCTATCTTTAGCTTGGAGATGGGTGCAGAACAGCTCGTTCAACGAATGCTCTGTGCTGAAGGTAATATTGATTCGCAACGTTTGCGAAATGGTAGATTGGAAGCCGATGACTGGGGTAAGTTAACGATGGCGATGGGAAGTCTTTCTAATGCAGGTATATTTATAGATGATACGCCCGGTATTCGCGTGAGTGAGATTCGCTCGAAATGTCGAAGATTGAAGCAGGAACATGGACTCGGAATGATTTTCATAGATTACTTGCAACTCATTCAAGGGAGTGCTCATGCAAACGAAAATAGACAGCAGGAAGTTTCTGAGATTTCAAGATCACTAAAAGCGTTGGCGCGTGAGTTGAATGTGCCTCTTATTGCTCTATCTCAATTATCACGTGGTGTAGAACAGCGTCAAGATAAACGGCCGATGATGTCCGATTTACGGGAGTCAGGAAGTATTGAGCAAGATGCGGATATCGTTGGATTTTTATATCGAGATGACTACTATGATTCAGAGTCGGAACAACAAAACATTATTGAAATCATCATTTCTAAACAACGTAATGGTCCAACAGGTACTGTAGAACTAGCTTTTGTGAAAGAATATAATAAATTTGTCGACTTGGATCACCGCTATGATACGAGTGATATCCCACCGGAGTCGGTCCCCGTCTAAAACAGCCTTCAATTAAGGCTGTTTTTTTGTCCATGATGGACGACACGTTTGATTTCAAAATCGATATCCCTTTTAAGAGGGAAATACATCAAATACATCCATTATTTTACAAAACATATACAAAACACGAACAATTATAAAGAAAGATGTTCTGTTGTTCGTATTTTAATTGACTCACTCTTATATTACTGATAAAATTACACTGTGTTAAGTTGATCAATAGTGTTAAAAATATATGGAGGTGCACCATGTCCTCAGTAGTAGTAGTAGGAACGCAATGGGGCGATGAAGGTAAAGGTAAAATTACGGATTTCTTATCACGAGATGCAGAAGTTGTTGCACGATATCAAGGTGGTAACAATGCAGGTCACACAATTGTTTTTGATGGTGTGACGTATAAGCTTCATCTCATCCCATCAGGAGTTTTCTTTGATGATAAAACATGTGTCCTTGGAAACGGAATGGTCATTGATCCGAAAGCATTTATAGAAGAGGTTGCTTATTTACATGAGCACGGTGTCTCTACAGATAATTTAAAGATTAGTAATCGAGCACATATTATTTTGCCATACCATATCAAGTTAGATATTTTGCAAGAAGAAGAAAAAGGCATTCATAAAATTGGCACAACGAAAAAGGGCATTGGACCTGCATATATGGACAAGTCCGCAAGATGTGGGATTCGAATGGCGGATTTATTAGATAAAGACGTGTTCCGTGCGAAACTGGAGCAAAATTTAAAAGAAAAAAATCAGTTGTTCGAAAAAGTATATGATGTAGATTCAATTCATGTAGAAGATATTTTAGATGAATATTACGAATACGGTCAACAAATGAAAAAGTATGTTTGTGATACGTCTGTCGTTTTAAACGATGCACTTGATCGCGGACGTCGTGTCCTTTTTGAAGGTGCACAAGGTGTAATGCTTGATATTGATCAAGGAACATACCCCTTTGTTACATCATCCAATCCAGTTGCAGGTGGAGTGACGATTGGATCGGGTGTTGGACCGACAAAAATTAAAAATGTCGTAGGTGTAACGAAAGCATATACAACCCGTGTAGGAGATGGGCCATTTCCTACAGAATTAAAAGATGAAGTTGGTGACCAAATTCGAGAAGTCGGTCGTGAATATGGTACGACAACGGGACGACCACGTCGCGTTGGTTGGTTTGATAGTGTCGTCGTTAGGCATGCGAAAAGGGTGAGTGGGATTACCGATTTATCCTTAAATTCACTCGACGTATTAACCGGAATTGAAACAGTGAAGATTTGTGTGTCGTATCGTTATAAAGGCGAAATCATCAATGAATTCCCAGCAAGTTTGGAAGTGCTAGCCGAATGTGAACCTGTTTATGAAGAAATGCCAGGTTGGACAGAAGACATTACGAATGTAAAAAGTCTTCACGATCTTCCAGAAAATGCTCGTCACTATTTAGAACGGGTGTCTCAATTAACAGAGATTCCGTTATCGATTTTTTCAGTCGGTCCTGACCGCACACAAACGAATGTCGTCCGCAACGTCTATCGTTCATAATTAATAAAAGAAATAGCTATCTGACTATACAACAAGTATAGGTAAGATAGCTATTTTTTGTTAAGTGGCTTGTCGAAAGGCTTATTTTATAAAGATCATATATTAAAAAATTCAGTATAATCCAAAAAATACAAATTGTAGATAAGACATTTCCCAGAAAATAATGTAAAATGAAGGTACCGAACTTTATTAAAAAAACAGCTGAATAGATGTTATAATAGATATTTAATATGAAAGGGATGTGACAATTGTGGCACAAAAGATTTTAGTTGTCGACGATGAAAAACCGATAGCAGATATATTGAAATTTAATCTAGAAAAAGAGGGATATGAAGTCGTCTGTGCACATGATGGTGATCAAGCAGTCGACATTGCTGAGAAAGAAGATCCAGATCTCATTTTACTCGATGTCATGCTTCCGAAGAGAGACGGAAATGAAGTATGCCGAGAAATTCGTAAAACACAAACAATGCCAATCATTATGCTTACCGCTAAAGATTCTGAGATTGATAAAGTATTAGGACTCGAACTTGGTGCAGATGATTATGTTACGAAACCATTTAGTAATCGAGAATTAATTGCCAGAGTAAAAGCGAACTTGCGCCGTCAAAAGCAAGTGGCAGATGATACTGTTAAAGCAACAAAAGACATTGAAATTGGTAGCTTAACCGTTCATCCTGATGCATATACGATTACAAAAAATGGTGAAGAAGTTGAACTTACGCATCGTGAATTCGAATTGTTACATTATTTAGCACGCCACATTGGACAAGTGATGACTCGTGAGCATTTATTAGAAACGGTTTGGGGATATGATTATTTCGGTGATGTCCGTACGGTTGACGTAACAGTAAGAAGGTTGCGTGAAAAAATCGAAGAGAACCCAAGTAACCCGATGTGGATTATTACCCGTAGAGGTGTCGGTTATTTTTTACGAAATCCTGAGCAGGAGTAGGTTTTATGCATAAAGTAGGCTTTTTTCGTTCGATCCAACTGAAGTTTATTATTATTTATATCCTCTTGTTACTCATCGCTATTCAAGTAACCGGTTCTTACTTTGCAACAAAATTGGAAAACAATTTACTCGATAGTTTTATGGAAGTTATCGATGATCGCTCGGATCTGTTAAGTTATAATTTGGAACAGACATTAAATAAAAATCGATCTGACCAACCTGCGGATAAAACATTGGAACAAGAAGTTCAAATGATATTAGAAACCGGAAGTACAGAGGATATAACAAATTTAGAAGTTGTTAACATTCAAGGTCGTGTCCTCGGTGTTATGGGGTCGAATGAAACGACGAACCATGACGTTATTGGGAAAAAAACGACAAAAGATGCCATTCAAAAAGCACTTTTGCTAGGGACCGTACAAGAAAAGACTTTATTAGATCCGAAAACACGTGATCGCTTGTATGTAAAAACGGTTCCTCTCTTTGAACAAGATGAGAAAGAAAATATCATCGGTGTTATTTATTTGGAAGCGTCGATGGAAGGTGTATACGGACAACTCCAAAGTATTAATGAAATTTTTTTTAAGGGATCGATGTTTGCAATTCTCGTCTCAGCATTTTTAGGAATTTTAGTTGCTCGAACGATTACGAAGCCGATTAAAGAAATGCGTGGACAAGCCCAAAAGATGGCTACGGGTGATTTTTCTCAAAAAGTTAACGTATACAGTTCAGACGAAATTGGCCAGCTAGCAGGAACATTTAATGATATGAATGATCGCCTGCGGTATTCATATGCTGCCATTGAAAAAGAGCAACGTAAACTAAGCTCAATTTTAGCGAATATGTCTGATGGGGTCATCGCTTCAGATGCAAGTGGTCGGGTTACATTAATGAATGAGGCAGCCGGAAAGTTACTCGGTCAAAATCCTGAAGATTGTTTAGGTGATGATATCCTTGACCTGTTGAATTTAGATGAGAAACTAATTGATTTAACCGATTTACCGGACAGTGGCTCAATGATTTTAGATTTTAGTAAAGATGATATATTTTTAATCCAAGCTAATTTTTCAGTGGTCATTGATGAAGATGACGAAGTAACTGGAGTAATTACTGTGATCAATGATGTTACTGAACAAGAAAAGCTTGAACGAGAACGACGGGAGTTTGTGTCGAATGTTTCCCATGAGTTGAGGACTCCTCTAACGACGATGCGAAGTTATATTGAAACGTTGACAGAAGGTGCATGGCGAAACGAAGAAATTGCTCCGAAGTTTTTGAAAGTGGCACAAAATGAAACAGAGCGGATGATTCGGATGGTTAATGATCTGCTCCAGCTTTCTAAAATGGATAACAAGGACTATATGCTAAAAAGAGAACGAATCGAATTTATCGATTATTTCCATCAAATTATTGATCGCTTCGATATGAATCGTCCGCGACATATTACGTTAAAAAGGGAACTGCCTAAAGAAAAATACGTCGTTTGGATTGATCAAGATAAATTAACACAAGTATTGGATAATATTATTTCGAATGCGATTAAATATTCACCAGACGGAGGAACGATTACGTGTCGAGTCATTAAGCAAAATAAACAATTGCTTGTAAGTGTTGCCGATGAAGGTATGGGCATTTCCTATAAGCGACTTGATAAAATATTTGAACGTTTCTATCGAGCCGATAAATCGAGAACTCGAGAACTTGGTGGAACTGGATTAGGTTTAGCTATTTCCAAAGAGCTTGTTGAAGCTCACCAAGGGAAGATTTGGGCTACAAGTAGAGAAGGAAAAGGAACAACTGTTTACTTTACACTCCCGCTGATGGGTCAGAAGCGGAGGAATCATCATGATTAAGTTTGAGGTCATTAAAACATACGTGTTAGTCATTTTAGTAGGATTAAGTTTAATACTCTCTTATAGTATCTGGAACTATCAGCCGAATTATGAACTCCTCTACGATACCGATTATTTAGATGAAATTGATATTGGTGGGAAAGAACAAGCAAAGGAAGATATTATTAAACCAGCTTCAATTATTTTCAAACATGCCGGTCAATATTATGGGTTTACGAAACCAGCGACTAATCAGACGTTGTATAGAGATATGCAGTCATGGATGATGTATAATTTTCAAACGAGTGAAGTTACGACTGAACAACATCATGATTATGAAGTGGAAATTATTTTCCCAGATGCTTTATCGATGGAGCTACTTCCCGATTTATTTACTCTACCGGAAGAAATCGAATTGCCAAGTTGGTCATTTCAACGGTTGTATGTGACATTTGATACGAAGCGAACCGTGTTGAATGTACAATTTAAATCGATGGATGGGCGCTATCAAGCTACGGCAATTATTAACGATGCTTCCAAGTATGATTTGTTATGGAAGCATGTGTCTAAACGAAATGATATGCGTGAATATATCGTTTTTAATGAAAATAATACTCCTATTTATTTGCCAAAAGATAAAGTAAAGATGATTCAACGTTCCTTCACAGCCGAATCAATTGATTCAAATATGCTTGTCGATGCTCTATTTAGTAACCCCTCTGCTGTTCGAGCAAATATTTCAGGATCAGAGGAAGCGTACTATACAGATGGCCAACGACAAATGCGTGTGTATAATAATCGAAAGGTTATGGAATTTGTAAATCCATATGAAACAGCTTACGACCCAATGGATGCTGTCGATTTATTAACACGAAGCACGATGAATTTGAACGAATATAAAGGATGGACGAATGACTTTTACTTAGATTCAGTAGATACAACGATGAATAAGATTTGTTTTCGGATGAGTTATGAAAATATACCAATTTATAATCAAAATTTCGGATCCATCATTGAACAAGAATGGCGGAATCAAGAGTTGTTTAAATATATCAGGCCACTGTTTATGATTAAGGACTCCCTCGGTAGTAATGAAGTAACCTTAGAATCCGGGGTTGACGTTCAGAAGTTTTTGGAAAAAAATCCGAACTATGAACTTGAAAATATAGACGATGTCCGATTAGGCTATCGCTTAACTTTTCAAGATTCTTCATTGAATGTCGTCACACTGAAACCTGCTTGGTTCGTAAAATATATGGGCACATGGAAAGAGATTACGATGGAAGACCCTGCCATGGAAAAGGAGTGAGCTGAGGATGCAATGGAGTCGGATTAAAACGTTATTTATCCTCTGCTTTATCATCCTTGATGTTTATTTATTATTTATCTTTTTAGATAAACAAAAAGAAGCAGATATCGGTATTCTTGAACGCCCAGACACAACAATTGAAAAACAATTAGAAGCAGAAAATATAAAAGTTGGTCAATTGCCGGAGGAACAGCCGGATGAGTCTTTTTTGTCTGTTCAACAAAAGAAATTTACAGATGACGAAATCCGACAGATTGAGAACAAAGACGACCAGGAATTATCGATGATGAATGAAACCTTTATTTTTTCTAAATTCATTGAACCGATCACTGTTCCTAAGGGTGCAAAGTCTGAAATCATTACAGAGCTTGTAAATGATCACGTTTTATATCCAGATGAATATGTGTTTTGGGATTGGAATAAAGACTTTAACGTTATTCTCTTTTTCCAAAAAAAGAATGATCGACCCATTTACTTTAATCAGAATGGGATGATTCTTTTCTTTCTCAATGATGATAACGAAATTGTCTCGTATACACAAACGATGCTTGGAGAAGAAGAAGATCGGGATGATAAAAAGTCAATTATTAAACCGATTAAAGCGATTGAAACATTGTATCGTTGGAGCCAGTTAAATGCAGGTGAAGAAGTGACGAGTATGAAGATCGGTTATCATACGATTGTCCCACTTCCTGATGGGGTACAAGTATTTGTACCAACTTGGAAAGTAACCGTTAATCATGAACGAAATTATTTTGTTAATGCGATTGAAGGGTTTATTTTTTGGGGGAAAGATGAAGATTTTTTAGAAGAAACGATGGAAGAATATAGTGAAAAAGTTCGCTCAACAGAAAATCAAAGTGAGTTACGAGAGGATTTGTTACGACAACTCAATAAAAAACTAGAAATGAGCAATCATCGAGGTGAAAAAGAGTGACGTTTCGTTTTAGTGTTTTAGCATCGGGCAGTACGGGTAATGCCTTTTATATTGAATCAAATGAGACTCGGCTGCTCGTTGATGCTGGATTAAGTGGGAAACAATTAGATCGTTTATTTAATGAAATAAGCGTTGATCCAACTTCATTAACGGGAATTTTAGTCACACATGAACATAGTGATCATATAAAAGGATTAGGAGTTATTGCGCGAAAGTACAACTTACCTATTTATGCCAATGATAAAACGTGGAAAGCTATGGAAGGATCGATCGGTAAGCTAACCGTTGATCAAAAGTTTCACTTCAGAATGGAGGAAGTGAAAACATTTGGAGATTTAGATGTACAGTCATTTGGCGTTTCGCACGATGCTGCGGAGCCAATGTTTTATACCTTTCATAAAGATAATAAAAAAGTAGCTCTTGTGACAGACCTTGGCTACGTATCTGAACGAATAAAAAAGACAATCGAAGATGCTGATGCTTATATCTTTGAAGCGAATCACGACGTGCAAATGCTCCGAATGGGAAGATACCCATGGAATGTTAAACGGCGGATTTTAGGTGATTCAGGTCATATTTCTAATGAAGATAGTGGGTTAGCACTTGCAGATGTCATTGGTAATCAGACGAAACGCATTTATTTAGCCCATTTAAGTCAGGATAATAATATGAAAGAACTTGCACGGATGTCTGTCCAACAAATTTTACAAGAACGTGGCATTACACTTGAGTTACATGACACAGATCCTAATCATTCGACTCCGTTGTATGATGTCGTTTAATGTAGACGTATCTAAAATTTGGTTAATCGACAGTAAATCGTAGATAATATGGATGTGTGCCTCATTTTACATGAAATAAGATTTGCACGTCTCTAATGAAGAAAAGGCTGTACCTTATGTGGTGAGGTATGCGCTTTGAAGGCTTTCTTGCTGATACGTCGATGATACCGACTATAAAAGCATACCCACGATATGTTAGTTGATTCACATTGTTCGCTAGTTCTCATTGGAAAAGGGGATGATGATATGGATGATAACAATAACTACTACCCGCCGAATCGAAAACGTAAAAAAGGTTATCAATGGCTCATTCCAATGTTGTTAGGAGTTATTATAGGCATACTTATAGTAGCTGTAGCGGTACCGGCTGTTTTAAATTCGAGTCTCATCCCGAATGAAGTAAAAGAATCATGGGAAAATCAAGATGATGCGGCGATTACAAAAAAGGAATCGGATTCAAAACCTGGACCAACAAGCCGTGTGAATGTTGATATTACTACAAACGTTACTGAAGTTGTTGAAGAAGTATCACCAACGGTCGTAGGGATTACGAATATTCAACGACAAGCAAATTTTTGGGAAAACCCAGAAGGTGATGAGGCCGGTACTGGCTCAGGTGTTATTTACAAAAAAGATGATCAATATGCATACGTTGTCACGAACTACCATGTGATTGAAGGTGCTGATGAATTAGAAGTAGTAATGTATGATGATAAGCATTTAGAAGCAGAGCTACTTGGCGGAGATTTGTTTACGGACTTAGCCGTTTTGCGAATGGACGGAAAAGATATTAAAAAGACGATTGAAATGGGAACATCAGAAAATATAAAAGTCGGTGAACCAGTCATTGCGATTGGCAATCCTTTAGGGCATATGTTCGCTGGATCCGTTACACAAGGCATTATTAGTGGAAAGCAACGAACCATTCCTCAAGATTTTAACCTTGATGGTCGTTCAGATTGGCAGGCGGAAGTCATTCAAACCGATGCAGCAATTAATCCTGGTAATAGCGGTGGAGCATTAATTAATATGGAAGGACTACTCATTGGGATTAATTCGATGAAAGTGAATCAAGCGGCAGTCGAAGGAATCGGTTTTTCTATTCCCATTGATATTGCCGAGCCGATTATCGCTGAATTAGAAAGTACGGGAGAGGTTACGCGTCCTTACCTCGGTGTAGAAATATATTCATTAGATGAAGTGCCAAAAGTGGAACAAAAAGACACATTTAATCTACCAGATAAAGTTGAAGGTGGAGTTTATGTGTGGAGTGTTGAACCATTATCACCAGCTGATCGAGCAGGTTTAAAACGGCTAGATGTCATTACAAAGCTCGATGGTAAAGAAGTGATGGATATGATTGATTTACGAAAAATTTTGTATCAAGAAAAAGAAGTTGGCGATAATCTTGAGATTACCGTCTATCGAGATGGTGAAGAGAAAGTGATGACTGTCAAATTAGGAACACAAAAATAAATAAAAGGGCTACCTTTTTAACGGGAGGTAGCCCTTTTATTTATGATGTCGCTACATCTACAAAAAAGGGCTTTTAACCGTGAATTATACCCAAGTTGTCCACAATAACCAAAAGTTATTCACATTTCGTGGATAACTCTGTTTAAGATTCGATATATAGTGGAGATCAAGCGTTCTGACACGATATAAGTGCGAACGTTTGTGCATATGTGGATAGAAATGTGGATATGTCTGTAGTTAGAAATGATGAACATTTTATTTGCTCACCATAAAATTCAGATGTACATGTATGTTTGATTAGACGAATAATCGATACGAACGAGCATATTTGTTATAAAAATGTTACGCCTGCACATAGGTCGCTACTCTTTATTTAACGTCAATCGTATGTGCGTTTTTATGTCAGAAATAATCGAACGGAATGTGATGTGCAAATGATTTTTCACCATATGATTGAACTTGAACATAACTGCTATCGCAGGAAGTGGGATTGACGGCTAAATCATTGTATATCGACACGCATCGCTATTTCCCGGGAAATATAGAGCTGTATCAGGAACAATGTCCAATAAAATACCGTTTTGCTGAATCTGTTCCCGCTCGAAAAGATGTTTTAATGATTATTCTCCTTCGTATTGCAACATCATGTTTTTGTAAAAGGTGAAAAAGATTGCCTGTTACGTATTTGTTAAAAAATTCGTCGTCCATGATCTGATTATTGATCTCGTTTTTTTAATTGAATAGGAACTAATGAACGTTGAATTTGTTCGCGATATTTCTCGAATCTTTCGGGTAGCATTAAACGTTCTCCCATCGTTTCATAGGATTCATCATGTGCAAAACCTGGAGGATCTGTAGCAATTTCACATAAGATGCCACCATGTTCGCGGAAATAAATAGAATTAAAGTAATTTCTATCTTGAACAGGAGTTACGTGGTAGCCATGTTTTTGTACATGTTTTTTCCAATCTAGTTGCTCTTCATCGTGATCGGCCCGCCAGGCGATATGATGGACAGTTCCAACCCCCATGTACCCACGTGGACTTGAAGTTTGCTTTAAGTCAATCATATTTCCGAGATCGCTATCTGCAGAAAAACGGATAAAATCGCCCTCTTCTTTTATTTTTTGAAAACCTAAGACATTTTCAAGTAGTTGGGCTGTTTGAATGGGAGCAGTAGATAGCAATGTCGCACCACTAAAACCTTTAATCGCAACAGATGGTGTCATATTTCCAACGGTCCATTTATTTTGTTTGCCACTTTTCCTTTCAACGATTTCTAACTGTAGTCCATGAGGATCAGTAAATGTTAAATAGGTTTCCCCAAATCGTTTTGTCTGTGTGAAGGGGATATTGAACGTTTGTAGCCTTTGTTCCCAAAATGATAATGCACCGATAGGAACGGCATACGAAGTGACACTAACTTGACCCGCGCCAATTTTCCCTTGCGGTGCCCCGATGACTGGAAAAAAGGTTATAATCGTCCCAGGTTGCCCTCCTTCATTACCGAAGTAAAGATGATAGGTACCGGGCTCATCGAAGTTAATCGTTTGTTTAACGAGTCGTAAGCCTAAAACAGTTGCGTAAAAATCAATATTTTCTTGCGGATGACCGACGACAGCTGTAATATGGTGAATGCCTGCTGTTTTCTTCATCAATTAATATACTCCTTTTTGTCCCACTTTTTTTAGGGCATCAATCATTATTTTTTTCTCTTCTTTCGTTAACACTGAAAAAATGTCCTCAATGACCGCTCGATGTTTAGGAAAAATATGATCCATCAGTTGTTTTCCTTCCTTCGTAAGTTCTATATATACAACTCGACGGTCTTTTTGACAAGGCTTTCTTTTTAGTAACCCTTTCGTTTCTAATTTATCAATCACATACGTAATCGATCCCGTTTTTATGAGTACAGCATTAGAAATTTGTCGAACCGTCAGCTTTCCTTTATGGAATAAAGCTTCTAAAACAGTGAAGTCTGACGTTGTCATTCCGTAGGTGCGAATATCTCTTTCAATTTGATCGATAACTGATTTCGATGATTTCATTAATACGACAAATGCTTTTAAAGATAAATTTTTGCTCATCTTTTCTATCTCCATATAAGAAATTGGTAGCCTCGAAAATAGTCTGAAGTAAAGTATTTTTAATCCAGACTATATGTTTTGTCCTTCGTTGTCAATGTTTTAACTTCATGTTAATGAATATCGACTAGAGGTGAGTTTAGGTTGATGAAGCAAACTAAAAAGAACCTGTCCGTGAAAGGCAGGTTCTTCGTCATCGAAACGATATTCAGATTGTCTCGTTCTTTGTTATTTCTTTAATCTGATAAAGTATTTTCCATGGTAATGTTTTAAGCAGCAGTTTCGTCGTAACCGGTTCGTTTAGCCATTCTTTTCAATAAGAAGCGCTGATAGACGTTATTAAGTACAAGAGCTGAAACAATGAAGAGCGTACCAATGAGATCAAAGGCAGTTAAATCATACCCTTGAATAAACCCTATTATAACTGTCGTTACTGGAACAAAGGTGATGAATAAAAGTCCGTTAATTGGTTTTAAAATACGAACGCCGATGTTCCAACCGATGAGGGCGATGAGTCCAGGGAAGATGACCATGAAGGCCATATCATATCGAACAGCGAACGCTTCTTGTATCGTCGGTGCTTCGATGCCACCAAATGCGGTTGTAATGAGAACGACAACGGTTGCTGCTGATGTTCCGAAGAGACAAGATAGTGTTGAATAGCGAAGAATCGACCAGTCTGGAAAATGATCTCCTCCCATCGTGTATAAAACCCAGCCAATGACAGCGATAAATAAGATGAGTAATGGAAAAAAGTTTTTGTCAAGTGTTAGTAAAAAATTTAAATCTCCATTCGTAACGACGAGAAAGACGCCGATAAAGGCAAGCCCAATGAAAGATAATGTGTATAAACTCGGTCGTTGTTTTTTAAAAGCCCATATAATTAAAACAGAAATCAAAGGCATGAGTGATTCCATAATCGAAGCGAGTAATACGCCAGATTCACCGAGCATTTCCTGTCCCCAAAAAATAAATAAATTATATACAGCAAATCCCCCTGAGAAAAACCATAGCGGTAAATTTCTTCCCTTTATGTTAAAGGCTTGTTTTCCCTCTTTCATCCATAAAATGATCACAAGTATAATAGCGACCGGGATATAACGAAAAATGGTAAAATAAAACGAATCGATATACTGAAAAGAATGGTTAGCTACTGGAAACATAGCCCCCCAAGAAACGCTGGCGATTAATGCCAAAAATGCCCCCCATAACATATTTCGTTTCAATCATTCTCCCTCCCACAATAATTGCGACGTATATTGTACATACCTCCTATTTAACTACATCAAGGGAATCATGTGAAATGATTAATAATGATATTTATAATCATTATTAAAGATATTAAGAAAGCGACAAGCAAATGGATGATCGTCTGTGCTGAACGATCTACTAGATATCTTTAAAAATGATGATAAAATAGTATTTAAATCATATTTACAGATTTGAGGGATGTTCATGGAACTAAAAGATTTAGTTATTTTCCAAAAAGTGGCCGAAATGAAAAACGTCAGTAAAGCCGCAAAAGAACTCAACTATGTACAATCAAATGTAACTGCAAGAATCCAGAGATTAGAAGAAGAGCTTCATACTCAACTGTTTCATCGCCACAATCGGGGGATGGTCATCACACCAGAAGGAAAAAAACTTTTGATATATGCTGATCACATTACGTCTACTGTGAATGAAATGAAAAAAGTGATGCAAGATACGGAAATGCCTGTTGGAAAACTAGATATTGGTACAGTGGAAACGGTTATTAAACTACCTTTTATTTTAGCGAAGTATAATAAAAGGTATAAACATGTAGATGTCTCCTTAACGTCAGGAGTGACGAAGGACCTGATTGACCAAGTGCTTCATTTTAAATTAGATGGTGCTTTTGTTACGGGGAATCATAAAAGCGCACACCCTGACTTAGTCCAATATAAAGTATTTGAAGAAGAACTTGTTTTAGTGTCTGATCCGTCATATACGAGTATAGAAGAGATAAAACATAAACCTTTCCTCGTCTTTAGTTCTGGTTGTGGCTACCGAGCAAAATTGAAGGAATGGTTGAGGGATGAACAAATAGCCCCAGCGAAAGCGATGGAGCTAGGTACATTAGAAACGATTCTCGGTGGCGTTTATGCAGATCTTGGAGTAACGTACATCCCTCGCTCGATTGTACAACATTATGAAGCGAGAGGATTTATTAAGTGCCATAGATTACCCGAAAAATATAGTAAAATTCATACGGTTTTCATTTGTCGGAAGGAAGCATATCCGACAGCTTCATTAGAAAAATTTATTGAAACAATTGAAGCGTCTAAACACGAAACACGCTACCCGTTGCCATTCGTATAATATAAAAAAATACCTCCTCTTTGGAAAATAAAAGAAGGAGCTTGTACATCCGTAGACAAACGGTATGATTTGTTCATTGATCATAAGGAGACGGTTTAGCTCAATCAACAATTACCATCTCCATAACACTTGATTACTATCTCATCTGCTACGAGTTACAGCTTAAACATCATCAGTTACTTTTTGGCAGGCCATTCACTTGCTAACATGCCATAAATGATATGGTCTACATATTGGTTGTTTAACTTCTCAGCATCACGAAGGTGTCCTTCTTTCTTAAAACCGAGTCGTTCGGGAATAGCACGACTTCTTTTGTTTTCATAAGCGGCTCGAATATCGATGCGATTTAGGTTTAATTCAATAAACGCATAATCGATTAATGTACGTACGACACGTGTCATAATGCCGTGTCCTTGCCAGTCTGCTGATAGCCAATAACCGATATAGCCGATTTTATTTTTCCAATCGAATGTATTGAATCCAGCAACACCAACTAATTTATTGTTATAAAAAATGCCGGTCGTCAATCCGGTTTCATTATTATACATTTCCAAAGAACCTTCAATAAAACTTCGTGAATCGTTAACGGTTTTCGTTGCATCAACCCATGGGAGCCATTTACGTAAATGGTGGCGAGAACGATCTATGACTTGGAAGAGGTTTTCAGCATCGTGCCCCGAAAGCAATCGTAAGGAAATTTCTTTAGTTACTTGAAGAACGAACATCGATATCCCCCTCATATTCATAAAAACATAGATTTTATATATAATACTCTATATGGAACACTGTGTACAGTGGAAAAATGGGTAAACAGGCGACATAGGTATGAATAAAACGTTATTAATCACATGAAAGTGGTATATTTAAGTGGTGTTAAAACATCTTTTACAGAATGTATGAAAAAGAGAAAATAGTTGTCTGCACTTGTAGAAAAAAGCAAAAAAAAAAGAACACTTTTCCAACAATCTATTTTACCTGTATAATAGGACAGTATTCCCATTTTTTCAATGTTTTTATTTTTCTATTTATATTTGATAGACATTATTATAACAATACCTCCTGCTGTTTATTGGTTCTTAATTATTTTAAGTCTTGTTGTTGCGGTATTGTCACATAGTCAAAAGTTTATTCCTGGTCAAATTCCGTCAGTCGCTATTCTTTTATTTATAGTTTTCGTTCCCATATTTTCAATAGATGTTTTGTTAGTTATAATCGAAACAATAATCATTTTTATTAATTTTAAACGCAACTATAGCTTAACCAGCTAGAGCAATCGCCACTTGCCTAAGTATTGACAATTCCGGATTTACCCGCACGGCCTACAAATAGGTTGTTTGTGTTATTCAAGTCAAACGGTGATTGGATATAAACCTCCCTGAAGAACTATTCCGTTCGTTCTCTCCTCGGGTCGCAATCCGGTACATTTGTATTTCCCGCTTGAGCGAGTTTCATTAAGTAGTAGCATTCTTCACGATACATATGATCAGCCATCAGTGGGGAAAAAGTACTAAGTACAGTTTTGGATATTTCCATTTCTTCCAATTCAGTTAAAAATGTTCTAAATACATTCATTTTCACTTCGACGTCACTGTTGAATCGTTCAAGCGCTGGGAATGATTCAATGTTTGCACGTAGGTATCCGGTTAATTCGATCGCTTTCAAGTAAAAGTGGTCAAAATGTTTAACAAATTGGTTGCTTTTTTCTTTCAATCTTCTTTCAACGCCGTCTAATTCATCATTAATGGCTCCGGCATGACCGGAAGCATCGACTAGCCAAAGCAAATGGTAATGAAGTTCATGGAATATTGGTGGAGCTTTGCCTTCTTTCAAATAGTTCATAATCAGTTGGTATTCCTCTAATTCGTTGACCATATGATTAATAAATGTTGGTGATAAGTGAATGCCTATATCCCCGGTTAAATGCCTGCGAATGAGGGATAATTTGAATGACTTTAATTTTTCAGTGACAGCTTCCACTTGTTTCGTAAAAGCAATGACATGGTGATCGGTTAATGACTTTGATTGTTTCAAAAGGTCATCATAGATAGAAACAAATTCTTTCGCTTTTTGGAGATCATCCTTTTCAGAAGGGTATAACGAGTCACGAATAAATCGGGAATGATCTCCTAATATTCGTAGCCAAAACTGATGTTCAAATGAAGCACTGTTTAGAAAGTTTTCCATAGATAGCCTCCTTTTGCTTCCTCATTTAAGATTGATATGTGATAAGCATCGAAAAAAGACTATCGATCAAAATGTAAGCGATATCGTTGTGCACTTATTACGATCGATTCCATTTACAACGAGTATATAGGTCTATTGAATGAATTCTGGACAACCTCTTCTTTTCAGAAAGGAACTCACATATATATTACATACGCAAACCATTATGTTATAAAGGGGTGAAGATGAATGATGAATAAGCATTTGAATAAGTGGTGTCTCCTTTTCTTGATGGCTTTCGTTATATTATTACCATTTTTTAGAGATGAACGAGTCTTTTTTGTCGATGCATCGGGTCAATCAGCTATAGATAACCATGAAAAAACTTCACTAGATGACATCGGACGAGAACAATTGCGTAAAGAAATATCCGTTGATGAATTGGATTTACAACGACGTAAAGATGAACTACTCGATGAGATAAGGTTGGATGAATTAAGTGAATATGCTTCCTTAGAAGAAAAAATCGACACTATTTTACAGTCTGAGCTTTTAGATGGGGCAATAACAGGTATAAGCATTCGCAATGCTGAGACATCTGAACAGTTGTATACTCACTTTGGTGATCTTCGACTCCATCCAGCTTCAAATATGAAAATAATAACGAGTGTAGCCGCCTTGGAAACTTTAGGAGAAGATTATCGCTTTACAACAGAAGTTTTAACAGATGGGAAACTGAAGGGAAAGGTGTTACAAGGGAATGTATATTTGAAGGGGAAAGGTGATCCAACGCTACTGAAGGAAGATTTCGATCAGTTTGCAAAAGATTTAAAAGCAAAAGGCATTCATAAAATTAAAGGCAATTTAATTGGCGACGACAGTTGGTATGACGATGTCCGGTTATCTCAAGATTTACCGTGGACCGATGAAGCGTACTACTATGGCGCTCAAGTTTCTGCATTAACAGTGTCACCGAATGACGATTATGATGCAGGTACAGTCATTGTCGAAGTCCATCCAGGATCAAAAGTAGGTAAGAAATCGATCGTAAAGCTCATACCAGAAACGGATGAAATAACGATCATTAATCGAACGGAAACAGTTGATCAAGATGAAACTCGAAAAATTTCAATCGAGCGAAAGCACGGTTCGAATATGATTGTTGTTAAAGGAAAAATTCCTTCTGAGGGTCCGGAAGCAAGAGTTTGGCGAGCGGTTTGGGACCCAACTCGATATGCCCTTGATGTTTTCCAAAAGTCGTTAAAAGAACACGGCATTCAACTTATTGGAACGTCGGCACAAAAAACAGCCATTACACCAGAAGCGGCTACGGCGTTAACATCAAAACAATCCATCCCTTTAAAAGAATTAATGATCCCATTTATGAAGTTGAGTAATAATGGAATTGGAGAAACATTGACGAAAGAAATGGGACAAGTTGTCTATGGGGAAGGGAGTTGGGATAAAGGCTTACAAGTGATTGAGCAGATAGTTAACGATGTCGGAATCGATACTGAAACGATTTTAATTCGTGACGGATCAGGAATCTCAGATAAAAACTTGCTCCCTGCTAATGAGCTCTCCTTATTTTTGTTTAACATTCAAGATCGCAGCTGGTTCCCTACGTTTAAAAACTCACTCCCCGTTGCAGGTGAACCAGACCGTCTTATCGGAGGTACATTGCGCAACCGGATGACCGGTGATTCAACGAAAGGAAATGTGAAGGCGAAGACTGGCTCCTTGACAGGAGTTTCTGCATTATCTGGGTATGTGACGTCCAAAGATGGAGAAGAATTAATTTTTTCAATTTTCATCAATCATTATGTCGGTGGGTCTGTAAAAGCGATTGAAGATGTTATTGCTACTGTACTTGCTGAGCATGAGTTTAACATAGAGTGATTGGCAAGTGAGAAGATGTTAAGAGGCAATTTTTTTAACTTGGTGCGAGTGCGAATCATCGATCGATTCAATGAGGAAAAGATGAATTTTTACAAGTTAACGTGTTCGATTAGGAGCAATATGGAAAGATAAAAACTTCCAAATCGAATTCGGTCCTCTAAAATGAAGAAGAAGGTTACTTTTACATTGACTGAATAAGAGATATGATGTAACGGCTCCTTTCGTGACCTCGAGTGGTACACTTAAATTTAAATATAGAAGGGTTATATTTTCGACTCGTCAGTAATGAGGAGCCGAGAAATGATGTTTAAAAAAGCTTTAAAGTTACTGTCTATTCATTTCCTAGTAATAATTGTCACACTTATTGTGATATCTGGGGTTTTTGCTTTATTGTCTTCTCCCCAATAGCCCTAAGTTTAGGTATTTAACTGGGGAAGAATACGTACAACTAACGACCAAATTCTATGAATCTGTAATAAGATTTTTGTACAAAACAACTTAGAGATTACTTTGCTAATGATATTCTATGCTATAGGTTGTTGAGCATAACCACTTACTACCTAGAATTTTTAAAAAATATAAAAGCGCTAACAATGAGTCGTAAATGCTAGAATATTATAAGCTAAAGAAAAAGGGGATAATGCCTGGCCAAGTATTTATCCCCTTTTTGTTGATTTTAAATCAACAAATACCGATCTTAGCATCTATAAAAGAGAGTAAAGTAATTAGTTGCTTTTAGTTAGCTAAGTTAGCCCACATTCTCATTTTGTAAGACCATCCCATTTATCAGTTTTAATGATAAATCAATAAATGCGCTTTTCGTTAATAATCAATGACCAGTTAATTATTAAAAAGTCGGAGGATCTCACTAAGTAAATGATGTTAAGATAAGCTTTTAATTATTGTCTACACTTTCAGTATAACTCCATATTATTAGTTGTAAATGCCAAAACTTAAATAAATAATAACATGAGAAAACCTTACGTATTAAAGGATTTAACACGCTCAAAACAATTTCATAGAATATATGAACAATATGCAGCCATTTTTTTCTGATTGCAATTTTTATGTGATAGACAGTATCTAAGCACACCATAATTACAATCACCTATGATAAAAGTTTAGATATGCTCGCCAATGCCATTTTGGATAATGAACATCATCGGTTTTTGGCCCGTTAAATCGATTACAGTGAACCCAGTCTTCTGGACTATATTTATCAAAATAATCAAAAATAGTTACTTTTTACATAAAATAGTTGAGGAAAATCGTCGCTATTCCGAAATAAATGAATAGTGATAAAATGTCATTAATCGTTGTAATAAGTGGCCCTGAGGCGACCGCGGGATCGACGTTAAATTTGTATAGAAGGAGCGGAATAATTGTGCCAGCGAGTGTTCCAATGATGAGTGTTAGGACTAGAGACATCCCGACTACGAGTCCTAACATCGGGTCTCCACGCCAAACGTAAGCAATGATTGTTATGAGGATTCCACATGTGATTCCAATAATTATTCCTACCTGCAATTCGCGCCATAAAATCTTCAATGCTTTTTTCCCATTTAAATCCTCTGAAACTAAACCTCTAACGACGACAGCAAGTGATTGAGTGCCTGTATTACCGGTCATCCCTGCAATCATTGGCATGAAAAAAGCTAACGCGACGACTTGCTGTAATGTATCCTCAAATCGACTAATGATACTACCAGAAACGATTCCAATGAATAACAACAAAATTAACCATGGAAGTCTACGGTAAGCAGCTATGAACGGTTTCGTTCGGAAATCAATCGCTTTACCAGTGGCAGACAACTTTCCGATGTCTTCGTCTGCTTCTTGAATGATGACATCTAAAATATCATCAACCGTAATTACACCTACTAATGTTTCGTCATCAGCCACAATCGGTAGCGAAACAAAATTGTAACGGCTAATGAGTTTAGCGACCTCTTCTTGGTCGGTATGGACGTTCGCTTTTACGACGCGTTTGTACATAATATGTTCGATTGTATCGTCTAATCCTGCTAAGAGTAAATCTTTATAAGATACAACACCGACAAGTTTTTTTTGTTCATCAATCACGTACAGATAATTCAAATATTCAGCGAGTTCGGCGAAGTCTTTCAGTTTATCAACAGCTTTTCGAACAGTGTAATGTTTCGGAATCCATACATAACGGTTATTCATAATCCGCCCAGCTGTTTCAGGGGGATATTTCATAATGTGTTGGACAACTTGTGACTCTGTCCGCTTCATGTTCGAGATTAACTCTTCTATTTTTTCCCGATCTAAATTAGTTAATAATAGAGCAAGGTTATCATTTTCCATCAAATCAAACACTTTTGTTGACTTTTCAATACCTAATGTATGGATGACATCGAGTTGTTCTTCTTGATTTAATTCTTGGATTAGTTGAGTGAGCTGTAGCAGCGTTAAGTACAGCAAAAATTTAGGGCGATGTTTGTTTGGTAAATGATGATATTGTTGAGCGATATCATACGGATGTAATTCATCGATTATTTGCTGGAAATCACTTTTTCTTCCTTCTTTAAGAAGTTGGATCATTGTTGTTGTTAATTCATCAATCGTTGAGTTACGCACTAAAAGCACCTCTTTTACGAACATACATATCAATAGTTTCCCTAATGTTGATATAAATATGAGGGAAAATATAAAATGAATCACTTTTGCGTACGTTCATAGGTTCGGTGAATGTTAAAGAGTGAATTCATTCATTTAACACATCAAATAGAAAGCGGGAAAGCTGCACAACATTTGTGCGGTTTTTGGTCAATTGCTCAACGATTGTTTCGGCATTACTTTGGACACTTCACCAAATGATCATTTTGTTGTTTTCAAACATACTTAAGCTATGTGCCATAGAAAATTGGGCGGCGTAATATATCAACACGATAAGTGGTTCGACGAGTTGAATGGGTGCAATGAATAGATTCCATGCTGATATAGAACTTGCAATCATCCATAATGAACTACTCATCATAGCCCATATATTTCCAGACATGATTGTAGCATAGGACATTATAAACAGAGCGATTGTATAAAGGAAGAGTATAACGATAGATGAATGACTTTGATTGTGGGGGAGCTGTAACAATACATAGCCAATAATAAGTCCATAGACGATCAGCGGGAAAGTGATGATGAAGCGTTTTGTTGTCCATTTCCATTTCGTAATCAACCCAGCGGTAAAAAATAAATGCCCAAGTAAAAATGTTAGCAGTGCGATTGCTGGCAGGTGAGAGGTGGCATTTCCAACCATTCCGAAAAGAAGCCCGATCGGAATGAACGAATGAATGGATGATTTTTTATAAGGTAATTTCCTGAAGGAATATATAACGATAAGGAGCATGGGAATTAGTTTAAAGAGCATATTTAAAAAGAACGGTTCCGGTGGCACAATGAATATATAAACAATCCCCATCGTGAAAATGAGAATGGGTAAGCGATATAGAACCAAATGACATCACTCCTCTTTGGGGTAATGACAGCATCATAGCATAATTATTTTACTTCATACAACGATTTTCGTAACAATCGTGCGAAGTGCTAAAAATGGTTTCTTGATCATTTTAGCTAGAAGACTCATAGGAAAATAACGACAACATGTGACAGATTCCAAAAAATTATGTAATCTATAAGTAGGTGCAAACGATAGGCATATATGCTGCCAAACATTTACAGAGCAGACAATATCCTTCATTTCGTTATCATTCGTTCAAGGGAATACTTAAGGGGGTATAATCTATGAATGTGCAACAATTATATCGTGAAAAGAATGTGCAACAATTATATCGCGAAAAGTTACAGTCACCGGAGAAAGCGGTTGCTAGTATCGAAGCAAAGGAAGATATTATCACTCCGATTCTTGCAGGAGCACCACATACGCTAATGAAAGCATTAGAAACACACGATGGTTTAGAAGGAAACCGTCTCTATCAAATGTTTTTAACTCGTGAACTCGTAAATATGGCACCAGAAAAATTGAAAATTATTAGTATGTTTATGGGCGCATATGAGCGAAAAGCTTTTAAGCAAGGGAAAATTGATTTGTTACCGAATCATTTTTCGGATACGGCAAAATTGCTCGAACAATTTACGGACAATCGGGTAATTATGGCAACGGTTTCACCGATGGATGAAAGCGGTTATTTCTCAATGGGAACAAATTGTGATAATACAGCGGGTCTCATTCCAAAGGCGAAGCGTGTGTTACTCGAGGTTAATGAACATATGCCGCGTACATACGGTGAAAATCAAATTCATATTTCTGAAGTCGATTGCTTAATTGAAAATAATGAGCCTATTCCACAAGCACCGTCACCACAACCGTCGGAAAAGGATCGCATAATCGGTCAGCACGTAGCGAGTCTTATTCAAGACGGTGACTCGATTCAGGTCGGGTTTGGATCGATACCTGGTGCAGTCATTGACCAATTAAAATCGTATAAAAATTTGACGATTCATACGGAAATGATTCCCGAGGGAGTTGTCGATTTATACGAAGCTGGAGCAGTAACGAATGAAAATAACCCATTTAAAAAAGGAAAGCTAACGGCGACATTTGCTTTCGGTTCACAGAGGCTCTATGATTTCCTTCATGAGAATGAAGATGTGTACATGTTACCTGTCGATCAAACGAATGATGTACGCAAATTAGGGGAAGTTGACAATTTAGTCGCTATTAATGCTGGAGTAGAAATTGATTTTCTTGGCCAAGTGAATTCAGAAATGGTCGGGGACATGTATTGGTCATCTTCTGGAGGACAAGGAGAGTTTTTCCTCGCGTCTCATTTATCAGATGGTGGAAGAGGAATTTTATGTTTAGAATCGACGACTAAAAATGATACGATTTCTAAAATCGTGCCAAAACTAGAGGCTGGAACCCCTGTGACGACTTCGAAAAATGATATTGATTATGTAGTCACTGAATATGGGATTGCGAGGTTACGTGGTAAGACGATCCGCGAGCGAACAAAGGAATTAATTCGCATCGCTCATCCGAAATTCAGAGATGAATTGACTTTTGAAGCGAAAAAGATGGGTTATTTACTATAATTTCTAAGAAATAAATCCATTTTTCAGTATGTTTGCTATGTTACTATAAATCTGTTAAACAATTGCTATTTT
This sequence comes from Bacillota bacterium, assembly GCA_036377675.1. GTDB lineage: Bacteria > Bacillota > Bacilli > Bacillales > Amphibacillaceae > DASUXY01. The sequence goes on from DASUXY010000013.1 coordinate 86,151, forward strand.
GTAAACGCTTGATTGGATGATTTATACACGTTCTTAGAGGCGCTTTTAAAAGCTCTAAAATATTAATCGATTGAGTTTTTCATGTTCCGAAAGCCTTCTAGTAAACAAAAAGATCGTTCAATAGATTTTTTTAATGAGCATGTATCATAAACGTCTGTGTCGTTAAATGTCTGCCATATCGTTACACCGGCTTTTTACAGAAAACAGTACAAGCTGGCAGAAAAAACCAGGTATCATCAGATGCTTGGTCTTTTTTGTGTAAGAACTGTGATTCGTTTCATGAAACCTTGTATGAGGGAAGGAGGTGCTAGTCATCGAACGATGTTTCGGATGAAAGAGTTTAAACTGCTTGTTCGTACAGTAGCAAATGACAGATGATTCCGTTACTTTATATATGTGATCGATAAAATAGAGGCTTATAAAGGAGGAAGAACACGAATGCACGTTGAAATAAATGGAAACGTCCTTAAACTGATGACAGGTGATTTAACGAAACAAGCGACAGCAGCCATTGTAAATGCTGCAAATGGTACCCTTTTAGGCGGCGGCGGTGTTGATGGTGCAATCCATAAAGCGGCTGGTAAACAATTGGTTGAAGAGTGTAAATACATCCGTAAGTATCAACTGAACGGTGATTATTTGCCGGCAGGCGAAGCGGTCGTGACGAGTGGGTACGATTTACCCGCACAATACGTCATCCATACAGTAGGTCCTGTGTGGAAAGAAAATAAGGAGAAAGCCGATGAACTGCTTTCTAATTGTTATCGAAACTCTTTGCAATTAGCGATGGACATTGGAGCGAAGAGTATTTCTTTTCCATCGATCTCTACGGGCGCTTATCGTTTCCCGATTGATCGCGCCGCAGGAATAGCTTTGACAACGATCATTGACTTTTTAAAAAAGAACGATTTTGGCACTGTTGTAATGACTCTGTTTTCTTCATCTGATTATGAAGCGTATGAAGTAGCGCTCAAACATCTTCAATCACAATAAAAATGTCTACGTATTTGGTCCGCTTCGCAATCACCTATTTGAAAATTGTTAAGAGTTCGTGTGACACATGTAATCGCTCAAAACTCCACAGCCATACGCTGTGGAGTTTTATCACCAACGATCAACTACTACTAAAGAGTTATAAAACGTGAAGATTTCGTGCAATCGTTGTAAGCTTCTCGTAATATGTGTAAAATATACCTTTGTTTTTACATATATTCCTCATGAGGCATTAATCGAATTATTCGCCGGTCTCTTCGTCATGTTAGCTTTTATGGATGCTGGTCTTATTAATATTTTCGGAGTGGCCTTAATTGCCCTTGTTTCTGGATTATTATATAAAAATGGTGTCAATTACGGTGTATTGTTTATGATTTTGTACGCCGCCCCTTGGTTACTCGTGAAGTTAAGTTAGCGTATGAACGATCCGCTTATAAGAGACAAACGACCATTGAAGCTTGTTGGAAAAGGAATTATGATAGAAGATAGATCATTAACAATGTAAAGGGCGGTAAAACGAATGTATCACAGTCCATCCTTAACTCCACATCAAAATCTTCGTTCATTATTCGAACGTGATATTCATGTAACGCACATTTCTGAAGTGTTGCGAACGTGTCATGTGAATGACAATACGACTGTGGCGAAGCGAATGATAAAGACATATGATTTCGATTGTTTAGGTGTGGAAGATGACGGAAGAGTTGTCGGCTATATCGACAAAGCTAATCTTGGCCAAGGAACGTGCTACGATTATATGAAGTTATTCAAGGCAAAAGACATTGTTTCGGAAACGACTTCACTCATGCAAACATTGTATCTGTTTAAGCAAACGAATCGTCTATTCATCCTCGAAGGTAATCAGATTCGGAAGTTAGTCACAACAGCCGATTTACAAAAAACACCTGTTCAACTGTTTCTATTCGGGCTTGTATCCTTGGTCGAAATGTATATGTTGCAAATGATAAAAATATATTTACCAAACGATATGTGGAAACCGTATGTGAAGGAGGCGCGAATTGCCTATGCTGAAGCAATTTTCCAACAGCGTAAGGAGCAAAATGAAGCCATCGAATTAAGCGATTGTCTGCAATGGTGTGATAAGCGTGATATCGTGATTCATGATGAGCGTCTTTTTAAACGATTACAGTTTCCATCAAAAAATAAAGCCCATACATTTTTAGGGCGACTCGAACGGCTGCGTAATCAGTTAGCCCATGCGCAACCGTTTATGGGGAAATTTTCAACGAAGGAAATCATTGCTTTAGTAGAACAGACAGAACGTTTCTTAAGTATTTGTGAAGAGGTGCTCGTAGATGATGTAAGGATTGATGAGTTCTAAAGGTATATAACTCAATTGTAAACGATTAAAAGGAGAGTAAAATGATACGTGTCGTCGCAGCTGTCATCGTTAAAAATAATAAAATTTTATGTGCTCAAAGAGGTCCCGGAAAGTCTCTCCCTTATAAATGGGAATTTCCAGGTGGCAAAGTGGAAGCAAATGAGTCACCAAAAGAAGCGCTTTACCGAGAAATTATTGAAGAGCTATCCTGTCGAATTGAGGTCGGTAAACGAATCGAACAGATTACATATACATATGACTTTGGTAGGGTTCATTTAACGACCTTTTATTGTACATTAATCGACGAAAACCCTGTCCGAACAGAACATGCATCGATCAAATGGCTATCCCCGAACGAACTAGCATCTTTAGATTGGGCTTTAGCGGATCTTTCCACAGTGAAGAAAATTGAACAAGATTTTTCCGTTACATGAACAGACAAAACTGACTTTATGTTTACAGACAGACTAACTAAAGTCAGTTTTTTTATTTGTTTATTTGTTATTTTACATACTCTTCTTATCTACATCATAAACTTTTAGAAAATAAGCATAGTCTTTCCTCGATTGATATATATTAATAAAGATGGACAGTATGACCATTGAAGGAGGTTCATCTATGTGAGCGAACGAGTCAAACTTGAATGAGATATGCACACGTTGGAGAAAGTAAAGATGAGCCGTACAAATGGAAACATTCTGTAAAAGTACGATATCAACATCATTGTTCAGGAGGAATGAAGATGGCACTTAATGTAACGGAGAAACTAATTAAAAATCATCTCGTAACTGGAGAGATGATTCCAGGTACAGAAATTGGCCTGAAAATTGATCAGACACTCACTCAAGATGCGACAGGAACAATGGTTATGCTAGAGCTAGAAGCGATGGGGTTAGATGTAGCAAAAACAGAAGCGTCTGCTCAATATGTGGATCATAACTTAATTCAAGCAGATAGCAAAAACCCTGATGATCATTTGTTTTTGCGTAGTGCAGCCCAGCGATTTGGCTTATATTATAGTCGTCCAGGTAATGGTGTAAGCCATCCTGTACATATGCAACGACTGGCGAAACCAGGAAAAACGCTACTCGGTTCAGATAGTCATACGTGTGCAAATGGTTGTATGGGTATGCTTGCGATGGGAGCGGGTGGAATCGATGTTGCTTTAGCGATTGCTGGTGAACCTTTTTATGTCAAAATGCCAGAAGTATGGGGCATTAAATTAACAGGTGAACTACAAGATTGGGTCAGTGCGAAGGACATTATTTTAGAACTGCTACGCAGACACGATGTGAAGGGTGGAGTTGGTCGAGTCATTGAATATTACGGACCAGGTTTAAAAACGCTTAGTGCCATGGACCGCCACGTTATTGCCAATATGGGAGCAGAACTTGGGGCAACGGGTACGGTCTTCCCGTCCGATGAAGAGATTAGACGTTTCTTAAAGGAGCAAAATCGTGAAGAAGATTGGGTTGAATTAAAAGCTGACCAAGGAGCGACTTATGATGTTCACGAAGAAATTAATTTATCGGAAGTAGTCCCTCTCATAGCGAAACCTTCGAGTCCAGGAAATGTCGTTCCCGTATCTGAAGTTGCTGATACCCCGATTTACCAATCATACATCGGCTCATCTGCAAATCCAGGATTTCGCGATTTTGCAATTGCTGCACAAATCGTCGATGGTAAACAGATCGCTGAAGGTGTTTCGTTTGATATTAATCCGACATCACGACAAATGTTAACGGACTTAGTCGAGGAAGGACATATCGCTAGCTTGTTACAGTCGGGAGCACGACTCCATCAAGCCGGTTGTAACGGTTGTATCGGTATGGGGCAAGCCCCAGCAACTGGTCGAAATAGTTTACGAACGACACCACGTAATTTCCCGGGACGCTCGGGGACGAAAGAAGATAGTGTGTTTTTATGTAGTCCTGAAACGGCCGCTGCATCTGCATTAACAGGAGTAATTACGGATCCACGAACTCTCGGTGCACGAGCTCCAGAAGTGAAAAGGCCAAAAAATCCAACCATTGATGACCGTTTGTTAGAACCTCCTTTACCTGTTCAAGAAGCACGCAAAGTGACGTTACAAAAGGGGCCGAATATCGCATCCATACCAGAAATGGATGAACTACCGGATCGGATTGAAGTACCTGTGTTATTAAAAATGGGAGATAATATTTCTACGGATGAAATTCTTGCAGGTGGATCGCGTGTTCTTCCATATCGAAGTAATTTGCCGGAGATTAGTAAATTCACCTTTGAAATTGTTGACCCGACATACTATAAACGCGCCAAAAAAACCGTAAACAAAGGTGGGCACGCGATCGTAGCAGGATTTAACTACGGTCAGGGATCGAGTCGTGAACATGCAGCACTCGCACCGAGATATCTCGGATTACGAGTTGCAATTGTAAAAGATTTCGCCCGGATTCACTGGCAAAACCTCGCTAACTTCGGTATTCTCCCGTTAACGTTTGTGAATGAAGCGGATTATGAAAAACTTGAACAAGGGGATGTCCTGGAATTTACGAACGTCCGAAGAAGCGTGAAGGAAGGAAATCGCATAACCGCAAAAGTACAAGGGAAAGATCAAGAAATCGCACTCGAACATGCACTATCCCCAAGACAGATTGAAATCGTCCTAATGGGTGGATTAATCAACTGGGTGAGAAACCGTAAAGCTTCGGCGTCGTAAAGGTGAGAACTGTCGATGTAATGATTGTAAATGGGGGAAACGTATGATTTTCAGACAATCGTACAACCTAAATATAAAACGTTGTGGAGGGATTGTGATGGTCAGACAACCTGAATGTAAAGCATGCGCTGGATCTGGGATGCAAGCGGATGACGAAGGATGGCAGTATAATTGTAGCGTATGTAATGGGACGGGAGTCGTTCAGGAAAATCAATCGACGCGAGTGTTATCTGTCGATGAAAATAATCGTTTACTTGACTAAAAGGGAGCAAATCGCTCCCTTTTATTTGTATGATTTTTTCATTTTATAAAATGGGCGATAATAAACGGGAAATTCCTTCTTTAAAACGGATGAAAAGGGATCGTTTGCTATATGTTTTCATTGTTAATTCTGAACTATATTTGCAATCGCGAAGGAACAATTGTTGCAGTTGGTTAGCTATTTTTTCATCATAGACGACGGCATTTACTTCAAAATTCAATTTAAAGCTGCGTGTGTCGATATTTGTTGTTCCTACTGATGCAACTTCTCCATCGACGACAATCGTTTTTGCATGCATGAATCCATTTTCGTAGATGAGTATGTTTGCTCCGTATGAGAGTAAGTCCCCGGCATATGCAAGTGTTGCCCAATAGACGAATGGATGATCAGGTTTATTCGGAATCATAATTCGCACATCCACTCCTGCCAACAACGCCACTTTACACGCATCCATGAAGCTCGTATCAGGAATGAAATAAGGTGTTTGGATGAATACACTTTTTTCAGCGCTCATAATTAATTTGATATACATATTTTTAATATGTTCTGTTTTTGAATTCGGTCCGCTATCAATAATTTGCACCGGACTGTTCCCATCATGTGCTTCGGTTCGAAATAGGAAACGGTCGAGATGTGTTTCCTTTTGTTTTGTCGCTTCTTTCCAATCTAAAATAAATCTCCCTTGGATTTGATCAACAGCTCCCCCCGTAATGCGCAAATGTGTATCCCGCCAATAGCCAAATTTTTTATGTTTCCCTAAATATTCGTTACCGACATTAAATCCGCCTATGTAGCCAATGTTGCCATCGATAATACAAAGTTTTCGATGGTTACGATTGTTAATACGGGGATTAATAAATTTAAAGAGCGATGGAAAGAAAACTTCGACTTCTCCTCCATAATCAATGAGTTCTTTAAAAAACGACCGATTCAATTTTCTAGACCCGATTTCATCATAAAGAACGCGTACCGTTACCCCTTCTTTTGCTTTTTTCGTCAGTTCATCTCGAAACTTTTCCCCTAGAGAATCCGGTTGGATAATGTAATATTGGATGTTAATTTCCTTTGTCGCGTTTTGAATATCATTAAATAAGTGAGCGAATTTTTCATGGCCATCACTGAAAATCTCAATTTCATTGTCCGTTGTAATCAATGAGGTGGATGATTTCAAATTCATAACTAATAAATATGAGTGCTTCTGTAGTAATTTATAATTCGAAAATTGTTGACCAGTTTGAATGTCTTTGATTTGAGCCTTTGCCGATGACTTTAAATAATCTCTTTCTTCAGATGATAATTTATAAAAGTTCTTCTGTTTTAATTGGCGCCCAAATAAAAGATAAACGATAAAGCCAACGATCGGTATAAAAAATAAAACCATTAACCACGCCCAAGTTGTTCCAGGATCTCTCCGTTCAATGAATAAAAGAAGGCCAGCTAACAAAAAGTTAATGATCGGAATCGCAAGGGTTACATAATTAGGTAGATCCATAGTGTCCCCCCTTCATTCACTTTTAGTATCTATTATATTATCACAATCGCCAAATGGTAGGGACATAGAAGCTTTTTACAGCATATGTGGCTTGTGGTTTGGGTTACAATCCATAGAAGATAACAAAAACATGAAAGAATCAGTCTCATGCAACGATCGATGAAAAGTAACTCCCAACAAAGGTGATCCTGATGATCGACTCCTCTCTACATTCATATAGAGAAAATGGACATTTTTTCTTACATGCGATATAGTTACCTAGGTAACTACTTTTATCGGAAGGGAAACCAATGACAAACTTTCATGATTTATTCCATCAATTCTTTCAAGTGAATCGACAATTTTCGAAGCTGATCAATGAGAAACTAGCGCCACTCGGTCTGTATCGGTCCCAATGGACGGTTGTTTACTTTTTAAAACATCATGGTCCTTCTACACAGAAGGAAATTTGCAAATATTTGAATGTCGAGGCTCCGACGATTACGCGGACGGTTAAACGTCTCGAGAAAAGTGGTTGGATTGAACGGACAATAGGAAAAGATAAACGTGAAAAGCGTATTCAATTAACTGAAGAAGCGAATGGTCAGTTCAAGCAATGGCAACAGACGATCCATACATTCGAATTACGTGTACTGGATGGGGTGCCGGGGCAGGCACAGGAAGAGTTTGTGAACACGCTTAAAAAAATGAATAAAAACATGAATAGGAAGGGAGATTGAAAGTTATTTGAGCAACCAAAAACTTTGGACGAAGGATTTTTTAGGTATTTCATTTGCTAGCTTTTTTATATTTATACCATTTTATACATTCATGATTACCCTACCGATCTACGTTATGGAAGATCTAGGGGGAAATGAAACGCAAGTTGGATTAATTGTAACGATTTTTTTAATCTCAGCGGTATTGATTCGCCCATTTACGGGCAAACTATTAGAGGTCTTCGGTAAGAGGGAGATGCTCTATTTTTCTTTAGTTATTTTTTTCGTAGCAAGTGTTCTTTACTTAACGGCAAACAGCTTTGGCTGGCTATTGGTGTTGCGCTTCTTTCACGGGATTGGTTTTGGCATTGCGACGATTGCGACAGGGACGATCGTAGCTGGTATTATTCCTGAAAATCGGCGCGGAGCTGGGATGGGGTACTTTGCTCTATTCATGAATTTAGCGATGGTCATTGGTCCTTTCCTTGGCCTAACGATTATTCAATATACGAGTTTCAACATGCTCTTTATCATTACGTCATTTTTTTCATTATTTGCGGTCATCTCAGGATTCATTCCATCGCTACCGAAAAAACAGGATGATCCGCAACGAGATGCATCTACATCATCGCGCGATAAGAAGTGGTTGGAGTTTGACGATTTATTCGAGCGCAGAGCTTTACCTGTAGCGTTCATGGCGGGAATTTTATCGTTTACGTATGCGAGTGTGCTTTCGTTTATTTCCATTTATGCAAAAGAAGTGAATATGGTCCAAACAGCGAGTTTCTTCTTTGTTTTTTATGCTGTATTTTTAATTTTATCGAGGCCGTTATCAGGTCGTTCGTTTGACCGTTTCGGAGAAAATTCTGTTATGTATCCGTCGATTTTATTATATGGAATCGGGTTGATTATTCTCAGTCAAACGACGCACCCAGCGACCTTTTTACTTGCGGGGGCGCTCATTGGAATTGGTTATGGAACGGTAGGGCCAGCGATCCAAACGATTGCGATTACGATTGTACCCGCTCATCGACGAGGAACAGCAACGGCGACCTTTTTCACCTTTTTTGATAGTGGGCTTGGCATCGGATCTTTCGTCTTAGGAATTATCGCTGCGTATATGGGGTTAGATCAGCTCTATTTATATTTAGGATTTTTCGTCTTTGCATCGATCGGTATTTATTATGTACTCCACGGTCGTCAGTCGGAGAAGAAAAAGGAACAAGTAGAAGAAGAAGAGCTTGCGAAGTAAATCCGTGGCTTATTTTTACGATAAACAGTGTGTGTAAAGTGGAATAGCACGTTTCATTGATCCCTACTTATGTAAGAAGACACGTTCTCTCTAGAGCGTGTCTTTTTTGTTGATTAAACTTACGTCCTGATCATAATTTTCAATTCATCGTTTGGATGTTTCCGTTGGGATATAAACCGTCGTTAAAAAATAGTAGGTCATTCGTTCTTTTCGTCACGCGGATCGTGTATTCTATGAATAGAGATACATGCATCGTTCGTAGCGTGTGGAATTGGTATATTGATTGATTCATATGATGAAGAAGTAAATAAGAGGAGATGATATCGCTTGAAGTTACAAAGGCTTAGACATGAATTATCCGTCAGAAGTAAAAATGGAATGGCATTCTTAGTTGCTGGAGTCATCATTTGGCTGATGATTACGATTATATATTTACTTCCCCTTGAAATAGCCGAACAAAATGTATTGATGTTGTTCTCAACTGGTTTTATGTTTCCATTAGCCGTCTTGTTTTCGAAGTTGATCAAAGCCGATTGGAAAACTGAAAATCATCCACTTGGAGATGTAGGATTGTATTTAAATATCGCTCAGTTCATCTATTTTCCGCTTTTATTTTGGGTGTTTATGAAAAGTCCACATGATCTCGTTCTTTTTTTCGCAGTGATAACGGGGGCACACTTTTTTCCGTATGGTTGGTTTTATCATGTAAAAGCTTACTATGTGATGGCACCTGTCATTTCTGTTGGTATGATGGTGATGGGATGGTCGTTGAACAGGTTATGGCTACTTCCAACTGCTATGGTCATCTTTCTATTGATTCTTATCGGTTGGCTTTTTCTAGATTACAAGAAAAAAGCGAGCCGATTAAGCGACAGGCATCGAAAACAGAGATGAGTGAGTTAGGAAATTAAACATGTTTAATTGTTGAGAAGCTTGTTTACATCAAAAAGGATAGACGGTCTACAGCAAGAAGAATCATTAAAAGAAATACGCGATAATGGATTCGAGTTGCATTCACCACCGAAAAGAGAATGAAAGTTTTCAACATCTTCCTTAAGTGTTGTGCACATCGGGTAGATTTTTTTATGGTAAAAACTGCAGCATGATGTAAGAGAACGTACAAATAATTCGATAAAAAGTAATAAAAACGTGAAGCCCCTTGACATCGTTAGAATATTTATTATATATTGTATTCAACAATGTTGAATCAAAGTAAACCTAATTGAATATAATAATAGAAAGAAGTATGTCATGATGCAGTAAGCGATGCATTTTTTGATGAAACGATTTATGAAAGCGGATACAAGCTCCTTATGTTGTCAAAAGATGTCGTCGGCTAGAACAAAGTAATGACGAAGGTTGAAGAAAATAGGAGGGAGATCGATGAAACGTTGGCCAAAACACGTGCAAATTAAGGAAGTGGGACCCCGGGATGGACTGCAAAATGAAAAGAAATGGGTGCCAACAGCTGATAAGGTAAACTGGATTAATATGTTGTCGGAATCGGGATTAAAAGAAATTGAATATTCATCTTTTGTTCACCCAAAGTGGATGCCAGCTTTGTCAGATGCTCATGAAGTCGGGAAGAAAATCAAGCGCAATCCGAACGTTCGTTATTCCGCATTGGTGCCGAATATGAAAGGATTAGAGCTCGCATTGGAAGCGGGAATTGATGGGGCTTCTGTCTTTATGTCGGCGAGTGAAGAGCATAATAAGAGCAATATTAATAAAACGATTGATGAAACATTTCCCGTCTTACAGGAAGTCATTCACGAGGCGAAACGAGCAGGAAAACATGTGACCGGCTATGTGTCCACGGTGTTTGATTGTCCGTATGAAGGACGGATTACACCCGAGCAAGTCATTCACGTTTGTGACCAATTGCTGGAGTTCGGCGTCGACGACCTTTCACTTGGTGATACGATCGGTACCGCCGTTCCATCCCAAGTGAATGAATTGTTAGACGAAGTGCTCAAACGCTTTCCAAAAGAAAAGATTATTATGCACTACCATGATACACGTGGGATGGCGATTGCTAACATTATGGCGTCGATGGAATACGGACTGACGAGATTTGATAGTTCCATCGGTGGACTTGGTGGCTGTCCATATGCCCCAGGAGCGGCTGGAAATGTGGCGACAAATGATGTACTATATTTGCTACACGGGATGGGCATTCAAACGGGCGTCGATGAGAAAAAATTGCAGGAAGCAGCTCTTTTTATCCAAAATAAATTAGAAAAGACGCTTCCAAGTAGGTCGCTCGCTTTTGAAGTTGCACAGGAGTAAGTTTAGTCAGTCAAGCAGAGGGGAAATAGATAGACGATGTCGCTGGGCAGGCGATCATCGAAATAAAAGCCATTGCTTTTCTATGGGAAAAGGTGGCTTTTTTTGTTTGCTTGAGGAGTGGGATTCGTGCGATGAATTGGGGTTAAAGCGAGTTCTCCTCATTGGATCATTGTTGAATGGGACGCTTCTTGACGATAACCCTACCCTGTTCTATGATAAAAGCACCCATATCCATTTCATGGGAAAGGGGAGAATTTCAATAAACTTACAACAAATCGGTGCAAAAATAAAACAAGCACGTCTCAAAAGCAAAAAAACGCAACAACAAGTTGCGGATGAATGTGGTATTTCTAAAAGTATGCTCTCTAAAGTTGAAAATGGACAGACGGCCTCAGCCGTTGCGACATTATCAAAAATTAGTGAAGCTTTAGATGTCCCACTTTCCTGGGTACTCGACGATCAACCCGAACGAGACCTCGTCCTCCAACCAAAATCTGACCGACAATTCCGCGTCGGGCATGAGGAAATGGGCTATTCGTATGCTTTATTAGCAAGGTCACGCTTCTCAAGTATAGAATCAACGATCGTCCACGTTACCCCAAAAGATTCAAACATTCGTCAAGAGCCCTATACCCATTCTGAAGACGAATTTATTTACGTGTTAGAAGGGGCTATTTATCTGTTATATGATGATGAGAAGCATTATATGGAAAAAGGCGATACCGCTTACTTTAAAGGAACGAAACCTCATCTGTTTATCCCTGTCGACAATGAGGGCGCAAGCGTATTGACGGTGTTTGTCGATTCGTAATTGAGTAGCATATGTATCTGTAAAAGATAGCAAAACAGCTAAACGTGTTTAGCTGTTTTGCTATTCATTGTATAGGGGATTGTGCTGAAGGGTGTTGTACATAATCACCGACTCAATTTAAACGCGGATGAACTGTAATGGGGTTGGAAGTAACGTACATTACGTAGTGAGGAAAATGAAGTGTTGACTTTCATTATTTTTTAATACAAATTGTCCTAACAATTGGAACTCTGGTTTACTATAGACTAGACTCATCATGAGTGCAAAAGTAGCACCATTTTTAACCCATTCCCAAACCTTCTTAACATTCCTTACCGCCCACTTATACGCCTTATGTAACCGTCAAATAAAAAGTTACAGTTTTCGATAATTAATTTGAAAGACTTTCTTTTGCAAAAATTGATTTTCTATGTTTCATTCGATAACGATCCCCCATTCAAGTGAATGATCTCTGCTCGATGCATAATTCTATCTAAGACAGCTGTTGTAATCGCTGGTCACCTGATAATTCGCCCCACTCTTTCGGAGCTTTATTAGAAGTAAGAATGAAACTTGCATTGTTATATAGTTCATTAATTAAATGAATAAATAAGTTGGCCTCATTTTGGTTCATTGCAGTCCGAATTTTTTATGAAATCAAAAATCATTATCCATTCGGTTAACATATTGAGCGGTGGAGAGAAAGATGAAATCGAAATGATATTATATGAGTGTAATGAATGATGTGATTCCCCTTACTTAAGCTACAGTTTATCCCGAATCTTGAATCGATCTCCAATTGGAGTGGAGGCGACGATAAAACTCTTTTTTGAAGAGGATGAACGAGTAAGGATGATGAAGCGTCGCTAAAATTCGAACAAATACATGTTGAAAACGTAACCTCTACTGAACGATCCATTCTTTACGCATACCTTCAAAGTGTTGTCATTGTTATTTCTCATCGACAGTGCTCCCCTTCTGTGTCAACATTTCCCGATTAAAAATAAAATTATGTAACAAACTATAACTATTTAACATACCTTCAAAAGAGTTCCTATTGAAGTGTAAGTGGAATCGCTTAGAAATCAATTTCTTGACAATCCAGTAAGGAAAGATTATATTTTTGTAAATACCCCCCACCGTATATCATCCAGTTTTTAACATGTAAAGGAGAAGAGTTAGAATGCTGAAAATGTTGTACACGTTTCCGAAAAGAAATTTGCTCATCAGTGTTCCTTTGACGTTGGTCATCGGATTTATCGTTGGTGCACTTGTCGATACGAGTTTTTTGCAACCGACGATTTTATACGGGACAATAGTCATGATTTATGCGACGATGGTCGGTTTTCAATTAAAAGAGCTGACGTCTCTAAAAGGATCGAAAGTACTTCTATTATCGATTATTATTAATTTTGCCATTATTCCTTTAGTAGCTTATCTCTTAGGTAAAGGACTCCTGCAACAATATCCAATTATGTTTGCTGGATTAGCGCTATCGTCTCTGCTACCAACGAGCGGAATGACAATTTCGTGGACTGCGATTCATAAAGGAAACGTACCTGCTGCTGTAAAACTAACGGTATTCGGATTAATTTTAGGTTCTCTATTAACCCCTTGGTATTTGTTAGCGATGGTCGGTCAATATGTTGATGTTGATATTTTGGAAACATTTAAAACAATCGCTTTAGTCGTGTTTTTGCCGATGTTACTCGGCCAAATTACGTTTAAACTCCTGATGAAAAAGTACACCTTTGAAGAGTTTAAAAAGGGAGTTAAACCGAATTTTGGTCCATTAAGTATATGGGCGATGTTGTACGTCATTTTCGTCAGTATTAGTATGAAAGCGCAAATGATTTTAGAAAATTTACAGTTAATTTTGATTGCACTCGTCGTTTTAATTATCTTTTATGGGTTAAACTACGTCATTAGTACAGTCACTGCTCTAAAGTTCCTCGATCGCGACGACGGGATTGCCCTCGTAAACGGTACGGTCTTACGGAATTTATCGATCGCGATTGGACTTGCGGCGACATCGTTCGGAGCGGAAGCGGCGTTAATTGTCACACTTGCCTTCATCGTTCAGCAACAAAGTATCACATACTATGGAAAAATTGCTAATAAACATTGGTTTAACCCGCAGGTAGCAAAGGAAAAATAAGACTTCACCATGGTAGGAGCATAGGTTGTCGTTTGCTTTGATTACGAGCGATTTGTATACAAGCAGTTTAGGATGATGAACGGATTGCAAGGTCGAGGAAAATAAATACGAAGTAAGAGTAAAAGAAAACAGACCGCCTGCTACGAGAAGCGGTCTGTTTTTTCGCTCGAAAGTAGTACGTGTAAAACAAGTCAAAGCGAGTAAGAGGGTCATTTTCAAGTTATCTTTCACGTGATACGTCTGATTAAATTTTTTGAAGATGGGTAGATCGTATGACGTGATTGAAAACGTTGAGAAAATAAGAAGAAATAAGGCAGGTACTTACTTCTCATCATCAAGGAGAACAAATATGGCAAAGAGTTTGAAAATAAAGTGAGTAAACTAGTGACATTTGCTATACTATTTTTAGTGTGTTAGGGCTTTCATGGTAGTCGTTCACTCCCTTTTTAGAAGGGAGGTGATCAAAATGACAGTTTTTCAGACGTTGATTTTAATGATTGCGTTTGAAAGTTTAATCGTTTCGATCCTGTCACAAATAAAAAAATAACCACCCTATAAAGCCTGACCAGCGATTAGTGTGGTTATTTTTGCACGAATTGTGGGCTACTCCCTTGAAGGGTTAACACATCTAGAACTGTGTAGAGTGTGTATGCACCTTATAAGCCTTTTATACTATGATTGAACGTTTATATTGCTAACCATTCATGTGAAGCGAATCTTAATATGTTTTTTCTTTCTGAAGGGTTGCTGCTTCCATTTTTCGGTCTTTTAAATAGGTTGTAAGCGTCTTAATCCCGAAAAACATAATCACCATCCCACAAAAACTATAAAACGTTAATATAAAATCACCTTTTACAAACTGAATGATGATGGCTGCAACTAAAGCGAGCGACACAAATGTAAATACACTTCTCATTTTATAGGAAACCTCCAGGTGTTACAAATTTGCGTTAAGTAATCAATCTTTCGTTTATTCGTCTATGGATGTGTACGTCCTACGAATGGTTAATATGACTACTAATCTCATTATAAAAAGTGACAAGTTCTTTGTCTAGTCTTAAACGAGCGAATCAAGATAATGTTAGAAAGTGTTCAATGTTTTATGTGATCATTGAAAGTCCGCACGGCGTGTAGATGTAGAGGAGCGCTTGCCGGATGATTCGTTGTATAGTAGTCTAATCTTATATTACAGACAATCGGTAGTTTCTGTTTCCATTTTTTTGAGTAAATAGTAGGAAGAAATGCCCAAAATTAAATGTGCACAAGTATAACTGATTGAGGTGGTTAAAATGAAGTTCCACGTACGTACAATCCTATTAGGTATCGTTATGATGATGGTTGTCGCTTCGATGAGTGCCTGTTCAAACGAAGAGGTTGTCGGAATCGATACGGAAGTTGCCAACGAAGACAGTCCTTCCGAAACAAGCGAGCAAGCAAAAAACGAAGCGCCTAAAAGAAAAGATAACGCCCCTTCAACTGATCCGAATCAACTGAAAAAAGAGAACGAGCATCACCTACCGACCACTTTCAAACACTCACAATACGGCTATACGATTGATTTCCCTGAAATAGTGATCGATGATTTGATCATTGACGAAGGGAAAACGACGAAGATTTATTATAACGATACGCATACATTAAAAAAGAAAGTACTTCTCGGAAAAATTGAACCGATATCGCTCGAACAATGGGAACGTCGGGATCGCATGAAACCATTCGACGGCGTTGTCCTTAGTGATGATCAACAGGAATTCGTATTTGTCTATCGCCCGAATCCCAAGGAACCTTATGCTGAGTTGGTCGATGATGATTCTAGTGACGTACCTGAAGGGTATATCGAGTATTATACAGCATCTGAGCTCGTTTTGAATAGCCTTTTTCACGCTGGCTTTATTCTTGGTGACATTCAACAGGAACAGACTCTTCCTGCTGAATTCGATACGCAGCAAAGGGAAGAAATCGCGATCAGTGAAGAAGTTTATGCAGATTTGTTTCAATGGCACAAACACCTTGAACAAAATATCCGAGCGAATATGTCTTTAGATGAGAAAGGCGAGATGTTGTATAATATTTTACTTGAAGCAAGTAACGAATATCCTGATATACAGCAAATGGCATTGCCAACGTCCGAAATGGAGAATAACTTTTCGCATTGTATGAATGTCATCAATCAGTGGTCCAACTTTCCGTATGCAGCAGATGAGCCCAATCATATACACGTACATAATCAAATCATGGTACTTGAGCAATATGTCAATGCTTTTTCCAAGCAATTGGATGAAGTGAAGCGTGCCCAGTCGTAAGCGTTGCTGAGCGGATTGTCAAAAACTTTAAAACCGTTTCCGAGTGAGTGCATGCGTCGGTGGTGGATGCTGTACATTCGCAGGAATAATCTTGATAACATTTATAAATACGTTGTTTATTCGTGCATAATTTTCATAGTGATTCAATGAAAAGAAGGATATTTAAGAAGGATATTATGGACATAGACACGATTCAAGAGATCGAGCTCTATCCCTTATGTCGATATGCTCGATTCTTTCTCTATCTGAGAAGCTTGATTGTTATATACTTACAGAATATATTATAGATGGATAAGATACGATGGGTATTGATATTGAAAAATTAGAAAAGAGAAGATTTTTTATAGGACATTTAAAAATCTTTGGTGTACGAAAATATTCGCTTGTATCCCAATACAGAGCAACGTTTAATTAGAGTTTCTGATATGATGCTACTAATCTGAACTGTGATAATCAAAATAAAAAGCCTGCACAACAGGTCTCTGCGCAAGGCTTATTCATTGTAACGTTTCGTCATTTAAACAATCATGGCATGTAATTGCCGTATACACCCCTAATACCTACGTATGTATAACAGGACATCGGTATTTATTAACAATGTAGATCACCTTCCGACATTTAACCACTTCTGTTTCTTTCTTAAGGGGCTTTATAAGTTTGGTCTTTATTTTCTATGAGAGAGCTCTCGTTTTATGAAGTTCCAGTACCGGTGAAGGCGTTCTACATTTTCAACCGGGTCTTTACTTATTTCCTCAAGCAATGATCGTTGTTTCATGTGCTGAATAGCAGCCATTTCTTGATCCACGAATGTTAACTCATCAGAAATCGAATATACTTTTTGCTTGGGTGTGTTCGTTAATCCGAGCAAATAATCGGTAGAAACGCTATACGTCTTCGCGATTTGACAGAGGGTTTCGAGAGAAGGTTCATTACGCCCCTGTTCATAGTATCCATAGGCACTTGTACTAATATTTAATTTCTTAGCAATTTCCTCCTGTTTTAACCCATGCTCAATCCGCAAATCTTTTAGTCGCTCTATGAATGCTTGCATATTTCGTTTCCCCTTCCTATTTTCAATAAAAATTATACAATTAGAAGTTGTTTAGGGGTTATTAAAACAACAAAACATTCGATACGCACTTTACAAACAACAATATGTTGTATAAACTGATGTATAAAGAGTAAGCGAGAAGGTTATTTCTCTATCATGATTGTGATTATGATTTGTTAGTTCATGCTAAGTAGAAAATAGGATAGAGTATAAAATTAAGAGGGGCGATTGATATGCGGATTTTAAATCGTGTTGAAAATAAGCAATTAACAAAAGAAGTGAAAAGGCACTTTTATAAAATCGAGCCAGCAACAATCGGGCAATACTTACATTATGGTTTTATGAATCCACGTATTCAGTCCATGTTTCAAGATGTGAAAGTAGTCGGCACAGCTTTTACGGTTCGAACCAATACGAATGATTCAGCAATGGTGCATAAAGCGGTAAGCTTGGCAGAGGAAGGAGATGTTATCATTATTGAGCGAATGGGAGATGGGATCCACGCGTGTGTCGGAGAAATCGTTGTTTATGCAGCAGTGTCTAGACAAGTGGCAGGAATCATTGTCGACGGACCATGTACAGACATTCAAGCGATTCGGGAAATAAAACTACCCGTCTTTGCAAGCGGTCTTTCTCCTTTAACAACGAAGCAGTATGGAATAAGTGGAGAAATCAATACGATTGTCCAATGTGGCGATGTAACTGTTCACCCCGGTGATTTAATCGTTGCCGATGACAATGGCGTCCTCGTTTTACCTCAACATGTAGACTACGAAAAAATCCTTCAACAAGCCGAAAAAAGTGAAAAAAATGAACTTACAATTAAAAAACAACTAAACAAAGGAACACCTTTAAACAGTATTGTATTAGCTGATCCATTTCACAAAATTTTTTATATAAGGGGTGGATAGTGTGGACAGGATCTTAAACTATTTACGTGGCAAGCGCTCACGATAGATGCTTCTTTTTCACATGATAGCAAAAGTAACCTTAATCAAGTTGACGCTCAGGCTATGCATTTATTTGAATAGCTTTTGATATATAATAGAGATAAATCACACTATTGAGCGGAGGAATCTATTTTTGCTAAAACAAGGGATATATGAGGAGATTATTAACCAGCAGCTTAAAGAAGACTTACATGAACTAGATAAAGAAGAGTTTGACATTGAAACGGAACATTTAGATGTAGAAGAAGCGCGTAAATTTTTGTCTACATATATTTCTACTGTAACAAGGAAGGCACTAAAATACGTTCGTGACGAAGAATCAGATCATAAAGAAGCTTTATTGAAACAAATTGATACGTGTAATCAAATTATTTCAACGTTAAGTCGTGAATTAGATGATGAAGAATTTTCTAAGTTAAAAATTGATGAAGCAGGTGAGGTGCTTCAAGCTGTTTATTCCAAACTGGATTCCATTCGAAGCATTTCCAAAGAAAAAACAGTCCGCCCTGTTACTTCAATTGCTGAGAGTTCGTTGTTCACGGGATCAAGTCACGAACCAAACATGTTAAATGAGCTAAAAAAAGAGATCTTATCGGCAAATGAGATCGATTTTTTAGTGTCATTTATTAAGTGGAGCGGTATTCGTGGATTAATGGATGAGTTAAAAACATTTACCGAAAATGGTGGAACGTTTCGAGTGATTACGACATCTTATATGGAAGCCACGGATTACAAAGCGATTATGGAGTTATCGAAGCTTCCAAATACAGAAATAAAAATTTCATACGATGTTAAACGTACACGACTTCATGCAAAAGCATACATGTTTAAACGAGATACCGGCTTTACGACGGCATACATCGGTTCATCGAATTTATCAAGTCCTGCTCTGACATCTGGTTTAGAGTGGAATGTAAAAGTGAGTGAAAAAGATTCATTTGATATTGTTAAAAAGTTTGAAGCTACTTTTGAAAGTTATTGGAATGATCAAGAGTTTAAGAGCTTTGATCCGACAAAAGACGCCGATCAACAACAATTAAAACAAGCGTTACAAAAAGAGAAGGTGAAAGAAGGAGCTGAATTTTATTTTACCTTTGATATTCAACCTTACTATTATCAAAAGGAAATGCTCGAAAACTTACAAGTTGAGCGAGAAGTGTTTGGGCGACATAAAAATTTACTTGTAGCAGCTACAGGAGTAGGAAAAACAGTCATTTCGGCATTTGATTATAAACGGTTTCTTAAACAATATGGCTGTCCAGCTAAATTGTTATTCGTTGCACATCGAGAAGAAATTTTAAAGCAAAGCAGAGATACATTTCGGGCTATTTTGAAGGATTATAACTTTGGAGATTTATTAGTTGGTAGATATACCCCTACATCGATTGACCATTTATTTGTTAGCATTCAAAGCTTTAACAGTATGAAATTGGATGAGAAATTATCAAAGGATTATTATGATTTTATTATAGTTGACGAATTTCATCATGCAGCTGCCCAATCTTATCAAAGGTTATTAACGCATTTTGAACCAAAAATTTTATTAGGTTTAACCGCTACTCCAGAACGAATGGATGGCCAAGATATAACAAAGTATTTTGACGGTCAAATTGCTTCAGAAATGCGGTTACCAGAGGCCATTGATCGAAAGCTGCTAAGTCCTTTTCAATATTTTTGTGTCAGTGATACGGTTGATTTATCTACTTTAAAATGGAGTCGAAAAGGTTACGACTTGAAAGAATTAGAAAATGTTTATACGAATAATACGATCCGTAGTAATCAAATTGTGAATAGTTTACATCGCTATGTCACCGATCTCGAGGAAGTAAAAGGATTGGGATTTTGTGTTGGTGTAGAACATGCGAAGTTTATGGCTCAGTTCTTTAATCAAAAGAAGATCCCATCCATTGCTCTTCACGGTAATTCTGACAAAGAAACTAGAAAAGTATCTCAAAAACAGCTTGAAAAAGGAGACATTAAATTTATCTTTGTAGCGGATCTATATAATGAAGGTGTAGATATTCCTTCTGTAAATACGATTCTCTTTTTAAGACCGACTGAAAGCTTAACGATTTTTTTACAACAGTTAGGTAGGGGCTTGCGTTTACATGAAGATAAGGAATGTTTAACCGTTTTAGATTTTGTAGGAAGGGCCCATAAGAAGTATGACTTTTTTGAAGATAAGTTTCGGGCATTAGTTGGAAAAACAAAGCATTCTATTCAACATTATGTGGAAGAAGGTTTTTCAAGTTTACCACGGGGAAGTTTTATACAACTAGAAAAACAAGCAAAGGAGTATATATTACGAAACATTAAGGATACAAAAAACACAAAACCACATCTTATTCAAAGGTTGAAGGATTTCAAGCAAGAAACAACATTAAATTTAACATTAGAAAACTTTTTAACGTATCATCATATGTCAATTTATGACTTTTACGGACGCAGTGGTAATCGATCTCTTCAACGTATGCTCGTTGAAGCAGGAATAGCTGATGATTTTATGTATTCATATGAAGAGTTGATAACGAAAAGGTTGCATAAGTTATTCCATTTAGATTCCGAAAAGGTTATAGATTTCTTTATACAACTCGTTAATGACCAAGGTGAAACGATCCCTGCGAATGACGAGGAAGTACTTATGCGTAACATGTTTTACTATAGCTTTTTTCAAAAGGAGCCATCAAAAGAAGGTTTTACATCCATTGAGCATGCTTTAACAGCGATTTTGGATAACGAGCGGATGAATTCAGAAATCTTAGAGGTTTTGCAGGTGAAATATAACTCGCTCAAAACAATGGAAATCGAACATGATTTTGATTTCCCTACACCGCTAACGGTTCATTCTACTTATTCCAGAGAGCAAGTTTTAGCTGCGTTAGGATATTTTAATGAGGATCAATGTCCTGCTTTTCGAGAAGGTGTGAAGTATTTTAAAGATAAAAAGTTAGATGTGTTTTTTGTAACTTTAAATAAATCGGAAAAGGACTATTCTCCATCGACTCTTTATGAGGATTACGCGATCAATGAGCGTCTCTTCCATTGGCAATCTCAAAGTCAAACATCAGAACAAAGTCCTACCGGTCAACGTTATATTCATCACAAAGAACGGGGTCAAAAAATTGCCTTATTTGTACGTGAATATCGAAACGAGAATGGATACACATCACCTTTTATCTTTTTAGGTGAATGTGAATATGTAAGTCATCAAGGCGAAAAGCCAATCAGCTTCGTGTGGCGATTGAAGGAAGAAATGCCACCGGCCTTAGCTGCCAGGGCGAATAAGAGTGTTGTGTAGATTTTTATGGTAATCGAGATGAATTCGTTCCTTACGTGGACTACGTTTTTTTCGTAAAGCTTTTAAAAGGTTGATGACTTCGGTTTCGAAGTGAATTTCGCAGGCATCGGGAACAATTGGGACTACGTTTTTACGTCTTTTTCCTTTTTGATTTTCGCTAGTTTGTTCAAATACTTGTAATTTTGTATCCGCATTACCATAGTTTCCAATTAAATCGATAATAACACATGTATCTTTGCCGTCGTATTTTCTTAAACCCGTCCGATTTGTTGGGTGAATACGACAATTGATTCTGTTGGCCGAGCAAATAGTAGGGTATCTACAGAAGGAATGTCGACCCCTTCATTGAATAAATCGACTGTGAAAATCACGTCGATTTCTCTTGTATCTAACTTACGGATCGCTTCTTCTCGTGATATGTTTTTCGTAGTAGACGTTAATGCAAGAGCAGTAGCACCTTGTTCATTAAAAAAGGTTGATAGAAATTCAGCTTGCTGGATGGAAGAACAAAAGCCAAGCGTTCGGGTTTGTTTATATTTTGACCATTTTTCGTATATATACGCTGCACGGTTAGTTTGTAATTGTTGAATCATTAGCTCGTGTTGATCATACCGCTTTCTGAGCCATCGAATTTGAGAATAATCAATATCATCTTTTATACCATAGTATGTAAATGGAGTTAGCCAACCCCGTTGAATGGCTTAGCAAATAGGGAACGATTGAGTCGACCGACTTCATGAACGATAAATTGAAAGAAAGATCTATTGAACATGAACCTAAAAGTCAAAAACCCCATCCAGTATCGATTCTCTATTTACTGGATGGGGATTCTTTCATTCTTCAAATCTGTTATTAACTTCCGACTAACTCTCTCTCTTCATCTTGCCCGTTGCTTTCTCGGTTGATGATATTTTCGATTTTTTCGACGTCGTTGTCAGATTTGCGCAGGGCGATATGTTTTTTACTAAATTCGGAAGGGGAGGCGATACCGCAAGATGCTCCGAGCATGAAAAGTCCTTCCCGCATCGTTGTTAAATAATTCGCTGTGCGAAATCTTTTTTCTTCGACGACGACGCCTGCTGCTAAGTGTGGTAAGTGAGACGTGACGCCGACTGGACAAAGGTTCGTATGGCATTTGGCGGCGTTGATGCAACCGATGGTGTTCATCGCTGCACGGGCGACGTAGATTAAATCAGCGCCTAGGGATAAGGCAATGGCCATTTTATTCGCAGTTGCAAGCATTCCGGAGGCGATGATTTTGACATCGTCGCGAACGCCGTATGTTCGTAGTGTTTGGTCAAGGATTAAGATGCCTGAATAGATCGGCAGGCCGAGGCTGTCAGCCATTTCTTGATACGTCGCTCCCGTTCCACCTTCTGCTCCATCAATGGAAATAAAGTCAGGTGCTTCACCGCTTTCTTGCATATGCTTAGCCAACTCATCGAAGGAATGGTTATCGCCAGCGACAACTTTAATGCCGACCGGCTTTCCGGTAATCGTTTGCCAATGTGTAATGAACTCGAATAAGCCATCCATATCTGAAAAAAGTGGAAAACGGTTCGGGCTTTCGACGTCCTTACCCATATCGATGCCGCGAATTTCAGCAATTTCGGGCGTGATTTTTTCTTTCGGCAATTTACCACCACGTACTTTTGCCCCTTGTGCTAATTTAATTTCAATCGCTTTCACTTCCGGACGCAACGCATTTTTTAAAAAGGTTTCTTCGCAATATTGTCCACCTTTTCGTGCACCGAATAAACCAGAACCAACTTGGAAAATTAAGTCAGCACTCTTTTCTTGTAATACTCCCTTTTCGACGAGCGGAAGGACGATATGCATCACGTCTTTACCGAATCGTTTCTCTAATTCGAAGTTCGAAGCATAGGTGTTTTCCTCCATGTAACGAATGATTCGTTGGCTCGATCGATCAGTAGGTGCTTTGTTCCGGTCGATCACTTTATACACTTTTGAAAGGTGATAAGGCGAGATACCCCCTTCCCCCGTGTTCATGAAACTTCCACCACTGATGGCGACCCCCTGTGCGAGTGCTTGAACCGCCCGTTTTGATAGCGCTCCGTAGCTCATCGCAGACACACCGATTAAGCCTTTTACGTGAAAAGGATGGAGTCGCTTTTCGCCAATCGCAATGCAGTTTTGCTCGGTTAAATACCAAGATTTCAAGTTTACTTGGTTTCTTCTTTCTTTTCGACTTGTAATCGATTCATTTAATATTTCATACGTATACGTGTTGAGCAGTGGCGAGTGATCTACTTCCAATTCATCTACGTTTAAAGGAAACATCGAGTTCGTTAAATAAAAGTCTGTTTTCTGGAAGTCTTTTTTTGAACCGAAGCCTGTAACGGTATGGGCATACTTTCCTGCTTTGGCAATCGTCTCTTGCGTGTCTCGATCAATTGGTTTCGCTTCCTTATCGTTTAAAAACCAATATTGTCGAAATTCAGGCCCGATCATTTCTAATAAGTAGCGAATGCGCCCTAAAACCGGATGTGTTTTTAACACGGAATGTTGGTTTTGATATTTATCCTTTAAAAAAAGATAGATTAAAAGTATGATGAGCCCATAAAACATAATTAATGGTAACACTTTGAGGATAGAAACGAGCATGGACAGATGAAACACCCCTTTGTAGTTATTCAAAAATTTGTTTTTCATCAATTCATAATTGATATACAATAAAAAGCATTCTAACTCACTATACCATTAAAAAAAGCGAACATTCAACAACGTTTGCTAATAAAAAAAGATCTTCCTCGTTATTTTATCTATAT
>DASUXY010000014.1:0-46112 GCA_036377675.1 Bacillota bacterium
ATCGGATTCATTCGATCGATATGATCACCGATATCGATGAGCCAATATGATTCATTCTTTGCCTTTCGCTTCGCTTGTCTTTCTTTTAAAAAGGCGGTTACATGGGGCCAATGATCAAAATGACTGTGCAAATCATTCGTATAATAAAAATATAGTTTTTCCAGCATATCAAGACTCCTTACGATATCCCATCAAAAATTAATCGTATACCTACTAAAATAATAACCATTCGTAAAACCCATTCTAATGCTTTACCAGTTAAACGGTTACTAATTTGGGCACCAAGCTTACCGCCGATCCATGCTGCCGGTAAAAAATATAACACTTGTGCCCATGGAATATGTCCGAGAACGATATGAGTACTCGCTCCAATCATACTTGTAAAAAAAATCATAAACATCGATGTTGCTGTCGCTACATGGGCCGGCATAGAAAAAAGTAAAATCATTACTGGAACCATGATCGACCCGCCACCAATACCAAATAAACCAGACACCATCCCGACAATAAAAGAGATGCTGATCGCTAACGGTTTATTCACGTGATACTGATACACTTGATTGTTTACAGTAAATGTACGTATCGGCCGCGAAGTAGATTGAACCATTTCCTTTCGCTCTCGCTTCAAAAAAAATAACAATGAAATAATAATCATCAATATTCCAAAGTACAATGAAAAATGATCGGTTTTAAAAAATTGATTAATCCATGCACCAAACATACTACCTGGGATACTGCCACCTAGAAAGAAAAGCCCCGTCTTGTAATCAACCCGTTCTTGTTTAAAATAAGAAAGCGTTGATGCTAAGGCCGTAAAAACCATCATGATAAGCGACAAGCCTACCGCTGTTTGTGGCGTTACCCAAGCAAATTGAGCGGAGTAAGTCGAGAAAAAAAGTAACGTTGGAATTAAAATAGCTCCCCCACCTAAACCCGCTAAACTACCAATCAGTGCTGTGATTAAGCCTACCATTATATATACAATTGCAACCACGTTAAAATCACTTCAATTCTCATAAAAGTTCGCATCATAATCTACCCTTATATTACCATTGTTTATGGATAATTCCTATTGACATCTATGCAAATCATTTAAGGGACATCAGAAGGAATCGAGATTCTAACTTTACCATATAAAAGATATTTTTGATGCCTCTTCTAAACTTTTGTTAGTAAGTTCAGCGGATGCTTGTCCCTCAGCTTCGCAGTGCTAACAGAATAAATTCCTAATAACGATTGTATTATGACGAAGATGATTATGTTTGAATCAAAGAATTTGCTTTTTTAATACTCTCTTTTAAATAAATAGGAGCTTTTGAATCGTTTAATATTTCCTCAGTCGTCAACCATAACACTTTTTCAACCTCTTCAGGACTTTTAGGAAACGCCTCACCTGAATCATACTCGCAAAGGAAAACAATATCTATAACATGTACGCCTGTATCCGTTACAAAAGAAGTATTATTTACATAAGATAACTTATTTTTTATTTTCAAACCTACCTCTTCTAACATCTCACGCTTAATTGTTCTTTCTAAAATATCCGATGAAGCTCCTTTTTTTTCCACAGTCCCACCAACTAGTGAAAGCATACCACCTGCATGCTCCTCCTTCTTACTTCGTTCAATGATCAGCCACTTTCCGTCTTTTTTTAAAGCACCTTCGACGTTAACAATAAACATGTACACTTCCTCCTTATGAATCTATTTTCCTATTTCCAAAGCCTTAACTCGATCATTTTACTTCAATAAGAAAAATCCATTGTCCTAGAAGGCGTTAATGATAACAAGGTTTATGTAGTTCATTTATTTGAATTTGCTCACCCTAAAGTGCACAACATCACCATACCTAGTCAAGAGGTAGCTCTAAATAATATGATATGTTTAAATACCTAAGAAAGAACCGAAGCGAATGGATTAAAAATATGATTTTCTTTTAAGGGAAGTGTCTTGGAACCTTATTTTTTTGAGAACACTAAAAATTAAGAGGATTTTTGATTTACATGACGAATATACTATTATCTGCATGATTTTATCATAATAGTTGTTGCAACTTTATTTGCTTCTGCAATGACGATGTCACTCTTTACTGTACCTGCATTAGCAAATAGTGGAGCGAATGGTGGTTGGACAGAAGGAGAAGGCTATTGGACAAATACGATAGATACAAAATATGGAGTCTTTAGCAAACCGAGTAGTCATCAAGGATGGAAGCAAAAAAGTGGAAAAAAATATCGTGCTGTAGGAACAACACACTGGAAAAATAAACGTCATTATACACGGGCACAAATGGTTTCCCGTATTTTTGGAATTGTACATGCTGACAGTGGCAGAGTATGGGGTACGGGTACTACGGAAGCAAGGTCAGGTTGGACTAAAAACTATACAGCTCGCACTTTTTATGGTTCTAATTAACGTAGTGAGTATAGAAGCTACCACTCTTTTTTTGTGGTAGCTTCCTTTACCTTATATTCAGAGGGGAAGGAGATGGATCGATGAATTATATTATCCTCTCTCGTTTACAAAAAAATGGCACAATCTTTCTGGTATTTCTGTGCATATTGCTCGGTGTGATGGCTGCATCATTTAGCTTTTATCAAATCAAGCAAGAGGAGTTACAAATGCTTTCGAGGGGATTATATGATCCGCACCCAACCACCTTTACGATCAACGACGATCAGCAAACGATTGATTGGAGGGAGCTCCATACGAGTAGTCCATTTACCGTTTTCATTGAGTTGGATGGTCCCTATCGAGGATTTTTTTACAAAAAAAATACATATGTTCCCCCACTTATTTCGGGTCGTTTTTTTCAGGAGAACGATTTTTATAGCGGAAAGAAACGAGTCGTTGTTGGTCAAAAAGTAGATCAAGATATAATAGATGGTATTCAACAAGAGGGCTATGAAATGATTGGCGTGATGGGAGCTTCCTATGAATCTCAAATCGATCATATCGTTCTATATAACATCGATGCGATTGAACAAGGAAATCCGTTACGATCGACCGTTTATGTGTTAAACAGCCGAGATCCATCCATTTCGGTAGAGGGATCGATACCGTTTCATACAACAAACATACAGGCTCATCTGCTTGACCGAAATGCGACGGGGGCCCTTCGTTTTCTCGATACGGAGCATTTTCAGCTCATGATTCATGGATTGTTTATCATCCTTTTTGCAAGTTTGAATTTTTTAATGATTTATTATTGGCTCAACCAAAAAAAGAGTGAGATCCATATTTTATGGCAAATGGGAATCTCTATGAACCATCCATTTCGACGGTATATGATTCAATTTTTTTGTCTAGCTTCTACAAGCTATTGGCTCGTTGGACTGATGAGTTATGGCTGGCCAGTGACCTCATTAATGAATTCGCAAATTAGGTTCATGCATATACGTCATGTGCTGATGGGTTACGGACTTATGCTCTTGATCTCTGGATTGTCTATCGTGCTAGTCTATGTGCGCTTACGGAAACAGATCCGCGAGAGGGGGATAAACGAATGAAAAGGATTGTACGAGAAGTAAAGGAAAGTATGCAACGGAAAAAAGGACTTACTTTTTTAATGATGTTCGGCATTACCGTTTTTTTAGCGATCGCGATCGTTTTGCTACACACGTATCTATCGATTCAAGAAAAAAAAGCTTCTGTAGCCTCTTTTGAAGGGCTCAATGTGTATCAACTATCAGATACGTTGGTTGAAGAAGTTGATTGGCAATCATATCTCAATGAACCGGGTGCTTTGGAACAGGTGAAACAGTTCTATACCTATTTGGAAGAAGATTTGCAAGAGAAATATATTTATATTTTCACCCAAACCCATCCATGTACAACATACTGAACCGGTAAACGAGCAATTTTTGGAAGGTTATGAAGAAGGAAGACCTTCATCTATAACTAAAGGGGAGGATGGAAAATCATACCATACCGTAAAGGCTGTTCAAGTAAATAAGCAAGCGTTTGATCTGTTTCCGATTACCGTAAATAAAGGAACATCCTTTGGACAAGACGATTTCTTCAATGATCACGATAGAAATATCATCCCTATTTTACTCGGTTTAGACTATGAAGATGTTTATGAAGTCGGAGATGAGATAGAAGCTCATTATTTATTTAAAAACTATAAGCTGAAGGTGAAAGGTTTTATCGATGCACAATCATTTGTTTCTAGTCCTAATGAACCGGAAATCTATTTAGACCGATATATCGTCATGCCTGTTCAACAGTTTGGAAAGCCTACAACTGAAGAAGATACGGACTTTCAAGAAAAGCATTATTTCCAAATCATTAATGGAGCCATTTATAGCGCAAAAGAGAGAGACACCATCGAAGCAAAACTAGAAAAGGCGAAAGCATTTGCTCAATTTCCACATATGCACATCATCGGTTCTCCAATTACGATGCTAGGTCATGTTTTTACGGCAATTGAAGAGAGTATACATTGGCTTCTGATGATCTCGGTCATTTTGTTTATCACCTCTGCGTTAAGTATTCCAATGGTGATGAGAGGAAAAATCCGTAATAATTATAAAAATATGATGATTCATCTCATTTCAGGAGGTACGATAAGACAATTGTTTCGCTATGTTTTTATTGAGGTCATCGTACTCGTTGGGATTCCCGCAGCGTTCATCCTTTTACTCTTGTTCGGAGTATTCCAAACTGTGTTGCCATTACACACGCTTTTAATTGTTGGATGTGCGGTTAGTATCGTCATCTTGTCAGTTGTTCCTATTTACATCCAATTTCGTCGGTTACCTATTACAAGTCTGTTGAAGCGAAAGGAGTAATCTTTGAATGATTGAAGTGAAAGCATTGGAAAAATCTTATACAATTGGAAAAAAGAAAGTCGACATATTAAAAGGGATTGATTTAGAGGTAAACAGAGGGGAAATGATTGCGATTAAAGGAAGAAGTGGAGCAGGAAAATCGACTTTACTCAATATTTTAGCGGGACTTGACCAAGCCGACCGCGGGGTGTATTGGTACGACGGCGAACGGATAAGTGATAAAACGTTGAATGAGCTGGCTCACTTTCGAAGACAAAACATTGGATTTATCTTGCAACACTATCATCCTCTCATTGACAGTAAAAATGTGTTTGAAAATGTAGCACTACCTTTACAATACGGGAACTATGCAAAAAAAGAGATTGAACAACGAGTCGAAGAGTTGCTATCCACATTAGGGATCAATCATTTAATCGACCGTTGGCCAGAGATGCTATCCGGCGGAGAAGCTCAACGCGTAGCCATTGCTAGGGCCTTAATCCAACAGCCTGAATTAATCTTGGCTGATGAGCCAACAGGATCATTAGATGACGAATCCGAAAAGGACATATTAGCCCTTTGTAAACAATTAAATGAGCACGGTAAAACGATCATCATCGTCACCCATGATCAACAGGTCGCCTCGATTTGTCATCAAACATACTCGATCCAAAACGGAAAATGTATACGTGATGATGATTCAGCTTCGTAATCTGGACAGTATATCCAAACGCTCTACCATCGTATTTACAAGTTTTAAATGTAGTACGTAATCAACTACTGAGTGATAAACATGAAATCTATTTCATCCCCTCTATATTTATGATTTGGAAAATAAAAACAATGTAGCTAGAGAATTTATTGGAAATGATTGTACAACAAGAAGATGAAAAAAGAACGGAAACGTATTTATTCGAAATTCAAAAGACAGATCATCTCACGTTCTTTATCAAAATCGAATTTAAAAAGGAAAAAGTAGACATTGTAAAAGAAGAAAATGAAGCACCAGAAATGGATTTAGCAAATGAAATGATTTCATCTACTCTTGAAGTAGATCAACTCTTTGGTGAACCTATCATTCAAACATCACAAACGGACAGGGTAATCGGTCTCACTGAACTTTCTTTGGTTGCTTTATCAAAAGACACATTTTATGAGTTGGAGGGATCCAAAAGATATGATAACGAAAGCCTAGAACCATTCATTTGAACACGACAATCAAAGAAATGTTTCTCCATTGAACAGTTATCAATAGAGAAAATCAAGTTAGAATCCGTTTCAAAAGATGCTCTTGATCCTGACATCGATATGGATAGCTTTTTCAAAGCTGATTCAATTTCTGATCGTTTGAACGAGATTTTTGAAAATCGAGACAAAATTGAAATCGCATCGGTTTCTAGAGAAACCAATCATAACTTCACGCTTACACTTTCGAATCAATCACCTTTAAAAGTAAGTTAGAAAAAGATGGAGTGGCACAATTTATAGAAGTCACCCAAAAGTCGTTTCAAAAAATTTAAAACATAACTAAACTTGCTTTCTTTTAGGCACAAATTAGGCACAGATAAAAAACACCCTTGCCACAAACGTTGATGTGACAAGGGTTAGAGAGGTTATCCAATGCTTCCTTCCATCTCAAATTTCATGAGGCGGTTCATTTCGACGGCGTATTCCATTGGGAGTTCTTCGGTGAATGGTTCGATGAAGCCCATGACGATCATGTCGGTTGCTTCTTGTTCACCTAAACCTCTACTCATTAAATAAAACAGTTGTTCTTCGGATACTTTGGATACTTTCGCTTCGTGTTCTAATGAAATGTTGTCATTGTACACTTCGTTATATGGAATGGTGTCAGATGTTGACTCGTTATCCATAATGAGCGTATCGCATTCGATCGTCGCTTTAGAACCTTCTGCTTTACGTCCGAATTGGACGATTCCACGGTATGATACTTTACCACCGTGTTTTGAAATGGATTTTGACACGATCGATGATGATGTGTTCGGTGCTAAGTGATGCATTTTTGCACCTGCGTCTTGCAATTGACCTTTACCTGCATAGGCAACGGACATCGTATACCCGCGAGCACCTTCACCTGTTAAGAGAACGGACGGATATTTCATCGTAATTTTTGAACCGATGTTTCCGTCAATCCATTCCATCGTACCATTTGCGGCACAAGTGGCTCGTTTTGTAACTAGATTGTATACGTTGTTTGCCCAGTTTTGAATCGTCGTATAGCGGCAATAGGCATTTTC
Organism: Bacillota bacterium; assembly: GCA_036377675.1. GTDB lineage: Bacteria > Bacillota > Bacilli > Bacillales > Amphibacillaceae > DASUXY01. The sequence goes on from DASUXY010000014.1 coordinate 7,030, forward strand.
TTTTACGAAGATTTCAACGACCGCACTATGCAAACTATTCGTCGTATAAATCGGCGCTGTACATCCTTCAACATAATGGACAGATGCACCTTCATCAACGATGATTAACGTTCTTTCAAATTGTCCCATGTTTTCCGAGTTAATGCGGAAATAAGCTTGTAGTGGAGTTGTTGCTTTTACTCCTTTCGGTACATAAATGAAAGATCCACCAGACCAAACGGCTGAGTTAAGGGCAGCAAATTTATTATCGGTATACGGAACGACTTTTCCGAAATATTCTTTGAATAGCTCTTCATGTTCCTGAAGGGCTGTGTCAGTATCTGAGAAAATAATTCCTTGTTCTTTCAAATCTTCTTCTAAGCTTTGGTAAACGACTTCTGATTCATATTGAGCAGACACACCTGCTAAATATTTTTGTTCCGCTTCTGGAATACCTAGGCGGTCAAACGTATGCTTAATTTCCTCAGGAACTTCATCCCACGTTCTTCCTTGCTTATCAGAAGGCTTGACGTAATAAATAATTTCATCGAAGTCTAATTCCGATAAATCTCCACCCCATTGTGGCATCGGTCTTTCATAAAAGTGTTCCAAAGCTTTCAAACGATAATCGAGCATCCACTGAGGTTCATCTTTCATTTTGGAAATTTCTTCGACAACTTTACGTGTTAAGCCACGTTCTGTTCGAAAAACAGAAATGTCTTTATCTTGGAATCCATACTTATACTCTTCCATTTCCGGCATATCTTTCGCCATGAATAAAAACCTCCTTTAAATAATTACATCTCTTTTTAGCTAACTTTCACGACAATCTATACATCAATAACACATTTATTCTTTATGAACGCCCTTTTCCATCGTTTTCCATGCTAACGTTGCACAGTCGATTCGAGCAGGGAAATTCGATACTCCTTGTAAGGCGATGATATCACCGAATTCCTCTTCTTGCTCCTCTTTTAACTCTTCACCGAGCATCATGTTCGAAAAGGCTTGTGACATTTCCAAAGCATCTTTAACAGGTTTACCTTTAACCGCTTGGGTCATCATTGAAGCTGAAGCCATACTAATGGAGCAACCTTCTCCGTCAAATGTAATGTCTTTAATCTGGTCATCTTCAACGTGCATCTCTAATTGGATGCGATCCCCACATGACGGATTGTTCATCTCAACGGTTAACGTACCGCCTTCAAGGGCCCCTTTATTACGAGGGGTTTTATAATGATCCATGATGACTTGTCTATAAAGTGTATCAAGATTACTAAAAGACATTTCCAAAATACTCCTTCGTTTTTTGAAGTCCGTCAACCAAGCGGTCAACCTCTTCTTTAGTGTTGTATAGATAGAAGCTTGCACGAGCAGTTGCTGTCACATCTAACCATTTCATGAGCGGTTGTGCACAGTGATGCCCTGCACGAACGGCGATTCCTAGAGAGTCAAGAACCGTTGCTGCATCGTGAGGATGAACGTCACCGAGATTAAATGTGACGAGAGCTGCACGTTCTTCAGGACCATAAACGTCTACATCATCTATCGTACGGATTCTTTCCAATGCGTAATCTGCCAATTTCTTCTCGTACTTCATGATGTCGTCCATACCAACTTCATTTAAAAAATCAATCGCTGCCCCAAGACCGATGGCACCTGCAATAATCGGTGTACCCCCTTCGAACTTCCATGGTAAATCGGCCCATGTTGAATCATGTAAGTCAACGAAATCAATCATTTCGCCCCCGAATTCAACAGGCTCCATCTTTTCGAGAAGTTTACGTTTACCGTACAATACGCCTATTCCTGTCGGAGCACACATTTTATGACCTGAAAACGCATAGAAATCACAGTTTAAATCGTGAACATCTACGGACATATGTGGAGCTCCTTGGGCACCATCGACGACGATAATCGCTCCATGTTCGTGGGCAATTTCTGCAATTTTTTTAATCGGATTAATCGTTCCTAATACGTTTGATACGTGAGCAATCGCCACGATTTTCGTCCGGTTCGTGATCGTTTTGCGAACGTCTTCTAACGTAATCGCTCCATCTTTTTGAAGGGGAATGTATTTCAAAGTCGCTCCGGTTGCTTTGGCAGCTTGTTGCCACGGAATGATATTACTGTGATGTTCCATCGGCGTGAGGACGATCTCATCGCCAGCTTTTAAGTTCATCCGGGCATAACTTGAAGCTACCGTGTTAATCGCTGTCGTTGTCCCCCGTGTGAAAATAACTTCAGCGGTGCTTTCCGCATTGATGAACCGGCGCACCTTTTCCCGGGCTCCTTCATATTTGTCTGTCGCTCGTGTACCTAGCGTATGAACGCCACGATGAACGTTGGCATTGTCCAAGCGGTAATATTCGTCAACGGCCTCGATCACAGATCGAGGCGTTTGTGACGTAGCTGATGAATCTAAATAAACTAAAGGATGACCATTTACTTCCTGATCCAATATAGGAAACTGTTCTCGGATCGCTTTGACATCCATTAGTAAATCTTCCTTTCAATAACTTGTCGTAACTGATTTTGTACGGATCGTATCGGTAATTGATCAACGACGGGAGCTAGGAAACCGTGTATAATCAAGCGTTCTGCATCTTCCTTTGTAATCCCTCGACTCATTAAATAATACATTTGAATAGGGTCTACTCGGCCAACAGATGCTGCATGTCCTGCTGTCACATCATGTTCATCAATGAGAAGGATTGGGTTGGCATCCCCGCGTGCTTTCTCACTTAACATAAGCAAGCGCGATTCTTGTTCAGCATTGGCTTGTGATGCACCGTGTTCAATCTTCCCAATTGCATTGAAAATGGTTGTCGCTCTATCAATATTCACACCGTGTTGTAAAATTTGCGCATCTGTTTCTCTTCCTACGTTCACGCTCTTCGTCGTAAAGTTTTGAATTTGATCGCCACGGCCAACCGTTACCGCTTTAGCATGTCCAGTGGAATTGTCACCAACGAGATGAGTGATGTTTTCAAAGACCGTATTCCCATCATTCATTTGCCCTAAGGCCCAATCGATCGATGCATCGCGATACGTGACACCTCTTCGATTCATATATGTCGTCGTACCACTACCGAAGTGGTCAACAGCTCCAAAGGAAATCTGCGCATTGTTATGAGCGATGACTTCCGTGATGATATTCGCAGTCGCTTCTTCGTCTTCATTTTCGGAAATATAGTTCTCTACATACGTTAGTGAACTATTTTCATCGGCAACGACAATCACGTGATTAAACATCGCCTTTGTCGGATCTTCTTGCCAAATAACCGTTTGAATAGGGGTTTCTACTTGCACATTTCGTGGAACATATACAAAAATCCCACCATTCATTAACGCTGCGTGAAGCGCCGTTAATCGATGTTCATCAACGGAAACCGCATCTTTCATATAATAGCGTTTCACTAAATCCCCATGTTCTATTAACGCTGTAAATAGATCGGTAAAAATAACACCTTTTTCTTTTAACTCTTTATCAATTTTTGCATAGGCTACTGATTGATTGCGTTGAATGAGCAAGTTATGAGGTGCTTGATCTTCATCAAAAAATTCTTTCAGTTGTTCCGGTAAATCACGTAAGGATTGAATCGGTTCGCCTGTAGCATAATCATGATTAAAACGGGTGAAATTCCAACGACTAATATTCGTTTTATCAGGTTTCGGCATCTCAAGTCCTTCTACTTGTTGAATGGCTTCAAGGCGTAACGTCGTCATCCAATCCGGCTCTTGTCGACTTTTGGAAAATTGTTTTATATAATCTTCATCGTATGCCAATTTTGTTTCAACAGTCATATGACCCCTCCTACCGTTTATGCATTTTGTCCTACAGTTTCATCTTCGATTCCAAGTTCTTCTTTAATCCATTCATAACCTTCTGCTTCTAAGCGTTTTGCAAGTTCAGGTCCACCTGATTTTACGAAACGTCCTTGCATCATGACATGGACATAGTCTGGTTCAATATAGTTTAACAAGCGTTGGTAGTGGGTAATAATCAAGCAACCGAGATTATCCTCACGCATTTTGTTAATTCCTTTGGATACGACTTTCAAGGCGTCAATGTCTAATCCTGAATCAATTTCATCCAAGATTGCAATTTCAGGTTTTAGTAACATCATCTGTAAAATTTCATTACGCTTTTTCTCTCCGCCAGAAAAGCCTTCATTTAAATAACGTTGGGCCATGTTTTTATCGATTTCAAGGAAATCAAGTGCTTGATCCATTTCTTTAATGAATTTCATCAACGGAATTTCATTACCTTCGCCGCGATGAGCATTCATCGCCGAACGCAAAAAGTCTGAAGTCGTAACACCAGTGATTTCACTTGGATATTGCATTCCGAGGAAAAGTCCCGCACGTGCACGCTCATCAACGTCCATTTTTAAAACATCTTCTCCGTTTAAATGAATGCTTCCCTCGGTGATTTCAAATTTAGGATGACCCATAATGGCTGAGGCAAGCGTTGACTTCCCTGTACCGTTTGGTCCCATCACCGCATGAAATTCGCCACCCTTTATCGTAAGGTCTACACCTTTTAATATTTCATTACCTTCTATAGATACATGAAGATTATTAATTTCTAAAGTTGATCCAACCATATCGATACCTCCAAAATAGTATTATTTTACGTAATGGATCAAATCGTAACTCCATTCTCAATCTATACTCATTATAATTTTAAATCATTTCAAAAGTATAAGCAAATCTTTTAATCAGATTGTTAAGCTACGGGTCTCATTGAGGTTCTCTAGCTTTCTAAGACATTTTACACTGTGTGTGTAGTGGTATCTGTATACGTAATAAAAACTGGAATCCGATCATAATTTATGACTTTTTTCGTTTATGAATTCGTGTTCGTTCTCGATTAGTCGAATTGATTGAAAATAGCCTTCGTTCATAAAGTTTCGAACGTACATTGATTCAACGCTTAGTCTATCACAGACGACGCCTCAACTGCAAGCTATAGAAAAGCATATAGATGGACAAATGGTAAACGTTTAAACTATTCGATTCACATATGTAATATAAAGTGCGCCACTTCCCCTAAAAGTGGCGCACCGCAATGACTTATTCATCTACATTAGAAACGGGGACAACTGCGCCTTCGTATTTTTCCATCATAAAATCTTTTATTTTCTCAGATTGTAAGACGTCTACTAATGTGTTTAAAATTTCATCATTTTTGTCCTCTGAACGAACAGCAATGACATTGACGTAAGGTGAATCATCCCCTTCGATGAAAAGAGCATCTTCCATCGGATTTAATTCAGCACCAATCGCATAGTTTGTATTAATGGCGACGAGCACATCATCTTCACTATTGTAGAACTCTGGTAATAATGCTGGTTCATAATCAGGTGAAAACTTCAATTGTTTAGGATTTTCGATAATATCATCGATTGTAGCTTTAGCTTTATTTACGGATTCATCGAGTTTAATGAGCCCTTCAGATTCGAATAACGTTAAAATTCTTCCGTGGTCTGCAACTGAATTACTCAAAATAACTTCTGTACCTTCGGCAATGTCATCGATGCTTTTTATATCTTTCGAATAAACTCCCATCGGTTCAATATGAATCCCATCGATATAATCGATTTCATACCCTGTGTCTTCAATCGTTTGTTCTAAAAATGGGATATGTTGAAAGTAGTTTGCATCGATCTCGCCATTCGCTAAGTCATCATTCGGCAGAACATAGTCTTGATAATGCTCGATGTGTAAAGTAATTCCTTTCTCTTCAAGAAGTGGTTTAGCTTCTTCTAATATTTCTGCGTGTGGCTCACTGGACGCTCCAATCGTTATTTCCTTGCTCTTCTCATTGTCCTCTTCATCCTCTGTTCCACTACCACAGGCCGCTAAAAGTAAGACAATGATTGCTGACAATACGACTGCTAAAATTTTTCTCATCTTTATTTCGCTCCTTTTTTATTACGCTTAGCTTATCCGTTCGTTAGTTAGCATAAATTCCATCTTATCGTTTATCGATTTTTTTAGAGAAATAATCACCAATGAATTGAAAAATAAACACAATAATGACAATCGCTACAGAGGAGACGAGAACAATATCGAAGTCACGACGCTGGAAACCGAAGTAATACGCATAGTTTCCGAGTCCACCTGCACCGATCACTCCCGCCATAGCTGTATAGCCGATTAAAGCAATCGCTGTTACGGTGATCCCTGATATAAGTGCCGGCATCGCCTCGGGCAATAAGACACGAAAAATAATCGTCCACGTATTTGCCCCCATCGCTTGCGCAGCTTCTACGACTCCTTTATGAACTTCTTTTAACGCAATTTCCACGAGTCGACCATAAAAGGGTGCAGACCCGATGATCAAAGCAGGCAATGCTGCTTTCGGACCTCGAATCGTCCCTAATAAAAACTCTGTAAAAGGAAATAACAATAAAATTAATATAATAAATGGAATCGCACGAAAAATATTGACGACAGCTCCGACAACAGCATTGATAAACTTATTTTCCCATAGTCCACCTTCCATCGTTAAATACAACAAAAGTCCTAGTAAAATACCAAAAATAAATGTTCCTATGAGGGCAAGAATCGTCATATAAAATGTTTCATATGTCGCTTGCCAAAAATCTTCCATTTTTAAATTTGGAAACCAATCAGTAAGCATCTTGAACGACCTCTACTTTCACTGATGTTTCATCGCGAACGTATTGCACACATTTTTCTACATCATCCGGTTGCCCAATCATTTGAACATATAGCGTTCCGTATGCACCGTGTTGTGTCGGGGTCATTTTCCCTTTTAATATACGAATATCGATGGGGAATTTTTTCGCCAACTGACTGATCAATGCTTGATTCGTCGTTTCACCTATAAAGTGAAAGCGAAAGAGATTTCCTTCCGGATACAATTCAATCATTTGCTTGATTCCTTCATGCTCATCAGAAATACCCATGACTTGACTGACAAACTTTTTCGTTACTTCTTGTTGAGGGTGTGTGAATACATCTAGTACATCCCCTTGTTCAATAATCTTCCCATCCTCCATCACAGCTACACGATCACAAATTTTTCGGATAACGTGCATTTCATGCGTAATTAAAATAATCGTCAAGTTTAGTTTTTTATTAATATCTACTAATAAATTTAAAATGGAGTCGGTCGTTTCCGGGTCTAACGCAGAAGTTGCTTCATCACCGAGAAGGATTTTCGGTCGATTCGCTAAAGCACGGGCAATGCCGACACGCTGTTTCTGTCCCCCACTCAACTCGGATGGATAGGCCAGCTCACGCCCCGTTAAGCCTACTAAATCAATTAATTGTTGGACACGCCTCTTTCGATCTTCTTTTGGAACGCCGGCAATTTCTAATGGAAAGGCAATGTTATCTGCTACCGTTCGCGACCAAAGTAAATTAAAATGTTGGAAAATCATTCCGATATCACGGCGAGCAACACGTAAATCTTTCCCTCTTAATGATGTGATTTCTTGTTGATCAATCGTTATTTTACCGGACGTCGGTTCTTCTAAACGATTAATCAAGCGGACAAATGTACTTTTTCCAGCACCACTATAACCGATGACACCAAAGATTTCACCTTCTTTAATATCAAGGTTTATATGATCAACGGCAGTAATTTTCGTCTCGTTCGCTGTGAATACTTTTCGTAAACCTTTAATCGATATCATCATCATTCACCCTTTAAACGTTTTGAATGAACTACAAATTTAAAAAACGTCTTTCTGTAGAGAACAGAAAGACGTTTTAATAATCTTCATGTTCTCTCATCTTTCAAAGTGGTTACTTTGCAGGAATTAGCACCATTTCAAATGAAACATTTGATGGTTGCCGTAGTTTCAGCGGGCCTGTCCCTCCACTACTCTTGATAAGAGTTGCACCGTATTTTTTAAAATAGAATATGAACATTCTATCACTTCACCATTTACTTGTCAACGATAAAATGTTGCAAGGATAGATGGTACCTCTTATAGTTGATGGGCCACTTTCATCATCGTTATTTCTTAAGTTTGAGAACGAAATAAGTGTGGCTCATACGTTAATAAATAACGATAAATGTTGGCGATCGAACGAAACGCATAAACTTTTTCTTTCACTTCGCCTTTGTCCTTAATCAATAAACAGGGAACACTTTCCACTTTGTTGTCATGCATGAATTGAGGAAATAAAGAAGCATTCATTTCATAAAAAATATGTGTCCGATGTGTTTTTTCAATTTGATCAAGCATGCTTCGAGCTACGTGACATGTTCCGCAAAACGGTGTATGAATGTACAACAAAAAATGATCCTTTTGTAAAATTTCATCTGTAACTTGTAGCAAAAAATCACCCTAGCCTATGTTCATTCATCGTAAAAATTGTGGCTTTACTTTAATTCGTTCATTCAGAAAAGACGTAGCTAATATGTGTAAGGGGGTTGTAGCTACCTCTATGTATTCACTCGGTACTCGAATATGCTTTGCGTGAGGAAATTCACTAGCGAGTTGTTGCCTAAGTTCTAATCCCGGCTCATCTTCATCAACACATATATAGACATCTTGATTGTCTAAATCATACGTCTCTAACAGCTCATCAAATCGTTCAATTCCTAAAGTGCCATACGTACATATAATTGTCAGCGGTTCAGCGATTACTCTTTCAATCTGTTTTTTATCAGTAATCCCTTCGACGATCACAACTTTAGTCGGTTGATCTCGTTCCAAGAAAAGCACCTCTTTAATTTACGGTCGTTGAAGTTTTATTGTATGATTTACAAACGAATAAGGCTGACTCTTTTCTACGATAGAATTAGCCAGCCTTTATATTTCTCTCGTTTACTTCGTCTAGTCTTCTTCAATAAACTGTTTATATTCATCTGCAGAGAGTAAATCGTCGAACTCCTTCTCATTTGCAGGCTCAACGACGATCATCCACGCCTTCTCATAGGGAGATTCATTGACAAACTCTGGACTATCTTCGAGTTCTTCATTCACCTTAACAACTTTTCCACTAACCGGGGCATACAGTTCGGAAACGGTTTTGACGGATTCAACACTTCCAAAAGGCTCATCCGCTTCCACTTCCTCACCAACCTCAGGTAGTTCAACAAATACGATATCGCCTAACTCATCCTGTGCAAAGTCTGTAATACCGATACGCACTTGTTGATCTTCTTTCATTACCCATTCATGTTCTTCAGAATATAACAATTCTTTTGGTAAGTTCATGGATATCCCTCCATATATTATTTATTGCACCTTTACTATACAAGGTCATGCCGATGTTTTCCAATTTTTAACGCCTTACAACCACGTCTGTTGGAACGTTTCCTCTTTGAAACCAACGGTCACCTTTTCACCATCTGTAACAATTGGTCGTTTAATAAGCATACCGTCAGAAGCTAAATATTCAGCCATTTCTTCCCGACTTAAATCCTTTATTTTATCTTTCATGTTCAGTTCTCGATACCTTTTGCCACTCGTATTAAAAAATCTTCTCGCAGGTAAATCACTTTGATTCATGAAGTTAAGGATGTCACTTTTTGTCGGTGGGTTTTCCATAATATGTATTTCATTATATGTTATATTGTGTTCATCCAGCCACTTCTTCGCTTTTCTGCACGATCCACATGTCGGATAGCAATACAACGTTAACGCCATATCATTACCTCCATCTATTTATAATCTATATTACCATCAGGACAGAACTTTTGAAAGAGATGAGGATCTTAGTGAAGACTCCCCTCTTCGTATACGTCGATCGACATCTTTTAACGATCATGACGAGCAGCCTTTTCACAACAAAGAAGAAAGTCGCCATTGTTAATGCTAAGTGAAAGCAAAGAAAAACTATTTCACATGAAGAGATTCAGTGGATTATCACGAACAAGTTAATCCTATTTTTACGGTTTCAATATTCTATTTACAAAAGCTGTTATGAGGAAATGACTTGAACTTAAAATGATGAACTATTTTGTAAAGCCTCATACGATATAAATTGATTAATTAACGTTTTCGGATCGGAATGTACAATTGCTAAAGAGCGATGTTTTTCAGATAAAAACTGTTCATTGACCATATGATCAAACAACTGTTGAAGAGTTGAATAATAACCGTTAATGTTAAGAAGACCACACGGTTTTTGATGAATCCCAAGTTGTGCCCACGTAAACACTTCAAAAAACTCTTCTAATGTTCCAGGCCCGCCTGGTAAAGCGATAAACCCATCAGCTAATGACGCCATTTTTTCTTTTCGTTCATGCATCGTATTCACCGTATGTAACTCAGTAACATAAGGGTGGGATATTTCACGCTTTTCCAAAAATCTAGGTATGACTCCAATCACTTTTCCCCCTTCATGTAATACTGTATCAGCCAACGTTCCCATTAATCCGACACTCGCCCCACCGTATACTAACGTAATGTTACGTTCCACTAGTTCTTTTCCTAATTGAATAGCACCTTCTCGATATACCTTCGATGCCCCGTCACTTGAACCACTATAAACTGCTAACCGTTTCACATTCATACCTCCATCTTTTCATCTCCGGAACTCTAATTATAGCGAATCTTTTGTTCAATAAAAAGCAATCGAAGTAAATCAATCACCTGTTATGTCTATGTCAGATACCTTGACGTTAGCCTCTATTTGAAAAGCAAACGATGATCCCGCAATCCTTGCAGTTGCAAACGAGGCCATATGCTGATTTCATAGAATCAGTCGTTTATTTTTTATCAGTAAAATCATTTTCCCTCCACTGAACTGAATAACTGCGATAAAAAACTAAAAAAATACTGCAATCATTGTTTTGATCGCAGTATAAATAGTAACTGATCATCGGGTTATATGTGTCTAAGTATGAGCTATTCAAACAGTTGATCGACAGCGTCCGCAACGGTTAATTCGCCTTGTAACAATTTATGCTCGAGCATGTTTACTTGTTCGCGACGACCTGGCTCGGAAAAGAAGGAGTCGATTAATCGGTCACGAATCATTGTGTGGAACCAATCTTTCGTTTGTAAATGACGACGTTTATCCCAATAGCTATTTTCCTCCATCGTCTCCTTAAAGGATAAAATGGTTTCCCATACGTCGTCTAATCCTGTTCGTTCAAGGGATGATACGGGCAATGCCTTTGACATCCAACCAGGAGATGCTGGCTGTAATAAATGTAAAATTTGCCGATATTCACGTACCGTTCGTTTGGCGAGACGTTCATTTTTACCGTCGGCTTTATGAACGACAATCATATCTGTCAATTCCATAATTCCCTTTTTCATCCCTTGCAAATCGTCTCCCGCTCCTGTAATAACGAGTAACATGAAGAAATCAACCATGTTCCGGACCGCTGTTTCACTTTGGCCAACACCGACTGTTTCAATTAGAATAATATCGAAACCAGCCGCTTCACATAGAAGCATCGTTTCCCGTGTTTTTTTATGAACGCCACCTAACGTCCCTGATGAGGGGGATGGCCGTATAAAAGCGTTCGGATGATTCGCTAATTGTTGCATCCGCGTTTTATCTCCTAAAACACTTCCACCCGTTAACGAAGAACTTGGATCAATTGCTAACACCGCTACTTTATAACCCATGTTACATAACTTCAGGCCAAAGGTTTCAATAAATGTACTTTTTCCAGCTCCTGGGACACCTGTTATCCCGATGCGAATGCTGTTGCCTGCGTGCGGTAAAGCATTGAGCAATAATTGTTGTCCGTCTTCTTTATCTTGTTGGGAAATACTTTCTAACAATGTAATTCCACGAGCGAGATCGAGTCTTGACCCTTGTAATATTTTTTCAGTTAACTCATCGACTGACTGCCGTTTGTTTTTTTTCACAAACCGTCTTCGCGATGACGGGGTCATCCCGTCATGCGAAGAATGAATGCCGTCCATGACATGCATCGCACTGCCTTGGTTTGTTTCCTCTTTCCGCTCTGTCATTCAGCCACTTCCTCATAGCCGAGATTATGATAAATATCTTCAATGACCTTTTGGGCAGCAACTGGAATAACTGTACCCGGCCCGAAAATTGCTGATGCACCGTTTTCACGAAGGAAAGCATAATCTTGAGCTGGGATCACTCCGCCCACAACGATGAGGATGTCTTCACGTCCTAACTTTTTAAGTTCTTCTTTCAATTGAGGTACAAGTGTATTGTGTCCTGCAGCTAGTGAACTTACGCCGATGACGTGAACATCGTTTTCTGCAGCTTGGTTAGCTGTTTCTTCTGGTGTTTGGAAAAGCGGTCCGATATCAACGTCAAAGCCAAGGTCCGCAAACGAAGAAGCAATCACTTTAGCACCACGGTCGTGTCCATCTTGACCCATCTTAGCAATTAAAATTCGTGGTCGACGTCCTTCATTTTGCAAAAATTCTTCCGACATTTGTTTAACTTCTTCAATCTCTTCCTGATCAGAGAAGTTCGTGCTATAGATACCGCTGACAGACCGGACGATTGCTTTATGACGACCAGAAACAACTTCAATCGCATCTGATATTTCACCGATCGTCGCGCGGGCTCGGGCTGCGTCTACAGCACAAGCGAGCAAGTTTTCTTCGCCTGTTTCTGCAGCTTTTGTAAGCGCATGGAGGGCTTTTGCTACTTCTTTCTCATCGCGTGTTTTGCGAATGTCTTCTAAGCGATCGACTTGCTTTTGACGAACAATCGTATTATCAATGTTTAAAATATCAATCGGTTCTTCTTGTTCAAGTCGATGTTTATTCACACCGATAATCGCTTCTGCTTTTGAGTCAATTTGCGCTTGTCTCTTAGCAGCGGCTTCTTCGATCTTCATTTTCGGCAAACCGGTTTCAATTGCTTTAGCCATACCACCTAACTCTTCAATTTCTTCAATGTGTTCCCATGCTTTCTCCATCAGTTCGTCGGTCAGCTTTTCTACGTAATAAGAACCTCCCCATGGGTCGACTGTTTTTGTCATCATCGTTTCTTCTTGTAAAAACAGCTGTGTATTTCGAGCAATTCGCGCGGAAAAATCTGTCGGTAATGCGATTGCTTCGTCTAAAGCATTCGTATGAAGCGATTGTGTATGTCCCATCGTTGCTGCGTTCGCTTCAATTAACGTACGTGTCACGTTGTTAAATGGATCTTGTTCCGTTAAACTCCAACCTGATGTTTGTGAATGCGTACGTAATGCAAGTGATTTTGGATTTTTCGGATTAAACGACTTCATCATTTGTGCCCACATTTTTCGGGCGGCTCTCATTTTTGCAACTTCCATGAAGTAATTTTTACCAATTGCCCAAAAGAACGATAATCTTGGAGCAAATGAATCGATATCGATGCCGGATTTTAATCCCGTCCTTACATACTCTAAACCATCCGCAAGTGTATAGGCGAGTTCAAGGTCTGCTGTTGCCCCTGCTTCTTGCATATGGTAACCGGAAATTGAAATGGAGTTGAATTTCGGCATATATTTCGATGTGTACTCGAAAATGTCAGCGATAATTTTCATCGACATTTTCGGTGGATAAATGTACGTATTTCGAACCATATATTCCTTTAAAATGTCATTTTGAATCGTTCCAGCAAGCTGTTCAGGTTTTACTCCTTGTTCTTCAGCTGTGATGATATAGAAAGCCATTACCGGTAAAACAGCACCATTCATCGTCATCGATACAGACATTTCATCGAGTGGAATACCGTCGAATAAAATTTTCATATCTTCAACTGAATCAATAGCAACTCCCGCTTTTCCTACATCACCCGTTACCCGAGGATGATCGGAATCATAACCACGGTGAGTCGGTAAGTCAAAAGCAACCGATAAACCTTTTTGTCCCATCGCTAAATTTCGACGATAAAAGGCATTACTTTCTTCAGCTGTTGAAAATCCTGCATATTGCCTAACTGTCCACGGACGAGCGACATACATCGTCGGATATGGACCTCTCGTATTTGGTGTAATCCCAGGGAAGTCTCGCAAATGTTCAAGCCCTTTTAAATCTTCGGCTGTATATAACGACTTAATGTCAATGCCCTCATTCGTCTGAATACGTTCTTCTTCAGTCGTCGATGGCTGACGAACAGGTTCAAACTTCTCGGTTGTAAATGGTTGTACGTTTTTAAAATCTGGTTTACGCATCACGACGATCTCCTCTCCACTTGTTTTTGATTTCTGTCAGTTTAGCAATTTGATCTTGCCCTTTATAAACAAATCCACTCACGCCGGCATCGATCCATGACTTTTCGACAGATGGGGCATATGTTCCTGCAACATCAATCCACAATGATTTTGGCATTTCTGCGACAAACTCATTTACCACTTGCTCGGTTTCTGCTACACTTGCGCAAATAACGCCGTAATCAAATGGATTATTTTCAATCCATTCGTATGCTTCCTTCACTGTAGAAAAAGCTGGGCTCCATTCCGCTTGTAGACCACCCGTTGCTAAATATCCACTAACAAAGTCGGCCCGTGGTTTGAAGTCAGCTAATTTTCCAAACGTTAATAAAGCAATCTTCGGCTGTTCTTTTTGGAAGTAGCCTCGAAACTCTTCATACGGTTTAGCCAGTCGGCCAGCAACTTCCATCGACTTTTCTGTTTCGTCAAATTCGTCTGTTAAATTAGCATATACATTTGTACCGATTAATGATTTTTTATTTCGAACGAGTTGATCCATACGATATTCGTGCATCTTTTCTAGACGATTATCTAGTTGACCACTGGAAACGTATGCTTTATAGCCACCTTTTTCTTCGATTTCTAAAAAGAAATTCCATGCTTTTTCAACAAGTTGTTTCGTTAACGATTCGATAAAGTAAGAGCCACCTGCAGGATCTGTCACTTCACCGACGAGCGTTTCTTCCTTAATGACGAGTTGTACGTTCCGGGCTAGGCGGAATGAATTCGGTGTAACACCTGTTAAAATATCGTGCGGATGAACCGTTAAAATATCCGTCCCCCCGAGGACAGCTGAAAGGGCTTCGTTTCCAGCCCTTAGAAGATTGACATACGGATCGAGTTTCGAATATGAACGAAGGGATGTTTCTGAATACACTGGAACAGGACGATTTTTCGTTTCCCCATATGCTTCGCTAAATGTTTGCCATAACACACGAAATGCTCGAATTTTTGCTATTTCCATAAAAAAGTGTGTATCAATGGAAAAGCGTACAAAAAATTTGTCAGCAAATGTCGAAAAATCTTCATAGGACGTTGCAACCTCTGCCGCTTTTGCCAATGTAGTTGCTAGTTCGGTAACAGAGTCTGCTCCGTCATGATGAATCTGGCGCGAATCGGCACAAATCGTTCGGACTTTTCTGTATCCGCCTGGTAATACGATCGATTCGCCGGAAACAGCTCCTTGAACCGAAGAACGTTTCTCCTCTGGGATCCGTTCAAAAATCGTCAAGAACAGGTCGTCTTTTGCTACATTCAGTGCATACACGGGAATACGTATGACTATTTGAGCTAATTTTTCTAATTGCTCTTCCTCCCATGCAATCGGTTGGCTTCCATCATAAACAACGGCTTCGTTTCCACGCTTCAGTGAGTCATCCAACTGTTCGAGAAACAACTCACCGGTCGTTGCATATAGCTGTTGAGCTACAACCCATTGATCCTTCGCTTTTCCTTGGCGTACAGCTTGAATCATCTGTTGTACTTTTTCATCGGAATAATTATCCAACTGCTCAATCGTATATAACGGTTGAATTTCTATATTTTCTTCTGTCATTGTTGTTAAAGTATCGACAGTTCTTCCACGTAATGATTTAGCAGCAACCTCTTGCCACGTTGCATAGTCTGCTTGTTTAAACGAGGTAGATTTCATCTGTTCTATCATCATTCTTCCGCTCCTTCTTCTCTGAAAATGATAACATTATTTTCGTTGGTCCGCTATGCCTCATTGATTATAAAAAAATGAAAACACTCTTTCTTATGTACAAAAAGAGTTTCCAAAATACGACATGAAGACCGCTATCCTTTAATGGATTCGCTTAGATAATTCGTTAAAGAAATAGTTAAGTACAAACGCGTTCATTTTTATTATGTTTTACGTCCGTTTTCATTTTATACACACGCTATTTCCTTTGAACGAGGGCAATTACACCCATCCGTTAACTCAAAAAGTTGAAGTGAAGTTATGTGCATAAGAGCCTATTATAAAAACATAGAAAGTGTTCTGACATCTACTTTATGAACCTATCATTCAATCTTTTCTAACCTCACATCTATGAAACGAATGGATGAAGTAAGGATATTACTACAAACTTGTCAAGATAAATATGTAGCTATAAATCAATACATTATTATGAAAGCTTATACCCTATCTTCACTTTCGTTTTAAATCTCATTAACAGAAAACAATCCATCCTTTCGAATTATGAAAATCTTTCAATTGTTGTCTTGTTCTCTTCGCAGTCAACTCCTTCAGCTGTATTACGAATATCCTATCGGAATCACGGAATAAAATCAATCGTATTTTCTGTTTTTTATGTGCTCTTGATTCATTTTGAACATATTTTTTGACGAGTTTGTGAAATTTTCCACACTCCCATACTATAATAGCATATTTTTTTCATCTCTGGAATAACTCTTCAATCCTTTTAGAAACTTCCTGACGATGGAACATCTCATAAAATGTGTCAATATTGTGCGCAAAGGGCTGATTGATCGGCTCTTTTTAAGTGGATAGACTCTACGCATATGAGATTTTACGAAAGAGTATATCATCTAATGTATAAAATTTAAAGGCTATAATAAACATTTCCTACGTGGACGTAAACAGATGATTTAATCCATCCGTTCGCTTAAAAAGTGTAAATCAATGTGATAACCTTTGAATATGTACGGATCAACGATCGTCCGCTCGGACAATACGAATTTAAGTGAAGATACGCAACCGTTTCCTATGCACCGTGAAATAAACAACCATCCGGCAAGAGATTACCCTTGCGGATGGTTTCGTGATTTATTGTTTATACTGTATATTTTTCTTCCTCAATAATCGTTTTCGCGATTTCTCGTTTTTTCGCAATGACATTTGTCGGTGTATGACGTGTTAACTTCCGAAGAGATGAAAGCATCATTCGTAACGTATCGCCTTCTTCAACCGCAATTAAAATTTCTTTTGCATCTGCTTCAATTCGATTGAACGCTTCTTGGACATACACTTGTGTGTATAATAGTTTTTGTTTGTTTTTCTCTTCACCTGTTTGATTAAATGCCTTTTCAGTACGTAAAATAGCAGCTTCCATATTGTAAACATCAGCAGCCATGTCGGCAAGGTTTGCTAAGATTTCCTGTTCATGTTCAATTTTCTGCATATATTTTTGGGCAGCGAGTCCTGCAGCGAGTAGAACAATTTTCTTTGCGTTCTTCAATAAATACTTCTCTTGCTCAAGCGGTTCTGTACCTGGTTCTTCTGGCATCATCATCATCAGTTCCTCTTGCAAGCCTTGTGCCTTTTGCAATAAAGGAAGTTCACCTTTCATCGCTTTTTTCAGCAATGTTCCTGGTACCAGGAAACGGTTAATTTCGTTTGTTCCTTCAAAAATCCGATTGATCCGCGAGTCACGGTACATTCGTTCTACTTCATATTCTTGCATAAATCCATACCCACCGTGTAACTGGACTGCTTCATCTACTACATCATCAAGCAATTCACTACATGTGTATTTATTCATCGAACATTCGATTTGATATTCCGCAATCGCTCGTGCGATTTCACGGCCATCTTTTAATTGTTCGGCTGTTAATGACCCCATACGTTGTTCGAACAATCCAACTGTTCGGTAGACGGCACTTTCATTCGCATACGTATTTGAAGCCATCGTCGCTAATTTTTCTTGTGTCAATGTGAAACTGGAAATTGGCTGATTAAATTGTTTTCTTTCATTTACGTACTTCGTAGCTAGTTCAATCCCGCGCTTCGCTCCGCCAACCCCACCGATGGCTAGCTTGTAACGACCGACATTTAAAATATTAAAGGCGATGATGTGTCCGCGACCTTTTGTCCCTAGTAAATTTTCAACAGGCACTTCAGCATCTTCTAGGACGAGCGTACGCGTCGATGAGCTTTTAATTCCCATTTTCTTTTCTTCTGGTCCAACGGAAACACCCGGATATTCACGCTCGACGATAAATGCTGAGAAATGTTCACCATCAATTTTGGCATAGACGACAAATACATCGGCAAAATCAGAGTTTGTAATCCACTGCTTTTCACCGTTTAAAATATAATGTGTCCCTGCTTCATTTAAAGTAGCCGTCGTTTTAGCACCGAGAGCATCGGATCCAGATCCCGGCTCTGTTAAAGCGTATGCAGCAATGAGTTCACCTGTTGCTAGCTTCGGTAAATACTTCCGTTTTTGCTCTTCATTTCCGAAAAATACGATTGGAAGTGTACCAATTCCAACATGCGCTCCATGTGTAATTGAAAATCCACCCGCTCGAGCAAACTTTTCCGTAATTAACGATGAACTAATTTTATCTAACGCTAATCCACCGTATTCTTCAGGAATATCAGCACTCAATAAACCGAGTTCGCCAGCTTTTTTCAACAGTTCGACGGAATACTCAAATTCATGATTTTCTAACTTATCAATGAGCGGGACAACTTCTCCTTCAACAAAATCTTCAGTTGTTTTAGCAATCATGTGATGCTCTTCTGTAAAGTCTTCGGGCGTAATGACATCGTCACCTGTTAAATCTTCAACTAAAAATGCTCCACCTTTAAATAGTTTATCCTTCGTTTCACTCATATCTATCTTCCTTTCATTTTGATTTTAAATTCGTCTGTAAGTTTAGTAAACTTACAGACGGCACTACTTATAGATATTTTTATAACCGTTCAAACACTCCAGCAGCTCCCATACCTCCACCGATACACATCGTCACTATTCCAAACTGTTCATTCCGCCGTTTCATCTCATGCATAAGTGTTAACGTTAATTTCGTACCTGTCATTCCAAGTGGGTGTCCTAAGGCAATGGCACCACCGTTAACGTTTACAATTGACGGATCTAAATCTAATTCACGAATGACTTGAATCGACTGGGAGGCAAATGCTTCATTTAATTCAATGAGACCTATATCAGAAAGTTCAAGCCCTGCTAATTTCAATGCTTTTGGGATCGCTTTTACAGGTCCAATACCCATGACTTCAGGTTCGACACCTGCGACCGCAAAAGAATGGAATTTGAGCAAAGGAGTTAGTCCTTCAGCTTCAGCTTTTTCACGCTCCATAACGAGTACAGAGGCAGCACCATCACTCATTTGTGATGAATTTCCTGCAGTAACAGATCCTTTCACATGGAAAGCAGGACGCAGTTTTGATAAAACATCTATATGGGTATCTGGACGTACCCCTTCATCCATTTCGAACATAAATTCCTTTTCGACGATTTTTCCGTCCTTACCGACGACTCGTTCTGTCACTTCAACAGGAACGATTTCGTCAGCAAACTTCCCTTCCTTTATTGCTTGGGCAGCTCGTTTGTGACTTTCAACAGCAAATGCATCTTGATCCTTTCGAGAAATGTTAAAACGATTGGCGACTTCCTCTGCTGTATGTCCCATACCCATGTAATATTCAGGCGCCTGTTCGACGAGTGTAGGGTTTGGTTTAATAACATGTCCACCCATTGGAATTAAACTCATTGACTCTGCCCCACCGGCAATGATTGCCTCTGCATGGCCGACCATAATTCGCTCAGCTGCATAGGCGATACTTTGCAGTCCGGATGAACAATACCTGTTAATTGTAATTCCTGGTACATCTTTTGGTAGTCCTGCTAATCGCGCTATATTTCTTGCCATATTCATACCTTGTTCTGCTTCTGGCATGGCGTTTCCGATAATAATATCATCAATCGTTCCATCATATCCCCCGGCACGCTTTAACGTTTCTTTAATTGTTAAAGCTGCTAAATCATCTGGCCGTGTATTCGCAAGTGATCCTCTTTTTGCTCTTCCGACTGGGGTTCTTGCACCTGCAACAATGACTGCTTCCTTCACATCGATTCCCCCTCTTCTTTAGTTACGTAATGGTTTTCCTTTTACTAACATGTGTTGCATACGTTGTTGCGTTAATGGTTCACCAATTAAACTTAAGAAAGCTTCACGCTCTAAATCGAGCATTACTTGTTCATCAATGAATGAACCTTCTTTAATTCGACCACCTGACAATACATACGCTAATTTTTCGGCAATTTTCACATCGTGGTCAGATGCGTAGCCTCCAAATTGTAATGTTTTAGCACCGAGTAGCATGGCTGCATAACCTGCCTCACCAACTACTGGAATTTTTTCACATTTCGGTGCTCGATAGCCAGCATTTGCTAGTGATAACACTTTTTGTTTCGCATCGTACAATAGATGGTCTGGATTTACACTAATACCATCTTGGCGATCCAAAAATCCATTTTCACGAGCTTCAGCTGCTGACGTCGACACTTTTGCCATAGCTACCTTTTCAAAGACGCTGTTTGCGACTTTCATTAAGTCAAGATTCGCATCTTTCGGCATATTCCGAAGCATCTTCAAGTACAGTTCTTTCGTCCCTCCACCACCAGGAATGAGTCCAACACCGACTTCAACAAGCCCCATATATGTTTCAGGGGACGCTTGTATCGCTGCGGCTGGTAGTGATACTTCTGCTCCTCCACCTAAAGTCATATTAAATGGTGCTACTACAACAGGCTTTTCAGCATACTTAATGTTCATCGTCATATTTTGGAACTGACGAATGACCATATCCAATTCAAAGAAGTTTTGATCTTGAGCTTCCATTAACATTAAAGCGAGGTTTGCTCCGACACAAAAATTACTTCCTTGATTTCCGATCACTAACCCTTCATAGTTTTTCTCAACTTCTTCAATCGCTACGTTAACCATTTGGACAATATCTAAACCGATTGCGTTGTTTGGCGAATGAAATTCTAATAGTGCTACCCCATCACCTAAATCTAGTAAACTAGCACCTGTATTCTTTTTAATGACACCGCTTTTATCTTTTAATCGTTGCACGTTCACTTCTTTAGGATTAAATGTTTGTCGTTTATACGTGCCGTGATCATAGTAATATACCGTTCCATTTTCTTCTTTGTAAAATGATTCATGGCCTTCCTTTAATAGTTGTAATACCCAGTCAGGGACTTCACTTCCTTCATCCTGCATCCGCTCTACAGATTTGCGAAGACCAATGGCATCCCACGTTTCGAACGGACCGATTTTCCAACCAAAGCCCCATTTCATCGCTTCGTCTATGGCGACGATATCATCAGCGATCGTTCCAAGCAGTTCAGCTGAATAGATAAGGACGGGCTTTAGTATCGACCAAACGAGGTCACCTGCTCGGTCTCCTTTTTCTCTTACAAGCGCTTTCAATTTACGCTGTGTACCTTTTTCTTGCTGTGCGAATTGCGTCGCCGCTGATTTTAATTTTTTGCGTTCCTCATACTGCAACGTTTCTGGGTTTAATTCATAAATGACGCTTTTTCCTTTTTCTTTTTTCTTCAAGTAAAATCCTTGCCCACTCTTTGCACCTAACCAACCTTGGTCAATCATGTCATGCATAAATTGTGGAACATCGAAGATCTCTTTCTCTTCGCCTTCTACTTGATTGTACACGTTGTTTGCGACGTGGATAAATGTATCTAACCCGACAACGTCTAGCGTGCGAAATGTTGCACTTTTTGGCCGTCCAATCATTGGACCTGTAACCGAGTCGACTTCACTAACTGTATAACCACCTTTTAACATTTCACGAACGGTTACGAGGAGCCCATAAGTTCCAATCCGATTTGCAATGAAGTTTGGAGTATCCTTTGCTTCGACAACACCTTTACCTAACACGTCCTCTCCGAAAGATTTCATGAAAGAGAGAACTTCAGGGTCGGTGTCTTTCGTCGGTATGACTTCTAGCAATTTCAAATACCGCGGTGGGTTGAAAAAGTGTGTTCCGAGAAAATGTTTCCGAAAATCTTCGGAACAGTCTTCAGCCATTGCTTCGATCGAAATCCCTGATGTATTTGAGCTCACAATCGTCCCTTCTCGACGGGCTTGATCAACTTGTGCAAACACTTTTTTCTTTATATCTAAATTTTCTACAACGACTTCGATAATCCAATCTACTTCTGCTAATTTGTCCATATCATCTTCCATATTACCGATTTCAATTAAATCTAAACTTTCTTTCGTTGTAATCGGTGAAGGTTTTTGCTTTAAAAGTGCCTGTTTACTTTGAGCAGCAATTCGGTTACGCACAGACCAATCGTCTAATGTTAACCCTTTTTTCTTTTCTTCATCTGTCAGCTCACGTGGCACGATATCAAGCATAATCGTCTTAATTCCTATGTTTGCTAAATGAGCAGCAATTCCGGAACCCATAACACCTGAACCTAGTACTGCGGCTCGCCTGATTGATCGTTTCATTTTATATCCCCCAATCATTTTTTGAATGAATACTCATTCATTTTACTGTAAAAATAAAAGGCAGTCTCATCTACCTACTTCATAGTATAAAATATTTTCTAACATTTCGCAATAAAAAAATGAAAAAATAATTGATTTTAATCTGTCATGCCCAATCCTTCGTGTTTGCGAGTCGTTTTTATTTTTTTTCCATCGTTTAGAGAACATAAAGATGAAAGGGTAAGGGGCTAGCTCAAAAATAATTGGATGATGATCGTTTTTTGAGCAGCCCTTTTCCTTCTTTTCTTTTTCATAATGTCGATGGATTACATACTTTCTGGAGCACTAACTCCTATTAATCGCAAAGCGTTGACAATTGTAATTTGCACCGCTTGCATCAGTGCGATTCGAGCTTGCGTTCGTTGTAAACCATCGGCGTCCAATACTTTTTCTGCATTGTAAAAGCGGTGGAGTGCACTGGATACATCGAATACATATTGTGTTAAGCGATGTGGCGTCCGATTCTGAGCAGCATCCGCTACAACTTGGGGGAATTCGCCTAATGCTTTTAAGATGTCAATTTCCTTTTCGGAAGTCAGCAGTGATGCATCATATGCCCCATCGAGATCATACCCTTGTTCAACTGCTTGCTTTAACATCGTGCAAATACGAGCATGTGCATATTGGACATAGTAAACTGGGTTTTCGTTTGATTGCGAACGAGCTAAATCCATATCAAAATCGAGGTGAGAGTCAGCTGAACGCATAATGAAAAAATAACGCATGGCATCTTTTCCGACTTCTTCCATTAATTGTTGCAGAGTAATCGCTTTTCCTGTTCGTTTACTCATCGTTACTCGTTCGCCATTTTCAAATAAGTTAACCATTTGAATGATTTGAACTTCAAGCATATCTTTATCATATCCGAGCGCTTGGATGGCAGCTTGCATACGCGGAATATACCCATGATGATCAGCGCCCCATATGTTAATTAACGTATCGAAACCTCGTTCAAGCTTATTGTGATGATAAGCGATGTCTGGAGTTAAATATGTATACGTTCCATCCGATTTAATTAACACTCGGTCTTTATCGTCGTCGAAGTCTGTCGTCCGAAACCAAGTGGCGCCGTCTTTTTCGTAAGTAACACCGTTCTTTTGTAACAATTCGAGAACACGATCAATACGGCCACTTTCATAAAGAGACGTTTCTGAAAACCAATGATCGAATGATACACCAAAACGATCTAAATCCTTTTCTATTTTTTTCAATTCGTAAGCTAAGCTATGTTCTCGGAAGTACGCTAACCGTTCATCTTTTTGAGCCGTTACCCATTGATCTCCATCTTTTGCGGCGATTGTTTGACCGAGCTGAATAATATCTTGACCAAAATAGCCGTCTTCAGGCATTTGAGCATCTTTCCCTAACGCTTGCATATAACGTGCCTCGACAGATTGGGCTAAATTATCAATTTGGTTTCCAGCATCGTTAATGTAGTATTCTCGCTCTACTTCATAGCCAGCAGCTTCTAAAATATTGCATAATGAATCACCAACAGCAGCGCCACGTGCATGACCTAAATGTAAGTCTCCTGTTGGGTTAGCGGAAACGAACTCTACTTGAATTTTATGTCCTTCGCCGATGTTCGTTTTACCATAATCATCTTTAGCTGCTAAAATCGTTGGAATGAGCGGTGTTAAATATTGATGATTCATAAAAATATTAATAAAACCTGGGCCGGCAATATCTATTTTTTCAATGGATACTGTTTTCATGTCGATCATTTCTACAATTTCCTCGGCGATTTTCCGTGGGGCTTTCTTGGCAATTCCCGCTAATTGCATCGCTATATTTGTAGCAAAATCTCCATGCGTTTTATTCGTAGGCTTTTCTAAAATGACCGTGGGTACCTCGTCTGCTTGCGCTACATTCGCCTGAATGACGGCATGTTTAATTTCCTTTTTAATCGCTTCTTCTGTTTTTTGTAAAATATTCATTCACGAATTCCTCCTCCAAATCCATTCTTATAAAACAAACCTTTTGACAAGGATAAAATATGTAATCGATATACGTGAAGTGATTTCCCGTCATTCATTATAACAAAGATCTTCGACTCGTAGGAACAAGAACAAATTGAAAATATTTCCGTTCACTTTCGCATACAAAAATTGACCCCGTCATCCGGGGTCAGTTTCTCTATTAAACGACATCATAACCTTGATCTTCAATCGCTTCATTCATTTTTTCAACCGTTACTTTTGAGTCATCATACGTAACGTCAACTTTTCCATCATCTAAATGAACAGTTACATCTGTGATGCCATTTAAAGATTCAAGAGCACCTTTAACCGCTTTTTCACAATGTCCACAAGTCATTCCCGTTACATTAATCGTCGTTTTCATTCGTAAAAACTCCTTTTATATTCATTTATATATTTTTTATGTGTAGTTTTATTTTTTCATACATATGCACACATGTAAATAGAATTCGCTTCTCCTTTACTCATTAGAGCTTTACGCGTTTTAAGCGCAGAGAGTTCGTCACCACACTAACTGAACTAAAGGCCATCGCTGCTCCAGCAATCCACGGGGCGAGTAAACCAGCGGCAGCAATTGGAATTCCCGCTGTATTATAAGCAAACGCCCAAAATAAGTTTTGCTTAATATTTTTTATCGTTGCATGGCTCATCTTAATCGCCTTCGGTATGAGGAGTAAATCTCCGCCGAGAAGCGTAATGTCTGCTGCTTCAATCGCCACTTCTGTACCTGTTCCGATCGCGATACCGATGTCAGCTGTCGCAAGGGCTGGGGCATCATTAATTCCGTCCCCAACCATAGCCACTTTCTTACCTTGTGATTGGATTTCTTTCACTTTCGCTGCTTTCTCCTCAGGTAATACTTCGGCAATGACGTGGTCAATCCCTACTTGCTCGGCAATTGCCTCAGCAGTCCGTCGGTTATCACCTGTTAACATGATCACATCTATGTCGTTTCGTTTCAATTGGTGGATTGCTTCTTGTGCGGTATCTTTTACTGTATCCGCAACGGCAATAATGCCACGATATTCGTGATTGACAGCAAGAAGCATCGCTGTTTTACCGTCTGTTTCATATTGAACGAGCTCATCTTCAGCTTGCTCAACGGTGACTCCATAATCGTTCATTAATTTTCTCGTACCAACAACAACTTCCTGACCTTTAATTTTTGCAAAAATACCGTGGCCGGGAATGGCAGAGAACTCGTCCACGTCTAGAAAAGAAACATCTTTTTCTTCTGCATAAGCGACGATTGAACTCGCTAACGGATGTTCCGATCCGTATTCAGCACTTGCAAGTAATTGTAACGCTTCTTCATCACCTGTAAAGTCGGTCACTTCAGGTTTTCCTTTCGTAATCGTTCCCGTCTTATCTAAAATAACGGTATTTAATTGGTGGGTACGCTCTAAATGTTCGCCACCTTTAAACAAAACTCCATGTTCAGCCGCTTTCCCCGTTCCGACCATAATTGACGTCGGAGTTGCTAGCCCTAACGCACACGGACAAGCAATGACGAGAACAGCGATGGACGCTTTTAAAGCAAGTTCGACGTTACCAGGAGAGACAATCGTCATCCAGACAATAAATGTCACGATAGCAATTCCGACGACAATCGGTACAAAATAGCCCGAAATGACATCGGCCATTCGTTGGATAGGAGCTTTTGACCCCTGGGCATCTTCAACCGCTTTTACAATAGATGCTAAAGCTGTATCTTTACCAACTTTAGTCGCTTCCATTTCGATGGCACCGTTTTTATTTAATGTTGCGCCAATAAGAGCGGCACCTTCCTCTTTTTCAATCGGGATCGATTCACCAGTAATCATCGATTCATCAACGGCTGTTCGCCCTTTGATAACTGTTCCATCTACAGGTATTTTTTCACCGGGTTTTACGATTAGTGTATCTCCGACGACTACTTCTTGTAAAGGAACCATCACTTCTTTTCCATTTCTTCGAACGCGAGCTTGTTTCGCTTGTAAGTCAAGTAGCTTGGAGATCGCTTCTGTCGTTTTTCCTTTTGCGTTCATCTCCAAGTATTTTCCAAATAATATTAAGGTAATTAAAATCGCACTCGTTTCAAAATATAAGTGAGGTTCATAGCTTGGGTTACCGATTGTACGAATCGCTTCATATAAACTATAAAAATACGCAGCGCTCGTTCCGAGAGCAACTAACACATCCATATTCGCGCTTTTCGTTCGCAAGTTATTGTAAGCGCCAACGTAAAATTGCCAGCCGATTACAAATTGAACGGGAGTTGCTAATATAAATTGAAACCACGGATTCATAAAAATATCCGGTAGTGCAACCCCAAATAAATGATCCAACATCGTTATTAAAAGAGGAATCGACAGAAGGGATGAAACAATGAGTTTCACTTTCATCTGCTTTAATTCTTTTTCTTTGTATGTTTCTTTTCCTTCTGTATCCATGCGTTGTTTTGCGTCGTAACCTAAGGTTTGTATTTTTTCAATAATCGCTTCTTCCTCGATGAGTCCTGGATTATAGTGTAATGTAGCTGTTTCATTCGCTAAGTTTACCGTTGCTTTTTCAATACCTTGTTGCTTATTGAGTACTTTTTCAACGCGTGTTGAGCAGGCTGCACATGTCATGCCGAACACATCTAATTCCATACGTTCCGTTTGAATTCCATAACCGAGCTTTTCTATTTTGTTCGTAATTTCATCAATGGATGTTTGCTTCGGGTCATAATCAACAGTAGCTACTTCTGTCGTCAAGTTAACTTGTGCATCGACGCCATCCATTTTATTCAGAACCTTTTCAACGCGTGATGAACAAGCAGAACATGTCATGCCTGTTACGCCAATCGAGGTATGTTGAGTATCTGTCATCTGTCACTCCACCTCTTTCTTTCATTTCGAAAATTGTTTAACAACTTCTAACAATTCATTAATTGCTTTTTCTCCGTCCCCCGATTTAATTGCGGTACTGACGCAATGTTTCGTATGACGTTCTAGCAATGAGAAGCCAACCTTTTGTAACGCTTGCTGAATGGCACTAATTTGGATTAATATATCTACACAATAGCGATCGTCTTCAATCATCTTCTGAATGCCTCGCACTTGACCTTCCACGCGCCTCAGACGATTGACGAGAGCTTTTTTTTCGTTCGTTGTTCGTGGCTTTACTGGTTTTTTATTCGGTTGCTCCACGGCGTCACATCCTTTCTTATCTATAAATACTATACCCCCCTATCGTATATAAAGCAAGTATAATACTTTTAAAAAACAATGTTTATTTTTGAAATCGCGACTAAAATGAACAGATGCTCATTTTTAAATCGTAATGATTCCTATTTACAAATCGTAACCATTACGGTAAAATAAAATATTATACAATGAGGAGGAAGTCGGTTGCGAAAAAAATTAATCTTTGCATCGATCATCATGATCTTTTCATTGATGACTGGGTGTAGCAAAACAACAGACGAAGACAAACAATCTACCACTTTAACCGTTTATACGTCGATTTATCCCATTCATTATGTTGTCGAACAAATCGGTGGCGAGGCGATTGATGTCCATTCTGTTTATCCACCAGGAGTTGATGCTCACACATATGAACCTACTACGCGTGAAATGATAAATATCGCAAAAGGAGATGCCTTTTTTTATATGGGCGCAGGAATGGAAGGTTTTGCTGACCAAGCGAAAAAAACATTAGCGAACGAAGATATTCAATTTATTGAAATCGCTGCAAAGGACAAAACACTTTTCCTCAAAAGTGACGATAGTAACCATCATGAAGGCGATTATAGTGAAGATGATCACGATCATGGCGATTACGATCCACACATTTGGTTCGATCCGTTACGGATGATTCAAGTAGCTGAAATCGTCACGGGGGAATTGGCCGCCTTAGCACCAAATCATGAAAAAACATTTCAGCACAATCTTGAAATAGTAACCGAACAATTAACGAACTTAAATGAACAATACGAAGAGACGCTCCAAACAAAAAAGAACAAACAGTTGCTCGTCGCCCATGCTGCCTACGGATATTGGGAAGAACGTTATGGAATTGAACAAATCCCGATTAGTGGATTGTCAACGAGTGATGAACCATCACAAAAAGAATTAGCAGACATCGTTACATTTGCCAAAAAGAATGAGTTACAATTCGTTATTTTCGAGCAGACGGGTACCGATAAAGTTTCTGAAATCATCCGCGAACATCTGGGTGCCGAAGGTCTTCGTATTCACAATTTAGAGTCATTAACGGATGAAGATATCGTACGTGAAGCAGATTACCTATCGATTATGAAAGAAAATCTTAACGTCCTTGACCAAGCTCTTAAGTGAAACAACGCTTGAAAATTTGATGATGGACGACGTATGATGACTGTAATATTAGAGGTGAACAGATGACACAAACAATCGTATCATTAAAAAACATTCATTACACATATGAAAAAAAACCTGTCTTACAACAGGTCAACCTCGAGATTAAACGAGGGATGTTCATGGGGTTGGTCGGTCCAAATGGCGGAGGAAAAACGACGTTAATAAAAATTATTTTAGGGTTAATAAAGCCTGATTATGGAACGGTTGAATTGTTTCAACAACCGATTGAACAATTTAAAGACTGGCACCGGATCGGTTTTGTCTCTCAAAAATCAAACACTTTTAATAAAGGGTTTCCTGCAACGGTTTACGAAGTTGTCGCGATGGGACTGACAGCTAAAATAGGTTACTTCAAATTTCTTAAACGACAGCATAAGGGGAAAATTGTTGAAGCGATTGATCAAGTCGGTATGAGTGATTATATTCATCAAAATATCGGTCATTTATCAGGGGGACAGCAACAACGTATTTTTATTGCTCGGGCACTCGTCAGCGACCCCGATGTATTAATATTTGATGAACCGACGGTAGGTATTGATGTTGAAAATGTCCGTCGTTTGTATGACTTACTCGGAACGTTAAATAAGGACAAAAACATCACTCTATTGCTTGTAACTCACGATACAGGAACGATAACGAAACACGCTTCCCATATCGTCTGTTTAAATAGAACATTACATTTCCATGGAGATTCCGATAAATATTCTTCCTTAACAGAGCAAGATCTTACGGCGATTTATGGGCATCCGGTGCATATTGTGAAGCATGATCACTAAGATGAGAGGAGCATATACATGTTAGCAGATTTATTGCAATTTGATTTTTTAAGGCATACGTTTTTAACAGGACTTCTCATCGGACTCATTGGACCACTCCTCGGTACATTCGTCGTCGTGAGACGGTTATCGCTTCTAGCGGATGCCTTGTCCCACGTTACATTGGCTGGAATCGCATTCGGCCTCCTTCTTGAAAAAAGATGGGCCGTGACGCTCATTTCACCACTATCTGGTGGTCTGTTTTTTTCAGTCATTGGAGCGATGATCATAGAAAAACTTAGAAATGTTTATAAAGCTTTTCAAGAATTAGGAATTCCAATTGTCCTCTCCGGTGGAGTTGGGCTTAGTGTCATTTTCATTGCCTGGGCGGATGGATTTAATAACGACTTGTTCAATTATTTATTCGGTTCCGTTTCCGCGGTTAGCCAAACAGACTTTTACATGATTTTAGGAGTTTCTATTTTCATTATCATCATGATTATTCTTTTTTATAAGGAGCTCCTTACGCTTTCATTCGACGAAGAACATGCCATCGTTTCGGGAATTCATGCCAATCAAATTCATTTTTTGTTTATTATAATGACTGCACTTGTCATCGCTGCGTCGATTCAAATTGTCGGTGTGTTGTTAGTGTCTGCCTTAATGACACTTCCTGTTGCTGCTGCGATTCGCTTTAGCAAAGGCTTTAAACAATTGATTATACTTTCAATTATTTTTGGAGAAACAGCTGTCATTATTGGTTTAATGACCGGCTATTACTTTAGCATCCCCCCGGGGGGCACGATTGTAATGGTTTCGATTATTATTTTATTAGTGGCACTTTTGAAAAATCATTTTTCACCAATCATAAGGAAAGGTGAGAGTATCTAATGAGTGTAAATGAAGCAATGGACTATTTAAAAGAAAATGGCTATCGCTTGACACAAAAACGAAAAGATATCCTCGAATTTTTTGAACGTACGTCAGGATATCGAACAGCTAAAGATTTGAATGCACATATGGAAAAGATGTACCCTGGCATTAGCTTTGATACTGTTTACCGAAATTTACATTTGTATACGGATTTAAACATTTTAGAAACGACAGAATTAAACGGTGAAAAACATTTTCGGATGAAATGTACAGATGAGCATCACCATCATTTTATTTGTAATGATTGCGGAAAAACAAAAGCAATCGATCTGTGCCCGATGAATAAACTTGGCAATGTATTAGCTGACTATGAGATTGAAGACCATAAGTTTGAAATATATGGACGATGCCCACGATGTCAAACGGCATGAACAGCGAGCAAAAAAGTAAACTGTCGCTGTTTTTAGCTGTTGGCGTTGGTGGGATGTTCGGAGCCATTGTACGATTTGGGATTGTAGGTTTGATCGTTCAATACATGTAACGACGATCACCTCAGAAAAAAATTTTAATAATCATATTCAAATATTCAATGACTTCGCCCATATCTTTTCATGGCAAATAAAAAGTGGTTCTATCCTTGGATAGAACCACTTTTTGTAGATTGTTATTATTTAATTCGTCGTGCTTGGTTAAATCGATCTCCCCAATAGCTACCACTTGACATGTCAGCTACTGCGACA
This sequence comes from Bacillota bacterium, assembly GCA_036377675.1. Lineage (GTDB taxonomy): Bacteria > Bacillota > Bacilli > Bacillales > Amphibacillaceae > DASUXY01. Next base: position 38,143 of record DASUXY010000014.1, read on the forward strand.
CCAGTGGAAGATTGAGAACCGATAAACTTATCCCCACCTAGATAGATTCCAACGTGTCCGTTCGGTTGACTTGTATCAAAGAATACAAGATCCCCTCGTTGCATGTTACTCTTAGGCACATATGTACCTACATATTGTAAACCTCTTGTCGAGCGTGGCAAACCTTTATATCCAGCTTGTTCAAAGACCCACGTTGTAAATCCAGAGCAGTCAAATGCCTTTCCGGGACTCTTACTACCCCAACCATAAGGAGTACCGATTTGACTATTGGCAGTAGCAATCACTGTATTTATATTTTTAGATGGGGCAGGTGTAGGTTTTGCCTTCGGCTTCGTTGATCTCGATGCGTTTGACGAATTTCCTGATCCTGAATTTGACGTGTTTGATGTTGTTGTGTTTGTTGAGCTTGAGCCTGTTGAGCTATTTGATCTTGTTGTTGTTCGTCCATTCGAATTTGTCGCTATGCTTGCGTTCGCTACATCATTGGACCTTGCTGTTGTTTGTTCATTTGTATTTGTCGCTGTTCTCGCGTTCGCTACATCATTGGATCTTGCTGTTGTTTGTTCATTTGTATTTGTCGCTGTTCTCGCGTTCGCTACATCATTGGATCTTGTTGTTGTTTGTTCATTTGTATTTGTCGCTGTTCTCGCGTTCGCTACATCATTGGATCTTGTTGTTGTTTGTTCATTCGTATTTGTCGCTGTCCTTGCGTTCGCTACATCATTGGATTCTGCTGTTAATGTTGCCTCTTCATCGATTGACGAATCTGTTGCCACAGAATTTACTTGATTGGATGTTGCTACTGATGTTGGTGCATTTGAATCTGATTCATCGTTCGTTAATGCTGACGCTATTGCTGTTGATTCATTGGACGTTTCATTTGTTACTTCTTCTTGATCGCGATTGACACGATTTGCACCATTGTTGTCTCCATCTTCTTCGGAAGTTGTAGATCCACTTGCATCGGCCAAGGCATTCGCATAAGTAATCTTGCCGATAATTTGTTTTTCAAGTGTGGCAAGTTCTCCGTCTTCCAATTGTAGCTCATCAATCGCAACTTGTAATTCGCTCTCTTTTTCTTCTAATATTTTTTTCTGTTGCTTGCTTTCTTCTTTTTGTACAGTGATTGACTCTCTCACATGGACTAGTTTTTCCTCCATCTGTTTAAGTTCAGACAAATTCTCTTCCACTTCTGTTTGTTGTTCTTCGACTTTTTTCATGTCCGCTTCCTGTTGTTCCATAAGTTCGGCATCAGAGTCTGTTATCTTATTAACAGCAGATGCACGTGTGATCAAATCACCAAAACTTTTCGAACCGAAGAGGACATCTAAATAACCGACATTTCCACCGTTTTTCTGCAAAGAAGAAATTCGGTCTTTCAACAGTTCAAATCGTTTTTCAATCTTTTCTTCCAAATCGGCAATGCTTTCTTCAAGTTCTTCAATTTTGTCCTCTGTACTCGTTATATCATTTTTCGTATCTTTCAATGCCTGCTTGTTTTCTGCTAACTTCTCATCCGATTTAGCTATTTTTTCACTAATTTCTTCTAAATCTACTAGTAAGTCTGCTAATTCCGATTCAGCTTTCGATAGTTTAGCTTGAAGGTTAGACCGTTCATTGACGACCTCCGACTTCTTGTTCGTTAACTCTCCTAACGTCTCCGCTTGAATTGGATTGACAAAAAACGTACTGCTAAGGCCAAATACCGTAACTGTGGCCATTGTCATAATTCCTTTTTTCAATTTTATACCCCGCCTCCCTATTCACTATTTCATTCATTTTCTGTTATGTTTTCTTATCTACATGATGGTTATGGATTTATGCAGATAAGCGATTGGTAGTTTTAAAGTTAAATCTTTTCACTATGTACTTTTATCTTATTTCTTGTAGCATCATGTAGTATAACATCGAATAATTTCATACCTGTTATAATAATATTACAATTATATTTCAATGTACAATTTAATATTTTCGATGAAAACTGCTTTGGTCATGCCATGATTGATACAATAGCAAGATCATAAGCAAGTCTCTCTTTTTTAACGAGCACGACGATCTCATGCATCATTCATCATTCGGTTGATGCAATCGCACGTTACTACACTGAAATTGGAACTATCTTTCGGTACGTGGATGGTCACTATTACGGGATTCATCCTTTTAGCAATCATGGGTACATTTTGTCATCGTAGGGCATTTCTAAAACATATCGTGTATTGGGGTTGAGCTTTGCGGGGCGTAGACAACTTCTTAGACATGTAAACATGAAACCATTCAGTTGATCTTTAACAACAATACGTTCGGCGATAGTTTTATCATTTCAGTACTTCATCATTTCCTGCGGATGTATGAGCATCGTTACGTACGTATAGTAAAGATCCTCATTGAATTCCTCTAAGGAACCCTTTTATATCTAACTCTGTTTATAAAGCATAAAAAAAGAAGCTTTATCCACGGATAAGGCTTCTTTTTTTATAGTTATTATTTAATTAATTGATTCGTCTTACGTGACCTTTAAACACATCATTCCAGTAGCCACTTGACATACTTGCAACTGCTACTCCAGTTGAAGATTGAGAGCCGATAAAATTACCTCCACCTAAGTAAATTCCAACGTGCCCGTCTGTTTTATACGTATTGAAAAAGACGAGATCTCCTGGCTTAGCGTTACTATAAGATATCTTTGTACCAACACTAGACAGACTAGCTGTATTCGATGGTAAATTGTAACCAGCTTGACTAAAGGCCCATGCTACAAAGCCAGAACAATCAAAGCCAGTATTCGGGCTCTTTCCTCCCCATTTATACTTCTTAGCAGCAGGGTTATTCAATTGACTATATCCTGCGTTGATAGCACCACTTAAACCTTTAGCTTGTGATGGAGCAGATGGGGTCTTTGGCTTAGACGAGTTTGTATTTTTATTTGTACTTGTATTGCTATCTGTATTCGAGTTTGTTGTTCTAGATTGTGCTGTTGCATTCGCTGATTGATTTGAACGTGCAACGGCTGTTGTTGCTGACTGACTTGAGCTCGAGCGATTAGTCGATGCTGTTGCGTTGGAATTCGGCGTGTCATTGTTTGCTGGTGTTGATACGTCCTCAGAGTCATTTTCGACTACTTCATTATTATTGGTTGTGTTAGAATTACCGTTCGCCTCTTCTTCTGAAGCATCAGAATTATCAGCTTCCTCAGCGATTGTATTAGTAAAGGTAATCTCGCCGATAATTTCCTCTTCAAGTGCTGCTAGTTCACTGTCTTCTATTTCTAATTCTTCAACAGAAGCTTGTAGTTCTTTTTCTTTTTCTTTCAAATTTTTCTTCTGTTTGTCACTTTCTTTTTTCTGTTCTATCATCGTATCTCTTACATTGACTAGTTTTTCTTCCATCTGTTCAAGTTCAGATAGTTTCTCTTCAACTTTTGCTTGTTGTTTCTCGACCTTTTTCATATCTGCTTCTTGTTGTTCCATAAGGTCTGCATCAGAGTCAGTGATTTTTGTTACTGCGTTTGTACGAGTGATCATGTCTCCAAAACTTTTTGAACCGAAAATGACATCTAAGTAACCGACATCCCCGCCACTTTTCTGTAATGATGAAACACGATCTTTCAAGAGTTCAAATCGCTTTTCAATTTTTTCCTCGAGTTCTACAATACTATCTTCTAATTTTTCGATTTCTTTCTCTGTACTAGATATGTCATTTTTCGTATCTTTTAATGCTTGCTTATTTTCTTTTAGTTTACCGTCTGCTTTAGCAATTTTTTCTTCAATTTTTTCCAAATCAAATAGTAAATCTGCTAGTTCTGCTTCAGCTTTTGATAGTTTAGCTTGTAGATTAGACCGTTCATTAACTACTTCTGATTTCTTGTTCGTTAAATTGCCTAACGACTCTGCTTGAACTGTTCCTGTAAAAAACGTACTGCTGAGGCCGAATACCGTAACTGTGGCCATTGTCATAATACTTTTTTTCAATCTAATACCTCGCTTCCCCTAATCAAGACTGCTTTATTTTCTATCTCGTTATCGCTTTGCTGATAGTTGCAGTTCAGATTGGTAGTTTTATATATTTTTATTTATGTATTTTCTATTTTTTTCATTGACAATTAGTAGTATAGCACCGAATAATTTCATGCGTGTTATGGTAATGTTACAAGAATGTTTCAATAGAAATCCGAAATATGAAATATTATGAATCAAAAATGACCTTGAACTTCGGCATAGCAAGGCTACAAGCAATGTTACAAAAGGGAGAAGTAACGAAAAGAGCACCATTTATTTTTAATAAGTTCAACAAATCGTCATATCGTTGCATTTTTCTAAAAAAAGTTGACAATATATATAGCATTCCTTATGATACGGAGGACTTTGGATGAAAGAGATTTTTTTCCCCGGTGGACGAATTGTAAAAACAGCTGTGGCCATTTTTTTAACGGCTTGGATTTGCCAACTGTTTGATTGGCCACCTGTATTTGCTGTCATTACAGCGATTGTTACGATTGAACCGACCGTAGCCGATTCCATTCGAAAAGGAATCATTCGTTTTCCTGCTTCAGCAATCGGAGCTGCTTACGCTGTTTTATTTATTTCATTATTTGGAAACTCACCGATTACGTATACGTTAGCTGCCTTTTTTACCATTGCAACATGTTATAAACTCCATTTACATGCGGGGTTAGTTGTAGCTACCTTAACAGCAGTTGCTATGATTGAAGTCATTCATAGTAATTATGTAATCGCCTTTTTTATTCGCCTTGGAACGACAACGATTGGGTTAGTCGTCTCAACTGTCGTTAATTTGTTCGTCTTACCGCCTAACTATAAAGATGATATTTTAACAAACATTCGCGGCATCCGTAAAAAAACAGGTGTCGTCATCGAAAAGGTCTTTACCGATATTTTGCACAATAAGCATGATGAGGACGCCGTTGATCGTAAATTAATGGATCAACTGAACAAAAAGGTACAACAAACAGAAACGCTCGCACGTTTTCAACAAGATGAAGCAAAATTTCATCCGCTCATTGATCATGAAAGAAAGTTATTTCATCGAATGAAACAGTCGTTAACACATTTACAACTCATCCTCTATCACTTAGATAACTTAATCAACACATCGATTAAACAAATTTCGTGGACGGAGGAAGAACGAAAAATCGTTATCAAAGCGGTTCACTCATTAGCAAACAATATGAAAAATAAGGATAATTTCGATCCTGCCCATCACGATCGGCAACGGGATCTTCTTATGAAATTATTTTGGGAGGATAATGAGGAGATGATTCGCAGAAATGGCAAACATCCGACCCGTTTTCCACCAGAGTTAATCATTTTATATGAGCTGCTGGCGATTTATAATGTAGTCCTCAAACTTTATGAACCAAAAGAAAAAAATGAATAACATCGTCTAACGATGCTACTCATTTTTTATGTCGTTTATTTATTTAATATTTCTTCAGCAATGAGCTCATACGAACGAAGACGTGCTTCATAATCATGCGTAATCGTTAATAGCATAAATTCATCCACACCATAAGTAACTTGTAATTGTTCGAGCTGTTGTTTCACTTGTTGTGGATTTCCAACAACCGATGCTTTTTTCTGTTTTTGGACTGTCTTTAAATCTTCAGCCGTATATGGATAATCTTGAGCATGTTGTATGGTTGGAATTCCGCCGTTTTCTCCTGCTTTCGTTCCTAAAACACTCCATAGCTGACTGCTTAATGCTAACTTTTCAGCTTCCTCTGTCGTTTCTGCACAGATTGCTGAAACAGCGACAATTGGCTTTTCAATGGATGGATTATTTTTCACCTTTTTGCTGTATTCCTTCACAATCGTTGGACCATCTGCACTGCTCATAAAATGGCCAAATGTATAGGGCAATCCTTTTTCAGCAGCCATTTGGGCACTCTTTTCACTCGTTCCGAGCACCCACGGTTGTGGGGAGGTCAATGGAACAGGCGATGGAGAAATTTTAGAGAACATGTTATCTTTTGGAAAGTCATCATATAAGAACTGAAGTAGTTGTTGCAGCTTCTGTGGCATTTTTCGAACGTTTTCTAAGAAGTTTTCGGAAAGAGCCATCGTTACTTCAGCAGACCCACCGGGGGCTCGACCAATTCCTAAATCAATTCGTCCCGGGTACAACGTAGCGAGTAAATTGTATCGTTCGGCAATATTAAATGGCCGATAATGAGGTAACAATACGGCACCTGCTCCAATCCGAATGCGTCGAGTAGACGAACCAATCGCACTGAGCATCATATCAGGCGCGGGACAAGCTAAACCTGTCATATCATGGTGTTCAGCCATCCAGTATCTCGTATAACCGAGTTCATCTGCTTTTTGTGCAAGTTCAATCGAAGCTTGTAGAGCGTCTTGTGCTGATTTTCCTTCTGCGATTGGTGATTGATCGAGGATACTTAATTTCATGTGAATCGTCCTTTCTAATAAGATGCATTTATGCTGACGAAGATTCGTTTTGAATCATTTATTATGATAGACATATTATAGTTGTCTAAATGAAGTAAACTGAATAATAAATGAATGTTAACCTTTACTTTCCAAGGATAACCACCTTATCATCTTCTATTTATAAAGATACACTCATAAAAAATAATAGCTTGTTTACATTGGAAAACCAAATAAACAGTTTTAATCTTCATTGATATTACACAAGGTTACCACTTGATAAAATCCTAACTTTTTACTATCTGCTTCATTTCTTTCCATATATCCTATATCTATCCTAAAGAGTTGCACCCTATAAATTACACATGTTGGGCGCACTGAAAAACGAGCCTAAAATTGCTTAGGCTCGTTCATAAAATCAATTTGCTCAATTTTCTACTTTAACTTGTCCCATCATTCCATTATCTTCATGCTCTAAAATGTGACAATGATACATATAGATTCCTTCTTCTTCAAACTTCACTGCAAGTTTGACTCGATCACCTGGATCTAAAGAAATCGTATCTTTATAACCTTGTTCATTTGCTGGTGGCTTTTCACCATTTATGGAAATGACTTTAAATTGTGTTCCATGAATATGGAATGGATGAATCATACCACCCATTTCATCAGGTTTGTTATAAACCTCCCAAACTTCTGTTTCACCTTTCTTTTGTGTAAAGTCAATTCGATTCATATCGAATTTTTTGCCGTTAATGGTTACATCTTCACCCATACCATCTAGAACTAGCTCTTTACTCACTTTCTTATTCATTTCTTCTTCACTTATAGAAATGGTGTTCATGTCTTTGGGTAGCCCTTCGGATTTTTCTTCATCCGTATCATTTACTTTAAACGGTAAAACAGCGGTATGATCACCCGTTAGTAAAGAGAGCTCATCATCTTCTATTTGCGAAAAATCGATAACAATTTCTGCCCTTTCGGAAGGTGTTAATTGGAGTTCAGTTAATTCGACGGGTTCGTTTAATAATCCACCATCAGATGCGATTTGTTTAAATGGTTGATGATTGCTCAGTTTAAACACATAATTCCTCATATTTGATCCATTTAAAATACGCAAGCGGACTTTTTCCTTTCCAACCGTTAGACGGGGATTTACAGTACCGTTCACTAATAGCGTGTCACCCATTGTACCATCTTCATTTTTTACTTCATCGAAATTTAGCTGTTTATCCTCATCAAACGTTTTATCTTGAACGATTAAAGGAAAATCGTTTTTTCCATACTCTTTTGGTAAAGATAATTTCTTCTTTTGGTCATCTTCAATGTAAATTAAACCCGCAAGACCGTTAAAAACTTGTTGTGCTGTATTTCCCTCCGGATGCGGATGAAACCAAAGAGTAGCTGCATTTTGATTTACTTTGAAAGAAATTTCCTCACTCTCCCCTGGTTTAACTACACTGTGAGGCCCTCCATCACTATGACCTGGTATTTTTAATCCGTGCCAATGAAAAGTCGTTTCTTCATCTAAACTATTTTTAGTATTGATATGAACGTTCTGTCCTT
>DASUXY010000015.1:0-9500 GCA_036377675.1 Bacillota bacterium
GATGGGTGATCATATGTCATCATATAATGATTGAGAGCAACATCTTGATTATTAATCTGCGGACGAATTGACTCAGATCGTTCATCTAAATAGAATTGAATAAGATCACTACCTGATTCCACTTTTACGGAAGTGATGCCATATGGGTAGAGTAGCTTCTGGAGGGACGTTTTTTCATTTATATTCAAGACTGCCTTCAGCTCTTCTTTTTCTACATATTTGGAAAAGGTCTCCATATCAATGTGTCCATCCACTTGTTGGTCATAAGTCGGGGTATGGGAATACTCCCATCCTTTCCCCGTATAAACGTCTTTCGTTTCAATTCTCCAGTAATGTGACTTTTTTGCAATCGCTTGAAAGACGACCGTATCATCTTGTTCAAGGGAACCACCAAGCATTGAATCATCTTCTCGGTACCCACCTTTTTGACTCGTCGAATGTCCACTCCCTTGCCCAGTCATCTCCTTTACGTAAGAAATCGGATCGGGCCATTTGGCATCCAATTTCGGAGCTGCATAACCAATCATAGCGGAAAAAGAGACGAAAAAGACGAGAGCGAGCAACAAAGGCAGCTTTTTTTGAAAAGAGGTGTTACCTAGCGCTTGTTTTTTAAACTCGCTCATAAAATTAGATATTCCTAACGCTAAAAGCGAAATGATAAACGTTCGAATCACCGCTCCACCCGCATCGTACGTCGTAAATGTATCTAATATCGCCAAATAAATAAATGTAAGAATGACAAAGAGAAAAGCGTGATTCATACCGACAAACCAATGATAAATTAAATAGCTCATAAACCAAATGAGTAACAGGAATAACCCAACTTGAAAAATTAAAGTCACATCATACCACTGTTGTTGAACAATGGCTTGGACATTTAGTGTTATTTCTGTAAATATATGTTCTAGCCACAACGTACTAAACATCGCTTCCTCAAAAAACAAGTGGTTAACAATCAAAAAGACTCCCATTCCTTTTAAAAGAAAAGAAATCCACCACTTTACTTGGAGAAACGTAACGGAAAAACAAAACAAGGCGTATAAAACGAATACAGTCATCTGCGTAGTCTGCATCATTTCCTTTACAGGATATAACCATTCCAAAAATAACAAAAACCCTAAAATATACAAAACGGCTGCATACGATAACGGACTTTTTTCTTGTGCGACACGCATTATACATTCACCTCTACCGGATGTTTCATAAGTTGCGTTTCTGTTAATAAATTGACCCAAACGCCTTGTTGGTCAAGTTGTTGGATGATTTGTTTGTCTTTTTTTGTTATCTTGTTTTCAGATTGAATGTAGATGAGCTGTACGCTCTTTTCACGGACACGCATTTCTTGAATAACATCTTTTAATAATTCGTTCAAATTCATTGTTACAATGATGACATGCATCGATTGAACTGAAGCGATTTCTTCACCTAACCTCATCGCAAATGATTGCTGTTTGCGTTTGCCCCATCGAAGACGCGTCAAATGTTGTTGAATAGCGCTATTGTGTTTTGAACCATGTTGAATCTGGAAGTAAGAAGTTTCATCTGCAATCGATAAAAACCGAACGTGTGCTGTTTGTTTGCTCATTTTGCGGATGAACGACCAAGTGATTTCTACAGCTCCTTCGAACGCTAATCGATTCACCTTCTCATCTGCACATCCATCTAAAACGATTAATATATCGGCACTCTTTTCTTGCTCGAACTCTTTCGTAATGAGCGTATTCTTGTTCGCTGACTGTTTCCAATCAATCCATGAAAACTTATCACCCGGGACATATTCACGGACACTACCCACTGTATTCGTTTGATTTGAGCTAACGAGCGAAGCAGGGACTGCACCTTCGGCATGACTTCCTACTCGTTCGACGATTTGAAGCGGGCGCTCATCTGGATAAACGACAAGTTGGTCGACAAGAGGAAAGGAACATTCCTTCGTAAGCAGGCCGAATAAATCCCCTACTTTTAACCGAACTTTTTTAAATGTATGTTCCCCACGTGGGACTTTTGGTAATGAATAAGTCAACGTAAACGTACGTCGAAACCATGGGTGTGAAACCGTTTTACTGTCTCGCTGTATGGACAATTTTTCAGGTTGGTCCAAATAATAATACTTTTTAGGCCCACAATCTACGTGATGGATGGTCTCCGGTAACAGATCCTCACTTATACAATAAAACAGTGGAAAAGGAATTTTCCGCTCTACGTGGATAACTACTGTTACTTCATTGCCTGCCTCGCTCACTTGCGGAACAATGTGTCGCGTCACTTCCCACTTGCGAATCGGATAGACGAACAACGCGAATGGATATAATAAAATGGGGAGAAAACTATAAAATAAAAACCAACTCGTAAATCCCCCTTGCATCATCGCATAAGAAAATAACACGACAAACAAGAGTAAAACAATGGCGATTCTGCTCACCGAGCGAAAAGACTTTCTCATCTACTAAATTCCTTTCGAATCGGTACGTTTGTATGATCGACAATTTCGGCAATGACATCCTCTTCTGTTTGCCCATTGTATTTCGCTTCCGTCTTTAAAATAATCCGATGTGATAAAACGAAAGGAGCTAGTAATTTTACATCATCGGGTACGACATAAGCACGATTCGTAATATAGGCATACGCTTTTGAAACGCTCAGCAACGCAAGTGTACCCCGTGGGCTCACTCCAAGGTCTATATCATCATGCGTTCGTGTCGTTGCTACTAAATTGACAATATACTGTTGAATATTTTCATCTACATACACATTTTTTTGTACGTCCTCTTGAACTCGAATGAGTTCTTCTTTAGTCATGACAGGTTGAATCGCTTCAATAGGATGACCTTTTTCCGTTCGTTTTAATATTTCTACTTCATCATCGATCGTCGGATAGCCCATCTTGAGCTTTAATAAAAACCGGTCGAGCTGTGCTTCTGGAAGGGGATACGTACCTTCATATTCGATCGGATTTTGCGTAGCCATTACGAAGAAAGGCTGTTTTAACGGAATTGTTTGTCCATCTACCGTAACACTTCGCTCCGCCATCGCTTCAAGAAGAGCCGCTTGTGTCTTCGGTGACGTTCGATTAATTTCATCTGCAAGCACAATTTGCCCGAAAAGAGGACCTTCACGAAATTCAAACGTCATCTCTTTCGGATTATAAATAGAAACACCTGTTATATCAGATGGTAATAAATCTGGGGTAAATTGAATTCTCTTAAAATCACAATCGAGCGATTTAGCTAATGCACGTACGAGCATTGTTTTTCCAACACCAGGAACATCTTCTAATAGGACATGCCCTTGTGCTAATAATGCCGCTAAACTATATATAGCAACTTCTTCTTTACCAATCATTACATGATTTATATTATCTATTACTTTTTGGATTTTTTCGTTGTATACTGTTGGCTGTTGCAACATAACTTCGACTCCTACTCCTTCATGATACTTTAACTATACTAGAAACATCGTTCAAGCGAAAGAACAATCATACAACGTATAACTAATTTAAGCGCAGATGTCACATCATATTTTCCTCTGCTAGCGAGCAATGAAGCAAGCAACTCACTGTCTAACTATCTAAACATTTCTATTCACTCTGTTACTAAACTAGTCTTTTCATAATGAGAGAAATATATACATGCGTTATCATCAATCAGATAACGATAGAAAAGTGTGTAGCAATGATGACCACAGCTACACACTGAACATAAATTTATAGTATGCATCGTTTGGAACTTTAAAGTAAATCCAAACGAGTTTTTCATCAGGTACCTTTTCGAAAAATCCGACCGTCGAATAGAGCTTCCCGACGACATGTTTTAGCCGTCCTCTACGTAAAAACAAGCAACGCAAATGTTGCGATGCTTGTTCTGTAATTATATCTTAAATATGCCTATGAACTTACGATTCAAGACAATGATTCACACACGTCTACTCATGTTCTACCATTGTCGCTGTAATTTTACCAAGAGCATTAATGATACCTGCGTGCGTTCCTTCATGCCATGAAAGAAATTGAATCATTCCTTCAAGTGTTTCGATTTCGAGAACGTTGTCGCCGATTACGAGCGGCTTACTCAACTTTACATCACGATCGCCAAGCTGTACACTAATTCGATCCACTTGTTCTCGTAAGGCCGATCGTATTGCATGACTCGATGGGACATCTCCATCCCAATCAGCAGGGCTCGTTCCATCTTCAAACAGAGGTACCCACTCCGGGTGGACAATTTCATAGCCATCGATTTCGGGTGCTAGAAATGTTTCAACAATGACAAAATTATGTCCAGCATTCCAGCGGATTGTATTGTTGAACCCAGGTGGTTTTAAATCCCACTGAGCTTCATCTAAATGTTTTAAATTACTCATTGTCGACATCCGAGACAATTTCCATTGTGTAATCGTTTCGATTGTTCCTCATTCCTTTCCGACATAGTATAATTTCATGCTAATAAACACACTTTAAAAAATCAATCAATTCGTTTGTAGATGAGCCAACCTTCATTATTTCAAAAGCGATGTCAAACATCTTTTAACAATGATGGAAATGAACTCGGAAGAACAGATGTCGTTTTTCTAAACGAAGGAAGATTTTTGATTTTAGTATATAGGATTGTTCTTCATTCCTTGCCATACATCCGTTTGCTCTAATTGGTAGGCAAGTTGTAATAGTTTATGTTCTTCTCCTTTTCCAGCAATTACTTGTACACCAAGGGGTAAACCTTCTTCAGAAAGGTGAACCGGTAGCGACATTGCTGGTTGACCCGTTAAATTCGCTAACTGCGTAAACGGTGTGTAAGTTAAGCTCGGTAAAAACATGTCATAAATCAATTGTTGTTGCTCATGTTGATTGATTTCGTGAATCAGTGTCGCCAGTTCTTCTTGCTTCCTTTTACAATGTGTCAACTCTCCTACTTTCGGTGCTGGATAAGCCGTAGCAGGTGTAATATATAAATCATACGTTTCATGTAGAGTAGCCATCTTTTCAGCTGCTATATCCCATGAAGCAAGACTCGCTGAATATTCGGCGGCTGAAACAGATTGCCCAGCGACATAGAGAAGGTACGTTTCGATTTCTACATCATCCCTCGTAATCGTTCGCCCGATCGCTCGCTCCAATTGATGAATGACCATCGACATTTCCCCACTATTCATTAAATAATAGTCTTTCATGAGACGAATGCCGTCAACGTTATTGTCTGTTTCCTCAACGGTATGGCCATTCTTCTCGAGCCATTGGACGATTTTTCCTACAGCTTGTTGCGCATCTTCAGAAACAGGTGTACCTACGGGTGACTTTGTCGTATAGCCTATTTTCAAGGGACGATCAAAGTCTTTCTTCATCGTTTCCCTATAACTACCTGGAAAAAGCGGTGTTTGAAAAGCTGCCTCTGGTTGCACGACTTGGAGAAAATCGAGCATCGCTGCACTATCTCGCACACTGCGACTGAGAACGAAATCGATGGATGCTCCTTGCCACTGTCGACCTACACCTGGTCCAATCGGCGTCCGCCCTCTCGTCGGCTTTAAGCCAAATAAACTTGTAAAGGAAGCGGGAATTCGAATCGAGCCACCTCCATCACTCGCTCCAGCAATAGGAACAATCCCTGCTGCAACTGCCGTAGCCGCCCCACCACTCGAACCACCCGGTGAATGTTCATCGTTCCACGGATTTCTTGTCGAACCGTGCAATTCAGGTTCAGTAATATTTTTTAAACCGAACTCAGGTGTGTTCGTATGACCGATAAACAAAAAACCTGCATCGCGTATTTTCTTTACGAAATTGGAATCTTCTTTAGCAACTACATCTTTTAATAACTTAGATCCTGAGGTAAGTCGTTCTCCTGCTAGTGATTGAGAAATATCTTTTAATAATAAAGGAACCCCGAAAAATGGTCCTCGCTTACCATTCATTTGCTCCATTTCTTGTAAAACTTTTTCGCGACGATGATGTGTAACAGCATTTAATGTTCGATTCACCTTTTCTAACTGTTGAAAAGCTACATCCACTACTTGTTTTGGCGTAACTTCTTTTCGGCGGATCAACTTTGCTAATGCCGTGGCATCCAATCGGATGTATGTCTGTAAATCCATGTTCATTCACCTCTATCTATATTCCGATTGTAACATAGAGTGACTATCTTCCCATTTATTCATACCGAAGCGATTCAATCGGGTCAAGCTTCGATGCTTTATTTGCAGGTAATATCCCGAAAATAACTCCAATGACAACTGAAAATAAAAGGCCACCTATGATGACTCGTAGTGAGATGAGCGACGGCCAGCCTGCAAAGTGAGAAACGATGGAAGCTCCACCAATTCCCAATCCCATGCCAATTATACCACCGATTAATGTTAACACGACCGCCTCAATTAAAAATTGGAATAAAATTTGACCTCGTGTAGCCCCCAGTGATATGCGAATCCCTATTTCTCGCGTTCTTTCCGTCACGGAAACGAGCATAATATTCATGACACCTATGCCACCAACGAGAAGAGATACTCCAGCGATACTACCGATGATAATCGTCATAATCCTCGTCACTTTCCCGATTCCTTCAGCGATTTCCTCAAAATTCATAACCTCATAAGCATCTTCTGTTTCATGTCGGCGATTGAGCAAATCAGCCGATTTTTCGCCAGCGATTTGTAAATTTTCTGGATTGTCTGCTTGTACCGTCACTTCACTGAATTCATTATTCAAAAAAACCATTTGCCATGCTTGATGTGGTAACAACACTTCGTTCGAGTCAAAATCAAAAAAGCTTGTTTCCTTTTCCAACACGCCGATAATTTCTATTGGTTGAGATCCAATATAAATAACTTTTCCAAGAACTTCTTCACCGTCAAATAACTCCTCTTGAAATGATTCACTTACAATCGCTGCTCGATTACCTGCGAGAAAATCAGCCGCAAGAAAGTTTCTTCCTTGTTGAACATTGATTTGATGAACATCTATATACGCTTGATTGATTCCTGTAATCGATGCTTCAACGGATTCTTCCCGGTAACGAACATCACTAAACTCAGAGCTCGTAGCCACCACTTGCTTAACTTCAGGGATTTCTTCCAATAACATTATATCTTCTTGTGTAAAAGGATTATCAAACCAGGCGTCTGGATTCACTTGAAGTTCTTCATCCGATGGCATATACAATAGTTCCACCGTATTCGTTTCTCCGGTAAATTGCTCCTTCAATGTCTCTTCTCCACCTTGACCGATCGCCACAATCGCAATAACAGATCCGACACCGATAATGATCCCAAGCATCGTTAATAGCGATCGCATCTTATGAGCTCGAAGTGAAGCAAAAGCCATCTTTATATTTTCCCAAACACTCACCCTTTGCTTCCCCCTTCTTCAGTAGGAAGTGCTTCTTCGACAAGAGCCCCATCTCTTACGTGGATTATTCTTTCCGCCGAGCTGGCCACTTCCCATTCATGCGTAACGATCACTATTGTTGTACCTTCTTCGTCATTGAGCATCGTAAACAGATCCATAATTTGTTCTCCTGTTTTCGTATCCAGTGCTCCTGTTGGCTCATCTGCCAATATTAAATCAGGGTCATTGACAAGTGCACGTGCAATCGCGACGCGCTGTTTTTGTCCGCCAGATAATTCAGTCGGAAGATGCAGTAAGCGATCTGATAATCCCACTTTTTCCAACGCTTCTTTAGCACGGACTTGACGATCTTTTTTCGTTTTTCCAGCATAGATCATCGGTAATTCCACATTGCTCAGAGCATTTAATCGAGGGAGGAGTTGAAACTGTTGGAAGACAAAACCGATGGACTGGTTACGCACGTGAGCCAGTTCTTTTTCTTTATAATCTGAAACGCGACTTTCGTTTAACCAATACGTTCCACTTGTCGGCTTGTCAAGACAGCCGATAATGTTCATCAGTGTTGTCTTTCCCGAACCTGATGGTCCCATAATCGCTGTAAATTCGCCATTTTTAATGTGTAAATCAATCCCCTTTAAAACATCGACACTTTCCTTACCTAACTGATACCTTTTAACGATGGACTGAAGACGAATCATTTGACGTTCACTTCCATCCCATCAGAAATATGGTCCGATGGATTGACAATTACTTTATCCTGTTTCGTTAATCCATCTTTTATTTCTATATCTTCATCAGATATCGTGCCAACATCTACTTCTGTTCGTTTGGCAACCCCGTCTTCGATGACATACACAAAATTGTCATCACCATCTTGCTCGATAGCTGTCAGTGGTATGACATCCGCTTCATATTGTTCAATCTTAATTTCTAGAACCATTTGAAAACCAGGTTTAATGTCTAAATCATCTTCAACGACTACTTCGATTGGATATTGTACGCCTGAACTCTCACCACCCGATACTTCCATAGCCTCCTCATCTTCTTGTACATATGAAATAAAATTCACTGTACCGGCCCATGATTGATCAGGTAAAGCATCTGACGTAACAGTTACGGATTGTCCTTCTTTAATTTTTAACGTATCATACTCCGAAATAAGTCCTTCGATAACGAGCTTATTCAGTGAGCCAATCCGCATAAGGGGTTGTTGTTCGAATGAGTCCGAACTTGGTGAAACATCTTTATTCAATGTAATGACCGTTCCTTTAATATCACTTGTGACGACTAAATCATTCATTTGTTGGTTGATCATTTCCTTCTGTATATCGGCTTGCTCACGTTCAATCGTTAATTGTTTTTCCTGTAATTTAATTTGATCATACTCTTCTTGTAGAAACTCATCGTCTTTATTCTTTTTCATTTGTACGTCAATATTTTTCTGTTTTTTTCGAACACTGTCTAATTCTAAATCAAGTAATTTTATTTGTAGCTCATTTTGCTTTTTTTCCAAGGTTAACTCGTTATTTTCATAGCGAAATAGTTTCGTACCCTTTTTAACGGAATCCCCTTCCTTTACGAAAAATTCGGCAATTTCCCCTCGTTCAGGCTGAAAGTAAATCGTTTGTTGATTCGCTAATTTCAATGTCCCAGGCGTCATTACTGTTTCCTTAATTTCCTTTTCTTTGATAGTTGTAGTGTCGACTGTAACACTTCCTGCTGCTGTTTGTTTCCATACATTAATCCCAACAAAACCTATGATTACAATGACGATACCAATCCCTATCCATAGTTTTTTCATCGATTAACCTCCTACCATTTGTCCAATTCCTGCACCGATCATGGCAAAAATTACTACAATGATGAATCGTGTAATTTGCACACCCCATGCTAATCCTTTTGAAAAGTGAGCTACTTTTTGTAAACCGATAACGGTTACAATTAATCCCCAAATGCTAAATAGTTCAATGGACTGCAATAATACGCCTACTACACCAGGAGCATCAATTGCCGAACCTAAACTAGTAACAAATACGTCTGGATCACTACCAATGATTAGAGCAATCGCATGATTTACAATCACTCCTAGAGCTGAAATGATTAAAATATATGTATTCATCGAGAAAAGCTGCTTAAATGTTACATTTGCTTGGGCAATTTTAGCAAT
>DASUXY010000016.1:0-17393 GCA_036377675.1 Bacillota bacterium
AAGAGGAAAAGGCGAGCAAGCGATTCCTCTCCATAATTATGTATTAAGAAAACAATCCACCTTCAGCTTTAGATGAAGAGAGATGAGTATGAATAAAATGAGTACAATTGAATTGGGATCATACAATGACATACCAAATCGAAAAAATGAGCTCGACTCCTATAGTAATAACATACAAAACGTCATCTGTTGTGAATCTAAATACACTACATTCGATGTAAACCATTCTTCACGAAAAGCGGCCACGCTATTGTTATAAAACGTACTGGACTTTCTAACCGTTGAGAGCTTGTGCAATTTTAATCAACTCCGCTTATCTTGGAATATTTTATTCATACACTTCTATTTTGACAAGATTGCAAAATGAATGCAAATATGTTTTATTGTTTGATTTATTCAGAAGATTATGTATGATATGATTATAAACAATACTTACATGAGCTTTATACTTGATCACCATACGCTTCGACTTTTATAAAAATGGGAGTAAAAGGAGAATGTACATGGATACAAGTGGGGTTTTAGAAGTCGTTAAGGAAAGCAAGCTCATCTATCCAGATGAAAAAAAAGTTCGTTCAACATCGATGGGAAGCAGTGAAGCATTTCAACAATTGCTCGAACAGTCACAGAAAGATCCGAGTTCATTTTGGGATTCGGTCGCACGTGAACTCGTCTGGTATGAACCTTGGCAAGAAACGATTCAAGGTGAACTTCCTCATTTTCGATTTTTCGTAGGAGGCATTAGCAACCCGAGTGTTAATTTACTTGATCGGCATATTGAAAGTGGTGCAGGAAATCGGACAGCTCTTATTTGGGAAGGTGAAGATGGCGATGTTAGTTTTTACACATATGATATGTTGTTATCAGAAGTAAACCGGTTTGCCAATGTGTTGAAATCATTTGGTGTAAAAAAAGGCGATTGTGTAGCCATTTTTTTGCCCAATTTAGCGGAAGCTTTTATCGCAGTTTTAGCTTGTTTTCGAATCGGAGCGATCTACAATGCTATTTTTTCGGGCTTTTCTGAAAGCGCTTTAAAAGATCGATTAATTAGCTTTGAACCAAAGGTCATCGTGACAGCAGATGCTTCACAAAGACGTGGAAAAGTCATTCCGTTAAAGGATAAAGTAGATCAAGTTGTTGACTCTATTTCATCGGTGAATTCAGTCGTAGTCGTAAACCGCTTAGGACTTGATGTTCAAATGAAAGAAGGGCGCGATTATTGGTGGGATGAACAGACGAAAAAACAGAGCCCTGTCTGTGAACCTGAGCGCATCGAAGCGAACGAACCTGGAATCGTTTTTTACACGAGTGGAACGACAGGAAAACCGAAAGGGGTCGTCCATTCCAGCATCGCTTTCGTCATCCAAAACTATATCTATGCTAAATACCATATGGATCATCGTGATGATGATGTTTTTTGGTGTACTGCCGATATCGGCTGGTTGACGATGCATATATGGGGAATAACTGGTGCTTTAGCCAACGGGGTAACAACGATTGTCTATGAAGGTGCTCCCGATTATCCGACAAAAGATCGCTTTTATGAAATTATGGAAAAATACCGCGTAACGAAGCTGTTTACAGCCCCGACAGCTCTACGGATGCTTAAAAGTCTTGGCAAAGAGACATTAAACGAATTTGATTTATCTCCATTAGATGTAATCTCGCTCGTCGGTGAACCTTTTGATCCAGAAACGTGGCATTGGACGTATGAAGTACTCGGTAAAAAACAAGTGTATATTAATAATACGTGGGGACAAACGGAGACGGCTGGAACACCACTTGCAGGAGCAGCTTGGTTAACGCCGATGAAGCCCGGCTCAGCAGGGATTCAGTTTTTAGGAGCCGACTTAGCGATCGTCGATGATGAAGGAAAACCCGTCCAACGTGGAACATTAGGAAACTTAATTATTAAAAAGCCTTTCCCGATGTTATGTCGGACACTTTGGAAAGAACCAGAACGTTATTACCAATCGTATTATAGTTACGTAGACAGTAGCTATTTTGCAAGTGACTTAGCACTTGAAGATGAGGATGGTCACTTTTGGGTCGTCGGGCGTTCAGACGATGCCTTTAATGTTGCCGGTCATCGCCTCAGTACAATGGAGATGGAAAGTGCCGTCCTTGAAGTCGAAGGGGTATCCGAAGCGGCAGTCATTGGGACTCCCGATAAAATAAAAGGTGAAGTACCTGTGATTTTTGTCCGTCTAGCGGATGGATATGAACCATGTGATTCAGTAAAAGAGGCTATTGAACAACGCGTAATCCAACAGATTGGAACAATTGCCCGTCCAAAATCAATTATTTTTACTGAAGCGCTCCCGAAAACCGTAAGTGGAAAAATTATGCGACGCTTATTAAAAGATGTCGTCATTAAAGGAAACGTTACAGGAGACATTACTGGACTTGAAGACCCTGGAGCGGTCGAACATATTAAAAAAATCGTCTCAACTAATCAATCAACTCCATGACATATAAAAAGAAATGCCAGTGCACCTGATGAATCGACGATTCACCAGGTGCACTGGTATTCGTTAATGTGTAAGATCTCTACGATATTCATTTTTCATACATATCCCTATCGTTCTTAAGCGTCTAAAAATCCCCTTCAATCAATTGATGTGTTGCATAAAGCTCTACAGATTAAGAAACTTTCAAATTTTGTACGTATTATGTTACGAACAAGGCGAAGAATAAATGATGTATATTCTTCTCGCCTCTAACTTAAGGAACGATTATTGTTTACCTCTTGTTCAGGTTCATTTAACTCCCCTTCAACACTAAATCGTATCCTCCTATAATGCATAATTGATCAATGTTTTCCGATTCATGATTTGATCCAACACCTTTTCCATATATATTGAAAAGTTAGGATGTGACCGCTGACGTGGCCGCGGTAAATCGATCGGTTGGTCTAAATGGATCGTACCGTTTTCAATTAAAATAACTCGGTCAGCAAGTGTTACAGCTTCTTCAACATCATGTGTCACAAGAATTGTTGCAAATTCACTTTCTAGCCACACCCTTTCAATGAGCCCCTGCATCTCCATACGAGTTAACGCATCAAGTGCTCCGAGCGGTTCATCCAATAAAAGAAGAGATGGATCATGGACAAGTGCTCGCGCCAAAGCTACCCGCTGCTTTTGACCACCCGAAAGTTGGGCTGGCCAATCGTTCTTCCGATCTCGCAGTCCTACGTTGGCAAGAGCAGCCATCGCTTTATATTGCTCTCTCGAGGATAACCCTATACAAATATTATCAATCACTCGTTTCCAAGGAAGGAGTCGACCATCTTGGAACATCATTCTAGCCTTTTGATTCAAGCCCATCAATGATTGATTAGCGATCTGGATCATCCCTCCATCGAAAGATTCTAGACCTGCTATTAAGCGAAGTAATGTGCTCTTTCCACAACCACTTTTCCCAACGACTGCTATAAACTCTCCTTTACGAATGCCAAGGTTAATGTCATTAAGTACGGTCCGATTTCCATAACATTTGTGGACGTTTTTCAATAAAACATGATTCTCACTTTTTTGAGATGGGTTCATTTTATATTTCTCTTCTCCCTTCTTCTTACAAATTCCATTGTAATAACTTTCCCTCTGCATAACGGGCAATCATATCAGACAATTTCCCGAATAACGCATAAAGGATGATGCTCAAGACAATGACGTCCATTTGCATAAATTCTCTTGCATTCATAGCCATATATCCAATGCCAGCGTGAGCAGAAATCGTTTCTGCTACAATAAGTGTCAACCACATTACGCCGAGTGAAAAACGAATTCCAACGAGGATGGAAGACATGGCACCGGGAAGAATTATCGCAAAAAATAAATGTTTTCCCTTTAGGCCATACGCCCTTCCCATTTCGATCAACCCTTTATCAACGGATTTAATACCGTGATACGTATTGATATATATAGGGAATAATACCCCCAATGAGACGAGAAATATTTTCGACCATTCATCGATTCCAAACCATAAGATGACGAGCGGGATTAAAGCTAAATGGGGAATATTTCTTAACATTTGAATCGACGTATCAAACAAAAGATCAGACAGACGAAAAACCCCATTCATTAGACCGAACATAAATCCGATAGCACCTCCGATTACAAATCCGACGAGTGCTCTCCCTAAACTAACAGAAACATGATTCATTAATTCTCCGGTCGACAACAAATGAATTGCTGACTTCACTACCGCTGTCGGTGCCGGTAATATTCGTTCTGGAATCGCTCCAAGCGAAGAAAATGTTTGCCAACCGATTACCAACAAAAACGGGATGAACCACGGCAATAAATGTTTGATAGACGTATTCCAGTGCAGTTTCAATCGCTTCATCACCCTCTCTTCGATTATTTCTTCATCTTTTCCTCCACATTGATTCGCTTAGGAATGATCTCAAGTTCAAAAAATGTATCGGCAATTTCTTGTTGTTCTTGTATAATCTCCTCGGTTATATCATCTAATCCATACTCACGCCGTTTAACCATGATTTCTACAGAAGTTTCGTCGACATTTAATATCGGTGCAAGCATAGTAACTAGTTCGTCATGATGTTGATTCGCCCAATCCGCTGCCTTGGCAATTTCTTCAATAATGAGATCGATTATGTCCGGATTATCGTTTATGAAATCATCATTGGCGATGAAAAAATCCCGATCCGTTGTCAAACCTTCACCATCGATTAGAAGCTTCGCGTTGGAATGGATTTCACTTGAAGATGTAAAAGGATCCCAAACAACCATTGCGTCGATTTTTTCCTGTTCAAACGCAACTCGAGCATCTCCCGGTGATAAAAAAGCAGGAGTAATATCTTCATACGTGAGGCCTACTTTCTCTAATGCGCTTATGAGTAAAAAGTGAGAGCTCGAACCTTTCGCAAAGCCAATCGTTTTACCTTTTAAATCTGCTACAGTCTGGATCGACGAATCCTTAGGTACCAAAATTCCACTCCCTTTATATTTAGATTTACCTGCTACTGCATACGTAAAAGGCGCTCCAGAAGCCTGTGCAAAGATGGGGGGTGCGTTTCCGGTTCTCCCAAAATCAATACTGCCCGCGTTTAATGCCTCGGTTAAAGCTGGACCTGCTTGGAATTCTTTCCACTCAACCGTATATCCATGAGGCTTTAAACTTTTTTCAAGTGTGCCTAACGATTTCAGAATAATAAGCGGGCCATTTTTCTGATAACCAATTCGTACAACGTTCTGATTCTCCGAATTTTCCTTAGAATCGACTTTGTCACTACATCCCGAAAGGGTAACAATCGAAATGAATAAACAAATCCAACACAATAAAAATGTTTTTCTCATATTTCTTTCCTTCACCCTTTTTAAAAAAATACACACTGACCTGAGTACGTTAAAAAGCTTCTCAAGTTTACAATATGTATAAATGAAAAGTAGGTTCCTTTCCCAAAAAATAAAATTTCATGCCAACGGTTTAAAATGAACAATACTATAATCTTACTGAGATTTTTTGTCTTCTTTAAACATAATTTTTTCTTTTATGTAGAAACTAAGGTGAACATATATTTTATACGGAGGTTATTTTTTATGAATGTGTCCCAACGAGAAGAAATGCTACATGCTGGGGAAGTATTTCATCTTTGGTCATACTTAGCGGAGACAAAAGCATATTTAGTTACATTACAAGTGTTTATAAACCATACAGAAGATAATGATTTAAAGCTTTTGCTGGAAGACTTTCATGAAAATTGTTTAACAGACGAACATGAACAGGTGGAAGCCATTATGAAAGAAACGGGGATCCGGATGCCCCCTGCTCCACCCGAGCGTCCGAATGTAGAATTACAAGATATTCCGGCCGGAGCTCGTTTTCATGACCCGGAAATTGCTACTCTTGTGCGAAAAGAATTGCTGAATGGACGAATGATATGCAGCTATATTATCGGCATAGCAAATCATGAAGATATTCGTACATTATTTGAAGATTTTCATACGCAAAAAGCCGAATATGAACAAAAACTGTTAACGATCACAAAAGAAAAAGGCTGGTATGTCTCTCCACCACTTAATGTCAAATAGTCATTAACCGAGTTTCTTTATAAGCCTTTCAATGAATCTTTAGCTAATCGGATTCCTTGCACCATATGTATAACTTCAAAGCGTTTATTTTCATTTGTAATGCTATCATTTAAGGAGTGAACAAGCTTGTCCTCAAAACAGAATATGGTCATCATAGCGATCGGTTCCATCCCGCTTTTCATGACTTTAGGAAATTCTATGCTCATTCCGATTTTACCAGCGATGAAATCGGATTTAAATATTTCACAAATGCAAGTGAGTTTAATGATAACCGTATATTCGCTCACTGCTGCGATTTTCATTCCGATATTTGGCTATCTTTCGGACCGCTTTTCACGAAAAGTGGTCATGATTCCGTCTTTAATTTTATTCGGTACTGGAGCATTATTATCGGGGTTAAGCGCCAGCATGTTTACAGATCCCTATGCTTGGATTATGGTTGGACGGACAATTCAAGGAATGGGTGCCGCCGGTACAGCTCCTATAGCGATGGCTTTAACTGGAGACTTATTTAAAGGTAGTGAACAAAGCCGAGTTCTCGGTATTTTCGAAGCATCCAATGGAATCGGAAAAGTTTTGTCCCCGGTTTTAGGATCTCTTGTCGGTCTGATTGTTTGGTATGCGGGTTTCTTTATTTTCCCACTGCTTGCTTTGTTTTCTCTTTTATTACTCATTATTTTCGTCAGAGAGAAAAGAAAATGGCAATCCCCTCCCCCGTTCCGAAAATATGTATTCGGATTGCTCTCTGTTTTTAAGCATGAAGGAAGATGGCTTGTTACGATGTATCTTGCAGGAGGCATCTGTCTATTTACATTGTTTGGAATATTATTTTATTTGTCAGATGTGTTAGAAGAAACGTATTCAATTGAAGGATTCAGTAAAGGATTTATACTAGCTATACCTCTACTTGTCTTAGTGACAACATCTTATACGACAGGTAGTAAAATCGGCAAAAATTTAGAAAAGATGAAACGACTCATCGTGATTGGACTTGCACTGATGACCATTTCGTATGGAGGTCTCATCTTCTTCAAAAAACTGTTTCCATTTTTACTTGTTCTTGCTATTAGCAGTGTCGGTGCAGGACTTGTATTACCATGTGTGAACAGTTTAATTACGGGATCCGTCGAGAAAGAACGAAGAGGATTTGTGACGTCTATATACAATTCTGTTCGATTTGTTGGGGTTGCCATCGGGCCACCTGTTTTTGCCCGGCTGATGGAGTGGTCAAGGAGCGGGATGTTTTTAATCGTTGCCTCTTTAACATTCATCATCGGATTACTTGTCCTTTTTTTAGTTCGTGTTAAAGGAGAAGACGGCGAAAAGAATCGAAAAACAGCTGTGCGTTATAAATATTTTTAAGCAAGTTCAGTGATATGCAAAGGATCTTTAAGTTTTGTTACCAAACACATATGATTCAACGAAAGGTATGCGATAGATAAAATCGACGACTGACGTCGATATCCATTGGCTCATAAGTGCTAAAAAAACAATTTTCCAATGGATGACAATAGCCGTCATGATAAAAATAACACCATTAATCAAGAACAAAGGTTTACCAGGTAATACATTTCTTCTTGATGCAATGACAAAAGCGACTACACCGGCTCCCCCATTCGAGACTCCTTGTCGCATGAGGATTCCGATACCCGTGCCAAGGAATACAGACCCGAGGACTAGATCATAGAAGAGGTTCCTATGCGAAATGATAATATTATTTTCAAAAAAATGGATCGACAGAGATGTAATTGTTATACCGACGATCGTCCATAATACGAACCGTTTGCCCATCGTTTTCACTCCAACGAGTAGCATTAAAAAATTAACGATCCAAAGGGAAATACTAATGTCGATTGGAAACGAATAGTTCAGTAAAATGGCGATTCCCCCAGCACCACCAGATGGAATGGCATTCGGAAACAAAAATAAACCCATACCAAAACCTTGAATTATCCCACCGAGACCAACTTGTCCACTTTTTAAAATGAAATGTTTCATGTGCTCCTCCTTCTTCCTAGCATTTCTCCCTATCATTGGACAATTTCTAGTCAATCATACTTATTCAAATGGATCCATAATCATGAATGGAATCGGAGTGCAGAAACATATTCTTAGGTTCACTCATAAGAATAGATTGTCGATCATTAAAGACGAATGACATTTGTCCCCAAACACGAATGATAAAATCACTTACTTAGTTTATACAATAAAAAAAGAAAAGCCATCATCTAAACGAGGCAATCGGATGGCTTTTCTGTTCACTGATTGTCTTCACTACAAGTTGTTTATCATCCCTTGGGCAAAATGCTCTATACAAGCTTCTGACCACAGTTAGAACAGAAGTTAGCTCCACCTGTTTTTTCTCCACAGTTTGGACAAAAATTGGGTGCGTTTTGTTTATTTTCACTGCGCTGCATAGGCGGAGCTTTGTCTTGTGATGCTTGGTTCTGATTTGACTTCCCACTTTGACTTTGATTCATATTTTTCATCATTTCATTAGCTACATTCATTCCCATCATCATCCCCGTCATGTCGGAAGCAACCCCGCTACCTTTCACTTTTCCAGTAGCAATACCGTCGGTCATAGAAACTTGTTGATATTTCTGCACGTCACCAATCATCCCATGAGAAGCCGTTTTGTTAACCATATCTTGTATTTCTTTTGGATACGTGAAGCTATTGATATTAAACGCAGTGATCGTCATGCCTAAATCGACAATTTGCATATCAAGGTCTTCTTTTATTCCTTCAGAAATTTCAAAAGCATTGGCTTGCAAGTTAAATAAATTCTTTCCTTCTCTCGTGATCCACTTCATGAGAAGTTGATCTAAAATTGTCGTTATGCGGATTTTCACATCCTTTACTAAGTAGCTATTTCTAACACCGGCCACCTGATCAATTAAGGCAACATAATCATTCACTTTAAAATGAAACGTTCCATTCGCTCGAATAGGCACACCTCCGGGTAACTCAGGAGTCGGAATGTTGATCGCATTTTTCGTACCCCATTTTACGGTAAATTCTTTTGTATTCACAAACAAAACTTCAACACGCATGCCAGTTTTAAATCCAAATTTAAATCCTTTTAGAGTTGATAAATAAGGGATAATCTCCGATTCAATCTCATAATCTCCTTCATCTTCAAAAATCCCTTCGATTTTACCATTATTTAGAAAAATCGCATCTTGACCAAGCTGAAGGATCAACTTACTCCCTTTTTTGATTTCTCGGTTATCCCACTTCCAAAAAATCATATCATCTCTAAATTCTTTCCATTCAACAACGTCAGAAAATTGATTTCTAAAAAACACCATTTAAAGATCAAGTCCTTTCATAAATATGTACAAACGAGTTTGATGCAAATTAAAAACTACGTCTTCCTCCACTATGGGAATGACCACCTTTTGTGATTCCACCACCGCCGCTACTGCGACCACCACCACCGCTATGATTGGATGGCTTTCTTCGTCGTGTAACGGACTTTCGAACATAATGATCTCGTCTCTGTAACACTCTTGAACGATTTGTGTCCCGATACGTTCGCTCATTAACGGTAATTTTTCCACCTGTATGCCGTAGCATCATTTTGACAATCAGTGCACCGACTCCGAGTGAGACGATGAGTTGAAACCACCATTTAAAGAAGATCCATTCGGGGTCTATTCCTGGTTTAAAACCCATGTGGCGATTGGCAATGTTCATAAACGAATGAAACGCCTCGTAATAGTTTCCAGCGGTTAAGTCCGGTGTAATCTGTTCAAGAAGCGAGTCAATTCTGTCATTATCTAAGTGTTTTTTGGCTTTATAAAAGCCCGCAACATACACATCTCTTTCTTCTAGATCCATCGCTAATATAGCCACGTTACCATCGGATTGACTATACTTGTCGTCATAGAAATCCTGCATGTATTCTTTGACATCTTTTCCATCCGGATCATCTGTTATCAAAATAATAAAATCTGTTTCTCGTTTTTCACGGTATTTATTCGCTAATCGTTCAAGTTCGGCAATTTCCTCTTCAGTCAATACATTTGCACGATCATAAACAAACTGTTTGGAAGCGGAAGCAACGACATCAGTTTTGATCGGAAGTAGACAAAATACGAAAACGGTAAAGATGAACCATACCTTGGAAAATAATTTCTGATTCACCATAGTCCGCCCCCAAGGAAAAATGTAATTAGTTTCATAGCGACAAATGCCGAGCCGGATATGCCAGAAAACCAAGCAGCTACTTTCCCCTTGCTAATCGGTGGCTGACCAACAACTTTTCCTGTCTGACCGTTCATCGCAAACGTATGATCTTTATTATTATAATCATAATAAACCATCCAAACAGGAAATAGCACATAATGGCTATGCAATTGTTTCGTATGAATGTTTTTGTATTTAAATTGAACCGAAGAATATCCAGAAATCGTTGAACGAATATATGAATCTATAAAACCTCGTATTTTCTTTTTTACTCGAGGAAAAAGTTCCTTGTTATTGTAGTTATACTTCTCGGCAATATATCCAGCTAAATAAGGAGTCTTAAAATCTTTTAATTCGCTGTAATCAAAGGGTTCTAATAAATCCATTCGTGCATCACTCATCTTCCGTGAAGCATCAACCGGTACTTTTACATAATTCAAATTTATATCTCGAAAAACATCATAATATTTTGTTTCTGTATAAATATAATTTCCTCGTGTATATGTTCGCACCTTTGTGCCAACAGCTTTTACTTTCGCTTTCGTATGTAAGTCATACAACCAAAAGGGGACGTATATACCGGTCATACCTTTAATTCGATTCGCAGTCATAAACCCTTTTGGAGTTAATCGACCATTTCCACACCATTTTTGAAATGCCTGCTTCGCCTCGTCTTTGCTTATCTTAAAAGGAATTACTTTCGCAGGTGCTAAGGATCCAGACAGGCGATCACCAAGTACTACTCCAGCATCACAAAAACTACAAGTCGTCGCCGTCGTTTCTGCTTCGGTTATGATGATTGCTCCACAATTTTCACAGTAATATTCGTTTGCTTCATCCTCCGAAAAGGTCGATGTAATATATTCTTCAGAAAAATCTTCTATATTATCATATCGTCCACAACTAGGACATGATAACATTCCTGATTGACTATCAAACGCCATATCGTCCCCGCAGTTGGGACATTTATAATGTATGAGCACCGTAGATTCACCTTTCATGATTGTCGATTAAACAGAAGCTGTAGCTCATGCTACAGCTTCTAATTATAAATCTTTCTATAAAATTATTCGTTCTCTTTTAATTGCTCCTTAAGCAAGGCTAATTCATCGTCCACATCCACATTACTTTTATATCTTTCTGTTAATTGTTTCATGTCGTCTTTAGGACCTTCGTTTAGCTCAGCTAAAGCATTTGCTTCATCCAATGTTTGATTCACTTTATCTTCCATACGCTCGAATGCAGATATTGATCGATTGACACCACCGATTGAAGTACCGAATTCATTCATACGCTGTTTCGTTTTGGCTAAAGCTGCTTTACCTTTAATTAAGGATCGACGTGCCTCTAACTTCTCAATATCTTCAACAAGTTTGTCATGCATTTGTCTCATTTGAACAGTATTCGTAGAAGCGAGTTCTAATGCCGCTTGTAATTCTGCTTCCTTCTCTACTAAAGAAGCTTTTCTCTCTAAAAATTTTCGAGCATCGTTTTCATTACCTGCTTCTAATGCCTTTAATGCATAATTTTGCATCTTTTCAATATCTTGTTTACATTCATCTAACGCTCGTTTTGCTCGTTTCTCTTCAACCATGATCGTTGCCGTTTCAGATTTCACCTTACCTAAATCACGATTAAGATTTCTTAAATATTGATCAACCATCTTCTCAGGGTTCTCTGCCTTATCTAATAATGCATGAAAATTACTTGACATAATATCTTTAAACCTTGTTAAAATACCCATGATGACCTCCTATTGATATGTTTTACTTAGTATATACTGTTTTAATGAATAAAAGGTTTCATATTTTCAACAATTATTTTTTTGGTGATGACTTGCTAATCACGGAATTATGTATGATATATTAAATCTGCTCACCTTGATGAAATAACCCTTCAACTGTTTTTCTTCACCAAACAACAATCGCTCCTCAAAAAGGAATGACACAAAATAACAGTCCGATTATTCGGTTAGTTCGAGTAATGCAGACTGTTTTTATGTATGCCGTGAAAGTTAGTCCCTTTCACGTTAATACCCATCGATTCACTTCTTTTCAAACCATTTTTCTTTCCATTTAGCTTTCAGTGCATGAAATGTTTCATTGTAGGAAAAAATCGTATACCAAAGAATCATACCTAAACCGACGGTCATCATTCGCGGTTGACCATATTGAAAAATTTGCATCGGAAGAATCCAGATCCATAGCGTTAACCCTAGTGAGATGGAGATTAACTCCATATAGAAGCGAAACCGCAAAAAATTCATTCAATTATTCCTCCCTAGAATGACCTACTTCATATTTTATTCAAGCCTAAAGTAAATATTCACTAAACCAAACAATGACTTAATGACGAAAATTCCTTGACGACTTTCCATCATTTCTGATTACTTAAAGATTGACATGATGACAATATTTAAAGAAACAGAATAGTTTTCATAGTGTATATAATTGTACAATTTTAACGCCATAAAATAAAGCCCAATTCACAAATATTTCAATTCTGTAATTGTGAATTGGGAGTCATATCCATCGTTCATTTTTAAACAATATCAATTGGATATTCGTTCCATGAATTAAGATGAATAAATACCAATCTTTTTTGCAGGATGATTGTTCGGTAGATGTACATTTCCTTTTCCAAACATATTCTCTCGCAAAGTGTTTCCTTGATACTCCTTTCGGTAAATTCCACGTTTCTGTAATTCTGGAACAACATTATCAACAAACTCGCGAAAGGTGTCCAGTGAATACGTTTGTGCGATATTAAAACCATCGACATCTCCTTCCTCAGCCCATCGTTCAATCTCATCCGCAATTTGTTCTGGAGTCCCGATAAATTTCACCGTTCCATTACCGAGCCCATGGTTTTTAATCGCTTCTCGTAATGTCCACCTTTTATTCGGATCTTTTACGTACATATTAAGATTCCCTTGAACAGCTTCGGTCTCAATCTGCTCAATATATTGATCAGGATCATATTCGGAAAAATCAATGCCCGTATGCCCAGATAAAAGGGCAGCAGTTCCATCATAACTAACGTGGTTCATGACATCTTCATAGTTAGCGTATGCTTCTTCTTCAGTAGAACCGATGATTGGTAAAATCATCGGAAAAATGAGCACATCCTCTGGATTTCTTCCTTGTTGTTTCGTCCGGCGACGAATATCCTGCGTATACTCTTTTAACGCAGCCAATGAATGATGTTTCGTAAATACAGCTTCGGCATGTTTCGCCGCAAAATCTCTTCCTCTTGAAGATCCTCCCGCCTGAAAAAGAACCGGTGTGCGCTGTGGCGATGGTTCAACTAAATGTGGACCGGCGACATTAAAAAACTGTCCTTCATGGTTGATTAAATGAACTTTCTCAGGATCAGCAAATGTATCATTTTTTCGATCATAGACGACTGCATCTTGTTCCCAACTATGTTCCCACAACTTATAAACGACTTCTAAAAATTCATCCGCTCGATCGTATCTTAATTCTTTAGGGAGACGTTCAGAAAGCCCTAAATTAACAGCTTCACTTTCTAAATATGATGTTACGACATTCCAAGCAACTCTCCCTCCTGTTAAATGATCAAGTGTGGATAGCTGACGCGCCAACGCATAAGGCTGTGCATATGTAGTGGAAATCGTCGGGGCAAACCCGATGTGTTTCGTTGCAGCTGCCATCGCTGTAATCGGAATTAACGGATCGTGAGCCGGTAACTGAACAGCACGACGTGTAGCTGCATAATGACTATTTTCATACACGCTATACGTTCCGAGTACATCAGCTATAAATAGGGCATCGAATTTGCCTCGTTCTAAAATTTGTGCGGCTTCAATCCAATACGATAAACGGTTATGATTCGTCCCTTCATCCTTTTCGTGCTTCCACAATCCTGTTGAATGCGGAGAAGGTGAGTTTTGGATAAAACCATTAAAATGAATTTGTTTCGACATTCATAATAACTCCTTTTTAATAATTTTTTATGATTAGGCCTGCTTTTAATGCGACGACAACAAAAAGAGCTTTCGGTATTTTTCTATACTCGCACCCGCTTTTTCGCATTTTTCGTATGCAAGTCATGCAATACGGGCACCTTGTTATATAGGGTACCGCTACGGAAATCCATTCTCTCAATTTAACACTTGTAGCTAACGCCAAAACGCTTGGCGTGGTTGTGTGCAGCATATTGTTTCAATTCATTTTTTTTGATTGTCAATGTAGTCTCTCCTTATGTTTATTTCATTTATGCTCGTTTCATTCAATTTTTTTCTTCTCATCCCTCCTTTATAATTTATTTACCCTATAAGGTTACTAGGTTTTAAAAAATAAGTAGATACAAGTATTGATTCTTTTCACAAGATTGGAATCAAAAAGACCCCTTCCGATGAGGAAGAGGTTACATGCACATAACACACCTACTCATCTCTCAAGTAAATACTTGCTGGAATTAGCACCTTGTTACAAATAACGGTTGCTGCGGGATCATAGGACCAGTTTCCTTCCCCGTCTCTTGATAAGGAAATGTTTTATTCAATTTTTAGAATTGTTCATATCATAACGAACACATTATAAAATGTCAAGTAGAAATTTGATACCGTTGACTAGCATCCATTTATCTTCATATTAACGTATAGACTTTGTGAAAAAAATATACCATCAATCACTTTTTACGAGACGATCACAATATGTCCCTATTTATCATCTTTACTATTCTGAACATTCTGTTATGATTAATATAAATAATATTTCGATATTTTTTTTCATAATTCTACCTCTACCCTTTCTTCTATTAATTTTATTTTATGAAAATAATATAAAGGAGACGAATAAATAATGTTTAATGTAAAGATCATTGGTTCAGGAAAGGCAGTAGGATCCATTGTCAAAAAAAGTTCAGACCTTGAAAAGGAATTATCTTTAGAACTAGGCTGGATAGAAAAAGCCACCGGAATTCATTCACGTTTTTACGTTGATTCTCAAAATGGAGAGTCTGCATTGAGTTTAGGAAAGGACGCCGCAGTTAAGGCAATTGAAAATAGCGGATTAGACTATGAAGATATTGATTGTATTATTGGAGCAAACGGATCACCTCTACAGGCTATTCCATGTGCTGCTAGTTTATATCAACGAGAATTAAAATTGGAAAAATCCGGTATACCCTGTTTTGATGTAGACATAACATGTTTTAGCTTTCCCATGGCATTTTTTGTCGCATCAAATTTAATACATAATGGTATTTATGAAAACGTTTTAATTATAAGTGCAGATGCTCCAAGTAAAACCTTGGACAATACAACTAAAGAGATTCGAAGTTTATTTGGTGATGGAGCCGCAGCATTCGTTATCGGTCCATCCAATGGTGAATCTAAAGTTCACAACTTTTTGTTGAGGACATATAGTATGGGAGCTGATTTAACTTGTGTAAAGGGGGGAGGTACCCTTAAACATCCAAATTCACCACATACAAAACTAGAAGACAACGTTTTTCAAATGAATGGTCCAAAGGTTTATAAGACAGCAGCAAGATATTTACGATCCTTTTTCAAAATTTTTTTTGAAAATAGTCATTTACAAAAAAGTGATTTTCAATATATATTACCTCATCAAACATCAAAAAATGGTATAGATATTCTTGAAAGACATGGTTTTGATCGCAATCAAATAGGTGATCATATTCGTAATCATGGAAATTGTATTGCGGCATCCATCCCTATGCTCTTACATGACTATATATCAACAAATCAAATTGATAGAGAAGACAATGTACTTATCATAGGAACATCCGCTGGATTATCTATTGGAGCTCTATCTTTTACATACTAATTTTAACGTAGAAGTTTATAGTATCCATTAAAACTTTTGCAAAGCGTAGGGCTGATGTTCATAAAGGTGGGGCTATGTAATAAATTTATTCTTCACTCTAGATGGCCTATCTCAAAAATCCAAAACATTGATTTGTCAATGTTTTGGATTTTTGTTTTCGCGTCTTTAACGTACATTTTATCCTTTAGGTCATGTCCATTTCACGTTTATCCAACTAAAGTTGTTTTTTAAATTTGAACACTGTCATGATACAAATAATGATTGTGAAAATAAAAAGAATCAATGTTTGTGGCCAAAGTATATTAATCGAAACCCCTTTTAAAAATATTCCTCTTAAGATCTCTAAATAGTAGGTTAATGGAATAAATCCTCCAAAAGCTTGGATTAAAAATGGCATTGAATCTCTTGGAAAAACAAACCCAGATAAAATTACACTAGGCAAAATAACAGCAAATGCCATGTACATCGCTTGTAGCTGATTTTTTGCAATCGTAGAAATCAAAAGTCCCATCGCTAAAGTTGCTACTAGAAAGAGCAAACTCAATGCTATAAGTAAAAAGATATTTCCCGAAATCTTAACTTCAAACCACTGAACTCCTGTAATAAGAACAAAAGCAAAAGAAAGTAGACCTATAATGACATAGGGAACAAGTTTTCCAATGATCAACTCTACCGGACGAATTGGAGTCACAATGAGCTGCTCCATCGTCCCATGTTCTTTTTCACGCACAAGTGCAAATGCAGTTAAAATAAGGATTACTTCTTGCATAACTAAGCCGATTAAAGCAGGGACATTGTAATTTATACTTTCCATGCTTGGATTGTAAAAAATATTTGTTTCACCCTTAAGTGGGGATTCGATTGGCATCATTCCCTTTCGTTCCAGAAACTTAGACTGGATGGAAGATGCGTGATTAGATATAAGATTTTGGCTTCGTGAAAGTGCTTCGCGAGCAACTGCAGGGTCTGATCCGTCTATAACCATCTGAACAGTAGCTGTTTCCGTATACAACTTTTTCGTATAATCTTCAGGAATAATAAGAGCTGATTTAATTTCCCCTTTATCTAATAAAAATTCTAATTGCTCATAGCTATATGTATAGTTTGTCAAATTAAAATCTTCCTGCTTTGTCAAAACTTCAATGAGTGCCCGACTTTCCTTCGTTTGTGACTGATCCAAAACAGCCAAATTTATATTTTCAACATCTGTATTCATTGCATAACCAAGTAATAATACGAGCATAACAGGAAGGATCAAAGCGATGGCAAGGCTGGCGGGGTCTTTTTGAATTTGCAAAAATTCCTTTTTGACAATGGCATGAAA
>DASUXY010000017.1:0-131151 GCA_036377675.1 Bacillota bacterium
ATTCCTCGGTACCAATATCTGTTAACAATCCGGCGACTTGATCAGGAATGGTATACCTTTGGTTTAAATACCGTAATGCTGCAGCTAACTCTCCGTCAGCTCCACCATATTGCTCAATTAAAAATTTTGCCAACATCGGATTACAATCCCTGACTCGTACTGGATATTGAAGCTTTTTCTCATAATACCACACGATGTATTTCCTCCTTTTTAAGATAAGCGACATTATACTTGCCAAGGCCAGGGAGCTTTACCCCAATCCCAAGGATAATTGGAATAACTTTTTCCATATTGCATTAAAGGTCCAAATTTCTTTTCAAATTTATTTTTTAACGTTCTACTTTTTTTCGAATATAGATTAAATTGTTCAATCGTATCGTAATCATCTGGATGGGTATCTAAATACAATGTCAATTCGACTAAAACAAAATCTACAGCTTGAATCTCCTCTAGCAATTCGTAATAGTCAGGTGGCAATGTCTTATTCATCATGATCACCCCTTTGTTTTGGATCTGGATATGGACTGTATAAAGCCGGCCATAGTGTGCCATGATGCAGCGCTTCCATCGGTTTAAATTGTGGCAGTCCTTTCGGTTGGAATGTAATATAAAGGTTAGGGGGAGTGGAAAAGCTTTTCACTCGCATCGGTGGACACGGATCATGAGGACTAATAAACGGCTTCCAATATTTAAATTGTGTAAACATAAGCTCCTCCTTTCATAAATATTCGCAATCTGTACATTTGTATGTTAGCGTAAGTTTGTCCTATGCATCGTGAAAGGTTGAATCGTTCGATACAGAAATTGCAATCAATGATGGCATGGTTACATGTGGAATTATGGGAGAAACGATATGATATTGTTCAACTATCTTAAATTGTGCATATAATAATACAAATCGTATTCGAGGAATGCCTGTATCAAATCACATTTAATATTGAAGGAGGATGTTACATGCGAATCGAAAGGGTTACCCATAATAAATTTACTATTTTTTTGACGTTTGATGATTTAATGGAGCGTGGTTTTACGAGAGATGATCTTTGGTATGACATAGACAGCATTCGAAATCTTTTTACAGAGATGCTAGTCGAAGCAAGTAAAGAATTAGGTTTTGAACTTGTAGGCAGTTTACTCGTACACGTTCATTTGATGCAGGCACAAGGGATGCATGTAACGGTGATCCAAAAAAATGAACATATAGATTTGGATGAGGATTTTATAGAAATGAAAGTATTGTTTGATGAGAGTAGAGAATTTATTTTTGCTTTTACTGATTTTGAAAATGTAATTCAAGTATGTTCAGTTCTAGCATCGTTATTGATTACTGGTGGACACATTTATTATATGGACGAAAAATACTACATGCTCTTAGAAAAAAGTGATTTACAAGGTCATCGAAAAGGGGATATTATAGCGATTATGTCTGAATTTTCATCTCCATCGATTGTAACATCTCATC
Organism: Bacillota bacterium; assembly: GCA_036377675.1. Taxonomy (GTDB): domain Bacteria; phylum Bacillota; class Bacilli; order Bacillales; family Amphibacillaceae; genus DASUXY01. The sequence continues at coordinate 1,463 of DASUXY010000017.1, forward strand.
GACTCAAAGAATATGGAAAAGTGATTGTTTCTAAAGATGCTGTCAAAAAAATTATGAAGTCGTTTCACAACTAATTGTCTCAACATAAATAGAAGAACTTAAGACATTGAAAACTGTTTATCCATGAGCGATTAAAAAATAGGTAAAGTTGTTTAATCAGAAGGCAAGTAACCGCTTTCATGAAAGCGTATGAAAATAGCGAATTTTCCATTGCATATTTGCGATGAAGGTGTATACTAATCACTGAGTAACGCAATTATCATTTATTATTTATTAGATTTTTAGGAGGTAAATTCATGGTAGCCGATAAAGCAGCAGATTCGTCCGGAGAGGGGCAAAAGCAAATGGATATTTTGACTTCCACTCAACTTATCATTAAAAATGCTTTAGAACGATTAGGTTATCCAAATGAAGTATATGAATTACTCAAAGATTCACTTCGCATGATGAAAGTCAGAATACCCGTTCGGATGGATGATGGTTCAACGAAAGTCTTTACGGGATATCGTGCACAACACAATGACGCTGTTGGTCCATTAAAAGGGGGCGTTCGCTTTCACCCAAATGTAACGGAAAAGGAAGTGAATGCCCTTGCTATATGGATGACGTTAAAAGCCGGAATTGTAGACTTGCCTTATGGTGGAGGAAAAGGTGGTATTATTTGTGACCCACGTGAAATGTCTTTTCGAGAACTAGAAGGACTAAGCAGAGGATATGTAAGAGCAATCAGCCAAATTGTCGGTCCTACCAAAGATATCCCTGCACCTGATGTCTTTACGAACTCCCAAATTATGGCGTGGATGATGGATGAATATAGTCGAATAGATGAATTTAACAATCCAGGCTTTATTACAGGTAAACCAATCGTTCTTGGGGGATCACACGGTAGAGAATCTGCAACTGCAAAAGGGGTTACAATTGTAATTAAGGAAGCACTAAAAAAGCGAGGTCTTGAGATAAAAGACGCACGTGTCATTGTACAAGGGTTTGGAAATGCGGGAAGTTTTTTATCAAAGTTTTTACATGATGCTGGTGCAAAAGTGATTGGCATTTCTGATGCTTATGGTGCTTTACATGATCCAGATGGACTAGACATTGATTATTTACTTGATCGAAGAGATAGTTTTGGTACAGTGACTAAATTGTTTGATGATACAATATCCAATCAAGAAATGTTGGAATTAGATTGTGATATTCTCGTTCCAGCAGCAGTCGCTAATCAAATTACTGAAGAAAATGCTCATAAGATTCAAGCAGACATTATCGTAGAAGCAGCCAATGGACCAACAACGATGAAGGCTACAAAAATACTGACGGAAAGAGGAATTTTATTAGTTCCGGATGTATTAGCATCTGCTGGCGGAGTGACCGTTTCTTATTTTGAATGGGTGCAAAATAACCAAGGCTATTATTGGTCAGAAGAAGAAATTGATGAGAAACTACATGAGACGATGATCAAATCGTTTCAGCGAATTTATGAGACAGCTGAAACGAGACAAGTAGATATGCGCTTAGCTGCCTATATGGTCGGTGTTCGAAAAGTTGCTGAAGCTTCTCGGTTCCGTGGATGGGTTTGAAATCGGGTTAAATGACTTTCATGATGAAAAACTCTTATCGAGTAAACATCGATAAGGGTTTTTTTCATATTGATACAATTGGAATATAACTAAAGAGTAAAGTGTTTATAAATTGTCATAATCGATAGGTCATCATGTTTACTATTTTGTCCGTTGGAATTGCTCCTTCCGTTGCACTAATGTCTTTTTTCTATTTGAAAGATCGAATCACTGAACCGATTCCACTGATTATTCGAACGTTTATTTTCGGAGCATTACTCGTTTTTCCGATTATGTTTATTCAGTATGCATTTTCTGCAGAAGGAATAGGTACTCCTTTTATACAGGCGGTTTTTATAAGTGCATGGATTGAAGAATTTTTTAAATGGTTTATCTTTTTGTATGTCATTTATCATCATACCGAATTTGATGCTCATTATGATGGGATCGTCTATGTGGTTTCCATTAGTCTCGGTTTTGCCACGGTTGAAAATATTTTATATTTGTTTGTTCATGGAATAGAATTAGCGTTTACACGCGCTCTTTTTCCTGTGTCATCGCATGCTCTGTTTGGGGTTGTGATGGGGTATCATTTTGGAAAGGCAAAGATGAACAAGTTTCAGTACAAGCGTAATTTATGTTTGCCACTCGTTATTCCGTTCATCTTGCATGGAATGTATAATTATGTTCTTCAAGTCGTTTTCGCTGAATGGCTAGTTGCTACGATTTCGTTCATGCTTTTATTATGGGCGTACGGTTTGCATCGAGTGAAATCAGCACATCAACAAGAACTGAAAAGATTCGAAGTTTAAAGCTCGCTGCTTCGTGTGATAGAGGGATTTTTTATGAAAATAAATCGTGAAGGGCACCTTCTGTTGAGGGTGCTTTTATTATTTGTAATCGTCGAAAACAATCTATTTACCTATAAATCAAATGTAAATGAATGAATAAAAAAACAGATATCTTCAAAAAGTAAGTCATAGTACATTCGAATAGAAAATTAGGGAGGAAATGTGTATGAATGATAAAAAAATTCCTTTGATCTGGATGACGATTTGTTTTTTTATTATAAGCTTACCAGTCATGCCGTTACAACGTCAGACTGTCCATGCCTTCAGTCCTCAAGTTATTCAACACGGTGCAGTCGGTGATGATGTAATCGAATTGCAAGCTAGACTACAATATTTAGGTTTTTATAATGGAACGATTGATGGTGTATTTGGATGGGGAACATATTGGGCATTGAGAAACTTTCAATATGAATTCGGTTTAAACATCGATGGTGTAGCAGGAGCTACGACGAAAGCAAAGTTAACAAAGGCTAGTAAATACGACAAAAATTATGTAAAGAGCCAAATAAATAAAGGGAAAAAATTTACGTATTATGGAAGTGAAGGTCAAGGTGAAGCGATTACGGCTAGCGTGAATGTCCCTTCCGGATATTCGCAAAATGATATCAATTTAATGGCAAATGCTGTTTATGGCGAAGCAAGGGGAGAGCCGTATGAAGGTCAAGTAGCTGTAGCAGCTGTCATTTTAAATCGAGTCAAAAGTCCTACGTTTCCTAATAATGTTGCTGGTGTTATTTTCGAACCGAGAGCATTTACCGCAGTAGCTGACGGGCAAATATGGTTGACGCCGAACGATACTGCAAAAAAAGCGGTTATGGATGCTATAAATGGATGGGATCCTTCTGGAAATGCCATTTATTATTTTAATCCAGATACGGCTACGTCTGCTTGGATTTGGTCGCGTCCACAAATTAAAAGAATTGGAAAACATATTTTCTGTAAATAGAAAGGGGTAGTACTATGCTACGTTGGATTACAATAGGACTTTTAAGCCTAGGTATTATAGGCACCGGATATTGGGGATATATGGAACATCAAGAGAAAAATGCAATTTTAATTCAAGCTGAAAATACGTATCAACGTGCGTTTCATGAGTTGTCATACCATATGGATTTGTTGCATGACACGATTGGAACCTCTTTAGCAATGAATTCGCGAGAAAAATTATCACCTCAATTTGTAGAAATTTGGCGACTCACATCGGAAGCTCAATCAAATGTAGGACAACTTCCTTTAACGTTACTACCATTCAATAAAACAGAAGAATTTTTATCGAACATCGGTGATTTTACGTATCGAACAGCTGTAAGAGATTTAGATCAGGAGCCACTTACAAAAAAAGAAATCAAGACCTTAAAAAATTTGTACAAACAAGCTGGCGAGATTAAAGATGAACTGAGAGATGTTCAACACGTCGTTTTAGATAGTAATTTACGTTGGATGGATGTGCAGCTCGCCTTAGCTACTGAAGATGAACCTGGAGACAATACGATTATTGACGGTTTTAAAACGGTAGAAAAGAAAGTAGAAGGATACGCAGAGGCGAACGCTGATTCTCCCCTTGGGAATATGTCTTTAGAAGATCATGAATTTAAAAATCTACAAGGAGAAAAAATAACTGAAAAACAAGCTTTACAGTTAAGTAAATCATTGTTTAACATCGAAAATGAAGAAGAGCTCAACCTCGCAAAAAGTGGTGATGGTTCAGATATTCCTTTATACAGTATTTCATATCGAAATGAAAACAAAAATGCTTATATGGATATGACTCAACAAGGTGGCTACCTACTGTCACTACTCGTCGATCGCCCAGTTGGTAAAAAGAAATTAAGCTTAAATGACGGTCAAAAAAAGAGTGAACAATATTTGCGGGATCAAAGTTTTGAACAGATGGAATTGTTTCAAAGTAGTGAATACGGGAATATTGGTGTTTATTCATTTTTATATGTTGACGACGGTATTCGAATGTATCCAGACGCTATTGAAATAAAAGTAGGACTAGATCAAGGTGATATACTCGGCGTATCAGCTAAAAATTATTTCATGAATCATCATGATCGCAAGCTCTCTAAACCGAAACTTTCAGTAAAAGAAGCGAAAAAAAATGTCAATCCACAAATTGATCTTCAAGAAGAACATCTAGCGATTATTGAAAATGACTTAGGAGAAGAAGTGTTGACCTATGAATTTTTAGGAATATTAGATGATGATACGTATCGGATTTTTATAAATGCGGACAACGGGCAAGAAGAGCACGTAGAAAAACTTGGAGGAACAGAAAAAAATTATGGCAAAATGTAAAATGGAGAATTCCTGGCAGGCTAATTTATAAAGAAAAGCAGTTCACTTTTTAAAAATTGCATTAAATTACACGTAAAGGTAAATAATGATAGACCTTCATTTCATTCATATGTTATGATTTATAATGAGTACCGTCTATAAACAGTTGGTGCTCATGTAGATTTCTACGAATATGATGAATGATGAGAGGAACGGTCTATTTTGATGAATAATAATCCGATAACGATTGCCATAGACGGACCGGCAGCTGCTGGAAAAAGCACCGTGGCAAAAATCGTCGCACATAAATTAGCGTATATGTATATCGATACAGGTGCGATGTATAGAGCATTAACTTTAAAAGCGTTGAGAAACTCTGTATCATTAAGTGATGAAGAGGGTTTACAACAATTGCTCGAAGAAACCGACATACAATTAACACAAGGGAAAGAGGGACAACTCGTACATCTTGATGGTCGTGATGTCACATCGGATATCCGTTCAAAGGAAGTTACGAATCATGTTTCACAAGTTGCAAAACATCCATCTGTCCGCGAAAAGATGGTCCAAAGACAGCGAGCTCTTGCAGCGAATCGAGGCGTTGTCATGGATGGAAGAGATATTGGAACTCAAGTACTTCCTAAGGCTGAACTGAAATTTTTTTTCAATGCATCTGTGGAAGAACGGGCAAAACGTCGTCATGAGGAAAATTTGAAAAGAGGTTTTCCATCCGACATATCTCAATTAAAACGAGAAATTGAAGAACGCGATTTATTAGACTCCAAACGAAAAGTTGCTCCATTAATGAAAGCAGAAGATGCGATAGAAATTGATACGACCTCAATGACGATTGAAGATGTCGTCCACTTCATTTTAAATAAAGTTGCTCAGATCACTCGCTATGAGGGAGATTTACAGTGAATCTTTATCATATTGCTAAGTTTGTCGTATCATTGTTATTGTATCCACTCTATCGCATTCAAGTGATTGGAAAAGAACATATTCCAAAGGAAGGGCCCGTCATCATTTGTTCCAACCATATCTCTAATTTAGATCCACCTGTCGTTGGAATAACATCACCACGTGACATTCACTTTATGGCTAAAGATGAACTGTTTGAAAAAAAGTGGATGAATAAACTATTGCGAGGAATTCAAGCATTTCCGGTTAAACGAGGATTAACAGATCGAAATGCTTTACGCAAAGGAATAAAAGTTTTAAAAAACAATCAAGTATTAGGCCTTTTCCCGGAAGGGACGAGAAGCAAAACAGGTAAATTAGGAAAACCTTTAGCAGGAGCTGGCTTTTTTGCCCTACGTTCCGAAGCAGTCGTTATCCCTTGTGCGATCATGGGTCCATATAAGCCATTCAAAAGATTAAAAGTAGTTTACGGAGCGCCTTTAAATATGGAATATTACCGTTCAGAAAAAGTGTCTGCACAAGATGCATCGAATGCTATTATGGAAGAAATTCAAAAGTTAATCGAACAACACGAAAGTAGATAATCTACTTTACTTGACAAATAAATATAATTATTAGAAGTTATAAAAAAGAACATTTTTATAACCCTAATGATAAATGAAAAAGACGAATTTATTTAGTTTTTATGACAGTTGTTTTGTCTTTGAAGGAGGAAGCAAAATGGGTGAAGAAAATAATGAAAACCTACAATTGAATGTAGGAGATGTAGTAACGGGAACAGTAGTAAAAATAGAGGATCAACAAGTTTTTGTTGATATCGGATACAAAACAGATGGGATTGTACCGATCAGTGAGCTCTCAAGCCTTTATGTAGAGTCAGCAAGTGATATTGTTGAGGAAGGAGAAGAGCTATCATTACAAATTCAAAAGGTTGAAGATGATCAAGTCATTCTCTCAAAAAAGGCTGTTGAAGCTGAGAAAGCTTGGAAAGACCTCCAGCAAAAATACGAAAATAATGAGTCCTTCGTTACTGAAGTTAAAGAAATTGTCAAAGGTGGTCTTGTAGTGGATGTTGGAGTTCGCGGTTTTATTCCTGCGTCTCTCGTCGAAACTTATTTTGTCGACGATTTTTCAGACTACAAAAATAAAGAATTAGAAGTCAAAGTTGTCGATTTAGATAAAGAACAAAATCGAGTTATTTTATCTCATCGAGCAATCGTAGAAGAGGAAGCCGAGCAAAAGAAACAACAATTGCTCAGTGAACTTAAAGAAGGAGAAGTGTTAGAAGGGACTGTTCAACGTCTTACTAACTTCGGAGCTTTCGTCGATATAGGAGGCGTTGATGGATTAGTTCACATTTCAGAGCTAGCTCATGAACATGTAGAGAAACCATCGGATGTTGTAACAGAAGGTGAAACAATCGAAGTAGAAGTACTATCTGTTGATCGAGATCGCGAACGAATTTCCCTTTCACGTAAAAATGTCATCCCTGGTCCGTGGGAAAATATTGAACAACGTGTATCGAGAGGCGATGTTCTAGAGGGAACTGTAAAACGATTAGTTGATTTTGGTGCCTTTGTTGAGGTATTTCCAGGTGTAGAAGGTTTGGTACATATTTCCCAAATAGCTAATCGTCATATCGGTACTCCAGACGAAGTGCTCGAAGAAGGTCAACAAATTAATGTAAAAGTATTAGATGTCAATGAAAAAGATGAAAGAATGTCGCTAAGTATTAAGGAATTAGAACAAGATCAAGAAGTCGATGAGTTGAAACAATACGAAAAAAGCGATGACCAATCGAGCTTTCAATTCAGTGACATTATCGGTGACAAATTAAACAAATATAAATAATATCTTCTTTCAATGAATTGCAAAACCCTTTTCCGATACGGAAAAGGGTTTTCTCGTTTAAAATCGTTTACGTCAAGCCATAATGCTAATGGTAGGTGAGGCAATTGATTGAAGGAGTCATTTTTTATTGGTTTAGTTGGATCTTTTGGGTGTTGATAACATTTTTTATGAAAAAAAGTAGACGGCGAACGTATTTATCATTTTGGGGTTTACTTTCAATTGTTTGTTCGAATATTTATGTTAAATTCTATATATTTGATATTCATGTAACATTGATCATTGTATGGTTTGGCAGTTTTATTTTATTGCTAACAAGAGAAACGATTTTGTATCATTTTTTCGCATCCTTTACGTGCATGATCGGTTATACGAGTATTTTGATTTGGGAACATCAAGCTCCTGTCTGGGTGTTCGGGCCTCGCTTGATCATCCTTTCAGTCATCAGTATGCTTTTAGTAACGTTCGTTGCAACAGATTTTTTTAACCAATGTACAATCGCTTTAATCGGGATGTGTACAGGCGAAGTTTTATTTAATATTTTGCTAGGAAATTATTATATTCAAGATGTCATCGGTAAGATGGCCTTTTTTGATCATCTATATACGACTTTGTTTTTATTGATCATTGTTCATTCGTATCGGGTTGTTAAACAATGGCTAATGAATAATGGGTATGTCTATCAGACATCAGATCGTGTTCACCCCGTTCATCGAATGGTAAAACGCTTGTGATAACGATTGTGAAGATGGTCTACTTTTGCTAGAATGATTAAAGTCGAATATGTGTTAAAAGTTACAAAGGATAATCATACACGGAGAAAGGATGTTCCTTTCATGAGGAAAGCAGTTGTTGCAATCGTTGGACGACCAAATGTTGGTAAGTCGACGATTTTTAATCGATTAGTCGGGGAAAGAATTTCAATTGTAGAAGATTCCCCTGGTGTTACAAGAGACCGAATCTATGCTGAAGCCGAATGGTTATCAACACCATTTAACTTGATTGATACGGGTGGGATTGATTTAGGTGATGAACCTTTACTTGCCCAAATACGTGAGCAAGCAATTTTGGCAATTGAGGAAGCCGACGTCATTATTTTTATTGTTAATGGGAGAGAAGGAATGACTGCAGCCGATGAAGAAGTCGCTAAAATATTGTATAAAGCGAACAAACCCGTTGTATTAGCCGTAAATAAAATTGATCATCCAGAAATGCGAGATTCGATTTATGATTATTATTCGCTAGGATTTGGCCAACCGTATCCCATTTCAGGGGCACACGGTCTCGGGATAGGTGATTTGCTCGATGAAGTCGTCAACCATTTTCCTGAAGCCGCTGATGAAGAGAAAGATGAAGATACAATCTATTTCAGCTTGATTGGTCGACCGAATGTCGGTAAGTCTTCTCTCGTAAATGCTATTTTAAATGAAGAACGAGTTATCGTTAGTAAAATTCCGGGAACGACTCGAGATGCTATTGATACACACTTTCATAGAAATTCTCAAGATTATGTTATTATTGACACTGCGGGTATGCGCAAGCGGGGAAAAGTATATGAAAAAACGGAAAAATATAGTGTATTACGTGCGTTAAAAGCGATTGAGCGTTCAGATGTTGTTCTCGTTTTACTCGATGCTGAAACAGGGATTCGTGAGCAAGACAAGCGAATTGCTGGATATGCTCATGAAGCTGGTCGGGCGATTGTGATTGTCGTTAATAAATGGGATACCGTAAAACGAAGTCAACAGGCGTTGAGCGAATTTGAAGCAAATATTCGCTTACATTTTCAATTTTTAGATTACGCGCCAATCGTTTTTTTATCAGCCAAAACTAAATCACGACTACATACATTGTTACCAGTCGTTCGCATGGCTAGTGAAAATCACGCAAAACGAATTCCAACCAATATACTAAACGATGTAATTATGGATGCATTAGCCATTAAGCCAACCCCTACGTATAAGGGAAGACGTTTAAAAGTATTGTATACAACTCAAGTGGCGGTAAAACCACCAAGTTTTGTCGTGTTCGTCAATGATCCAGAACTACTCCATTTTTCTTATCAAAGATTTTTAGAAAATCAAATACGCGAAGCCTTTGGATTTGTTGGAACGCCTTTAAAAATAATGGCAAGACGACGGACATAAGGAGGAAAATCAGTTGACAAAAGTAGCAGTTTTAGGAGCGGGAAGTTGGGGAACAGCTCTTAGTATCGTACTGTCGGATAATCATCATGATGTGCGATTATGGACACATCGGAAAGAACAGGCTGATACGATCAATCAAACACACAAAAATGAACATTATTTAGAAATTATGATTCCAGAGGAAATTAAGGCCTACCACCAGTTAGAAGAGGCAATTACCGGTGTCGAAGCAATTGTTCTCGTTGTACCTACAAGTGCTATTCGTGAAGTTTGTCAACAATTAAATGATGTGTTGACAGAGAAGGTTACGATTATTCATGCTTCGAAAGGAATTGAACCGATATCTTTAAAACGGGTTTCACAATTAATTAGCGAAGAAATGGATCTGTATACGGAGGATGAAATTGTTGCGTTATCAGGACCGAGTCATGCCGAAGAGGTAGCGAAAAGACAACCAACGACAGTAACGGTAGCATCATCTCTCGAAGCAAATGCAAAATTTGCTCAAGACATGTTTATCAATCAAACATTTAGAGTGTATACGAGTGCCGATATGATCGGTGTTGAACTTGGCGGTGCTTTAAAAAACATTATCGCCTTAGGAGCTGGCATATCCGATGGTTTAGGGTATGGTGATAATGCAAAAGCAGCTCTTATTACGAGAGGCTTAGCAGAAATTACCCGTTTAGGAACATCACTCGGTGCCAATCCATTATCGTTTCTCGGTTTATCCGGGGTAGGCGATTTAATTGTTACGTGTACAAGCGTCCACAGTCGAAACTGGCGCGCAGGACATATGCTAGGTCAAGGAAAACAATTGGATGATATTTTAGAACGAATGGGTATGGTTGTAGAGGGAGTTCGTACGACGAAAGCAACTTATCAGTTTGCCAAAAGACAACAAGTCGACATGCCCATTACAGCGGGAATCTACCAAATATTATTTAGGAATACCCCTCCAAAAGAAGTAGTCGATCAGCTTATGAATCGTGACAAGCGTGAAGAAATGGATGACCTTACATCTTTATTGAAAGAAAAATATGCTCGCTAACACACAATGCTATACCCTGCATATAATATGTTGAATCATGAAAGCAGGGAGGCGAGTGTGTGAGTAAGCATAATAACCCTTTTGAAAAAATTCAATCGAATACGAATTTGAGTCCCACTGAAATATACAAAGTAGCGGATTCCGTCAAAAATGCAGATTTTTCGGATGAACGAACAGTTAGGCAACTCGTGAGAAAGTTGGCAAAGATGGCAAATAAGCCTATTTCTAAACAAAAGGAAGATCAAATTGTCCAGACAATTACACAAAACAAAATACCTGCGGATATGCAGTCATTAACGAAAATGTTTAAAAGATAGCTAAACTTGGGCAAGTGAGGATGCATAACGATTGATCCTCGCATAAAATGAAAACGCACCAGCATTCATCGATAGGGTTGCTACTTGGGCATTATTTAGTCAAACCGGGATGAAGAAAGCCCCTTCTTCATCCTGGATTTTTTCGTCTGTTATAAAATTTCAAGAAGCGATCTTGTTAAGAACATTTTAATACTGCCCATAAACGTCGTATGATATAATACAGTGGGCAAAGAAAAGTTTGAGGTGAAATTATGTCATTATCGATGTTGAAAATGTGGATTTCATTCGCGGGAATGATTTTTCTCTTTTTAGCCATTGGTCTGATCTGGTTAAGCCGATATAAGTTAAAGGGATGGCTAGCAGGAATTATCACAGCGCTTGCATACATATCATTGGTTTTAGGTGGTTTGATTATTTTATACATCGTTTTTAGTGGCCCAACAATTTGATTCCTAAAGGAGGCTAAAAACCGTGCACACATATGCGAAATCAATCGTAGTAATCCTTTCTTTAATCCTATTAAGTGGCTGTTTATATCCTGATGAAGAATTGGAAAAAAATAAAACACCAAACGAAGATCAATTGAAAATGGTTCAAGAAGCGGTCACCGCATATCAAGAGGATAACAATGGGTTAGTCCCTATTAAAACAAAACCGAGCGATACTGGGATTTTTGAAAAATATTTAATTGATTTTACAAAGTTAAAGGAAGCGAATGAGATTACGGAAATTCCCGGTACAGCTTATGAAAATGGGGGGGTTTATCAATATGCATTACTTGACCCTGAAGACAATCCTCAAGTGAAGTTAATTGATTTACGTATGACAGAAGAGATTCGTAGTGTAAATGTCCAACTCGATATTTATCGCGAAAAAAATTTGTATCCGCCATTTGGAGAAGAAATTGCGGACGGGATTTACACAATTGATTATGAACAATTGAATATGGATTCAGCTCCACATGTGAACAGTCCATACTCTGATAACAATTTACCAATCGTAATGGACATCGATGGAAAGCTTTACGTCGATTATCGAATCGATTTAAACAATGCCTTAAAAGAATATGAACACGAATATGAAGAAGGAGACGACATCCGCTATATATTAGCAGAAAATACCCCCTTTTTACCTGCTTATTCACTTCCATATACGATTAAAAATGGAGAACCTGTTTTTTTAGAAAAATAACTTCAACATAAGCATATATCATCCCTTTCAACATATATTGTTGCAAGGGATTTTTTTATTAATCGCTCTTTACTAAGAATATAATGAAAGAAGAAATAAACTATTCATTACATTCTTTTGATTGTTTTAGGAAGAACAAGTCATATTTTGATAGGACAACATCATAGACTTGTAATGTCTAATTATTCGTAAGTTGTTTATTATTTTGGTTGAAGGAGAACGGGAGGGAATCACTTGGATAAAATTGATATCTTTAAAGATATTTCGAAACGGACAAATGGAGATATTTATTTAGGAATTGTCGGTGCCGTGCGCACAGGTAAATCAACATTTATAAAAAAATTTATGGAATTGGTCGTTCTTCCTAATATTGTTGATGAAAGCGAACGAGTACGTGCCCATGATGAGTTACCACAAAGTGCTGCCGGGAAGACAATTATGACTACTGAGCCTAAATTCGTTCCAAACCAAGCGGTTACAGTTGAGGTGGATGAGGGTTTAGACGTTAATATTCGGTTAGTAGATTGTGTAGGTTATGCTGTTGAAGGGGCGAAAGGGTTTGAAGATGAAAACGGCCCTCGGATGATTCATACTCCGTGGTATGAAGATCCAATTCCATTTCATGATGCTGCTGAGATCGGGACGAGAAAAGTTATTCAAGAACATTCTACAATCGGAGTAGTCGTAACGACAGACGGAACCATTGGGGAAATTCCACGTTCCGATTATGTAGAGGCTGAACAGAAGGTTATTGAAGAATTAAAAGAAGTAGGCAAGCCGTTTATTATGGTCATTAACTCGATGAAGCCTACGAGTCAAGAAACAGAGCTTCTAAGGCAAGATTTAGCTGAAGAATATGATATCCCTGTATTAGCGATGAGTATCGAATCGATGACTGAACATGATGTTCATAATGTATTACGTGAAGCTTTGTATGAGTTTCCAGTTCTTGAAGTAAATGTAAACTTACCGAGTTGGGTTATGGTACTTAGAGAAGACCACTGGCTTCGAGGAAATTATCAAGAAGCGATTCAGTCGACGGTCAAAAATATTAAAAGACTTCGTGATGTCGATCAAATTGTGAAGGAATTTACAAATTATGACTATATTGATCGAGCTAATATTGCCGGAATGGAAATGGGTGAAGGTATTGCTGAAATTGATTTACATGCCCCGGAACATTTGTACGATCAAATTTTAAAAGAAATCGTCGGTGAAGAAATACGAGGAAAAGATCATTTACTTGAGTTAATGCAAGATTTTGCCTTTGCAAAACGAGAATTTGACCAAGTTTCAAGCGCTTTGCAAATGGTGAAACAGACAGGATATGGGATAGCAGCGCCTTCGTTGGAAGATATGGAGTTGGATGAGCCTGAAATCATTCGACAAGGTTCTAGATACGGTGTTCGCTTAAAAGCTGTTGCACCGTCTATTCATATGATTAAAGTGGAAGTTGAGTCGGAATTTTCTCCAATTATCGGAACAGAAAAACAAAGTGAAGAACTTGTCCGTTATTTAATGCAAGATTTTGAAGAAGATCCATTGTCGATTTGGGAGTCGGATATATTCGGTCGCTCACTTAGCTCTATCGTTCGCGAAGGAATTCAGGCGAAAATTGCCCTTATGCCAGAAAACGCTAGATATAAATTAAAAGATACTCTTGAACGTATCATTAACGAAGGTTCTGGTGGGTTAATTGCCATTATATTATAAGCTTATCCATACGGAAGAACCAGCAGCATCATTGTTGCTGGATTTTCTTTTGCTAAAAGAGATGACTTCGTTGGGTGATTATATTTCTAAAGAAGGAATTTAACGTTCGACGTCGTATATATGTATTATAGTGATTTTTCCGATTTTATAGTCATCAAGCTTTCATAAGAAAAAACACGATAAATCTTTAAAAAAACTGGAAAGTTGTTGAATTTTCACCGAAACTCAGTTATTATTAGCGTTGTTACCGATAGTATTGGTAGCATTTGAGTATAAAAGATGGCCAATTGGTGAACAAATGATTATAGAAGATTTGTTCCACTGTCGATGAATGGATTGGGAGGAGGTGACTGTCATGAATAAATCAGATTTAGTTACTGCAGTTGCTGAGAAAAGCGAACTTTCGAAAAAAGATGCAGCGAAAGCAGTTGATGCTGTATTGGAGTCTATTACTGATTCACTGCAAGTCGGTGAAAAAGTTCAATTAATTGGATTTGGTAATTTTGAGGTACGGGAGCGTGCTGCTCGTAAAGGTCGTAATCCACAAACTGGGGAAGAAATAGAAATCCCAGCTAGTAAAGTACCTGCATTCAAGGCAGGAAAAGCCCTTAGAGAAGCTGTTAAATAAACTGTACATAGGGCATAAAGGATGCGTTAACCCGCATCCTTTTTTCTGTTTAAAGTAACATATTCGGATTCTTTCTTACTATAACATTTATCTATTGATTCAATATGTATAAATCTATAAAATTATTTTATTAGAGAACTTTCATAACAGTCGATTCAACAACGTACTAGTATAGACGTGTCGTAATATAAACGAACGAATAAATGAAGTTTTATAATTATATATTTTGACACCGGCTGAAGAATGAGCCATATTAATAAGAAGTATGTTTATAGGAGTGTTTGTAATGGAAAATTCTTTATCTAAAGCAGACTTTTTTGTCATTAAAGCGTTAGAAGACGGAGTAAATGTCATTGGTTTAACGAGAGGAACAGACACGAGGTTTCATCACTCCGAAAAGTTAGATCAAGGAGAAATAATGATCGCCCAATTTACGGAGCATACTTCAGCAGTTAAAGTAAGAGGGAAAGCATTAATCCAGACAAACCACGGACAAATGACGAACGAATAATTTGCCGAATAAATTCTAGTTCGAACAATGTCTAACATCGGCGAGTTATGTTATAATAACAAATGCTAGAAGGAATACTGGAAAGGGCTATGGTGATTGCTTTGCAAAATGCTGAAATGGAAATAAATCATCTAAAATCGCTGCTCCAAACGAAGATGAAACATTCATATTTGGAAAAATATATTCAAAAGCCCGTAATCAATGAAGAAAAATTATTTATTTTACACGCTATTTTAAATAATATAAATATGCCCGTCAGAAAAAAAGAAAAATATATCATCACGACAATGCTTATTCAAATTGCCTTAGATACACACGATCTTGTAACAGACGAGCATGAAAATCTGTTTGAACCTTCGTCAGTCGAAAAGACAAGACAGCTGACCGTTTTGGCAGGTGATTACTACAGTGGGCTTTACTATTTACTATTAGCTGAAATTGAAGATTATCAATTGATACATGCGTTGGCAACTGCGGTTAAAAAGATTAATGAACTTAAAATGCGTCTTTACTATAATGAGTTTTTATCGTTAGAAGAATTTACACATATTTTAAAAAAGGTTGAATCATTGCTGTTCACCCATTTTGCTGACCATCTAAATAACAATGAGCTCCACCACGTCATTGAAGATTGGCTGTTGCTTGATCGATTAAATAGAGATCGCGAAAGCGTGGCTCATGGAGGTGCACCACGTATCAAAATATGGTTAAGTGAGTACGCACACGATACGATTGTCTTGTATTTAGATGAACAGATAGAACTAACGATCGGCCGATTGGAAAGCTCGCTCGTAAAAACTTCTCCTCATCACCCAATTGGGAAAAGAATCGCTCTCTTTTTACATTCGTTGTCATACAAAAATACTTCAATTGCGGAAGAAGGATAATATATGCAGGAACAATCAAAAGAAGAACGTGTACACAACGTATTTGAAAATATATCAAAAAAATACGACACGATGAATTCAATTATATCTTTTCAAAGGCATAAAACGTGGCGAAAAGATGTCATGAAACGAATGGACGTCGAAAAAGGATCAAATGCATTAGATGTTTGTTGTGGAACAGGTGATTGGTCAATATCTTTAGCAAAAGAAACAGGATCAACAGGAAATGTAATCGGTCTAGACTTTAGTGAAAACATGCTCCAAGTAGCAAAAGAAAAGAAAACGGAAACAGAATTGGACCACTTAACATTTGTTCATGGCAATGCGATGGATTTGCCATATGAAGATAATTTCTTTGATTATGTTACAATTGGTTTCGGATTAAGAAATGTTCCGGATTATATGACCGTCCTAAAAGAAATGTATCGTGTCGTAAAACCAGGGGGAAAAGTTGTCTGTTTAGAAACTTCACAACCGACTATGCCCGGATTCCGTCAGTTGTACTATTTATATTTCCGTTTCATCATGCCGTTGTTAGGCAAGCTTTTTGCAAAAAGTTACGATGAATACGCTTGGTTACATGAATCAGCTAAGGATTTTCCGGACAAACATGAATTAAAAGAAATGTTTTTAAACGCAGGCTTTTCACATGTTGATATGAAGAGTTATACAGGTGGCGTCGCTGCCATGCATATAGGATATAAATGACCACATCATCCGTAAACAATCATCCGTTGATTGACCGCTGTTGGATTTTTCATCCAACAGTTGTGAGAGAACATCATGATCAAATGAGCTAAGTTGATAAATATTGGGAGACATTTCATGTGATTCACGATATTTAAAGATCGATTATGTTTGTACGGATAATGGTTGAAAAACATGCATATAAAAGGTGACTTACATGAAATTAGCAAAAACTTACAGTTATTTAAAACGAGACTTGAATAGTATTGAAAGAGCTTTAAACGATGTCATCCAAGCTGAACATCCTATTTTAAGAAAAGCTTCTACCCAGCTGTTACGGGCAGGAGGAAAACGAATTCGTCCTGTCTTCGTTTTGTTGTCGAGTCAATTTGGGGATGTAGATATGGAAAAAATCAAGACAATTGCTGTATCTCTTGAATTAATCCATATGGCTACTCTAGTTCATGATGATGTTATTGACGATGCTGAATTGCGCAGAGGAAAACCAACCATCAAGCATCAATATAGCAATCGTGTAGCTATGTATACAGGTGATTACATTTTGGCTCGAGCCTTGGAAAGGATTACGACAATTGAAAGTCCGGCTATTCACCATGCATTATCACACACAATCGTTGAAGTATGTGTCGGAGAAATTGAACAGATGAAAGATCAATACAATTGGAACCAACACTTGCGTAATTATTTGCGTCGGATTAAACGTAAAACAGCGCTCCTTATTGCAACAAGTTGTAAATTAGGTGCAGTAGCTGCTCATTTGAATGATAGATATGTTAATAGCTTATATCTATATGGTTACTATATTGGAATGAGCTTTCAAATTGTTGACGATATTCTTGACTTTACATCTACACCGAAAGAACTTGGAAAACCGGCAGGAAATGATTTAATTCAAGGAAATGTTACACTACCTGTCCTATATGCTATGCAGGATGAATCCTTTAATAAGTTATTACACGAAACGTTTAAAGATCCTAACCAAGTGACGAATGAGGATATGGACATATTAATTACGGAGTTAAAAAATACAGGAGCTATCGATTCTTCATATCGTTTGAGCAATCTTTACTTGAATAAGGCATTAGACGTTTTAGATGATCTACCTGACGAAAAACCAAAACAAACTTTAACGAATATTGCCATGTATATTGGAAAGCGACGTTCTTAATTTCATTGTATTTACCTCAGGAATTTGCTAAGATTTTAACGGTAACACTTTTAAAAGAGTACTATACATAATAAACGAGGTGTAAATGTGGAAAAAACATTTTTAATGGTAAAACCAGACGGTGTACAACGCAATTTAGTTGGAAAAATCATCACACGCTTTGAACAAAAAGGATTTAAACTTGTTGGAGCTAAACTGATGCAAATATCAGAGGACTTAGCTAAAGAACATTATGGGGAACATAAAGAACGCCCATTTTTCGGCGATCTCGTTGACTTTATTACATCTGGACCTGTCTTTGCAATGGTTTGGGAAGGTGAAAACGTCATTCAAACGGCACGGCAAATGATGGGAGAAACAAACCCAGCTGATGCAGCTCCAGGAACGATTCGTGGCGATTACGGTTTGACAATCGATAAAAATGTTATTCACGGATCAGATGCACCTGAAAGTGCTGAACGAGAAATTAATTTATTTTTTGATGAAACACAACTTGTCTCATATATAAAACAAGATAGTGAATGGATTTACTAAAATAAGTAATCGTGCCTCCGTTAACTACGGGGGCATTTTTAGCAACAGAGCATAAAGAAACAAATGTCTTTAAAAACATAATTTATGAAGTGATCCATATCCGCAATATGTTGATTTCATTTTATGTCAGAACGTCTATTTATGTTACTGATGAAACAGAGCGTACGGAACAAGTTTTCAATGCAAATCATGATGGTTTACAGAGGATAGAATCGTTTTTATCAAAAACAACCGTGAGTCTCTACTCCTTATTCTTTAATGATGAAGGAGTATTTTTATTTAAGATTGTTCTCGAAAACAAGCCCTACTCTCAGAAAAGAGAGTCAAACGCCACATTCAAAAGTAAATATGATATAGTAATATTCAATTACATATGAGGGGGACTAATGATGCGTTACTTAACCGCAGGTGAATCACATGGAAAACAATTAACGACCATTATAGAGGGAATTCCAGCTAATATGCCTCTTTTGAAAGAGGATATTGATGCTTCATTATTGCGCAGACAAAAAGGACACGGTCGTGGTAAACGAATGCAAATTGAAAAAGATTTAGTAGAAATTACAAGTGGGGTAAGACATGGGTACACCCTCGGATCTCCGATTGCTCTCGTCATACATAATGATGACTTTAAACATTGGACGGATATTATGGGTGAAGATCCTTTAGCCCCTGATGCAAAGATTAGAAGAGTTGTAACGAGACCGAGACCGGGACATGCCGATTTAAACGGAGCATTAAAGTACGGTCATCGAGATATGCGAAATGTTCTTGAACGATCATCTGCACGAGAAACGACTGCACGAGTGGCAGCAGGAGCAGTTGCTAAAACACTTTTAAGACATCTAGGTATTGAAGTTTCTGGCTATGTTAAAGAAATTGCTGGTATTCGCGCAGCAACAGATGAATCACTTACGATGGAGGAAAGACAGACGATTTCTGAAAAATCTCCCGTTAGAACACTCGATGCAACTGTTGAACAACAAATGATGAATGCTATCGACGAGGCGAAAAAAGAAGGAGACTCGATCGGTGGTGTTGCTGAAGTTTATGTTGAAGGTGTACCGGCCGGAATTGGCTCTTATGTTCACTACGATCGTAAATTAGATGCTAAACTCGCCAGTGCTGTCGTTAGTATAAATGCGTTTAAAGGAGCCGAAATAGGTATCGGTTTTGAAGCAGCTCGAAAAAACGGAAGTGAAGTTCACGATGAAATTGCCTGGAATGAAACCGATGGATATTATCGTAAGACGAACCGTTTAGGTGGTTTTGAAGGGGGTATGACAACAGGTATGCCGATTGTTGTAAGAGGCGTGATGAAACCGATCCCTACTTTGTATAAACCGTTAAAAAGTGTTGACATTGAAACAAAAGAACCGTTCGAAGCAAGCATCGAGCGCTCAGATTCTTGTGCTGTACCTGCTGCAGCAGTCGTCATGGAACATGTCGTCGCTTTCGAAATTGCTAAAGCAATTACCGAGCAATTTTCTAGCGATCAATTTCCTGAATTGAAAAGAGCATTGGATAATTATCGAGAAGAAATCAGGTGTTTTTAATGGAAGAAATCATTGTCCAATCGAGTTTCGGACCTTATCCGATTTATATTGGTGAAAATATCCGTTTTCAATTAAATACGTTTTTAACAAAAAACTATTCAGCAGTTCTTATTATTTCTGATGACAAGGTAGCCCCTTTATATATCGATGACGTGAGAAATCAATTGAATTGTGAAGTGTATGTAGAAGTGATTCCGGAAGGGGAATCGTCGAAAAATATCGAAACATACTACGAGTTACAAACGAAGGCCATTCAGTATGGACTTGATCGAGAATCTGTAATCATTGCTCTTGGGGGAGGAGTCGTTGGTGATTTAGCCGGCTTCGTTGCTTCTACATTTATGCGTGGGATTGACTTTATTCAAATGCCGACGACAATTTTAGCACACGATAGCAGTGTCGGAGGTAAAGTTGCGATCAATCATGAATTAGGGAAAAACTTAATCGGTAGCTTTTATTCTCCGAAAATGGTCATTTATGATGTTAATACGTTAGAAACGTTATCAAGTAGAGAAGTACGTTCAGGATATGCAGAACTTATGAAAGAAGCACTCATCTCCGATCGGGCATTTTTCGAAACATTGTTACAAACGAATCTCCATACTATAAAAGTTCATCAGTTAATTAAACATTTGAATAAAGGAATCTTGATTAAAAAAGATATCGTTGAACAAGACGAAAAAGAATCGGGCAAACGAAAATTTTTAAATTTAGGTCACACACTTGCACACGCTTTAGAAGCAGAACTTGGCTATGGTAAAATAACGCACGGAGAAGCTGTTGCTATCGGCTTATTATTCACTTTCTATGTCAGCGAACAAACATATGGCGTAAAGCTGCCAACAGAACCTTTGCTCCAATGGTTACAAAAAAATAACTACCCCTTACAAATTAATAATGTTGAGGCGGAAAAATTATTATTGAAAATGAAATCTGATAAAAAAGCAACACATGATCACATTCAAATGGTTTTATTGCAGCAAGTAGAACAACCCATTGCTGTAACGATTAATGACGATACACTACATGGATATATTGCAACATTTTTGCAACAAGTTCGTAGATGAATAGATCCATTCATCGAGGATTGATCCATATATAGAAAAGCGAAACGTTTAAGGGGGTGGAGTGATTATGATTAAGCTAAATGATGAAAGGTTGTTACGACCTTTACGGGGTACGATTGAAGTTCCTGGCGATAAATCGATGTCACACCGTTCGATCATGTTTGGTTCATTAGCGGAAGGGACGACAACGATTGCTAACTTCTCAGATGGGGAAGATTGTCTACGAACAATTGCCGCGTTTAAACAACTGGGCATATCCATTGAACGACAAGGATCAGACGTAAAGGTCTATGGAAAAGGTATTCAACAACTCCAAGAACCGACTCAACCGATCTACTTTGGGAACTCAGGAACGACAGCTCGGTTAATGATTGGTCTATTAGCTGGATTACCGCTTTTTTCCACTGTTTATGGTGATCCATCTTTATCAAAACGTCCAATGCGTCGCGTCATTGACCCGTTGCAAAAAATGGGTGCTATCATTTATGGTAGAAATAATGGTGAGTATTTACCGATCGCCATTAAAGGAACCAAATTGACAGGCATCCATTACAAATTACCAGTAAAAAGTGCTCAAGTGAAGTCAGCTTTACTTTTAGCTGGTTTATTGGCTCGTGGACATATGTCAATTGTTGAAAAATCACCGACAAGAGACCACACAGAAAAGATGTTACAAGCATTTGGTGTTAACATAAACGTACATGAGCAGACGATTCATATGGAAGGTAATCAAAAGTTATCCGCAACAACGATATATATTCCCGGAGACATTTCATCTGCTGCTTTTTTTCTTGTCGCTGCAGCTATTGTACCTGGAAGTAACATCACTTTAAAAAATATCCATCTCAATGATACGCGTACGGGTATTGTCGATGTTTTATTAGAAATGGGAGCCAAACTCACCATTGAAAACAAACAAGCGAAAAATGGTGAACAGTTTGGAGATGTTCATATTTCTTCGCATCCACTTCGAGGAATAACGATTGAAGGGGACCTTATCCCTCGGCTGATTGATGAAATCCCCATCATTGCCCTCCTCGCCACCCAAGCGGAGGGAACGACGATTATTAAGGATGCTGAAGAGTTAAAAGTGAAAGAAACGGATCGACTTCATGCAGTCGTCACTGTATTGAAAAATTTAGGAGCAGATATCAAAGCTACGAATGACGGCATGGTTATTCGAGGAAAAACAAGCTTACATGGCGGAGAAGTGTCTGCCTATCATGACCATCGAATGGCGATGATGGCTGCCATTGCATCGTTAATTACGGATGGAGATGTCTTCATTGATGATTTATCGTCAATTAATATTTCATATCCTACATTTTTTAAGGATTTACAAGAACTAACAAAAAATGACGTTTAACCTCAACTGAAATTTGAAGAGATGATGAGGAGAATGTTTGAAAATGGATACACTTGCGAAAGCTTTTGAACTAATGGAACATAACGAACTAGAAGAAGCTTTACATTTATTAGATGCGTACGAAGAAAATGCGCGTGCCGAAGAAAAGATTGCAATTGCTGATTTTTACATTCAATGGGGTTTTTTAGATCGAGCGAAGGCTACTTTAGAGAAACTATTAGAACTATTTCCGAATGAAGGGGAGCTTAAAATTATGCTCGCCCATATTTATATCGAAGAGCAGCTCGACGATTTAGCCATTCCTTTATTGAGCGAAATCAAACCCGATGATGACGTATATGTGCAGGCGCTCGTTCAACTAGCTGATCTTTATGAGTCACAAGGATTATATGAAGTGGCTGAACAAAAGCTACTTACCGCTAAACGAGTTGCCCCTCATGAAGAAATAATCGATTTTGCACTTGGGGAGTTGTTATTTTCCATTGGAAAATATCATCGGGCTATTCCTTTCTACGAGAAACTAACGTCAAGTGAATTAGCGAATGTATCAATCAATAGCCGCTTAGCAGAGGCATATGCCGCAATAGGTAAATATGAACTCGCGCTCGATTATTATCGTCATGAAGACGATGACGACCCTGACACATTATTTAAATACGGTTTTACAGCATCTCAGGCGAAGCGAAATGACATTGCTATCCGCATATGGGAGAAGTTGCTTGACAAAGACCCCTTATATTATTCTGTATACGCACTACTCGCAAAAGTGTATATGGATGAAAAAATGACGGAGCAAGCGTATCGTTTATTAAAACGGGGGCTTACGAAAAATGATTTCGATAAAGAACTTCACTTTTTCGCTGGAAAACTCGCTTATCGCTTACAAAAACCTTCTGAAAGTGAACGTCTCGTTCGTGAAGCTATTGTTTTAGACCCCGAATATAGAGAAGCTATTTTATTTCTAGTTGATTTATTAAAGAAAAAAGATGATCATCTAGGAATTATTGACTGTCTAAAGGACGTCCAACAGATTGGTGCAAATGACCCTCTCTATGATTGGGAGCTAGCTCGTGCTTATTATGAAATAGAACAATATGATCGGGCATTAAAACACTATGAGAAAGCATATACTAACCTTAATCACAATAGTGAATTCTTAAAGGAATACGGATATTTTCTCATTGAAGAAGGAAAGACGACTGCAGGGATATCAGTATTTGAATCGTACGTAACGATTGTGCCATCGGATATAGAGGTTTGTGAATATATACAACGATTAAAGCTCAGCTAAATGTATTCAATGAAGAGTCACATGTGTAAGGGGGATCTGTTAACGATGCAAACTCCTGTTTCTGTTCATGATAAAAAATGCTTTATCGTTTGGTTTTTAAACAATTTCCAACTAAAAAAACGAGAAAGTGTGTGGATTTTAAATTATTTAATCAACCATAAAGATACGTTAGAACGAGTTCATTTTGTAAGAGAAGCAAAGTTTTGTCCGCGTAGCATTATTATTTCCAGCAATTGCTCCAATGAAATTCCTTTTCGATTTTATAAAAATAAAGTCGTTACAACCGACCCGGAGAAATCTTTCCATGATATTCGGTTAAATCGCAAGGAACCATTGTATATTCAATTCAATTTTAAAGATGCGTATAAAAATATTTTATACGTATCCGTTCTTGAACAAAATCCATTTGTTTCTAATGAATATTTTATTACTGAACAAGATACATTAATGGCTGAATACATCCTTGATCAATCTCTTTTTACGTATAAAGAAAAAGAACTACAAAATAAAATAAATCAAACGTTAGACGATAAAAATGAGTCTGAATTTATACGATTAACGGAAATGTTATGTGAATTAAGGAAAAATAAACCTCATCAACCTATAGACTATTGATCGAATAGGTTGATTTTTTTCGTTCAGTTACGGTAATATTTTATTATGGAATTATTTTAATGAATTGGTAAACAATATGTAAAGGGTGAAACGATTATGAAATGGACCCAAAAGGATATGACGAAATACGTTCAAGCAAAAGAATATATTGATACAATCGTCATCCCATTTATGCCTTTTCAAATTGGCAAAGATCAAGATGCAACAAAATATGCCACTGAGCATGAAGTGTTGCTCTTGTTAGCGAATGAACTTGAACGAGAGCTATCTGGTCGAATGATGCTTTTACCTGCATATTTCTATTTGAAAACAACTGATCCGGAGAAAGAAATCGAGCGTCTGAATGCATTTGTAAATGAGATCCAGAAACAACCATTTACTCATATCTTTTTTCTAACATTTGATTCATCATGGAAGAAAAACGAACGATTATTTGATGGAAATCTTCTTTGGATACCGAGCATTCAAGCAGAGGATCCTTCAGCAATGCAGACTGTAGTTAAAGACCAAGTTTCACAAGTGAGCGAACTCATTCGATCGTATTGGTGAAATGAACATGTTGTCAAAGAATAAAGGGCTTATTTGACACGATTTTACATGTAATCTAAACATTTTTATGATAAAGAGGAATATTTGTTGACCAAGCCTTTAGTTTACGCTATCATGGTTATGTCCTAGTAATCTGAATCAATACCTTAGTGATTATTATATGTAAGTAGAGGGGGGGAAAAATCATGAGTGAGAAAAAACAACAAGTATCCCGGCGGCAATTTTTGAATTACACGCTTACAGGAGTAGGCGGATTTATGGCAGCAGGAATGCTCGTGCCGATGTTGAGAATGTCTATTGACCCAGTTTTAAAAGCATCAACCTCAGGTGATTTTACGAGTGTTGATCTCGATGTTAACGATATTACGAGTGAACCACAGCGTGTTGAGTGGAAAATTGAACAAGAGGACGCGTGGTATACATCAGAAGTCGATCGTGCTGCCTGGGTTTATAAAGATGAAAATGATGAAATCATAGCACTTTCCCCAATTTGTACACACCTTGGCTGTGTTGTTTCATGGGAAGGTAATGAACAGTTTCCAGACGAGTTTTACTGCCCATGTCACGATGGACGTTTCGAAAAAGATGGTACAAATATTCCGGGTACACCACCACTAGAACCATTACATCGATATGAACACAAAGTAGAAAATGGAATTCTATACTTAAGCGAACCAAAACCAAGAGGGGAGGCGTAATAATTAATGTTACAAAAACTGTATGATTGGATTGATGAAAGGATAGATATTACGCCGATATGGCGGGATATTGCAGATCACGAAGTACCCGAACATGTTAACCCTGCCCATCACTTTTCAGCTTTTGTATATTGCTTTGGCGGTTTAACATTTTTCGTTGTCGTCATCCAAATTTTATCCGGTATGTTTTTAACGATGTATTACGTTCCGGATATCGAAAACGCTTGGAAATCAGTTTACTACTTGCAAACCGAAGTAGCTCATGGACAAATTGTACGCGGGATGCACCATTGGGGCGCAAGTGTCGTAATTGTCATGTTATTACTACATACACTACGTGTGTTTTTCCAAGGTGCCTATAAAAAGCCACGTGAGCTGAACTGGATGGTAGGAGTTCTACTATTCTTTGTTATGCTTGGTCTAGGCTTTACGGGCTACTTATTACCTTGGGACAACAAAGCGTTTTTCGCAACCCAAGTTGGACTTGAAATTGCAGAACAAGTACCGTTTATAGGTCCAGAGTTGAAAACACTATTAGCTGGAGACCCTAAAATTGTCGGGGCACAAACACTAACAAGATTCTTTGCAATCCATGTGTTTTTCCTACCAGCAGCACTATTTGCATTACTTGCGGTACACTTTATTTTAATTCGTAGACAAGGAATTTCTGGACCACTATAAGAAGGAGGGAAAGCTGTGAAAAGGGGAAAAGGAATGAAATATGTCGGCGACTCTCGTATAACCGCCGAAAGAACAACGACTATACCGAAAGATTATTCTGAATATCCCGGGAGAACAGAAGCTTTTTGGCCCAACTTTTTATTAAAAGAATGGTTGGTAGGTGCCGTTTTTCTCATTGGATTTTTATCCTTAACAGTAGCTCATCCTTCTCCATTAGAAGGTGTAGCAGATCCAACGGATGCGGCTTATATACCGTTGCCAGACTGGTACTTCTTGTTCCTATATGAACTGCTCAAATATAAATTTGCTAGTGGACCATATGTCATTTTAGGTGTTATTGTCATTCCCGGCTTGGCGTTCGGTGCGTTACTACTTGCACCATTTTTGGACAATGGCCCTGGAAGAAGGCCCCATCAAAGACCGATAGCTGTAAGTATGATGCTCCTTGCATTAACTGCAGTTATTTGGTTAACATATACGTCTGCAGCTAACGTTGATTGGGAAGCACGTGCCGAAGAGAATAAACCAATTCCACCTTCAGACGTTGAAATTGACGTCGATGACCCAGGCTATGCTGTTTATGAAAATAGCTGTATGAGTTGTCATGGTGATGAATTAGAAGGTTCACCAGCTGGGCCTGCACTTATTGGTACGGAATATGATAAAGAAGAAATTGCCAAAATTGCAGTAGAAGGTATCGGTTCGATGCCTGCAGACCTATTTGAAGGAACAGATGAGGAACTTGAACAATTGACAGACTTTATTATGTCTCTCAATGAAGATATTGAATAATAAATTAAATGAACCGAAAACACCTTTGCCATCGCTTATGGTAAAGGTGTTTTCTAACTTGTAACGAATAAATACGTCGTGCGAGGCGTATAAATAAGCTGTTTTCGCAACGATTTTTACGGGGAAAATCGTGCACGTGAAGTGGAGAGATGCCAAATGTTTATGTCTATTCGACATATTTTATTAAACAAACGATTTTTAATAGCTTTATTTTTCGTTAATTTAGTCGGGACAGTTTACGGTTTTATATGGTATCAACATCAGTTAGCGGTGACACCGCCAATTTTTTTAATATTTGTACCCGATAGTCCGACTGCCAGTATGTTTTTTACGATATTTTTATTCTTTTTTATATGGAATGTAAACGTTCCATATATCGAAGCGTTAGCAATGATTACACTGTTTAAATACGGTGTGTGGGCCGTTGTGATGAATATACTTACATGGGTAACTACTGGATCACTCGGTTGGGAAGGTTACATGCTAATCGCATCTCATGCGGCTATGGCAATTCAAGGATTATTATATGCACCTTTTTATAAAATTAAAATGAAGCATATCGTTGTTGCCGCGATTTGGACATTACATAATGACATTATTGATTATGTGTTTGGGATGATGCCTATGTATTCCAATTTGACGCAATATATGGATAAAATTGGCTATTTTACCTTTTGGCTTAGTATTTTATCCATTTATATAGCCTATCGATTAGCGGTGAAAAATAAGGGTAAAGTTTCCACATAACATGTTATATATTTAAGCGACCACACATACATTAAAGTAAATAGATTGATGTGGAGTGGTCTCTATGATTAAGCGAATGCTGCAAAGACTGAACGTATATAATACATCGTTCATAGGGATTTATATTTTCATCATCTGTACAATTTTATTCATCCATCCTATGTTTGCACATGCCTCTGAAAAGGTTCCTCAAAATAAGTCAAATTCTGAAATGATTCCCTTTTATTGGATGATTGTAATCGTTGGTGGGTGTATTGCTCTTACATTAACTTATGTTAGTTGGAGAAAGTATAAAGGAGAACAAAAAAAAAGATTAAAAAAAGATAAAAATATTGACTGATGCTCCTTTTTTGACTAAAATTGACCTATACGATGAATAGTACTAGTTGGAGGGAAATAACATGTTTGAAAGTTTCGGGGGATATCTCCTTTACTTTGCTCTTTTAATGATCATTCCATTATGGGCACAAGCACGCGTGAAGAGTACGTACAGTAAATTTTCAAAAGTAGCAACATCTTCACAAATGTCTGGTGTAGAAGTAGCTCGTAAGATTTTGGATGATAACGGTTTATATCATGTAAAGATTGAAGAAACAAAAGGAGTTCTTTCAGATCATTATGATCCACGTACACAAGTCGTTCGACTGTCCACGAATAACTATCATGGGCACTCGATGGCTGCCTCAGCAGTTGCTGCGCACGAGGTAGGGCATGCGATTCAACATGCGGAAGGATATGCTTTTCTTAAGTTTCGAACAGCGTTAGTACCAGTTGCGTCATTAGGTTCTAACTTGTCATTCTTTTTGATATTAGCTGGAATCTTACTAAATATGGCAAACTTATTCTTGTTCGGAATCATCTTCATGTCAGCGGCCGTTCTATTTCAGTTGGTTACTTTACCTGTTGAGTTCGATGCTTCGAACCGAGCGATGGGTCAGTTAGTATCCACAGGCATTATTAATAATAATGAAGAACGGGGTACGCGAAAAGTTTTAAATGCAGCAGCGATGACATATGTAGCAGCAGCATTAATTGCCGTTGCTGAATTAGTCAGATTTATTCTAATGTTTTTAGCAAGTAATGAGTAAATATCAAAAGGGTGACGTTTACTTGTCATCCTTTTACGTTCTATACCAATTTGTACATGTTGCAAACATACGATTGAGTAACATGATGCTTGGGTGAACATCCCCAAGTTTTTTTCTTATTTCCACTGACATGAATGTCTTTCCTAAATTATTTGTCAAAGTATGTTCGATTAGCTAACATGAAAGAAGATTATAATTTATAAAGGGGTTTTTAACATTCCTACACCAATTTACAATACAGAAGAGATTCAAAAAAGAGTTGATGATTATATTTCACAGTTTAAAGAAGGATATTTTTCACCTTTAAGTTTAATGGCCCGACTCAGTGAGGAAGTAGGAGAGTTAGCTCGAGAAATTAACCATTACTACGGTGAAAAACCTAAAAAAGAAACAGAACAGATAAAAACTGTCGAAGAAGAAATTGGAGATATTATGTTTGTACTTGCATGTTTCGGGAATTCTTTACATATCGATCTCGCTAAAGCATTTGCAACGTCTATGCATAAAATAGAAACACGCGACCGAGATCGTTGGACACGTAAAAATCAATAAATAGATTTTTGAGGAGGTATGTAACTTGACAATTAAAGTCATTGTTGCGGGACCCCGGGGACGAATGGGTTCCGAAGTTATTCATATGTTGACTGAACAACCACATTTACAACTCGTCGCTTGTATTGATCGTAAAAATGATGGAAAAAAACTGCGTGACCTTTCATCATTTCCAAATCTTGATGTTCCAATTTTTAAAGATCCGGAGCTATGTTTTCAATCGGTGGATGCTGATGTTTTCATAGAGCTTACGATTCCAGATGCCGGATATAAACATACAGTGCTCGCTATTAAACATGGCGTACGTCCTGTCGTTGGCACATCAGGGTTTACAAACGAGCAAATCGATGAATTAATAAGCCTTGCACAAGAAAAAAACGTAGGTGGTCTTATTGCACCTAACTTTGCAATTGGTGCAGTTTTAATGATGCAATTTTCTCAAATGGCTGCTAAATTTTTACCGGATGTAGAAATTATTGAAAAACATCACGACAAAAAAATTGATGCGCCATCCGGTACCGCAATGAAAACGGTAGAATTAATTAAACAAGCTCGAAAAGAAAAATCACAAGGTCATCCTGAAGAAGTTGAAACATTACGAAATGTTCGTGGCGCTGAAATTGAAGGAATTCGACTACATAGCGTTCGTTTACCAGGTCTTGTCGCTCATCAGGAAGTCATTTTTGGTGGCAACGGACAAACATTAACAATTACACACGACTCATACAATCGTGAATCCTTCATGGCAGGTGTAAAGTTTGCTGTAGAAAAAGTTATGGAAATGGACAAGCTCGTCTACGGCTTGGAAAATGTTTTATCATAAACAGAGAAGCTATTCGTTTACATTTGATAGGGGGAGATTCAATGGCGGTTATGCTCATTTCCCGTATAAAAAAGCATGTTTTCCGGTTTAAGCGAAACGAGTTAAATGGAAGCAAATTAAAGGATCGACGACAATGAAAAAAATTGGGATTACATCTTATCCGACTGTTGGAGGGTCAGGTGTTATTGCAACAGAATTAGGTGTATTATTAGCAAAATCTGGATATGAAGTACATTTTATTACGTCAAGCTTACCCTTTCGATTAGATCGTATCTACCCGTCGATTTATTATCATGAAGTTAGTATGAGTCATTATCCGGTGTTTCAATATCCACCTTACGATTTAGCATTAGCATCAAAAATGGCTGAAGTAATCGATCGAGAGAAACTTGATATTTTGCACGTCCATTATGCTATGCCGCATGCAATTAGTGCTATTTTAGCGAAGCAAATTGCTAAACATAATGTGAAAATCGTTACTACTTTACACGGCACTGACATAACGGTATTAGGTATTGACAATACGTTTAAAGAGATGATCAAATATGGCATTGAAAACTCAGATGCGGTAACAGCAGTTTCACACGACCTCGCCCAACAAACGAAAAAAACGTTAAATGTCAAAAAGGACATTTCTGTCATTTATAATTTTGTCAATGAAAATGAATATTCTAGAAAATATTTAGAAGAAATTAAACAAAACTACGGTATTCAACCTGATGAGAAAGTCGTCATCCACATTTCAAACTTTCGTAAAGTAAAACGGGTGGAAGATGTTATTCATACATTTAATAAGATTAGAAACAACGTTAAAGCAAAGTTACTGTTGGTCGGTGACGGCCCAGAGTGTAAAAACACCTTTCAACTTGTAAATAAGTTACAATTAAGCGATAGCGTTTTATATTTAGGTAAACAAAAAAATGTGAGTGACTTGTTATCAATAGCCGACTTAAAACTATTGTTATCAACAAAAGAAAGTTTTGGACTCGTTCTCCTCGAGGCAATGGCTTGTGAAGTTCCGTGCATTGGAACGAATGTCGGTGGAATCCCTGAAGTAATCAATCATAATGAAACAGGGTTTCTCGTAGATGTCGGTGACACAGATCAAGCAGCAGCATATGCGATTGATTTGTTAACAGATGAGAAGAAATGGAAGGAGTTTTCACAAGCTGCCGTGAAACGAGCAAGAAAAACTTTCCATTCATCAAAAATTATTCAACAGTATAAAGATTTATATGACGACGTTTTATCACAATAATTAAACGACAGAAAATGAGGATTTACGATGCTTCCTAAGTCTTTTATGCAAGCAAAATATATAATAGATACGATAGAAGAATATGGTCATGAAGCTTATTTCGTTGGAGGATGTGTGCGAGATGTTTTATTAAATCGTCCGATTAGAGATATTGATATAACAACGTCCGCACCTCCTGCAATCATCCAAACCATTTTTCCAAAAGTGATTCCTGTAGGCATTGAACATGGTACAGTCATTGTTAGACATAAAAATGAATCGTATGAAGTAACAACATTCCGGGTAGACGGCACATATACAGATCAACGTCATCCGGACTCCGTACAGTTTATTAATCAGTTAGACGAAGATTTAAAACGGAGAGACTTTACGATCAATGCCCTCGCTATGGACAAAAATGGAAAAGTCATCGACTTATTTTCAGGAATGACTGATTTGAATAATAAGTTAATCCGAACGGTTGGAAATGGTGTTGAGCGCTTTACAGAAGACCCATTGCGCATCATTCGAGCGTTGCGCTTTTCCAGCCAACTTGGATTTGCAATTGAAAAGAAAACATTAAAAGCGATGAAACTAGTGATGCCACAAATTGAAAACATTGCCGTAGAACGAATTACGAATGAAATGGAAAAATTATTTCGTGGGGATTCTATTAATACAGGACTACATTATTTGAAAGAAACAAAAGTATATAAATATTTACCGATTATGTTAAAATATCCGTATATCGTGGCTGAAATTCCCAAAGAAATAAAACCTCTTCATTCATTTGGACAAGTCATTGCTTTATTTCATTATATTGAACGGCAAATTCCTGTCATCGCCTGGATTAAAGCGTGGAAATGTTCAAACGAAACAAAGCATGAAGCCCATCAATTGACGCAAGCGCTCACTCAATATGAAGAAACCGGATTGAGCAGATGGTTAGTTTATCAATTAGATACCCAGTTTTATGATGGTTTTGCGAATTTAACGAGCATTCTTTTTAGCGAAAATCCCGTTCGTAAACAAGACATAGAAAAAATAGCTAAAGAACTTCCGATTCGCTCAAAACGGGATTTAGCTGTAAACGGACATGACTTGATTCAAATGTTTCCACGAGCAGAAAAAGGGCCGTGGCTTCAGCAAACGTTAACTCAGTTAGAAAAAAAAGTGGTCGAAGGTCATTTAGTGAATAAGAAATTTTCGTTAAAGGAATGGATAACATGCAATCCACCAGAGATAAATTAATCAAATTATTAGAACAAAGAAAGTCAGAATATGTATCTGGCCAAGTTCTTTCTGAACGATTAAATATTTCTCGTAGTGCAATTTGGAAACATATGAAAGAACTTGAAAAGGACGGCTATACCATTGAAGGAAAGCCAAGAAAAGGGTATAGAATTATTGCATCACCACATAAAATGAGCGAAAATACGCTCCGTTGGGGTTTACATACAGAATGGTTAGGTAAAACGATCATTCATAAAACAGAAGTCTCTTCTACGCAAACACTTGCTCATGAAGCAGCACAAGATGGTGCAAAGCACGGGACCGTCATCATTGCTGATGAACAAACACGAGGAAAAGGAAGGATGAATCGGCCGTGGCATTCGTTAAAAGAAAAAGGAATATGGATTAGTATCTTATTACGACCAAATATGTTACCTATGTTAGCCCCCCAACTAACGTTGCTCACAGCCACTGTGTTAGCGGATGTTATTTATGAACAAACGGAAGTAAGGCCACAAATAAAATGGCCGAATGATATTTTGATTGATGGTAAAAAAATGGCCGGTATTTTAACAGAATTGCAAGCCGAACAAGATCAAATTCAATACGTTATTATCGGTATTGGAATGAACATTAATCAGACGAAAACCGATTTACCTAAAGAAATCCAACAAAAAGCGACATCACTACGTATTGAAACAGGAACAGAGTGGGATTTGACACAATTTACGCAACAATTATTAGAGACATTTGAAAGAAACTACACTTCATACAAAGAAAATGGTTTTTCCGAAGTTA
Organism: Bacillota bacterium; assembly: GCA_036377675.1. Taxonomy (GTDB): domain Bacteria; phylum Bacillota; class Bacilli; order Bacillales; family Amphibacillaceae; genus DASUXY01. The sequence continues at coordinate 34,867 of DASUXY010000017.1, forward strand.
AACATAAATGGGAAAGTTACGGTTTTAAAATCGGACAACCTATTTCCATTCAAACGATGAACCGTCAGTGGAAGGCGACATTTTCAGGGATTGCCGATGATGGAGCACTTCTCATCAAAAATGATGATGGATCCGTGGAAAAATTGTATTCCGCTGAAATAGATTGGTTCGAAAAAGGAGCTAAAAACAATGAATAGTATTTTGGACTTTGAAAAAATGATGCATCAAAAAGAAAAAATTACAATGGTCACTGCTTATGACTATCCATCTGCAAAGTTAGCTGAAGAAGCTGGAATCGACATGATTCTCGTCGGAGATTCACTCGGCATGGTCATGCTTGGGTATGATTCGACTGTCCAAGTAACGCTCGATGACATGATCCACCATGCAAAAGCGGTAAAACGCGGTGCAAAAAATACATTTACAGTCGTGGACATGCCATTTATGTCATATCATATTTCCTTGGAAAATTCACTCGAAAATGCTCGTAAATTATTTCAGAAAACCGATGCCCAAGCATTAAAAATGGAAGGTGCATCAGATGAAATTCTTACATTAACGAAGCGACTAACAGAGGCTGGAATTCCTGTCGTTGCTCACTTAGGGTTGACACCGCAAACAGTTAATGTTCTCGGTGGTTACAAAGTTCAAGGAAAAGATCAAGAAACAGCTGAAAAACTTTTACAAGATGCTAAAAAACTAGAGCAACACGGAGCCGTTGCACTCGTGTTAGAATGTGTACCAAAAGAGTTAGCAAAAGTTGTCACGGATGCTTTATCGATTCCGATCATTGGTATCGGTGCGGGGGTACATTGTGATGGTCAAGTCCTCGTCTACCATGATATTCTTAAATACGGTGTCGAACGACTACCGAAATTTGTTAAACCATATGCTGAATTGAATAAAGTAGGAAAAGAAGCGATTGAAACGTATATATCCGAAGTAAAGAAAGAAACGTTTCCGAATGACTCTCATTCCTTCTTTATAGAAAGTAAAAATTTATTACTTAAAGGATAAGATAGACATGCAAATCATCCGATCTATTGAAAAAATGCAACAATTAAGTAAACAATATACGTTACATAACAACGAAATCGGTTTCGTTCCGACGATGGGATATTTTCATGAAGGACATCTATCTTTAATGCAACGGGCAAAAAAAGAAAATGACATCGTCATTACGAGTATTTTTGTAAATCCATTGCAATTTGGTCCGAATGAAGATTTTGACGAATACCCTCGTGATGAAAAAAGAGATATTGAGCGAGCTGAACAAGCAGGTGTCGATATTTTATTTATGCCTGAGCAACAAGAAATGTATCCACAGCCGATGCTCATTCAATTATCGTTAACTGGACGAACTGATGTATTATGTGGGCGTTCACGGCCTGGACATTTCGATGGTGTCATCACTGTTTTAACAAAGCTTTTTCATATTGTTCAACCAAACAACGTCTATTTCGGACTAAAAGATGCACAGCAAGTAGCTGTCGTTGATGCACTCATTACTGATTTGAATTTTCCAATTAATCTTATCGGTAGTCCGACAGTTCGGGAAAAAGATGGGCTCGCAAAAAGTAGCCGAAATATCTACTTAGATGAAGAAGAGCGCGAACAAGCAGTCTGGCTCTATAAAGCATTAAAAAAAGGACAGCAATTAATAGTTGACGGTGAACAAAACCCTGTTATGATAGTAGACGAGGTCACTCGTTTACTTAAACAGCATACAACAGGAAAAATTGATTATGTAGAAGTTCTTAACTTTCCATCTTTACAGCCTGTTACACTAATCGATCGCCAAGTGATACTAGCTATAGCTATTACATTTGGAAAAGCGCGTTTAATCGATAATTTAATTGTAAAGAGTACAGGTGAGATTGTCGAAAAATTTAACAACTAGGGGGAGAAAGAATATGTTTCGCACAATGATGAAAGCTAAGATTCATCGTGCGATCGTAACAGAGGCCAATTTAAATTATGTTGGAAGCGTTACAATCGATCAAGCAATTTTGGAAAAAGTAGATATATTACCACATGAGAAAGTACACATTGTTAATAATAACAATGGGGCTCGTCTCGAAACGTACGTCATACCAGGGGAAAGAAATTCAGGTGTGATTTGTCTCAATGGAGCTGCTGCTAGGCTCGTACAACCAGGAGATACGGTTATCATTATTGCCTATGCATTAATCGCAAATGATCAGTTGTCATCATTTAAGCCAAAAGTAGCTATTATGAACGAACATAATAAGATTGACCAACTGATTGAGCAAGAACCTCCATTAACAGAGATGTAAGGCGATAAGCAGTTCAAATCTCATATACGATTTAATCCCCGTTCACTGTTTGAAGTGAGGCGGGGTTATTTCGGTATATGTATGTTTATTTTTTCCTTAAATTTCGCACTTACAAATGGAAGGTGGACAACTATGGAACGATTCATCGTCGTCGATTTAGAAACAACAGGACATTCCGTGGAAACAGATCATATTATTGAAATCGGGATTGTCGTCATTGAAAATGGCCAAATTAGTGAAAGCTATTCAACGTTCATTCACCCGAAGCAATCCATTCCACCATTCATCACATCTTTAACAGGAATTACGGATGAAGATGTACGAGATGCTCCATCATTCGAGGATGTTGCACCTAAAATTGTCGACTTATTTTCACACGGTTATTTTGTTGCACATAACGTCGCCTTTGATCTACGATTTTTAAATACAAAGCTGGAAGCTGTTCAATTAAAGAAATTAACGAATCCAGTCATCGATACGGTTGAATTAGCAAGAATTTTATTTCCTCAAGCCCCAAGCTTTCAGTTAGAACAACTAGCTGAATACCTTGGTATTCATCACGATGAAGCTCATCGTGCTCTAGCAGATGCTCATATGACTGCAGAAATGCTTTTACAAATGAGATATAAATTGTACACACTACCTTATGAGACGATTCATCATCTAATCAATTTAGAAACCGTTTTAATATCAGATTTACATATATGGCTAGAACAACGTAAAAAGGAACTAGCGTTTTCTATCGCTGAACCGGCAGACGATATCGTTTCTTATCGAGGATTGGCTTTTAAACATAGACCATTTAAAGATGAAAGGGAAGAAGTTTTAAAACTTCCCTTCATGGATTATTTAGATCACATATACGAAGCTAATGGAACGATGGAACAATACATTCCTAATTATGAAAAAAGAAGTGGCCAGAGGCATATGTCAGAAATGATCTTCGATGCTTTTCAAATGCACCATCATGCGTTAATAGAGGCGGAAACAGGAACAGGAAAATCATTAGCGTATTTAATCCCAGCGATTTATGAGGCGTTGCAAAAGAAACAAAGAATTGTTATTAGTACGCATACGACACAGTTACAGAGCCAATTACTAGAAGAAGAAATTCCTTTATTACGGAAACTAATTCCATCTCCTTTTACTGTCGCTTTATTAAAAGGAAAGCAACATTATCTCAGTTTAGAAAACTTTGCTAGAGAGTTGTCGCTGAACAAGCAAGATAATTATGATGTAGCGCTAACGAAAGCGATCATCCTTATTTGGTTGACAGAGACAGAAACGGGAGATATTGATGAGATTCAGTTACCGCCAAGTGGTTATTACTTTTTTCATAACGTCTCTACAGAAGCAGAAGGACCTGTTCACCCATCATCACCGTGGTTTCGATATTCGTACTACCAAAAAGCACGACAAAAGGCGCAAAAAGCACATATTCTCATCACCAACCATGCGTTACTTTGCACAGATATGTTTAACGATTATTCATTGCTACCAAGTTATGAACGGGTCATTATCGATGAAGCTCATCACTTTGAACATATTGCCTCTCATCACTACGGTTATAAATTAGATTATGTCAGTATGTTGTATGTCATCAATCAAATAGGCCAATCAACTAATCAAGGCTTTATCATGAATATGATTACACGTCATCCCTCTTTAATAGATTCGTTTTCGATGGCTACATGGGATGAACTTCACGAAGAAGCAACCTACGAACTCGATGAATTGTTTCGGATGTTGTTTCAATATGTGATGAGCCGACAAACGAAGCAATCATCATTAAGCGATACGGGCAGAATCCAACACCGATTGGATGAAGACAGAAAACATGAGAAAGAATGGACCGTTATTTTAGAAATGGCGACTCGATTAACGTTTTATCTTCGAGATTTAATTCATTTATTATCGAGCTGCCAACAGCAGTTAGATGATGAAAATGATCAAAATCAAGCAACCCATCATATGGAATCGCTTCAAGGATTCATTGACGATCTCGAGCATTTTTTCTTATGTGAAAATAGCTCAACGCATGTGAAATGGATTGAAATCGATGCATATGGTGCAAAAAATTCCGTTTACTTATATAGTGAATCAGCTTACATCGCTGATCGACTTGCGGAAGATTTTTTTACGAACAAACAAAGTGTGATTTTAACGAGCGCGACATTAACGATGAGAAATTCCTTTTCTTTTATGCAAGATCGATTAGGGATTTCATCGATTCGATTAATGACTGAGCAAATTGCTTCACCATTTGAATATGATAAACAAGCAAAACTTCTCATTCCGAATGATTTTCCTAATATACATTCAGACGATTTTATCTATTCTACATGTGAAGCTATTCTTTCGTTAGCTAACATAACAGATGGTCGAATGCTTGTTTTATTTACATCTTATGATATGTTAAAAAAGTCATACAATCTCCTACAAGAAACGATGGACGCTGATGAATATGTTTTAATCGCCCAAGGAATTTCAAGTGGAAGCCGATCACGTTTAAAGAAAAATTTCCAGAAATTCGAAAAGTCTATCTTATTAGGAACGAGTTCATTTTGGGAAGGTATTGATATTCCTGGAAAAGACTTATCATGTTTGATGATTGTTAGACTGCCTTTTCAACGTCCAAATCATCCTGTTTTTGAAGCGAAAGCACAATTTCTAAAAGAACAAGGAAAAAATCCATTTTTTGAATTATCTTTACCTCAAGCTGTTATTAGGTTTAAACAGGGCTTTGGCAGACTTATCCGCTCGACACGTGATCGTGGAATTGTCTTCGTCTGTGACGCACGGATTAAAAAAGCTAAATATGGAACATTCTTTTTGGATTCGATTCCTGAAGTGCCAATTTTATATGGATCAACGTATGAATTATTAGATGAAGCGAAGCGCTGGTTTTAAGAAAGTATACTGATGCCTAGGCATCAGTATACAAATATATGGGTTAGGAAATTTTGTTGAAATAAATAAAAGTTAAGAATGTGCTTACTTATCTTCAACATTTATTAGTATATACGAATGATGACGAGCTATATGTGACAATAATTGATCATATTAACAATTATTACTGGGGGAGAAAATGATGGATAGATACACAGTAAAAGATGTAAATATAGCCCAATATATGTGGAGGCATATAAGCAATTTGCATATAAAAGCGGTTAGAAGGTTTGCCGGATGAGAACCCAGTTTTATGACGAACATACAATTCCCCGGTGGCTTAAATGGTCCTTGTGGATTTTCTGTATAATCATTGTTTTTTGTATCATATATAGTATATTCTTGTATAAGAACATTCAATCGAGTAAAACGGAAGGTTTTCAGGACTCGGAACAAATCGTCTTAGACGAGACAAATGTTGTTGAAATTGAAGATATTATTCTATCACATAGCGAACAACCGCATCATGTTGTCATCGGTAAAACGAAGAATGGCGAAAAGAAGTTGGTTTTTGTACCTTTATCTTCAAACAATAACAAAAAACTAACAATCGTTAATGAGCAAGACATCGTTTCCGCTCAATCGATTCAACAGGAGTGGACCAACAAATGTCACGAATGTGAGTGGATTAAACTTGTCCCAACAATCGTAGATCACGAACCGATGTGGGAAATAACATATATTGATAACAATGGTCGCTACGTCATTGATTATTTGTCCATTTATGATGGGACAAACTATGAACAATATCGTTTTCGACCAATGTTCAAATCATAACATAAAGGTGGTTTTATCATGGTATTGGCAAACAGAGTAAAAAGTTTAACACCGTCTTCAACGTTGGCTATTTCTGCTAAAGCGAAACAATTAAAGGAAGAAGGCCATGACGTGATTGGTTTAGGTGTAGGGGAACCCGATTTTAATACACCTGAATTCATCATTGAAGCAGCGAAACAAGCGATGGATGACGGATTAACAAAATATACACCATCCGGCGGTATTCCAAAACTTAAACGAGCAATTGCGAAGAAGTTTGAAAAAGATAATACATTATATTATACCCCACAAGAAATCATTATAACGACAGGGGCAAAACATGCTTTATATACATTATTTCAAGTTATTTTAAATGAAGAAGATGAAGTTATTGTTCCAGCACCTTTCTGGGTAAGTTATACAGAACAAGTGAAGCTTGCCAGTGGAGTACCTGTTATCGTTCAAGCACAAGAAGAAAATAATTTTAAATTGACACCAAAAGAATTAGAAGGAGCGATCACAGACAAAACAAAAGCAGTGATCATCAATTCACCGAGCAACCCTACGGGAATGATGTATAGCGAAGAAGAATTACAAGAACTCGGAAATATTTGTGTAAAACATGATATTTTTATTGTTTCCGATGAAATTTATGAAAAGTTGATTTATACGGATGATCATCATGTTTCGATTGCGCAATTGTCAACGGAACTGAAAGAACGAACGATTGTCATCAATGGAGTGTCCAAATCTCATTCCATGACAGGGTGGCGAATTGGGTATGCAGCCGGTCCAGAAAAAATTATTCAAGCGATGACAAATCATGTATCACATGCGACATCAAATCCTACATCGATTGCTCAGTACGCAGCTTTAGCAGCGTATGAATCAACAGAAGATCCTACGTATGAAATGCGCAAAATTTTCTCAGACCGACTGGATACATTGTATGAACTACTCATTGATATTCCAGGTATTTCATGCAGAAAACCAAACGGTGCTTTTTACTTGTTTCCAAATGTAAAAGAGGCAGTTGAGAAGAGCGGATTTCAATCAACAGATGACTGGGCAAGTGCTTTACTAGAAGAAGAGAAGGTAGCCATTGTACCGGGATCAGGGTTTGGTGCACCAAATAATGTACGGTTATCTTATGCAACTTCGAAAGAATTACTAATAGAAGCGGCTGCTCGGATTAAACGATTTGTTCAAAATCAGCAAGCGTAGAAATACGGACGTTCGTTAGGTTGATGACGTAAGAGATGTATGCGCACAATCTTTTCAGTCCGCGATTAAAGGTTTGAACAACCCCTTGCTTCTTATTCGGCAAGGGGTTTGTATATGGGGAAAAAACGCGGCATGGTATACTAGTGGAGAGGTGCTATATGATGACAAAAGCAATACCTATTCAACGTCTTTTAAACGATCAAATATCGATTCCAATGAAAATATTAACGAATTATAAATCACTCGAATTGAATGAAAAGGAGCTGCTCGTTATTTTGCAGCTTCATCGTTTTTCTTGGGAAGGAAACCACTTTCCTACACCTGATGAATTAGTTTCTTATTTGACAATTGATGAAAAAGAATGTGCGCATATATTGCGTAAATTAATTCAAAAAGGATTGTTAACGATTGAACAGAGCGAAAATGAGTATCAACAAATAAGCGAACAATATTCACTAGAACCACTTTGGAAAAGATTGTATACCGAACTAGACGAAACGATCCCGGAAAATGATGAAACAGGTGAAGGAACGATTTTTATTTTGTTTGAACAAGAATTTGGCCGACCGCTCTCGCCATTTGAAATTGAAATGATTAATACGTGGCTTGACGAAGATCAATTCGTTCCAGCTTTAATTAAAGCTGCACTTCGAGAATCTGTTTTAATGGGGAAGTTGAATTTTAAATATATTGATCGCATTCTTCGCAGTTGGAAAAAGAAAGGGATCCATACGGTAGAACAAGCACGTGAAGCGAGTCGAAAGTTTCATCAACATAAAACGACCCAACAGCCACAACCGCAACGAAAAAAGAGAGATACTTCTATTTATTATAATTGGTTAGAGGGAGACGATTAAACATGTTAAACAAAAAAGAAATTCGTTTTTGTTTGGATGAAATCGCTAAGATGTTTCCGCATGCCCAATGTGAACTTCACCATAGAAATCCATTTGAACTCTTAATTGCAGTATTATTGTCCGCACAATCTACAGATGCCCATGTGAATAAAATTACACGAGGTTTATTTAAAAAATATAAAACACCTGAAGATTTTATTGCCGTTCCTTTAGAAGAATTACAAGAAGATATCCGTTCCATCGGTTTATATCGTAACAAATCTAAAGCGATTCAAAAACTTAGCCGTGTTTTAATCGATGAATATGATGGGCAAGTTCCCCAAGATCGCGACGAACTAATGAAATTAGCAGGTGTTGGAAGAAAGACGGCAAACGTTGTTGCATCTGTTGCTTTTAATAAACCAGCGATTGCTGTAGATACGCATGTCGAACGTGTAGCGAAACGACTTGGAATTTGTCGTTGGAAAGATTCTGTTTTAGAAGTTGAAAAAACTTTGATGAAAAAAGTACCGAAAGATGAGTGGAGCATTACTCATCATCGGTTGATCTTTTTTGGGCGCTATCATTGTAAAGCGAGAAATCCAAACTGTGAGCAATGTCCGTTATTACATCTTTGTAGAGAAGGAAAAAAGCGCATGCGAAAGAAAAAACGACAAAGTCGTAATCAGTAAAAAAGAGGCTTACTCAACGATTGAGTAGCCTCTTTTGTTTAGTCTTCATCATCGGCATCCGAATCATCGTCGTCTCTTTCTTCATCATCGTCGCCATTTTCTTCTTCGCGATCATTCTCTTTTTCTTCTTTTTCGTCATCTTTACTTTCTTCATCATCATCTTCTTGTTGTTCTTTATTTTGATCAGATTGTTCGCGATCTTCCTCGCGTGTCTCCTCATTGGGATCTGAATCTGTCTCTGTATCCGTATTCTCGTCTTCATTCGTGTCAGGAATTTGGACAGTTGTACTTTGTGGATCTCCTTTAACTCCTTCATTTGCCCCTTTTTGACCGATAGGGGTAACCGTAATGGTATATTTTTCACCCGGTTGAGCACCGCTAATTTCAATCCCTAGTGATTCAACCGTTTGGACTTGACCATTGACTGCTACCTCAAATGAAGCAGGTGGTCCATTATAATCCCATGAAACATCTATAATCGACGTTTCGGTAACATATTCGGCGCTCAAACTACTTACAGAGCCAATTGACTCTTCATCTTCTTCGTCTTCATCGTCGTCAGCGCCAGGCATCCTCACCTTTGTTGTGGCAGGCTTACTTTTGACGGATTCATCTTTATTGCTGACAGCAACGACTTGAATCGTATATTCTTTCGTCGGATCAACTTGAGAAATATCGATGGAAGTATCATCCGTTGATGATAACAGTTTCATAGAACCACCATCAATGCTTGCACTAATTTCAAAGAAAACATCAGCATCTTTAGCATATTTCCAGTTGGCATGAATCGATTTAGATTTTTCATCATATTTAGCTTGCAAATTACTTACCGGATCAAGTTGATCAACGTTTTTGCGTTGTTGTTGATTCGGTTCATGCCCTTTGACAAACAATTCACGTACAACTCCACCAGAGTCGTGATGAGCGATGGCTGGCGGATTTGATCCATTAATAATCGGTAATTCAACGACCGAATCAGGCTTAACGAAATCTTTTGTTTCAATATTCTTTGATATTTCGGTCATTGTATTTGCAAATATCGCATGGGGAATTTTTGTATTTGGTAACGGTTTTCGTTCTTCTGGATATCCCGTCCAAATAGAAATTGTGTAATTCGTCGTATAGCCAGCAAACCATGAATCTGGACTACCTGAAACATTTTTTAAGTTTGTTGTTCCTGTTTTCCCGGCCACTGGTAAATCAGGGATGTTTGCTTCTCTTCCTGTTCCTTCTTTCATCACTGATTTTAACATATCTGTGATCATATAAGCTGTATAATCACTCATAACAGCTTCAGGCTCTGATTTCAATTCAACAATTTTTCCATCAGGGAATTCAACCTTTGTAACAGCATACGGTTCATTGTATATTCCTTCATTACCGAAGGGTTGGTATGCTCCTGCTAATTGTAGAGGAGTAACTTCCGTTTCTGTTCCACCGATGGCGTCACGGATATCGATTTTATCATTAGCGAATTGAATACCTAATCCTTCAGCAAATTTCTTCGCTTGATCTAGCCCTGATTCTTCTAATATCTTAACCGTCGGCACATTTAAGGAATGTGTTAACGCATATCGAGCACTCATCCATCCTTGATATTGACGATTCCAGTTTCTAATCGGGTTTGTCCCACCGACTTCGTATGGTTTATCATCATTCACTTGATGATAAGTCGACCACTTGTTGTACTCAATTGCTGGAGCATAGGCGATAAGCGGTTTAAATGTCGATCCTGGCTGTTGTCCACCTTGAATGGCGAAGTTAAATTCACCTTTCCCTTCACTATTTCGTCGTCCACCAATCGCACGGATGGCGCCATTTGTCGTATCTAAAACAGTCATGCCTGCTTGCATTTCATCGTCTGGATACGGGATTGGATTGTCATCACTATCCGTTAATAAAAATTCTATATGCTCTTGAATACTTGTATCTAACGTTGTATACACTTTTAACCCATCGGTGTAAATATCAGCTCCATTTAATTTTTCTTCAATTTCTCGGTCAACTTGTTGTAAAAATGCTTCGTACTCTGTTGATTTTGGTCTTGACTCGACGAGTAAAGACTCAATATCGACTTCCATCGCTTCTTTAGCTTCCTGCTCGGTAATTTTATCGTGTCGAACCATTAATTCTAAGACTGTCTTCATTCTTTTCTTCGCTAAATCTGGATTTTCAAATGGATTATAAGCTGTTGGCCTTTGGGGTAAACCAGCTAAAATAGCAGCCTCAGGTAAAGTTAACTCATGTAAATCTGTTTTACCGAAGTAAATTTGTGATGCTTTCGCTACCCCATAGGCACCACTTCCATAAAATATTTTATTTAAATACATTTCAAGAATTTCTTCTTTCGAATATTTACGCTCTAATCTAAGCGCAAGCCATTGCTCTTGAACTTTTAGCTTAATTGTTTTCTCTGGAGATAAAAATGACTTTTCAACGACTTGTTGCGTAATTGTACTTGCACCTTCTGCACCGAAACCACGTTTGAAATTCGCGACAACGGCTCCGCCAATCCTTCGCATATCGATTCCCGGATGATCGAAAAATCGTGAATCCTCGGTCGCAATGACAGCGTCGATTAATATAGGTGGTAAATCATCGTACTCAATTTTCGTTCGTTGTTCTGCTCCGAGTTCTGCAAATGGATTACCATCTTTATCAAAAAACTTCGATGAAAAAGGATCATCTAATTTTGCTTCATCTAGTTTCGGAGCAGTTGCGATATAATAGGCGAATACTGACCCGACCCCAATACCTGCTACAAGAAGGATAACAGCGATTGAGATTAAAATTATTTTCCACAATGGTTTTTGTTTCGATTTTTTTTGCTTTCGTCTTGCCATACGAGTTTGACCGTTTTGTGGCATAGAACTTTCCTCCATTCTAAACATCGGTACCCCGTTAATTGCTCAAAACCAAGCATTCGTCTACGACTCGAGTTAAAAGTCGACAGGCGAGGGTACGACTACCTTACATAAATTCACTTGAAATATAGCTGATCAATAACAGTTAAAAAATCAACTCTCGCTTGATATTGGAACGGTATTAAATACCCTTCTTTTGTAATCGTTTCATAAGCAATCGATTTTCTACCGCCATTTTCTTGACGGTACCAGTGAGAAAAAAGATTTTGAGCAGGCAATAAATACGTTTCATCGTGTACCGTGAAGCGAATAATGATAAAACTTATCCCGCCATGCTCTACGATTAATTCCATATGTTTGATTTGGTGATGGTGAATGTTCGCTAAAGGGAAGGAAGTTTTATTTTTCGTTTCCTTCGCTTCAAAGTCGATGTAACAATTTCGATAAACTCCATTGTAATCCGTCGTTGAAGGCTGTTTAAAATAGGCTTCTGTAATGACTGCAGCACTTCGCTTTGGATAGTTTACATGAACAATTTGAATAGGGGTTGGTTTTTTATGAATGACCGCCCGGTTCGTATTCAAATAAAATGAATTCGTCACGTTTATATCTTCTTCTAAAGACATCCCGCGGTTCGCATAGCCTTGTCTTCGTTGTGAAAAAGAACTTCGTCGTGCCTTTCTTCGTTGTCCATTTGGATAATTCATTATATGTCCCCCTAGTATAATACAGTATCATAACAGAAAAAATATACATTGATAACAATCTTCGTATAACTGTAACAATAATGTAGAAATGTATAAATAATCTCAGTGAAAGTAGGTGAGGATTATGCCTTGGACAATGGATGACTACCTATATTATATAATAAAACAGACGAAGAAACATAATATTGACAACGTTACACGAACAAATGCTTATCAAAAGTTTTATTTCACTTATCCTGAAATCCAGTGGACCCTTGTCGCAACGATTGTTTCGAGAAATGCTGGCTGGAATATGACTGATTTATATTTACCTCCATATAAAGACATGCTCGGTACTTCCGAACGGATCCGACTTTTTATGACGTATGAACGAGCGAATTGGCTTATTTTTTCAGATACCTATCCTCAACTTCTCGTCTATCAGCTGTCATTAAGTCGAAATGAGCCGATGTTTCATTTACTTGATTCGCTACATGTATCCCACTTTATGAAAAAAGAATGGGAACACTTTTGGACGTATAAAAATAAACAACGTCTTATGGACGCATTAATTATCAATGAACAGCATGTTATAGAACGTCCGGTTGTCCAACAACCTTTTTTTAAACAGCGTGTTTTTAAAAGTTTACCATATATATTACAAAATTACTTCATGATGAATGCCGTTTTAGTCCCAACGACATCCAAGCGCGTGTACGGCAAGTTTGTACATGGTTTTACGAATGTACATAAACGAATTATGTTCGGAAAACAAATCGCCGCTATTATTTATTCTCCGAAAATCTATCAGCAAGCTGTCGATTTTCTTTTAACCGTCTCCCATACAGGATCACGGCGTGACTATGAGCAGTTTTTGAATGTAAATCTACCACAAAGCCCAATCCTTCGTTTATCGTATCCAGCGATAACGCATCATGACGAAATCCGTAACGATTGGGCAAAATGTAAAAACATTAAGAAAAAATGGTTCTCTCCACTTAAAAGAATAAAAATTTGTGAAATGAGTTCTCGTTTTTATTTAAAAAGACATTTGTTATATGCGTATAGTCATATGAAGCGAATATTTTCATGATAAAGTGTAGCTCAATGATCTTGTCTACTGTGCGTACACGTGAAATGGATAAAATGTTTCACTAGTTTTGTTTCATTCATTCTAGTTTTGTCGAATGAGAAGGAGTTTACAAATAGCTACCGAATAGAGTTATGACAGTAAAAAGAACGAGGTGGTAAGATGAATATGGTTATGAATGCGAACGCCTATTCAAATAACGAAGAAAAAAAGCAACTAGAGCGTGCCTTTCATTACTTACGTGAACAAATATATGGAATCGAACACCGGTTAATAACGAGGGTCGAACAACATATGACAGACCACTTCCACATACGTTGTCAAGAAATGGTATCTACTTTAGAAAAACTCAAACAGATGGAGTAACACTCTTATTTATAGAAAGGGACGAGAAAGGCGTCTGCGAACTGATCTAACGTCTCGTTGTAATAGATGTGCCAAAGTAGTCAATCCATGATACAGTAGATGTAGAATATGAAGGATTAACTAAAGGTAGGTATTCAAGTGGATTTAAAAGAACAAACAAATAAATTAGCACAACATCTCGTTTATTTAAAAGAAATATATGAGACGTATGAGCCTCCAAAAAATAAACGGGATTCACAATTTTTTTCAAACGTAAAAAAACAAACCGAACCTGTTTTTCATCTACTTGTCGAATGGGAAGCGAAAGCATTACAAACGATTCAAACAAACGAGGTACATGTCCATCCTCAGCAAATCGTTTCAACGAAAGAAAATATGGAGCTCATTTTAATGCACAGTTTCTACAAAGACGTTAAGCGTAAGCGTTATATGGAACTGATTCAATCTGTTCAATTTATTTTGGATCAACTGCGTAGAAGTTTGTAATTGATTTTAAGGCAATAGATATCCACTTTTTCAAATACGTGTATATCTATCTCCATAATGGATAGGGGATGTAAAAAATGAAGAACAATGAGTTACTTACTCAAGCGATTCGTGCAAAAAAGCAAGCATATGCTCCGTATTCAAAATTTCCAGTAGGAGCGGCTCTTTTAACGACATCAGGGAAAATATATACAGGGTGTAATATTGAAAATGCTTCTTATTCGTTAACTTGCTGTGCCGAACGGATAGCTATTTTTAAAGCAATCGCTGCTGGAGAAAGAAATTTTACTGAAATGGCCGTTGTCGCGAACTCAAAAAGGCCGGTTCCACCATGCGGAGCTTGCCGCCAGGTGATGAGTGAGTTTTTTGAACCGACGATGGTCATTTATTTAGCAAACGCCCAGCATCAATTGATAACGATGACAATGGAAGATTTATTGCCGTTTTCTTTTGACGCCTCGGATGTCACAAAATAATCGAAAAAAGAAAAGAGGTGAGAGCTGTTTTTCAGCTCTCTCTTTTAATGGTATAATATATAGTAAACACATAAATTCTATTGAACGTAATACAATGAAATAAGTGTACAAACATTCGCTACTACGAGTATCCATTTGAATAATAAAAAGAGGTGATTACTATGGTTGCAAAACGTATCCAATTGACTGGAAAAGATATTCTCGAAAAGGAATTTAAAACAAGCATGCGCGGGTATCATCAAGAAGAAGTTGATGAATTTTTAGATATGATTATTCAAGATTATAATGTATTTCACCAACAAATCAATCAATTAAAAAAGGAAAACGAACAATTAAAACGAATGAAGCAACAAGTTAAGAAAGTCGAAGAAGAGCCGAAGCAGAGAGCTACACAACAACTACATCAGCCAGTGAATTATGATATATTAAAACGATTATCCAACTTGGAAAAAGAAGTGTTTGGAAAAAAATATGCGGAATCTGGTTCAGTGGACAACAATTAAGTGACGACGTATCCACATAAAAAGATGCAATTCATTACTAGATATGGTATAATGAATAATGCAGTAATTGAATACTCATGTAATCGCTGTATGCGTTAAACATATAGAGGAAAGTCCATGCTCACACAATCTGTGATGATTGTAACGATCGTGCTTGACAAAATCATAAGTCAAGGTAACTACTTTAGTTAACGGCAGGAAGGTTCCTACGTCCTTACGGATATGGAATACCCTTGAAAGTGCCACAGTGACGAATCAGATTGGAAACTTTCTGAATGGAACGCGGTAAACCCCACGAGTGAGCAACCCAAACAAAGGTAGGGGCACCCTTGATTAGGGAATAAGAACCGAAAAAGGGACAAGTTTTTTTACTTGTAGATAGATGATTACAGCCAATGCATGAGACTGACCATCGTTAACATGCATTGGAACAGAACATGGCTTATCGAGTATTCAATTGGGCGACTGCAAAAGAAAAGTAACTTTTATCGTACAAGACAAACGTAAAAGTTACTTTTCTTTTTTTTATGGCTTTTTTTAAAGAATACGTCAAAATCGTATCGCTCGTTGCCCTTATGCTTTATGATAAACTAAGGAGAGAAAACATCTTAATGAAAGGAACAAGATCATGGTCCAACAGGTTACATTAATAGCGACAGCCGCCATGGGCTTAGAATCCATTGTGGCGAGAGAAGTAAGAAACTTAGGATATGAGACGACTGTCGAAAATGGGAAAGTGATTTATAAGGGGCCACAATCGGCTATACCCCGAAGCAATTTATGGTTGCGTACAGCCGATCGCGTTAAGCTTTTAGTAGGAACATTTAAAGCGACTACATTTGATGAGCTATTCGAATGTACGAAGGCATTGCCTTGGGAACGATTTATTAGTGAAGATGGGAAGTTCCCTGTCTTAGGAAAATCACATAAATCAAAGTTATTTAGCGTCTCCGATTGTCAAGCTATTGTAAAAAAGGCAGTTGCTGAACGTCTTAAATTGAAATACGGTGTCGCCTCTCGAATGCCAGAAAGTGGGGCACTTTATAAAATTGAAGTTGCGCTACATAAAGATATTGCCACGTTAACAATTGATACCTCTGGAGATGGTTTGCATAAAAGAGGATACCGATCCGGTCAAGGAGAAGCACCTCTCAAAGAAACATTAGCTGCTGCACTTGTTTTATTGACGAATTGGCACCCCAATGAAACGTTAATCGATCCATTTTGTGGGTCGGGGACGATTCCTATTGAAGCAGCTTTAATCGGACAAAACATAGCTCCAGGTTTTAATCGAAGTTTTGCTTCTGAACAATGGAGTTTCATTTCTCCTACAGTGTGGGAACGAGCATTTGAAGAAACAGAGGACGAAGCCAATTATGATCAACAGTTACACATCATCGGTTCTGATATTCATCATGCAATGGTTGATATCGCAAAAAATAATAGTATGGAAGCAGGATTAGCAGACATCATTCATTGGAAACAGATGCAAGTAAAAGATTTACGCATTCGACAGAAATATGGTTATTTAATTGGTAATCCTCCCTATGGTCAACGGTTAAACAATAAAGACATCGTTAAAAATATTTACAAAGATTTAGGGAAAATTATGAATAATCATCCTGGCTGGAGCGTATATATTTTAACAGCCTTTAAAGATTTTGAGACATATTTTGGACGGAAAGCTACGAAGAAGCGAAAGCTTTTTAATGGCTTTATTCGGACCGATTATTATCAATATTTCGGTAAAAGAAAATAACATCTATAGATCTTCGTTTATGAAAAACAATGATTTTATGAAATAAAAAAACAGGGGAACAATTCCCCTGTTTTTACTATCGTTATTTTCCAATCGGCCAGTCAAATGGTGGTGATCCTGGCGGTGCATAGTTGATCATATCGACAAACGGGACGCCGTAAGCGAAAATAATTAACGCGAATGTAATTGCAATCCAAAGCTTCCAGTTTTCGAAGAATGCTGGAGTCGGCTCTGCATCCACTTCTTCTTCAGCAAGTGGATACTCTTCAACACCTTTAGGAGCGAAGAAGGCCATTTTGATGAATAGGTAAACGATTAATAAAATAGCAATGAATAATATCGATCCACCAACTGCTTGAGCAACTTGATAACCGATCCATTCCGAAACTTGTTCCCCACCTGCATACTCAGAGAAGTTTGAACGTCTCGGTGCTCCTTTCAGTCCAGCAATGTGCATAGCGCCTGACATAATGGCCATGCCGATAGCCCATAAGATTGCCTGAATAATTCCGAGTCGGTTAATTTGTGGTGTTAATTTTCTTCCCGTTAAATGTGGAATTAACCAGTATGAAATTCCGAAAAACGTTAAAATAACTGCTGCGGCAACAGTCAAATGGAAGTGACCTGTTACCCACACTGTATTATGAACAACAGTGTTTAATTGGTGAGAACCGTTGATAATTCCACCAATACCACCAGGAATAAAGAAAAGCATTCCAATAAACGGTGCTAGGAAACGGACGTCTTTCCACGGTAAAGCCTTAAACCATCCAAACAAACCTTTGTATCCTTTTTTGCGACCTGTCATTTCAAAGGTAGCGAATAGGGAAAAGGCTGTCATCAATGTAGGTACGACTACCATCATTGTCAAAATAACTTGGATAAACTTCCAAGTTGCTGGAATTCCTGGTTCAGTTAACTGGTGGTGGAATCCAACTGGGAGTGAGAAAAATAAAAGTAAAACAAATGATAGTCTAGCTAACGCGTCACTAAAGATTTTACCACCAATAATTTTCGGTATAATGACATACCAAGCCATATATGCAGGTAGTAACCAGAAATAAACTAACGGGTGTCCAAAATACCAAAATAATGTTCGAGTAACTAATACGTTAATCGTTTCAGCATACCCTAATGACCAAGGAATAAACTGAATAAGTACCGCAGAAGCTACTCCGATTGTAGCAAACACCCACATGATCATATTGATCGTAACCATAAATGCTGGTAGCGGTGTTTTTTCACCTGGATATTTCTTCTTCCATAAATATACTTGTCTAAAATTAATAATTGCAGCAATCCACGTTCCAACGATCACAAGTGCTAAACCGATATAGAAGATTGGATGCGCTCGTAAAGGTGCATAAAACGTATAAAGCACACTTCCTTGACCTAGTAAAATTATTGTTGCGGTCATAATCGTTCCTATAAGCATTAACCAAAAACTAACCCAGCCCCATTTTAGTTGCTTGGCTGTCATTCCGACTGTTCTTCCCATCAGTGAATATTGAAAACCGATGATGAAAAAGAAGGTCATGACAAGTCCTAAAATAACACCGTGAACTGTTAACACTTGATAGTAATCGATACCAGCTGGCAATGTAAATTTCCCAGATCTTACTAAGGTTTGTAAAAGTCCCATTAATCCACCGATTAGTAAAGCAGTAATTGATACAGTCATAAAAGACAAATATAAATTTTTCTGCTTTTTACTAAGCGGTAATTTTTGAGCGGACGGGTCGACTTGATCGACTTTTAGGCTCTTAATCCCCATTATTCATACACCTCCACAGTAGCATACATTAAATGGTGACCGACGCCACAGTATTCATTACAGACGAGCGTATATTCGCCGGCTTGATTCATTTCTGTTTCAATTTTACTGACGTAACCAGGTTCAACCATCATATTCACATTTGTACCAGCAATGTTCAAGCCATGGATTACATCTGGTGTAGTCGCTTGAAAGAGTACAGTTGCTCCTTTAGGAATGCGAATATGTTTTACTGGATCACCATTTTCATCTTCTCCTAAATCGTAATTAAAAGCTGAAGCGACGACATTTACGATGTATTTATCATCGTCAACCTTTGTTACACCAAGGTTTTCCGGTTTAAATGCATCGTTTGCTTCAATGTTTTCTGGATCAATCAATTGTCCGTGGCTTTGGGGGTGTGTACCTTTCCAAAACGCTCCAAAACCAAGTACAAGTAAAAAGACAACGAGAGATCCAATACCAAATACCAACCATATTTTTTCATATTTGTGTAGATGCATACTTTTTTCTCTCCCTTACATGTACTATGACTATCTCATCATAAATAACGCATACACACCAAACCAGCTAACAACGATTAAGGTTCCTAATATAAGTACAGATATTAGTGTCCCTTTTAGGTTGGGTTGCTCTTCATTGTTTGGCTGCTTTCTTTCTTGTGTAGCTAGACTCATGTTTTCTCAACCCCTTTTTTAAAAAATCCTTTCTAATTCCATCATACACAATTTACATACCCCGTAAATGTCATTTCCCAACGTTTCACAAAGTGTTCAATAAGCTGTAAAACCTTTATCACAAAGGGTTTAGTAACCTTTCAGTTAGTAAAGTTTGTGAAAGTTATGTGACGAAAAAAGTAATAGTTTTTGACGAAATGGGAAAGGTATTAGTAAAAAGGAGAAAATATGGCATATATTAGTTCAGTAGGGCTCGGCATTCCGAAGCACGATATTCAACAAAATGATGTTAAAAACTTAGTTAAAAATGTTTTTACATATTCACAACGAAAAATTGATCGTTTACTACCAGTCTTTGATCGAGCTGCGATTGCGAACAGACAACTTGTCGTTGAACTCGATTGGTTTCTTAAAGAGCACTCGTTTGAGGAAAAAAATGCTTTATATGTTACATATACCCGTCACTATTCTTTACAGGCGATTGAGGATTGTTTAACAAACGAGACATTTTTACAGAAAAACATTCCTTATGAAGCGATTGATCTCATCATCTTCGTATCAAGTACGGGCATATCGACACCATCCATGGATACGTATTTAATCAATGCTCGTCCTTTTAGAGAAGATGTCGTTCGCATGCCTTTATGGGGGTTAGGATGTGCTGGAGGCGCAATCGGTTTATCACGAGCATTCGATTGGTTAAAAGCTCATCCAAACAAAAATGCCTTAGTCGTCTGCTCAGAGCTCTGCAGTTTAACGTTTCAAAAACAAGATATGAGTAAGAGTAACTTAATCGGTACTGCTCTGTTTGGAGACGGTACAAGCGCCGTTCTTCTGACAGGTGTACAATCACCTTACCGTTCCTATCAAAAAAAGATTACACCAAAAATTGTCAAAACCCATTCTTTTATGAAGAAAAATAGTCAAGATGTGATGGGGTGGAAGGTGACGAATTTAGGCTTTGAAGTCATTTTTTCTAAACATATTCCAAACTTTGTCCACACCGTTTGGAAAGAACACTTACATGAGTTCCTAACATCACTTAAACTCACTCATCATGATCTTCATTCCATTATTGCTCATCCGGGCGGTCGAAAAGTGTTAGAAGCGATGGAAAGTGTTTGTAATACCTCTAGAAATAAACTATTTCACTCATACAATGTATTAAAAAATCATGGGAACATGTCATCAGCAACAGTGTTGTATGTATTAAAAGCGTGGATGAGCGAAACTATTTCACAAAAAGAGAAAAGTATACTCTCCGCTTTAGGTCCTGGTTTTAGTTCTGAATTACTGTTATTGGAGTGGGATCGATGACGACATGGATGTGGATATTACTACTAGTTATTATTGGGCAACGTCTAATTGAATTAATGATCGCAAAGCGTAATGAACGATGGATGAAAGAGAGGGGGGGAATTGAAAAAGGACGGGAACATTACAAATGGTTTATTGTGCTACATAGTTTATTTTTTATAAGCTTACTCTGGGAAACGTCACTCTCTAGCCAACGTGTATCTTTTAATTCGTTTCTATTTTCCATATTTTTAATTGCACAAATAGGCCGAATATGGTGTATACAAACGCTAGGTAAGTTTTGGAATACGAAAATTATCGTTTTACCTCGCGTTGCCTTAATAAGAAAAGGGCCATACAAATTTGTTAAACATCCAAATTATATCATTGTTGCACTCGAGTTAATTGTCATACCACTTCTTTTTGGGGCTTATATGACAGCGATTATTTTCCCGATTATTCATTTATTACTATTACGCATCCGAATTCCTGAAGAAGAAAGAGCTTTAAAAAATGCGACAATACAAAAACCATAACATCATCATCACTTACACGACCGATTAAATGAACCCATCAAAAAAAAGCGGTAATCATCTGATTACCGCTTTATATTTCATTAGCTGTTAATTTTTTCAACGTTAGCAGCTTGTGGACCACGTTCACCTTCAACAATTTCAAATGTAACTTCTTGACCTTCTTCTAATGATTTGAAACCTTCTTCTTGAATAGCAGAGTAATGGACGAAAACGTCATTTCCCTCTTCTACTTGAATAAAACCGTATCCTTTTTCTGCGTTAAACCATTTAACTACTCCATTTTCCATGTAATAATCCTCCTAAAACATTCACGTAAAACGTGGTAATACAAATCAGATAATGATATCAAAAAAAGACAACTCTTATATAGAAATGGTGGATCAGTTTCGTCCGCTTCTCTCTATAGAAGTTGTCGTTTTTCATGATCCATAACATCTTCTTTGCTTACGTTTAATATAGCTTATTTCTGCTCATTAGTCAACGAATAAGGCAAGAATAATTCCCTTTTTCTGTGTAAAAATTTGAAAATTTCCTCAATACAATCCATCATGCCCAGTACATTCGGGAAGAAAATAATGAAAATCGAGGCAAAAGTGAGTAGCCGTTAACTAACTGAAAATGATGTTGGAAATTCCCCCTTCCAAATCGATACACCATTGATGATTATACTATTATGAGTGTGAACCATTTCATATATATTTATTCCATCTTCTCTCGTAGTTAGGAAAATGTTTCTAGACGAGTTATTAGAACACCTAAATGATCTATTTTTAGATCAATATTCACCATAAGTGCATCATTTTTACACACTTTACTATTCAAAGACATAAAATTCAGTTAAAATAAATATATATGGATGAAGGGAGTTTTATTATGAAAACGGATATAGAAATTGCGCAAGAGGCAACTTTACGTCCTATTCAAGAAATTGCTGAAAGGTTAGGAATCTCCGAAGATGATTGGGAACCATATGGACATACAAAAGCAAAGCTATCTGACGATTTGTTAAGAAAACTTGCAAATCGTTCTGATGGAAAGATTATTCTCGTTACCTCGATTAATCCAACATCTGCCGGCGAAGGAAAATCAACGGTAACTGTCGGTTTAGGACAAGCTTTAAATAAAATAGGTAAACAGACTGTAGTCGCTCTCCGTGAACCTTCGCTTGGACCTGTCATGGGGATTAAAGGTGGTGCAACAGGGGGTGGATACTCGCAAGTTCTACCGATGGAGGACATTAATCTTCATTTCACTGGTGATATCCATGCGATTACGAGTGCGAACAACGCTTTATCGGCGATTATTGATAATCACATCCATCAAGGGAATGAATTAAATATTGACCCACGTAGAATCGAATGGAAACGTGTCATGGATATGAATGACCGGGCTTTACGAAAAATTGTCGTCGGGTTAGGGGGGCCTAAACGTGGCGTGCCAAGAGAAGACGGATTTAATATAACTGTCGCTTCAGAAATGATGGCAGTCCTCTGTTTAGCAGATGATTTAAAAGACTTAAACCGACGCTTATCACAAATCGTCATCGGCTATACATATAATAAAAAACCAGTGACAGTAAAAGATTTAGGAGTAGAAGGAGCATTGACGGTTCTTCTTAAAGATGCTTTCAAACCAAACCTCGTTCAAACCGTTGAACATACACCGGCAATTATTCACGGTGGACCATTTGCCAACATTGCTCACGGTTGCAATAGTATAATAGCGACAAAAACAGCTGCTAAATTAGGAGATTACGTCGTGACAGAAGCTGGGTTTGGAGCGGATTTAGGTGCAGAGAAGTTTTTAAATATTAAATCACGTGCCGGTCACTTTACGACTGATGCTGTAGTCATCGTTGCCACTGTCCGTGCTTTAAAGAAGCATGGAGGTGTTGAAGAGGCCCAATTAGAAAAAGAAAATGTGAGCGCTCTGAAAGCAGGAATGAAAAACTTAGAAAAACATATTGAAACGATCAACTATTTCGGAATACCGTTTGTCGTTGCGATTAACAAATTTCCGACAGACACGAAAGCAGAAACCAATTTCGTCCAAGAGTGGTGTGAGTCACGAAATATTGATGTTGCTTTAACAGACGTCTGGGCAAAAGGCGGTGAAGGAGGAATTGAATTAGCGGAAAAAATTATTTTGAAAACAGAAGAGACACCAAAGGACTTTCAATACGTTTATGCATTAGAAGATTCTTTAGAAGATAAAATTAAAAAAGTTGCACAAACGGTATACGGTGCTCAACATATTGACCTTTCACCGATAGCTAAACGACAACTATCATTTTATAAAGAGCAAGGATGGGATCGCTTACCGATTTGCATGGCAAAAACACAATATTCTCTTTCTGATGACCCGAACCAAATGGGTAGACCTGAAGGATTTACGATTTCAATAAGAGAACTGCGCCCTTCGATTGGTGCAGGATTTATCGTCGTGTTAACGGGTGACGTTATGACGATGCCGGGACTCCCAAAAAAACCAGCAGCATTGAATATGGACGTTACAGAAGATGGGAAAATAACAGGACTTTTCTAATGTGATCTAGTCACGTCATTGACGAAAAGATAGCGGTTTTACCTATGTAGCAATACATAACGGCATGCGAACAGTAACGACAATTGTAACGTGAGAAATGATCACCTGTCATGTCCGTTAGAATAAATAATATACGACTAAGCGACAGGTAGATGTAAACCCCGTTAGCTTAGTCGTATGAACACTTAATAGATGTTATTGAACAACTTATTCTCTAACTACTTCATCCTTTTTCGTACGTTCGTTATTGATTAACCATGAATGAAGAAAAATTTCAGCGATTGCAAGCAAGCCTCCGGTTAAGATCGATCCCCAAAAAGTCACATCGGCATTTACAAAAAACATAGCACCAAAATAGACAATAGCTGAAGCAACAACAAAATCTGCAATTGTCGTCATCCAGTTCGTATCCTCCCTTAACATGAGCACTTCCATAAAATGACCGACAAATGCAATGATGATTCCGAGTATAATTGGCTGAAACCAGTTTGCAAAATTTACATTTGGAAAAATCCACGAAGCTATGATCACTCCACTCGGGGCAATAATCAATTTCATCAGTAATCCAACCATATTTATTCCCACCTTTTTTTAATACGCTTAGTATCGGCAATTAGTCGAAAAATATGAATGAGATCATAAACTATTCGCGGATGTTAGCTCTCTTCGGGGCTATGGATACTTATTTATTCACCTGTTTAGCCCCTAAATATCGTTCTTCCCAGTAAGATTCATTCAGGTCACTAATCTGTACACCATTCGAAGAACCTGCATGGATAAATTGATTATTTCCAAGGTAAATTCCCAAATGTGAAGGTCCAGGTTGATACGTTTCAAAGAAAACTAAATCGCCAACAGATGGGGAAGATACAGGTTGCGAAAAGTTCCAAATATCACGAACTGTTCTCGGAATAGTTATATTTTGCGTTTGAAAAACGTATTGTATAAACCCACTGCAATCAAAACCACCTGGAGATTCGCCTCCCCAAACATATGGGGTACCGATATGCGAACGTGCTTCGCCAATTAAATCGGGATGACCAGCTCCTTCTGAGAAGACTTTTGTACGTTTACTTTCTTCGTTTTCTTTGGATTGCTTAGATTTCGTTTTACTTTCTGACGTCGTTATTTCTTCTTTAGGTACTGAAGTCTCTCTCCCATGTTGTTGATCAGAACTACTTTCGTCTTGACTATGGTCTACTTGAATTGTTTCCTCCTGCTCATCACTTAAAGGGACATCAGCATCGTTTTGTTCTTCTTCGGATTCATACAGGGGAAGTAAGTCTTGTTCATCTATCAATTCAACATTGTGTTTTTCTTCAGCAAGTTTTACCGCTTGATTCGTAAGCGGACCATAAATACCGTCAATATCCCCTTGATAGTAGCCGAGATATTGTAAGCTTTCTTGGATAATTTTGACATCTTCACTTTCCATTCCAATGGTAATAGGTTCAGATAAACCTTTAATATTCTCAATCATTTTTTCTTTTTCGGCTTGGATAAGAGCATATATCGTTTGTGGATCAGCTTCACCTGTAATCGTTAGATGATGATCTTTTTGAAATTTTTTTAAGGCATATTCTGTAAAAACACCATACTCTCCATCAATCCGATCTTCATAATAGGATACTTTCGTCAATTTTTGTTGTAAAAATCGAACCATTTCTCCATGTTCACCATATTGTAAGGACTCTTGTTGTAATAACAATTTATTTTGAAGCTCAGGATAAATATCGGCATGAATTGCAAATGGCTGGCTTAAGGCAACACTGTAAAGTAATGATTTCTTAGCCACTTGTTCTACAGTCATATTCAGCATGCCATTTCCCCTTTCTTTTTCTTGTAGCCTTTGTATAGGTGTATGGAAATGGATCGTTTTTATGTTTTACGTTTATATTACAAAGCCGACTATGATACAATAATATGACTGATTATTATTTCATGGAGGCGATTTAATGAACTACGGGGAACAAGCATATTTAGATTTATGCACACACATTTTAAACGATGGTAATAAAAAAGATGATCGAACAAATACAGGTACATATTCTATTTTTGGCTATCAGATGCGATTTGATTTACGTAAAGGTTTTCCGCTTTTAACGACAAAAAGAGTTCCCTTTCGATTAGTTGCTAGTGAGCTGTTATGGTTTATTAAAGGTGATACAAATATTCGCTATCTATTAGAAAATAATAATAACATATGGAATGAGTGGGCTTTCAAAAAATGGGTGGAAAGTGAGACGTATACTGGACCTGATATGACGGATTTTGGCAATCGCAGTTTAAAAGACCCTGTCTTTAATGACGTATATCAAGAACAAATGGAGAAATTCAAACATCTTATTTTGACGGATGATGCATTTGCTGAAAAATTCGGTGATCTCGGTAGCGTTTATGGACAACAATGGCGTAAATGGAAAACGTCCCAGAACGATACGATTGATCAATTAAAAGATGTCATTCAATCGATTCGGACGAATCCTGACTCACGAAGACACATTGTTTCAGCTTGGAATCCCGAAGACATCCCAAATATGGCGCTCCCTCCATGTCATACGTTGTTTCAGTTTTATGTTGCTGACGGTAAATTATCGTGTCAACTGTATCAACGGAGTGCAGATGTTTTTCTCGGTGTTCCTTTCAATATTGCAAGCTATGCACTACTTACACATTTAATTGCTCATGAATGTGGTCTAGAAGTCGGTGAATTCGTTCATACGTTTGGGGACGCACATATTTATGTAAACCATGTCGAACAAGTGAATATGCAACTTCAACGTGACGCAAGACCTTTTCCAAAATTATTGTTAAACCGTGAAAAACAATCGATTTTTGATTTTGAGCTAGAAGACTTTGAACTCGTTGATTATGATCCACACCCAACGATTAAGGCACCGATTGCTGTTTAATGATTGCTAGACAAAGGAGATAAAATGATGATTTCTTTATTAGTCGCCATGAGCAAAAATCATGTAATTGGACGTAACAATGATATGCCGTGGTATCTTCCAAACGACTTAAAGTATTTTAAAGAGAAAACGATGGGCCATACAATCATTATGGGAAGAAAGACATTCGAGTCTATCGGTCGTCCATTACCTGGTCGTAAAAACGTCGTCATTACGCGTAGTAAAACGACTACATTTCCAGATGAAGTAGAAGTTATTCATGATTTAAAGACGGTTCAAACGTGGAATGAGAAACAGCCTAAGGAAGAGTTTTTTATCATTGGGGGCGGGCGTATTTATAAGCAAATGTTACCATGGGCCGATCGATTGTACATTACGAAAATTGATGAATCTTTTGAAGGAGATACTTACTTCCCGCACTTTTCAGAAGATGAATGGACATTAACGTCCTCCTGTAAAGGAATTAAAGATGAAAAAAATCGTTATGATTACTACTATTTACAATACGATCGGAAATAGTTTGAAAGGAGGGGGCGGGTTATTTGACCCTGTGTACCGTTATTCTCGCAGGTGGAAAATCAACGCGCATGGGTAGGAACAAAGCATTATTAACACTTGGTATGAAACCGATTATTGAGCATATTGTAAGTGAACTTCAGCCGATTAGTGACAAACTTGTTGTCGTAGCAAATGAACCGGACGATTATACATTTCTAGGCGTACCCATTGTCCGTGATCGTTATAAGAACAAAGGTCCCTTAGCTGGTATTGAAGCGGCGATGTATCAGACAGAGGCCGATCAATATGTAATCGCTGCTTGTGACATGCCTTTTATAGATCGAAACATTTATAAATATTTATTAACCGAGCTTTACGATTTCACGGCTGTAATTCCTCTGTTCGATGGTAAAGTCCATCCGCTAACGAGTATTTATCGGCGGGAAGCCCTACCTCATATCCAAGCGCAATTGGAAAACAATGATCTCCAAGTGACCCGGTTAGCTACACATATACGAATCAATTACGTTTCACAATTTGCTGGGGTTTCCACAGAAAGATTGCAAAGGCATTTTTTTAATATGAATGATCCAAGCGAATACGAACGAGCAAAAACAGATTACACTTGTTAATGTACAAAAAATCATGTTAAACTAAAGATGTCCAACGAACCATTAAATGGACACCTATTGAATCGTAATAGAGTTATATAAAGATACTTACCATATATAAAGAGGGTGAGCTCATGTTTTTCCAAAATATTGGATTTCCCGGGTTAATTTTAATTTTAATTATTGCGTTAGTGATTTTCGGACCTAAAAAACTTCCGGAAATAGGTAAAGCTGCTGGGCAAACTTTGCGTGAATTTAAAAAATCAACACAAGGGTTATCAGATGATGTAAAAAATGAGATTGAAGAAACGAAAGACATCGTTAAAGAAAACAAATAATTATTTAATGGAGTGAACGGGTATGTTGAGCAACATTGGAGTTCCGGGACTAATCCTAATTCTCGTAATCGCATTAATCGTTTTCGGGCCACAAAAGTTACCGGAAATCGGTAAAGCATTTGGAACGTCTTTAAAAGAGTTTAAACATGCGACAAAAGATATCGTAAATGAAGATGATTCAAAAGAAAAACAGTAATCATCTACTTGTAGCCTTAATGATGGATGAACAGAAGGTGTAGGGTTTTTCTTGCCTTACATCTTCTTTTGTGCTTACACGAGGGGGAGTATACAGGTGGCAGGAAATAAGTCTTTCGATGATGGTAAAGAAATGCATGTAACAGCACATATTACAGAATTAAGAAATAGAATCATCGTTTCAGGGATCTTTTTCATTATTTTCTTTGTGCTCGGCTTCGTATACGTGAAAGATATTTACTCTTTTTTTATAAAAGATTTACATTTTGACTTAAACATTACGAGTCCAGGTGATATCATTTGGGTTTATTTTACGATGGCTGGACTTGTCGCTTTAATAGGGACGATTCCTGTTATTAGTATACAACTATGGCTCTTTATAAAACCGGGATTGACGATGAATGAACGGAGAGCATCTTTAAAATACATTCCAGCAATCTTTCTTTTATTTATCGGTGGACTTGTTTTTGGATATCTCATATTTATTAAATTGATTTTGCCATTTTTGTTATCCTTAAATGACGATATGTTCAATGAAATATTTACAGTTGACAAATACTTTAAGTTTTTATTCCAAGTAACGCTACCCTTTGCATTTTTATTTGAAATTCCTATTGTAACAATGTTTTTAACGAGCCTCGGTATGATTACTCCGGACTTCATGCGAAAAACGAGAAAATATGCTTATTTAGTCATGGTCATTATCGGTGCGGCGATTACACCACCGGATTTTATTTTACAAATTTTAGTTGCTATTCCGCTTATAATACTTTATGAAGTGAGTATTTATTTATCATCATTCATATATCGTAAAAAGCTTCGAAAACATGAGGAGTTTATGGAAGAATAAACCGATTATTGTACGGGGTGTGAACACTTTGTGCTAATGTTCTATAAAATTTATGATGACTTTTCGTAGTCATCATCAAGCAAACGGGGAAAAACGACTCGCTGATTGGATGTTTCAGGATTATGATTTTCCGAACACGCAACTTCATATGATGAGCTGAGCAACTATTTAGAGGAATAGCCCTTTTCCTCGTATATTAATGGTGTTTGATATTTTATGGGAAACATACGAGCAACGCATCATGTAAAGGGACTTTATCGAATTCTTAAGGGGCATATGTCTTCATATTTTTCTCCTTTCGTAAATGATGAAGTGAAGCGGAATTTTTACGCATCGTTGTCCGCTTCACTTTTTTATGGGTTGAAGAATCTCCATGATGTGACTCGTTTCGGTATCATTCAACATAGCGATAAAAAATGTACTTTATTGCGGTTGCCCAGGAAATAATCAACGAACGGTTCGGAAATGATAAATACATCGCCAAAGTGCCTACACCATTTTACATTCATAACCGTACAATACACTAGATCATTTTTTCGAAATGAGGGATAACATGGTATTCCCATCACCATCTCACCGCCCTAGGCAAATGTATCCGAGTAAGATATCAATGCCTAGTCAGCATATGTTCAACAGACAGCAACCATTTCATCCACCATCTCATCCGACCAATCCAATTCAACATATCATTCAGTCGTTTACAACACCGAATACTTCAATGACGAATTTAGCTACAAAAGGAATAGGTGGTCTTTCAAAAACGTTGAATCACGTGCAACAAGCATTAAAAATGGCTGAAACGATTACTCCGATGGTTAAACAGTACGGGCCGATGGTTAAAAATTTACCAGCGATGTTTAAAATGTTGAAAGCACTCAAAGACTATGAAAGTAGTGAAGGTGATTCTGAACGCAACCACTCAGAATTGGAGTCCTCGAATGAATCGTTAGAAGCATCTGAGGAAATCAAACAGCCGTTACAAGATGATCGGCCGTTGAATACTCCGGCGAAAACAGGCGAGTCCGTTCCAAAATTATATATTTAAAGGTAGCAATTACGTATGCATCCGACTTGCATTTTTTAAATGAAAACTTAACAATAGATAATAACGATATCAATCGGAGGGACTGGCATGACGACGAAATACGAACAGGCAACTTTCGCTGGAGGTTGTTTTTGGTGTATGGTTGAGCCATTTGATGAACGTCCAGGAATTATCGAGGTCGTTTCTGGTTACACAGGAGGACATGTAGAAAATCCTACGTATGAGCAAGTTTGTTCGAATACGACAGGGCATGTCGAAGCTGTCCAAATTACATTTGATCCAAAAATCGTTCACTATGAACAATTAGTGGAATTATTTTGGCAACAAATTGATCCGACAGATGCAAATGGTCAATTTAATGATCGTGGATCATCGTATCGAACAGCTATTTTTTATCATAATGAACATCAAAAGAAAGTCGCTCAACAATCGAAACGCGATCTCCAATCAAGCGGTAAATTTACAAAACGAATCGTGACAGACATTGTTCCAGCTAAAACATTCTATCGAGCAGAAAACAATCATCAAAACTATTATAAGAAACAGCCTTTTCACTATCGTTTATATAAAAAAGGATCTGGTCGAGAAGACTTTATTAACAAACACTGGACGACGAATGACAATCGTCTACAGAGCAAATTAACACCTATGCAATATCATGTTACACAAGAGAATGGAACTGAACCTCCTTTCCAAAATGAGTATTGGAATCATGAAGAAGAAGGCATTTATGTCGATGTGATCTCGGGGAACGTTTTGTTTTCATCAACAGATAAATTTGATGCGGGGTGTGGATGGCCAAGCTTCACAAAGCCTGTTCATCAAGAAGAAATAACTGAGCACACCGATTCATCTTTTGGAATGCTCCGAACAGAGGTAAGAAGCAAGGAGGCAGATGCTCATTTAGGTCACGTATTTAACGATGGTCCTAAAGAGGATGGGGGATTACGATACTGTATTAACTCAGCTGCACTTCGGTTTATTCCTAAAGAAAAAATGAAAGAAAAAGGGTATGGTAGCTATTTAAAGTTGTTTGAATGACATGGTGACCGATTCCGTTTACCGTAATAATGTTATGTAAACTATGAAAATTAAAAAAACCACAGTCAAAAAGGGGATGATATACTATGATTCATTTGCATTGGGAAGAGAAAGAGACAATTAAGCAAGTGAAATGTGTCCATGCAGATGCGAAAAAATTTATGGTGAACAATAAATTAACACCAGGAAAAACATACGACGTAAAAAATGAAACAGATGAATTTTATTTTATTATTGATAATAGTAATCGAATCGGTGGTTTTTTAAAAGAATATTTTAAAGAAATGAATTAACAAGAGGGAATCCTCTTGTTTTTTAGTCAAATGATCTATTATTCATGTTCACACTTGTCGATTCATGGTATACTTTGGACAACATCTTTCAACTTTGGTATTGATTATACTCAAAGGGGGGAATATACATGAAAAATATATACTTAATCCGCCACTGTTGCGCATCAGGACAGCATCCAGATTCACCATTAACAAAGATCGGATTACGACAAGCGAACAAGCTAAAGGATTTTTTCATTTCCCGAAATATTGTCTGTGATCGGATCATTTCCAGCCCATATTTAAGAGCCGTTGATACGATTCGACCCTATGCAGAATATATGGGCATACCGATTGACATTGATAACCGCTTGAAAGAACGAGTCATAAGTGAACATCCCCTCGATGACTGGCTTGATGTGTTAGAACAATCTTTCCGTGATCATGATTTTCGCCTGCCTGGTGGAGAGTCTGCTAAGGATACAATCAAACGAGCGAATGATCTACTCCACACGATTTTTGATTGTGAAGATGTGACGAATGTGATGATTGTAAGCCACGGAAATTTAATTGCTTTAGTTTTACAACAATTCAATAACGCAGATGGGTTTGAACAATGGAAGCAACTTCGGAATCCAGACATTTATAAAATAACTCTTGATGATAATACGGTTTTGTCAGTAGATTGTATTTGGTAAATAGCCGTTTTCATTCAGACTTTATTAAATATTTTTTCGCTCTTACGAATATATGTCGGTATCACCTTTATCGTTGAGTATAATTGATGAAAAACTTGAAAGAATGTCGAATGTTATGTAATATTAATGGTATAAAAATGTTTGAGTGCTTTAAAACGTTATTCAAGAAGGAGGAGTTTATTTGGCTTTCATAATTACATCACCATGTAAAGATGAAAAATCAGGAGAATGCGTAGAAGTTTGCCCAGTCGATTGTATTGAAGAAGGAGAAGAGATGTTTTACATAGATCCCGATCTTTGTATTGATTGTGGAGCATGTGAAGCAGTCTGTCCTGTCGAAGCAATTTTTATCGAGGATGAAGTACCGGAAGAGGAAGCTGAATACATCGCTATTAATCGCAAATTTTTTGAAGACTAAGTGAACGCATTAGTATTTACTTTTTTTATAAATGGATGTACATAAACAAAGGAAAAATCCACGATCTTATGATCTTGGATTTTTTAATGTCCATTCAATTTAAAAATTGTGAATATGCTATAATGAAATGTGACATCTTTCATTCATGCATAACAATGCTCTTAGGATTTTCTGTTTAAAATGATAAAAGGATGAATGACATCGAATGCTGAAAAACAAACGATCGACACGGTGGGTCGTCCGCCTAACTTTAATACTTGCAATCATCGTTATCATTATTGCAATCAATCAGTTCATTGTAAAAAAATCGAAAGCCCTTACACAAAATGAAGCAAATCAACAAGGAGAATGGAAAGAAGCACATACCGACGTACACAGTGAATATCCAGGATTAAATTTACAAACGGAAACGAAAGTAACAGATACATATACGTTATCGATCCATACACCTGTTACGAAAAGCGACAAGATTAATAAATCAATTGAAAAGTGGATTGGCAAGCAGAAAAATGAATTTTTATTAGATGTTAAAAATCACCCACTTGATGATGGTAGCCAAGCACATTTAAATATTCAAGTGGAAACGAAAAAGTTAACAGAAGATATTTATAGTCTAGTTTTCTCTTCAGAAAGATATACAAAAGATATTGATGGAATCATAGTTACTAAACCGTTTACAATCGATCTTAAAAATAATAGAATCATAGAAATAAACGATATTATTAATGTGAATAAAACGAATCTCGATAATATTCGGACGTTACTGATCCATGAATTGAAAAAAAACGAGGAATTATACGAGTATGTTTTAGATGAGTTAATCGAGGAGAAGTTTAAGAGTCTACAAAAATTGAAATGCTCAATTAGTAACAAGTCGCTAACGTTTTACTTTAATCCGTATGAGGTTACTGTTGGAACCGAAGAACGAATCGAAGTGAATATTCCTATTAAAAAAGTGATGCCCTTTTTAAATGGAGAGATTGTTTCACAATTACAATTACCAGGACCTAAACAAAAAAAGACGAAAGAAATTAAACAAAAGGATAGAGACTTAGATCCTGATGGAAAATATATCGCCTTAACATTTGATGATGGACCTCATCCGCAGGTCACACCGGACATATTAAATACATTAAAAGCGTATGATGCAAAGGCGACGTTTTTTATGTTAGGAAATCAAGTTGAATACTATCCAAAAATTGTCGAGCAAGTTGCAAAAAATGGTCATGAAATCGGAAGCCATTCTAATAGTCATCCAGACCTAACAAAACTAAACATAAACTCAATTCAACTAGAAATAAATAAAACGAATCAGAAAATAGTACAAACGATAGGGAGAAGTCCGGAAATTTTTCGCCCACCCTATGGTGCATACAATGAAGATGTCATACAATCTGCAGAGAAACATGAATATTCTATGATTCTATGGTCTGTTGATTCACAAGATTGGAAATGTCGAGATACAACATCTATTCATGACAATGTTATGAATAACATAAATCCTGGAGCTATCGTATTAATGCATGATATTCATTCAACAACAGCAGAAGCTTTACCACATGTACTCGATTCGTTAATTGAAGAAGGCTATGAGTTTATCACAGTTTCAGAGCTTTTAACTTTACATAAAGAAAGCGGTACAGGGCCATTTTATGGAAAAGCAAAATATTAACAAGTGGCATAACACGAGTTGCATACTCGTGTTATGCCATTTTTATTTCATAACACGTTTACAAAAAAAGATAAACGAACAATGCCCGGTGTTTAACAATAATCTTCAAGTTATTAAAATCCATTAAGCAGCGAGGAGAATCTACAAGGTGGCAATTGAGACCAAATCAATTAAATGAAATCGATAGCAAAAACGAAGATGATGAATAAAAAACACTCCACATTCAAAGTAGCATTTTTATTTTTATCTCAATAACACAAGTATACTTAATTAATGAGATATTTTAAGTTTATTTCACGATTACTTCCGATAATATATATTATGTAAACTAGAAAAGTGTTGTGTTTTCACAGCAAAATCATCGATATACACGTAACTGGAGGAAATTTTGGACCTAATGGGACTGAAAACTTTGCAATTAAACCTTGTTTATCATCTACTAATACTCAATGTACTCATCTCAGAAATTTAAATAATCAGCCTCTTAACAAAATGATATTTTACTTTTGAACATTTTTATTACGGATGGGTTTACTTGATTGATATACACAACAAGTGCCTGACGATCATATAGTCTTATATCACATACTTTTTTTACCTATCTTTTGTAAACTTGAATTTTGGAAGCTATACATGTATCAGAGAGCTATGATTTGCTCTCTTTACCTATTTGCCACTTCAATTTTGTTTTCTTTGTTTTTTTAAAAATGGGCTCAACAAAAGATATCCTTCTCATAGACTAATGCTGAGATTATAAAACAGGAGTTGATGGATGATGTATAAGCACGATCCTGATCATTGTAAATGTAAATGTCACATTCCTTTCTATGATGACGAAGCAATGTTTGCTTACCCGAATGTTCAACCCCTTTCACATTCACCTTATTATTCTCACCCTCACCAAACGTATAGTCAATATCATTACACTCCAATGAATCAGCCAACGAACCCAGACGGCTGGCAACAATGCAGACAACGTTGTTTACAGTTAGGTTATACCCCTGGAACAAATGCATGGAGAAGTTGTGTACATGGCTGTATGGAGATGTGATTGTTTCATCTATGATTGATGATAAGACCACCACTTCATTGTGATGGTCTTTTTTATATTTGTTTATTGTTTATACTGTGGTTCCTCTTCTTGAATGTATTGTAAGCGCGCATTCAAATTACTAAGAATAGCCTCTTGTTGTTGAGCCATGTTTTGAAACATTTGTTTTGCGTTTTGGTCTTCTGTTTCTAAAGCGAATGTATTTAAACTTGAAAGAAGCGATTGACTATCAGCAATTGCCTTTTGCATTTGAGTTCCTACTGTCACTGTGTTCACCTCCCTTTTTTAGCATATCCATCACCGCGATTTATATGAAAACGGAGTGAATAGTCGTACTAGCGAAATGATACAGATAATAGAGACGACAATAAACCTGTACCAATATGGATACAGGTTCTAATTCAGCATTGTCTATTTTTCAAAAACAATTGTATAAACAGCCTCCGCTGGAAATGAAACGTTCACATTTTTAAATCCTTTTTGTTCAAGTTTTTTTTTCAAGAAATCGGAAGAAATTCGATGATGAAGGGGTGGTCCTTGTTCTGTTTTTACTTTTTCCCATTCCATACATAAACACTTCCCACCTGGCTTTAATAACCGCTTAATTTCTTCTAATCCTTTTGCGAGTGGGTTAATTTCATGTAATACCATTGAAGCTATAATATGGTCAACAGATTCATCTTTCATAGGAACTTGTTCAATCGGTCCTTCGATACATTCAACATTTTTTAATCCGTTAGCAGTAACACGTTGTTGTAAAACTTCTAACATTTTACGTTCAATATCTAACGCATACACTGTCCCATCTGTTTTTTGTGCAGCTGGAATTGTAAAATAGCCAACACCTGCACCTAAATCAAGAATCTGTTGTTTGCCAGAAATTTCAAGTAAAGATAATGTTTTCTCTAGAGGAAGTATCTTTTTTCTTTCCGAGGGTCATCTAACTTGTCCATATAAGCTGGATTAAATCTTCGTTCAGTCACGTATACATACCTCTTTTCAAATAAGTGATGAGCTTTACTCTTTCAAATTATTTTATCTATTTAAAAAGAAAATTGTCAAGCATGCGCTTATGCCATATGTTAGTGATCATTTTAAGTGAATTTAGAAAATAATATCGATCCAAATTTTTATTGCTGTAGCTGAAATTAAGACAGCTAAAATAGCTTGTAAAATTTTCGTGTTCATCTTCTTACCTGCATTTGCTCCAAGTGGCGCTGCAATTAAGCTAGCTATAATCATCACAATCGCCGGTCCATATAAAACTTGGTCTGTAACTATTTTTCCAACTGTTGAACCAATTGACGATAAAAATGTAATGGCTAATGAAGAAGCAATGGTTATGCGTGTCGGTATTTTTAAGACGACGAGCATAATCGGCACGAGTAAAAATGCTCCTGCTGCACCGACAATCCCTGATCCAACTCCGACAATGAATGAACTTATAATCGCAACGGGAAGGTTGAATTCAATTTCTCCCCTTACATCTTCATTTTGCTTTTTAGGAACAAACATCATAACGGCAGCAATAATAGCCATAACTCCATAGACAAGATTTATGACATCATCACTTAAGTAATCTGAACCAAATCCTCCGATAAAACTACCGAGTAAAACAGAAGACCCCATCGCTATAATCAGTCGTTTATTTAAATAGCCACCTTTTCGGAAAGCCCACACGCCACCAATTGTAGCAAAAAACACTTGAACTGCCGATATCCCAGCAACCTCAGCTGCGGAATATAAGCCAACACCGAGTAATGGTGGTATATAAAGAAGCATCGGATATTTAATAATAGAACCACCGATTCCTACCATCCCTGAAATGAAGGAACCGATAAATCCGATTAAAAATAACACTACGATTAATTCAATACTCAACCGCAAGTCACCCCTTTTTCGATCTAAAAATCTTTGTAATTCATTTCACAAATATGAGCCACATCACATATGGATAGGATTTCATCATACGTACGTGGGGCATTATTTAAAACGTAAAATGAATAGGCTGACGCCAAAATTACTACAACGTAATTTTAGTTCAGCCCAATCATATGATACTTCATCCTTTGGTTTTAAAATTGTTTATTTCTTTTGAATCCAAAACTTAAACACGTCGTCTTCGTCTTCTTGTTTTAACATTTCATGGCCACCTGAGTTTGCCCACGCTTTTAAATCGCTTTTAGAACCTTCATCTGTTGTATGAATTTCTAAAACTTCACCTGAGTCAATTTGATCAATCTCTTTCTTCGCACGAACAACTGGCATCGGGCAAGCTAATCCTTTTGCATCTAATACTTTTGCTACTTGAATATCCATTTTTATTCCTCCTGTTATTTAAACCTTTTATTAAAAGATACTTATTCGCTAACAGCACAACGGTTTGAATCAATTTCACTCTTGTTGTCCATCAACATCTAGTTGAGTTTTATCTATATTTGTTCCATTATAGTAGTAATGACGTTATGAGCGATTTTTGTAGGTATCTTCTGTTAATTTATTGTTTTTCTGCGTCTACGCTCGTCGTTGGACCAGTCCAATCTGTCATTCCTGGAACGACATTTTTAACCTTTTTAAATCCTTTTTTATATAAATCTTTAGCAGCATAATCACTGCGATTGCCTGTTCGACAAATGACATATATATGAGCGTCTTTGTCCAACTCATCGTAACGATCTCCTAACTCTCCAAATGGTATAGATATTGCACCTGGTATATGATTAAAGGCGTATTCTGCCTGTTCTCGAACGTCTAAAATAACGACGTCTTTATCATTCATTTTTTCTGCAACTTCTTCTAAAGTTGCTTTTTCATTAAAGGTTAGCGTTTGTTCACTCTTTTTAGAGTCAGATTTTCGAAGATAATGTTTCAAGACACCATCCTGTTCAATTGTTCCTAAATATTGTTCACCTGTACTCTTTGCCCAAGCTTCAATATCTGCCTTTGATCCTTGATCCGTTGCTTGAACTTCGAGGACTCTTCCTTCCTCTAAGTTTTTCATTTCTTTTTGCGTTTTAACGATCGGCA
This sequence comes from Bacillota bacterium, assembly GCA_036377675.1. Lineage (GTDB taxonomy): Bacteria > Bacillota > Bacilli > Bacillales > Amphibacillaceae > DASUXY01. Next base: position 73,306 of record DASUXY010000017.1, read on the forward strand.
TCGGGCAGGATAATCCTTTTGCATCGAGCACATAATCCGCTTTAATCGCCATCCCTAACATACCTCCTCTTCATTCCGCGTACGCATTATACCCCTATGTGTATACGATATATGTGTATAGATAAAATGATGATTTATATAAATAAACTTATGTTTCCATCTTCGGCATCACCGATATAAGCCCCTACACCACCATATTCAATACCATCGATCATTTCTTCTTTTTGAATGCCTAATAAGTCCATCGTCATCGTACAACCAACCATTCGAACGTCTAATTCTTGGGCAAGCTCAATTAATTGAGGAACAGTCATTGCATTATGCTTTTTAATGACTTTTTGCATCATTTTTGGACCCATGCCAAGCATGTGTAGTTTGGATAACCCTAACTTATTAGGCCCTTTCGGCATCATCCAGCCAAACATCTTTTCAAGCATTCCTTTTTTATTAGGTTTAGCTGCTTCATCTTTAAGGGTGTTTAACCCCCAAAATGTAAAGAACATGGTAACTTTGTGGCCATAGGCTGCTGCGCCATTTGCAATGATGAATGCTGCCATAACTTTATCTAATTCACCACTAAAGACTACAATTGTAGTTCCTTTCTCTTCTTCCATAATTTAACCCCCTCCTCCTTTTATACCATTACCCCTATGGGTATATTATTATATCAAAAGAAAAAATGCAAGGGGGATTTGCATTTTTTATAAAAAAGTTGCATTGTTACGAAAATTCATCGATATTGGAATCGAACTATTCAATTGTCAGTGTGCGTAAATCAAGGAAGAATTATCTACTTTTCACAAGTAATTGAATAGCTTCATTAACAAGTTCTGAAGAGCTTTCGCCTTTTTCATATTGGTCTTCAACACATTGTTGTAAATTTTGGGCAACAATAAAAGCAATGACTCGATCAATTGCACTTCTAGCAGCAGATAATTGACTGATCACGTCTTTACATTCCTTCTCTTCTTCCATCATACGAAGGATCCCACGCACTTGTCCTTCAACTCGTTTTAGTCGATTTTTAATTTCTGGAGTAAATTCTATTTCCATCGTGATCCTCCTTCCGCCATACCCTATAGGGTATTATACTATATAAAGGAAAAACTGTCCAATTGTAACCACTCATTAAATCATAATATGTTTAAAAAGGAATCATCATATTCACAAAAATATCTATTTCACATAAATAATGTAAGCAAATGGTCGACTTCTAAGTTTAAAAATGTACGTTTTACCTGTTCATAGTCAAACTTCCATCGAGCGTCCTCTAAAGAGCAACAAACAGGTACATCACATTTAATCGCTGCTAATTGTCGAGAAACATTTAGCATAGACAGATGTGTATTTATTTTCGTCTGAATTCCTTTTGGGAGTTGATCAAGCTTTGTTAACATTTGTTCAACTGTTCCATACTCTTTTAAAAGTTTTACAGCTGTTTTTTCCCCAATTCCTCGAACACCAGGATAATTATCCGCCGAATCCCCCATTAATCCTTTCAAATCGATCCATTGATGCGGATAAATACTTGTTTTTTCAAAGAAATTTGTCATAGTAAAAACATCGTAGTTGCCTATTCCTTTCTTCATAAGAGCTACGCTAGTTTGATCCGTTACAAGTTGTAAAAGATCGTGATCGCCTGTTAATACGATCACTTCATGTTTAACACCATATTGACAGGCGAGCGTTCCAATGCAATCGTCAGCCTCGTAATTTTCTAAGCCAATATTCGGTATGTTAAAAGCTGCAACAACTTCTTTTACGAGATCAAATTGAGGGACCAATTGTTCAGGTGGAGCTGACCGATCGGCTTTGTACTCTTCATAAATATCTTTTCGAAAGGTCTGACTACCCATATCCCAACAACAAATAATGTGCGTCGGTGCAAATGTTTGAACAGCATCCGAAAAATAACGTAAAAATTGAAAAATACCGTTCGTCGGCACGCCGTTACGAGTTTCCATAAACTGTTCACGATAAGCTGTCGAATAATACCCCCTAAATAATAAAGCCATACCATCTACTAATAATATTTTATGTTGTTCCATAATCATTGTTCGTCCTTTTCCATTCAATCACTCATTCATCATTGTCGTTAACACCGTATATTTTTCGTGTAACTCATTCGTATCCACTTGTTCAGACATCATCGTTACGTGATGGTCCACATAGAGTGATTTTTCTTTAAGCAACTGTTGTTGCCTATTTAAAACGATTTCTTCCCATTGTTTGAAATAAACATCCTTCATCCGAACTGCCATCTCTGCAATGTATTCTTCAATAAAAGGTAGGAGTATTTCATAAATATGTTCTTTCATCTGTTCTCTTTCTTGATTTACGAAAAAGGCCTTTGTCCCTTTATATGTTGCTAGAACATGTTCAAACGGTTTCTCCGTCAAATGCTGAAAAGCTTGATCATATTCCGGTGTTTGCAAGTCTAATTGAATCGAACTAGGCATAATAAATTTTGTATTGATCGCTTGAATGTTTTTACGCACATCAGCGTCTACTTCTTCCATGAGTTCACGCAAGTAATTTTCTATGCGTAGAGAAACAGCACGAATTTCTTGTAGTAACTCTTGACTAGAGTAATTGAATAACTTTTTAAGAGCACGGCGTAATTGCGGCATCGCTTTTCTACTAGATTCAGTAATTGTTGTTGGATTGAATGTATCTTTAAAAAAGTCATGAAAACGAATCGACAATCTCTCGACTACATAGTGGAGCTGTCGCTTCATGCGATGTTCAATCCGTTCCTCAAATAAATGAGGGTCAATCGCTTTTATAATCTCTTCTAAATGTTGTTGTTCACGGAACAATTTCTCTTTGAATGTATCTTTTTCTTGCTCATTTAAATGGACGGTTTCAATGAAGCTTTTTAATGATTGTTTCGTGCGATTGATTTCAAAAAGAGCTGACTCAATCATTAAAGAATCTAAATCATCTTCGATAAACGAAGTGAAAGACCGTTCAAACTTTTCCATCTGCTCGTTCAGTGGACGGTTTGTTAATTTATCTTCCAAAGACTGTTTACTTGACAATGGAAATATTCGTGGAAACCGGATTCCTAAATGTAACAACTGATCTTCTACATAGTTTGTAACAAGATCTAACTCTTGGTTGTTTTCAGCTAAATCACTTGCATTAATAATAAAAAACATTTTATCGAGTTCAAACGTTTCTTTCACACGACCTAATTGCATGACAAAATCTCGATCTGCTCGTGATAAAGCATGGTTATAATACGTCACATAAATGAGAGCATCTGCATATTTAATATAGTCAAAAGCGACATTCGTATGACGAGCATTAACAGAGTCCGCACCTGGAGTATCTACTAATGTAATACCTTGGCGAGTTAACGAACAATCATAATATAGATCCATCGCCTCAATATAACATGCTTTCGTTTCATCGGTAATGTATGCTTCAAAATGATCCATTTCAATGAAGCGCTTTTTACCGAGATGATTGATGCTGGATTCATATCCATTCAGAATAGCTTGTAAAAAGGATCGATAAGTTTTATCAAGCTCGTCGCTTTGTTGAATTTTCTCTTCCTCAATCCATTGAATAAGCTTTTTCGCGTCTCTTTCTTGCGGCGAAAAGTCTTTCGTAATTTCGACAAGGTCATCGACTAACGTCCGCTCATCTTTCATATGCATGACGACTGTCCCATGCTTATAATCATCGGTCGGAGGTAAAATCCGATTAATGACTGCAGTTGTTGGGTTTGGTGAAGTAGGGAGCACTTCATTTCCAATGAGTGCATTGGAAAAAGATGATTTTCCCGCGCTAAAAGCCCCAAATAAGGCAATCGTATACGTCCGATGATTGAGTCGGCTTTCTTTTTCTTTTAAATCCTCAATCATCGATTGAAATCCAGGCAACGATTCTACTGTTTTAATCGTCCTTTGGATCATCGAAATGACTGTTTCGATGGAATACTTCGGTTGTTTAGTCATTTCATCGAGAGAAGTTTCATCCGTCGTTTGAACGGTCGCTTTTTCACTGTCACAATGTAGTTCGGATGCTTCCTCATATAGATGCCCCGGTTGGAATGTAATTTTCAGCTGCTGATCCATATGTTTTCGTCGGTCATCTAATACTACAGGTGGGTCGTTTAGAACGTGAGCTAATGCAGACTGTTTCTTTTTTAACATTGACTGCAGTGTGTCGTGTTGTTTTTGTTGACGCAACGATTGTTTTAATTCATTTTTCTCTTGTTGCAAGTCATACTGTTTTTCGGACAGTTCCTCTGAGATGTGGTGATCGATATGTTCCCAAATCGATTGGGCTACTTGCCTATATCGTTGTTTAATATCTGCACTTACATCATCCGTGTAATTCAATACATAGTTCCCGTTTAATTGTGCGCCACGTTTTAATTGTTTCAGCAGATCTTCCTCACGATAGTCGATGCTTATGTTTTGAATTTGTTCGGTGATTTCTTGATCCAAAATAGCATATTGTTTGAGAACACCATGAAGCTTATCCCGCAATCTCCATTGAATATTCGTCTCAAACGATTGTTGTAATGATTTGAAAAAATGACGGAGTCGTTTCTTCTTTTCTGCAGCTGTTTTTCTTTTCGCCCTAAAAAAGCCTACTTTAAAATTATTTTGTTGCGATTCAAGAAATGAAGTTGCTAAATCTCGTAATTGAGCAGGCATTAAGTAAGCATTTTTTAACGTTTGATTTAATTCATGATGAAATGCTTCTTTTATTTGTTTTGGTCGTTGTTCAATTTCCTCTATTTTTTCTACAAGAGTCGTTAATTTTTGTTGATCTTCTTCTGTAAATTGATCATGAGTTGACCATTCGGCGAGCTGTTCATCCGTTATTTGTTGTAAATATTGTTCATGATTGTGAACAACTTGTTCAACTGCTTCATCTATTCGAATCATCTCGGAAAGCTCATCTGCATTAAAAATTGAAAACAACTTTTCTTTAATAAGCGGGAATTGATTATGTTCGGCTGAACGATCTATAAGTGAAGAATAAAAGATTCCCCTCGGTGTAACATCCCATTGTTCAAACGTTTGTTTAATATTTTGTTCAAACTGTGTAAATGATAATTCTTTCTCATCATGTTTATCAATTTGATTAATAATGACATGATAAGGAATTTTGATCGCTTGCATATTTTTTAAAAATTGTAAATTCACTTCTGATTGCACATGATTGTAGTCCATCACGTAAAACATCATATCTACTAAGTGCAATGATGATTCAGTCATTAAACGATCAGCATCATCTGCCGCATCGATTCCGGGTGTGTCAAATATCGAACAATTCCTCGGTATAATCGCATCGGATGTACTTAACTCAATCCGTGAAATTGTATCTTTATCTTGACAATACGCTTTGATCATATCTAGATCATAAGGTTCTTTATATTCAATCGGCTCTTCGTGACGAAAAAATACACGTGCTACCCCATCACCAGAAGTAATTTTTACAATATTCGCACTCGTCGGTATCGGACTTTTTGGTAAAATTTCTGTTTCAAGTAAAGCATTAATCATCGAAGATTTCCCAGCTGAAAAATGTCCAGCGAAACTGACTACAAATTGTCCATTTTTGAACTTCTCATAAAGGTCTAAAATTTTTTGGGCATTTTGTTCATCCCCATGTTCAAGCAGCAAATCGTATACGTTGATCAGAAGATTCTCATCAACCGTCGAATGTTTTACTTTGGTTACACCCACGTGCAAAAACCCCTCCCCAAAAAGACAATGCTAAACACCATTATACGTAAATAGATTCATTTCTACAACATGTTCAAACATCATTACCCTACGAGAACGTGAATTTACCTTAATAATCAAATGGGCTGAAAATGACAAAAACCAACCACACTCGGGTTGGTTTTTTTAAATGGCTATTTATTCAGAACGGAGCTTTCGATACCTGCCACCATAGTATAAAATTGGCGCTCCTTCATTTACTTCCAAATCAGTCACTTCAGCTATGAAAATGAGATGGTCACCGGCTTCGACCGTTTCCTTTACTTTACAAGAAACTGTCGCTAAGGCTCCTTTAAGAACGGGGACCCCTCCGAGCGTTGTGAAAGGTATTGGCTCGTCACTTTCCTTTTGTTTAGCAAAAACCATCGAATAATCTTGCTGATCTGCTGACAATATACTGACCCCGAATTCTTTCGTCTTCTGTAATGTTGTGTACATTCGCGCTTGGTTTCCAATCGAGACAGCGATGAGTTTTGGATCTAGAGATACTGACATAAATGCATTAACAGTCATCCCCATCGTCTCTCCTTCATGCTCAGTCGTTACAACTGTAATTCCTGTTGCAAACTTTCCCATTGCATTACGAAACTGACGTTCATCGATCATGAAAGTTCCTCCCTATTAATACATGTATAAATACCCTATAAGATTTAGATTATCATGTAAATTAAAAAAGTTAAATAAACATGCTCTTTAGTTTACATAATATAATTATAGTTAAGCTTTTAAACTACCTTTGCCAATCTTAGTATATGTAGTTGATTATTCAATCGTTAGTTGAACATCTTATAAAAAGGAACTGTCCTAAAAGGATAAAACGTAAGTTAAATGCGTGAAAAGAAAATAAAAATCCAAACCATTGATTGATCAATGGTTTGGATTTCTTAGGTCGCCATCTAAAGTTAAGAATAGACTTATTAGACAACCCCTTTTTCGCGTAGTAACGGTGACATCAAATCCTTTAAACAGGATAGACGCCATGCTTCCGTTCTGTAAAGACGACATTTTTTGATTCATACGTGGCATAGCGCTTGATGAGTTCTTCACGTAAGTTTTCAGGGTTAATAATTGCATCAATGACCATTTCTGATGCTAAACGATAAATGTCGATATCATCTTTATACTCGTCTTGTTTTTGTTTAATAAATGGAATGCGCTCTTCTTCTGGGAGTTTTGCTATTTTGTTTGCATGTACTGCATTCACTGCAGCTTCAGGACCCATAACAGCGATTTGGGCAGTTGGTAAAGCAAGACAACAGTCTGGTTCAAAAGCTGGTCCTGCCATAGCATAAAGACCTGCACCGTAAGCTTTACGAACGATGACTGAAATTTTAGGAACAGTTGCTTCACTCATCATCGCAAGCATCTTTGCACCGTGACGAATAATTCCCTCTCTTTCTACTTTTGTTCCAATCATAAATCCTGGTACATCAACTAAAAATAATAATGGAATGTTAAAAGCATCGCACAGCTGAATAAATTTAGCTGCTTTATCAGCAGAATCTGGAAATAATACTCCACCTTTGACACGTGGTTGGTTCGCAATAATTCCAACGACATTCCCATCCATTCTAGCTAATCCAGTAATGAGTTCCGGTGCAAATTTCTTTTTTACCTCGCAAAAACTATTTTCATCGATGAGTTGGTCAATCAATTCGTACATATTAAATGGAGCATTTTGGTTCTCTGGAATAAGTTTAGTAATCGTTTTCTCTTGGTGCTTCACTGGTTTCGGTTCGAGCGTTTTTGGCTTTTCTCTAAAATTTGCTGGAAAGTAGTTTAAATATGTTCGGGCGTATTCAATCGCTTCTTCTTCTGTCGATACGAGTACATCTCCGCACCCCGAGACAGAACAATGCATGTTAGCGCCACCCATTTCTTCGAGAGTTACTTCTTCACCGATTACTTTTTCCGCCATTCGTGGGGAGCCTAAATACATCGAAGCATTCCCATCAACCATAACGACGATATCACAAAATGCTGGTATGTATGCCCCACCTGCAGCAGATGGTCCAAATAACAAACAAATTTGTGGAACGCGACCCGATAGCTTGATTTGATTATGGAAAATGCGTCCAGCTCCACGGCGTCCAGGGAACATTTCAATTTGATCGGTAATTCGCGCACCGGCAGAATCGACGAGATATAAAATTGGGATTTCTAACCGCATCGCCGTTTCTTGAATACGAATTATTTTTTCAACGGTTCGCTTTCCCCAAGAACCCGCTTTTACCGTGGAGTCATTTGCCATAACACAAACATTTTGACCATTGATTTTTCCAATTCCTGTTACGACACCATCAGATGGTAATGAATCGTCTATGCAGTTTGCAAAAAAAGCATCTTCTATGTCGATATCATCATCAAACAAATACTCAAGTCTTTTTCGAACAAACAGTTTACCCCTTTTTTCATTTTGTAAGTGGTATTTTTCTTTACCACCTTTTTCAATCGTTTGGATGCGTTTTTGTAATTCATCAATATATGACAATAGCAACTCCTCCAGTCTATTATTTTCCTATATATGTTGGTTGACGTTTTTCTTTAAAAGCGATTAATCCTTCCATACGATCTTTTGTTGGGATCGTTTCTTTATAACATAGATGTTCAATAATTAGCCCTGTTTCAAGATCGGTTTCGATGCCTTTATTAATGGATAGCTTTACTTGTTTTAGAGCAAGTGGCCCATTTTTAGCAATCGCTTTTGCCCAGAGGACAGCTTCATCCATTAGCGATTGACGCTCCGTAATATGTTCTACTAAGCGTAAGTCCAACGCTTCTTGAGCATCGACAGGTTGTGCCGTATAAATGAGTCGTTTCGCTTGGCCGATACCGATCAGGCGGCTGAGACGCTGTGTTCCACCTGCCCCAGGAATAATTGCCAATGATGTTTCTGTCAAGCCCATTTTCACGTCATTTGCAGCGATCCGCAAGTCACACGCTAACGCTAACTCCAAGCCACCCCCAAAGGCAACTCCGTTTAAGGCAGCAATGACAGGCATCGGCATTTTTTCTATGTTTGAAACCGTTTCACCAATAAAACGAACAGCTTCGACAACTTCCTCATCTGACATGCCTTTCCTTTCTTTTAAATCAGCTCCTGCACAAAAAGATCTTTCTCCTGTCGCTGTTATTATTGTGCAGTAAATTGAATCATCTGCATTTACTTCTCGGATGACTTTATTTAATTCATCAAGCATCTGTTTCGATAGGGCGTGATGTGCTGATGGACGGTTTAACGTAATACAGGCGATATTTCGTGCAATCGTTGACCATTCAACAATGGTTGTCATACATAACCTCCTCCATTTCATTTTCGATATTCGATAAAGGATCAATTCAAACATATATTGTAATCGCTTTGGACTAGACAATAATTGCGGCGACACTGATCGCGAACATCGGTTTATTGATCTTCGCACAAGTCTGTTTAAAAGAATTGAGCGACAGATCGCTAATCGATAATAGCGATGATATCGCCTTCATTCACAAAGTCACCTTCTGCTACTTTTATTTCCTTGACTGTTCCTGCTTGTTCACTTGCTATCGGGATTTCCATTTTCATCGATTCTAAAATGACTACATCTTGATCAGCTTCAATGGATTCTCCCTCATTTACAGTAATTTTCCAGACGTTACCTGCCATACTTGCTTTTACTTCTGTCATGAGTAATTCCCCCTTATTTTTTTGTTGTCACTGGTAAATAATATTTTTCCACAAATGATGTTGTCGTTTCTCCACGTATAAATGTATCATCATTCACAATGTCAATAAGCATTGGAATATTTGTTTTAATCCCTTCAATTTTGAAGTGTGTAAGCGCCTTTTGTAATCGTTCAATTGTTTCTGAACGATCTTTTCCTGTAACAATTAATTTACTAATCATCGGATCATAAAATGGTGTTACTTCATATTGGCTCGTTACTGCTGTTTCATTACGAAGATGATCTCCTTTAGGTAAATCAAACGTCGTAATAAAACCAGGGGATGGGAAAAATGTCTGCGGGTCTTCAGCATAAATTCTTGCTTCGATCGCGTGGCCATTCATCGTTAACTGTTCTTGTTTTACCTGTAATCTTTTACCACTGGCAATGTGAATTTGCTGTTCGACTAAGTCGATACCAGTGATTTCTTCTGTAACCGGATGTTCAACTTGAATTCTCGTATTCATTTCTAAAAAGTAAAAGTTTTCTTGTTCATCGACGAGAAACTCAATTGTTCCCGCATTCGAGTACCCAATTGCTTTCGCTGCTCGCACGGCCGTTTCCCCCATTTTCTGTCGCGTCCTGTCAGAAATAAAAGGAGAAGGAGCTTCTTCAATCACTTTTTGATTACGACGTTGAATGGAACATTCTCGTTCAAATAAATGGATGACATCACCATGCTCATCTGCGAGCAGTTGAATTTCAATATGTCTCGTCTTCGTTAATTTCTTTTCCATAAACATCGAACCATCGCCGAAAAATGATTGAGCACGCTTTGAATTGTTTAAAAAAGCATTTGTTAACTCTTCCTCACTGTTCACAACTTGCATACCGATGCCACCCCCGCCTGCGGATGCTTTTAACATAATCGGATATCCTATTTCATTAGCGCGTTGACGGGCTTCTTCTACATTTAAGAGAGCATCATCTGTTCCAGGAATAATTGGTACATTAGCTTTTTTCATTGCTTTTCTTGCAGCAATTTTACTACCCATTTTTTCCATTACATGGCTATTTGGTCCAATGAAAATTAAATGTGCTTGTTCGCATGCTTTAGCAAACACGCCGCTTTCACTTAAAAACCCATACCCTGGATGAATCGCATCAACATTTGCCTCTTCGGCAATCGAAATGATTTTTTCTATATTTAAATAACTTTCATTAACCCGTGCTGGGCCTAGTAAATAAGCTTCATCAGCCATCTGAACAAAAGGTGCTTCTTTGTCGGCTTCTGAATAGACAGCTACTGTTTTAATTCCCATTTTTTTGCATGTTCGAATAATTCGTGCAGCAATTTCACCACGATTGGCAATTAATATTTTGTTAATCATAAACTCTCCCCTATTTGTTTTATGATTGACTCTTAATAAAGCGTTTACATTTTTGTTACGCCATACACCCAAGTTGTCTAGCAATGACAAGTCGTTGAACTTCAGATGTTCCTTCCCCGATTTCAAGTAATTTTGCATCTCGTAAATATCTTTCAACTTCATATTCCCGCATATATCCGTAACCACCATGAATTTGAATCGCTTCATTCGCCGCTCGAAAAGCCGTTTCTGTTGCATACAATTTGGCAAAAGCTGCTTCTTTCGTAAATGGTTTTCCTTGATCTTTTAACCAAGCCGCTTTATAAACCATATTGCGAGCTAATTCTATTTCCATCGCCATATCAGCAATCTTAAATTGAATCGCTTGGAAGTTAGCGATGGGCTTTCCAAATTGTGTGCGCTCCTTCGCATATTTTAACGCTCGATCGAGTGAAGCTTGCGCAATTCCTAACCCTAAAGAAGCGATTGAGATTCTTCCACCATCTAATGTATACAAAAACTGATTAAAGCCTTTTTCTAAATCACCAAGAAGATTTTCTTTCGGTACCCGAACATTTTCTAAAACAACTTCAGCTGTATCCGATCCACGAACACCCATTTTATCATAATTGCTCGTAATCGTTAGTCCTTCAGTATCTGTTGGAACAATGATTGATGAAATAACTTTTCTTCCTATTTCATCTTTACCGGTGACAGCAGTTACGATAATTGTTTTAGCATAGCTAGCATTTGTAATAAATGATTTTTCACCATTAATTACAAATTCATCCCCTTCAACTGTTGCGGTCGTTTGCGTACCACCAGCATCAGATCCGGCATTTGGTTCGGTTAATCCGAACGAACCGAGTGCTTTGCCTTCAGCTTGGGGAACTAAGTATGTTTCTTTTTGTTTTTCGGTCCCAAAATAATAAATCGGGCTCGCACCTAACGAAACTGTCGCTGCATAGCTTAATCCTGTACCACCACAGACACGACCAATTTCTTCAACAGCGATTGCATATGATACCGTATCGCCACCGGAACCACCGTATTTTTCTGGAAAAGGTATCCCCATTAAGCCGAGTTTCCCCATTTTTTCAAAAATATCTTTTGGAAATTTTGCCTCTGTATCAATTTCAATCGCTCGCGGTTGAATGACCTCCTCAGCAAAATCTCGAACCATTTCCTTGACCATCGCTTGTTCTTTAGACAATTCAAAGTTCATGATTTAACCCCCTCGTTTAATCATAAGACCGACTAGTTGGTCTGTATGATGAAAAAAAATTCTTATAATGAATCTCATCCTAAAGACATATAAACTTATCGCATAAAGAATGGCTTTTCAATTAACAGCTGTTCATAGGTAGATTCTGTACATGCATCCTTTACTAAAATTGCATGTAAAATAAGGTCGACGTAAATATCACCAATTTCATCAATCGTATAGTTACCCGATTGTTTGTACCACTTATACGTCCAATTAACCATTCCTAAAATAGCCATTCCCGTAATTTCTGTAGGTAATTCTTTACGAAATTCCCCAGCTTCTTTACCTTCACGTACAGCTTGGATAATAATTTGCTTAAACTGATCTCGCTTGTCTTTAATCAACTGTTTGTAGTTATCTTTTAAATAAATATGTTCTTGATAAAATACAAAGATGTGGGGTTTATACAAATCAAACACTTTTACAAAACTTTTAATAATGGCCTGGAGCTTCTTCGTTGGTGATTGATATGTTTCATTAGCAATTCTCGCTTTTTTCAATGCATAAGTTATGAATGTATCGTGAATGACATATAATAATTCATCTTTAGAAGTGAAATGGTGATAGAACCCTCCTTTTGATGTTCCGACTTTTTCGACAATTTGATTAACTGTCACGCCGTGAAAACCGTATTCTTCAAATAAATACAACGATGAATCAATAATCTTATCTCGTAAATTCGTTAGAATCCCTCCTCTCTTTTTATATCGTTACATACATCGTAACATAGTTATCTGAATATATAAAGTGTTTATAATGATTAAAACAATGAAAATGTGAATTGGCATAATGCCCATAAGTTGACATACTTTTATAAAAAAAGAGGCGGTATTTCACCGCCTCCTCGTTATATGCAATATATGCAATCATTTTACTCAGATTTCGGAAATGGTATCTCATACGGGGCATGTTTCCACACTTCTGTAACTTCCCCGACATGATCCGTATCGACTACAAAAGATCCATTACTCGTTCGCTCGCTAACCGTTAATGTTAATGGATAGACATCATGAACTTCTTCATTAGCGGTGCGAAAATGAATGGTATCCTCATCGTCTATAACAAAAAATCCTCTAATTCGGTGTGGCTTGCTTTTCAATTCACGAAGCATCAACACTCCACGCCGAGCTCGAGGCGTTTTTTCAAAATCCCGCAAACTCATTCGTTTACATGCCCCGCGTTGAGTCACTATGACTAGTGATGGGTCGGAATTTTGAATCACTTGGCCACTAACAACATATTCATTTTCTTTCAATTGAATAGACTTCACTCCTGCTGCTCGAGGTCCGACAACTGATATTTCAGATGTATCATACCAAAGACCGTAGCCGGCATTTGAAGCAACAAACACTTCATCATCTTCATCTGTTAGATGTACATTGACCACTTCATCATCATCTTTTAAATGGATGGCAATGAGAGCACGTAAATGTCTTTGGGCTTTATATTTTATTAACTCACTTCGTTTAGTCATCCCATTTTTTGTGAAAAACAACAAATATTTACTTTGGTCAAAGTCTCGTACCGGGATACATTGGACAACCCGCTCATCTTTTTCAAGCGTAACTAAATTGGAAAGATGTTGGCCCATGTCTTTCCATCGAATATCTGGCAATTCATGTACGGGAGCAAAAATATATCGTCCTCTATTTGTAAATAATAACAAGTTATCTGTCGTATTAACCTCTACAAGACGGACGAGATGATCATCATCTTTCATCGCAAAATCTTCACCATTAGAAGCCCCATATGAACGTAAACTCGTCCGTTTAATATATCCATCTTCTGTTATTGATACAAGTACATCTTCACTGGCAACGACAACTTCTATATCTATTTTCAATTTCTCGATTTCTTCTTCGATTGTTGTTCGTCGTGGATCACCATATGTTTTTTGAAGCTTTCGTAAATCTTTTTTTACCGTTTGCAATAACTTTTTTTCACTAGATAAAATCGATTCAAGATAGGCAATTGTATTTTGAAGCTCCTCTGCTTCTTTTTGTAATGCGGTGATGTCTGTATTCGTTAACCGATACAATTGTAACGTTACAATTGCTTCTGCTTGCGCTTCTGTAAATTCATATTGCTCAATGATCCGCTTCTTTGCATCTTGTTTATCTTTCGATGCACGAATCGTTTGAATTAAATCATCTAAAACAGAAATTGCTTTCACTAAACCTTCTACAATATGCGCTCGTTCTTTCGCTTTTGTTAAATCATAAGTCGTTTGTCTCGTAACAACTTCTTTTTGATGCGAAATATAAGCTTCTAAAATTTGCGATAGCGATAATAATTGAGGTGTATGATCTTGAATGGCAACCATATTGAAATTGTAAGTTACTTGTAAATCAGTATGCTTATATAAATAATGAAGCACACCTTCACTGTTAACGTCTTTTTTAAGCTCGATGACGACTCGTAACCCCGTTCGATCTGTTTCATCGCGTACTTCAGCGATTCCTTCGACTTTTCGATCCAATCTTAATTCATCAATTTTTTTAACCATATTCGCTTTGTTCACATCGTATGGTATTTCATCGATGATAATTTGTTCGCGGTTACTACGAAGACGTTCAATCGTTGCCCGACCTCGGACTACGACTCTACCTTTTCCAGTTTCATAAGCTTTTCGGAGTCCGTCCACTCCTTGAATGATTCCACCAGTCGGAAAATCTGGACCTTTGATGACTTTCATCAACTCATCTACGGAGATGTTCGGCCGATCGATTTTCATAATGACTGCGTCGATTACCTCACCCAAATTATGAGGAGGTATATCTGTTGCATAACCAGCTGAAATCCCCGTTGAACCGTTGACTAATAGGTTGGGAAATTTTGCGGGAAGGACAATTGGTTCTTTCAGTGTATCATCAAAATTCGGAATAAAGTCTACCGTTTCTTTATGAATATCTCGTAGTAATTCAGACGCAAAGCTTGAAAGTCTTGCTTCTGTATAACGCATTGCAGCTGCGGGGTCACCATCTACGCTCCCATTGTTACCGTGCATTTCTACGAGAATGTTACGCATTTTCCAATCTTGACTGAGTCGGACCATCGCATCGTACACAGACGTATCGCCGTGCGGATGATAATTACCGATAACAGTACCGACCGTTTTTGCCGCTTTTCGAAAATTTTTATCATGGGTATTATTTTCTTCGAACATCGCATATAAAATACGGCGTTGTACGGGCTTTAACCCATCGCGGACATCCGGTAATGCTCGGTCTTGAATAATATATTTACTATACCTTCCGAATCTGTCACCGATTACCTCTTCTAATGGAAGGTCTAAAAACTTTTCAGGTTGTGACAAACTGATTCCTCCTTACATTGAACTTCATGATACGTATATTTACGAGCGATTAATCGATTATATATTTTGTACAGCTACTTACATATGAATTTTGTCATTATCAAGGATATTCGTATCTTCTTCCATACTAAAAGCGACGTTTTTCTCAATCCACGCTCTTCTCGGTTCAACTTTGTCGCCCATTAATGTTGAAACTCTCCGTTCAGCACGTGCTAAATCATCGATCGTCACTCGAATTAATGTTCTCGTTTCGGGATTCATCGTCGTTTCCCATAATTGATCAGCGTTCATTTCACCTAACCCTTTATATCGTTGTACATCGTATCCTTTTTTAAACGAGGTGGTCGTTTCTTTCAGCTCTTGTTCGTTCCAAGCGTACACAATTTTTTCTCGTTTTCCTTTTCCTTTTGATACTTTATAAAGGGGTGGTAATGCTAAATACACTTTCCCAGCTTTTACTAGAGGTCGCATGTAGCGATAAAAAAACGTTAATAAGAGTACTTGAATGTGAGCCCCATCTGTGTCAGCATCCGTCATAATGATGATTTTATCATATTGCACATCATCTAGTGAAAAATCTCCACCGACACCAGCACCAATCGTATGGATGATTGTCGAGATTTCTTCATTTTTCATGATGTCTTCAATTTTAGCTTTTTCTGTGTTAATGACTTTTCCACGTAATGGTAAGATAGCTTGGAACTTGCGATCCCGCCCTTGTTTTGCTGATCCACCTGCCGAATCCCCCTCTACTAAATACAATTCATTCCGTTTTGGATTTCGCGATTGAGCAGGGGTTAACTTACCACTAAGCAACGTATCTTTTTTACGTTTTTTTCGACCGGTTCGCGCCTCTTCACGAGCTTTACGAGCAGCTTCACGAGCATGTTGTGCTTTGATTGCTTTTTTTATTAATAATCCAGCTATATCCGGATTTTCTTGTAAAAAATAGGAAAGCTGTTCCGAAATAATTGCATCCACTGCTGACCGCGCTTCAGATGTTCCTAATCGACCTTTTGTTTGTCCTTCGAATTGGAGTAATTGTTCAGGAATCCGTACGGAGACAACCGCCATTAACCCTTCACGTACGTCTGAACCATCCAAGTTTTTATCTTTCTCTTTTAGTAAATCGATTCTTCGTGCATGTTCATTAAAGGTACGTGTAATCGCTGAGCGTGCCCCCGATTCGTGAGTGCCTCCATCTTTTGTCCGCACATGGTTTACAAATGAAAGCATGTTTTCAGCATACCCATCGTTGAATTGAAAAGCAAAATCAACTTCAATACCGTCCTGCTCACCGGAAAATGAAACAACTTCATGAAGCGAATCTTTATCCTCATTTAAATAATGAACAAAAGAGACTAAGCCATCCGGATATTCGAACTGCTCTTTTTCGTCATAGCGCTTATCGATGACCTCAATATTTAACCCTTTGAATAAAAAAGCAGCTTCTCTCAATCGCTCGGAAATCGTTTCATAATCAAAAACTGCCGTCGAAAAGATGGTCGCATCCGGTTTAAAATGTATGATTGTACCTGTTTTTCCTGTCGTTCCTTTTTGAGCAACAGGATTGACAGGAAGACCACCATTTTCAAACTTTTGGTAATAAATAGAGCCGTCTCGATATGTTGTAACTTCCATCCATTCAGATAATGCATTCACAACGGCTGCACCTACCCCATGTAATCCACCACTCGTTTGATAGCCTCCTTGCCCAAACTTACCACCCGCATGTAACATTGTAAAAATGACTTCCATCGTTGACTTACCCGTTTCATGCGTGCCAGCTGGAATCCCTCGACCATGGTCTTTTATGGAAATGCTATTATCTTCATGAATCGTTACTGTAATACGATCACCATACCCAGCTAAAGCTTCATCAATAGCATTGTCAACGATTTCAAAAACTAAATGATGCAATCCACGATGATCTGTACTTCCGATATACATTCCAGGTCGTTTGCGAACTGCTTCAAGTCCTTCTAACACTTGAATTGAATCTTCCGAGTAGTTCAAGGATTTCTTTACCAAAACTCCATCGACTCCTTTTATCTATTCAAACGTCTGTTACTATAGTCAATCGTAACATGAAAAGAGAACTGATGTTTGCATTAAAACTAAAATAACATCATCTCTTCTCATTTTAAAAAAATATTGTTAGAAAAAGAAGCTGGGACATAAGTTAAAAATGAGTTGATTTTAGGTTAAATCATAAAAGTAGAACCGCATGAAATCAAGGTTTTTAAATTAGATTTCATGCGGTTTATTCATTTTAAAAAAGTTTTGTCCCAGCCTCTTTTTTCGCTAGTTATTTGACAAGTATGGAGTGTGCGACTTTAATACACATATCCATAATTACTGTAAAATCCCGCTCTTTCAAATATTCATAAGCGCCTTCGTGAACGACACCTTGCTGTGCCCAAAAGACTTTACAGTCCGTCTTAGCCGCTTCTTTAGCGATGTCCGGTAAAAACTCCGGTCGTCTAAAAACGTTAATAATATCAATGTCTTCTTTTATATCTGTTAATGAATCATAAGCCTTCTCCCCGAGAACTTCATCAACTGTTGGATTGACAGGGATGATTTTGTACCCACTTTCCTGCATTATTTTCGAAATTTCGTGTGAGGTGCGTTCTGGATTCGCTGATAAGCCTACGACCGCTATCGTTTTTGCTTCTTCTAAAATCTCTCTAATCTGGTCATTGTCTGGGTTTTTCCATGTCATCTCGTTTCCTCCTTATGTTGTTTCATTCAACGGTTTCATTTCCTAATCCTACTATACAGCTTAATGGATTGCCAATTTTATCTACTTATCACAGAAGGTAGCACCGATACATTTACACAATTCGATAAAGTAATCTTTTGAAAAGATACCATAAATATCGTCAATATTCAAATTCAGAAAATGTTATTCTTTCACGAGCAACTTCATGGTAGAATATACAGTAGTTAAACTATATGAATGGAAAAATGAATGGAAAAACGAATGAAAGTAGGTGAGTCAATGGACTATCTTGTTTTTGCGATCATTGCTTATGTGTTGGGGTCGATCCCTTCAGGACTCATCGTAGGGAAAATTGGCTATAACATCGATATCCGCGAACACGGTAGCGGCAACCTTGGTGCAACGAATACATTCCGAATTCTCGGAATAAAAGCGGGAATTATTGTCGTTTTAGCAGACGTATTAAAAGGAACGATAGCGACGTTAATTCCTCTCCTATTCGACGCAGATGTATACCGACTAGCCATAGGCGTGTTTGCCGTTTTAGGTCATACATATCCCGTTTTTGCCCAGTTTAAAGGCGGAAAAGCTGTCGCAACTTCTGGTGGAATTATTTTAGGTGTAAGTCCACTATTATTCATTATGATTTTATGTTCATTTTTAGTGACGCTCTATCTCACAAAATATGTTTCTCTTTCCTCGATGATTACGGCAATTGTAGCAGTCATCGTGTCCATCTTTTTAAAAGATATCGGACTCATTGTTGTGACGAGTGCACTGACGATTTTTGTATTCTATCGACATAAAGATAATATTAAACGGATTCGAAATAAAACAGAGCCGAAAATTACGTGGATGGAAAACAATAACGACGACATATAGAAACTTTATCAATGGAACGGAATGTTTGAATATCATATATAGTTTCAGTATACTTTGATGTAAAATTGTCACACACATTGAAAGAGGGACGTATCGATGAAGAAAAATAAAACGATTCGACATAAACGGTTACCGAGTAAGGAAGAGCGACTGAAACTATTTGGATCTGTTGCTCCAGGACCGAAAAGTAAACCGATCGAAAAAGATAAGATGGCAGACGTTCAAAATACGAAAAAGGACTTTTTATTCGCGTTAGATGCTGTCGGCATATCAAATGTCAAACATCCGGTCACTGTAAAAAGTCATCTATACCCAACTACTCAAACGAGTATCGGTGTTTTTAGTTTCACTTCCGGTATTGATCAAATAAGTAAAGGGACAAATATGAGCCGATTTACAGAACAGCTTCATCAATATTATAAAAATGGATTTGTTGCTGATTTCACCTCAATGAAACAATTCGCAAAAGAATTAGCTCAGCGTCTCGAACAAAGTGATGCCACCGTTGAGTTGTCATTCCCTTGGTTTTATGAACGAAGCGGTCCAAATTCAGGGCTGTCGGGATTAAATCATGCAGATGTAACAATGTCTGTAACGTATGATCAACAAACAGGATTCTCAACTAGAGCGGCATTAACTGTACAAATAACGACACTGTGTCCATGTTCAAAAGACATTAGCGAATATAGTGCGCATAATCAAAGGGGAAACGTCTCGATGGATATTACTGTAGCAGATGACTTCGACGAACAAGCCGTTGATTGGAAGTCTACTCTATTAGAAGCGGCAGAAAGTAATGCGAGTGCAAAACTTCATCCTGTTCTGAAGCGCCCAGATGAGAAAGTAGTCACCGAACAAGCGTATGAAAATCCACGGTTTGTAGAAGATATTGTTCGCTTAGTAGCTGCTGATCTATATGAACTTCCTTTTGTTCATCAATTTAAAGTATCGTGCCGAAATGAAGAATCTATTCATATGCATGATGCCATTGCATCCATCAGCTATGATAAAACAGAGGAAACGTAATCAGCGAGGGTTTTTTACCCTCGTCAATAAGCAGCACGATGAAAGGAAATGCATATGAAACATATTTTAATTTGGATGATAACATTTTATCGTAAAGCGATTAGTCCATTTAAACCGCCTTCATGCCGTTTTTATCCGACGTGTTCAAAATATGGATTGGAAGCTATTCAACGGTTTGGAGCGTTAAAAGGAGGCTATTTAACATTAAAACGCATGAGTAAATGCCATCCTTTCCATGAAGGTGGAGTTGATTTGGTTCCTGAAAAGAAAGAACATAAAAGTGATTCCTCTCATTCATGAAACGCATAGATTGTAAATGTTAAAAGGACACAATCATCCCTTCATTTAGGAACATGCGTTTAAAGGAGTTGGCTTCAATGAAGATTCACGTAACTAAAAAAGCAGCACAATGGTATAAAGAAGAATTTCAATTGGACAAATCAGCATATGTACGCTTTTTCACAAGATATGGGGACGGTGGTCATCTTCCTGGATTTTCCCTCGGAATAAGCAAAGAATTTCCTCAACAGATTCATATTTCAACAACTGTTGAAGACATTACATTTTATATCGAGGAAAAAGATGCGTGGTACTTTCAAGATAAAAATGTAACGGTACAACTGAACGAAAAAGAGCAAGAACCGGAATTTATTTATACGAGTGATTAATCGATAAAAGGCGTTCAAACACGCCTTTTAGCCTTTTATAAATTAAACTTGTAAATATGATCCCATTTCTTTTCTTGAACTAAAATATATTTTTGCCACTTTCCAAACAAATCAAAATGTGGGTACATTTCATCGTAATGGATCCAGCTTGAAAAAAGGCCGTATTTTTTCCCCATGTCACTAATTTTTCAAGGTCATTGCAACCGACTTTTGTCACGGTATAACAACCAGGGAAACGCTCATCTTGCCAATAATGGGTTAGACGAAAAAGACCCAAATCAATCATTCGATTTGAGGTCTTTTCTGTTCCATAACTTCATTAAGACTGTTGTTGGTTGTGATATTCATCTTTAATTTCTGCTCGCATACCTTCGATTGCTTCTTCACGACGTTTATTTTTCGCTTGAATTTGTTCTTTTACCTCTTCCGAGGAAGAATATTTTAACGTTTCATGCGATTCTTCAATGTTTTGGATCGTATCTTGAACCATTTCTTGTAATTTTTCTACATTATCTTGACGATCATCTGGCTTTGGTTGCTTATTATTTGTTGACAAAGCAATGCTCCTTTACTGAATATATTAGCACAAGGCTAGTCCTAGTTTCACTTAATTTTATAAAACTATACAAATCGATTCAGGAAAGGATTATGAAGGACGATTTTTCTGAAATGATTGCTGCAATCTACGTTCCATATTTTTTTCAATTTGTTCCATACGTTCTTTATCTTGTAATATTTGTTCACGGTTCGCTTCGACGAGTTCTTCAAATGAAAGTCTTCTCTTTAACGAAATGGCTGTTCACTCCTTTAAACGTTTTCGTACTAAAAGCATTGCCATTTCTAGAGAAATTTATAAGAACTTAAACAATTTATTTCATTTCGGTCGTTTATTAATCTAAAGATTGCAACATTTCTTCCATGAGCTCATACGTCATTGGGCCTACTTTTCGTTCTTCTTGGACAATACCATCTGTACCGATAAAATATGTTGTAGGAACGACAAGTGCCATATATTCATCTCTCACTGCTAAATCTCGATCGAGCAAAACGGGAAACGTATATTCATGCTCTTCAATATAATCATTAACATCGCTCGCTTTTGATTCAGAACCCGTTAAATTAACAGCAATTATTTCTATCTCTTCATGATGTTCTTCATAAAATTGCTGCATTTCAGGCATCTCTTTTTGACAAGGTGGACACCACGTTGCCCAAAAGTTCAGAATGACTTTTTTTCCTTTTAAATCGGATAGTTTTGTAGTTTCACCATCTAATGTTTCTAATTCAAAATCAGGTGCTTGTTCACCGACCTTAATCCCTGCTTGCTCTTCGGAATGGTTAGGTGAATTGGCTGTTTGTTCGTTCTGTTGTTTTTCTGATTCGTCATTAGGACCTAACGTATTAAATATAAAAATACCGATAAACAAAACTAAAATGGCAAATCCAATCATTTTTTTCAATATAAACGACCTCCTTACATCATTTGAAAAAGTTCAATTCGATGAACTGTTGACGTTTAACATGCCTTCTTACATCCACTATAAAAAAACCCCCTGCACAAATTCGCACAGGAGGTTTGATGGATCGATCAATCGGTCACTTACGCTTCTAGTCGATCACGTAAGACCATCTGTAAAATACCACCATGACGGTAATAATCGATTTCAACATCACTATCAAAGCGTGCAATGACATTGAATTCAGTTGTTTTGCCGTTTTCATCAACAGCTGTTACTTTAACAAGGTCATGAGGCTTAATATTTTCGTTAATATCAACTGTAAATGTTTCTTTACCAGTTAATCCTAACTTATCAGCGTTTTGCCCTTTTTCAAATTGTAGTGGAAGTACGCCCATCATAACAAGGTTTGAGCGGTGAATTCGCTCATAGCTTTCGGCAATAACAGTTTTAATGCCTAATAGGTTCGTTCCTTTCGCTGCCCAGTCACGTGAAGAGCCCATTCCATAATCTTTACCAGCGATGACGACTAATCCAGTTCCATCTTCTTTATATTTCATCGCAGCATCGTAGATAGGCATAACTTCCTCTGTTGGCCAGTATGTCGTATACCCACCTTCGGTATCTGGTGCCAATAAGTTTCGGATACGGATGTTAGCGAATGTTCCACGCATCATCACTTCGTGGTTTCCACGGCGTGAACCATAAGAGTTAAAGTTACGCGGGGAAACACCTTTTTCCTGTAAATATTGACCTGCTGGCATTTCCATCGCAATCGCACCAGCTGGTGAAATGTGGTCAGTCGTTACAGAGTCACCAAATTTACCAATCGCACGTAGGCCTTCTAATGGCTCAACTGTTCCTGGCTCTTTAGATAAGCCTTCAAAGAATGGTGGGTTTTGAATGTATGTTGAATCTTCATCCCACTCGAAAAGCGGTTCATCTGTTGTTTCAATCTCATTCCATTTTTCATTGGATTCAAAGACACTTTCATATTCTTTACGGAAGATTTCAGGTGTAACAACTTTTTCAACTTGCTCTTTAATCTCTTCCATCGTTGGCCAAATATCTTTTAAGTAGACAGGTTCGCCGTCTGCATCTGTACCTAGTGCATCTTTCGTTAAGTCAATATCAACTGTACCTGCTAGAGCATATGCAACAACGAGCGGTGGTGATGCTAAGTAGTTCGCAGTAACTAATGGATGAATTCGGCCTTCAAAGTTTCTGTTTCCAGATAATACGGATGAAGCAACAAGTTCATTTTTAGCAATTGCTTCTTCGATTTCTGGAAGAAGTGGCCCGGAGTTACCAATACAAGTAGTACATCCGTATCCAACTAAGTTAAATCCTAACTCGTTCATATAATTCATAAGTCCTGCATCTTCTAAATAACGTGTAACAACTTTAGATCCAGGTGCAAGCGATGTTTTAACGTATGCTGGTACTTCCAGTCCTTTTTCGACTGCTTTTTTCGCAAGTAGTCCAGCTCCTAACATCACGTAAGGGTTAGACGTGTTTGTACATGAAGTGATAGCAGCGATTGCTATAGAACCAGTCTTCATTGTAGATGTACGACCATCTTTATGCTCAATCGTTACTTCTTTATCGAACTCTGATTTGTCTAATCCAAAACCTTGGTTTCCAGATGGAGCCGTAATCGCTTTTTTAAATTCGCTTTGCATCTTAGATAAAGGAATTAAGTCTTGTGGACGTTTTGGTCCAGACAAGTTTGGCTCTAATTCTGATAAGTTAATTTCTACAACCTTAGTATATTCAGGATCTTCTAAATCAGGTGAATACCAAAGATCGTTTGCTTTACAATATTGCTCGACGAGAGCGACTTGTTCTTCACTACGACCTGTTAGACGTAGATAGTCTAAAGCTTCTTCATCAACCGGGAAAAATCCACATGTTGCACCATATTCAGGAGCCATGTTGGATATCGTTGCACGGTCAGCAAGCGGCATATCTTTTAAAGCCGGACCGAAATATTCAACGAATTTTCCAACGACATTTTCCTCACGTAAAACTTGTGTTACTTTTAACGCCAAGTCTGTCGCTGTCGTTCCTTCTGGAAAACTTCCTGTAAATTTAACACCAATGACTTCTGGTTGTGGGAAGTAAGATGGTTGTCCAAGCATTCCAGCTTCTGCTTCAATTCCACCGACACCCCATCCGAGTACTCCTAAACCGTTAATCATAGTTGTATGAGAGTCTGTACCTACTAATGTGTCAGGGAAAGCAACTCTTTCACCATTTTCATCTTCTACTCCGTGTACAACATCAGCAAGGTACTCAAGGTTTACTTGGTGTACAATGCCAGTTGCTGGTGGTACAGCACGGTAGTTATCAAATGCTTTTTGTGCCCAATGTAAAAATTCATATCGCTCAGCATTACGCTCAAACTCTAATTCCATGTTTGCTTGTAATGCATTTGCTGTTCCGTACTCATCAACTTGTACAGAGTGGTCAATAACGAGGTCAACCGGAACTTCTGGGTTGATCTTATCAGGTTCTCCACCCATATCTACCATTGCTTTACGCAATGAAGCAAGGTCAACAACTGCAGGTACTCCCGTAAAGTCTTGTAAAATAACGCGGGATGGTTTGAATGGTACGTCGACCTTGTCTTCTGTTTTCCCCCAATTTGCCAATGCTTTAACATGCTCATCTGTAATCACACGGCCATCGTGTTGACGGACAAGTGATTCAAGTAGAACACGAATGGAAAATGGCAAACGTGAAATATTACCAATGCCAGCTTCTTCTAATGCTTTTAAATGATAGTAGTTGTACGTTTTACCGTTTAAATCAAAACTCTTCTTTGCATTGAATGAGTTCTTTGCTCCCATATCGATTGTAGCCCCTTTCAATTTTGATTATTTATTACTTTCCTCGTGTTTGGAACTTTTGAAAGGAAAGCAAGAGCCTTGTTTCCGATATATTGATTATCGGTCATAAATAGACATATGACTACAAGGTTCCTCATCCACTATATATCTTAAATGATAAACGGGCATAAAACAAATGTTTCATGCCCGCAGAGCTATATTAATATTTTATTTAAAGCAATAGCTTATTTTTATACGTTTATTCAGTTTAATAAATAGTAAATTATAAAGACGATGACATCTCTTTAACGATGAGCTGAAAATATAACATTGAATGTACTGCCTTTTGTTTCATTTTGTTTAATCTCTAAAGTGGCTCCGTGGCGATTTAATATTTGTTTGGTAATCATTAAACCGAGGCCCGTTCCATCTGGTTTCGTTGTAAAGAATGGTTCGTCAAGCTTATGAATTGTTTCGATTGGAATCCCGACACCTTCATCGATAATTTGAATGATGATTTCTTCATCCGTTTCTTTGGCATTAATCGTAACCGTTCCAGGGGCATCCATTGCTTCAATTGCGTTTTTTACGAGATTAATAAATACCTGTTTAATTTGTGAACGATCGCAATATACATATTTTTCTGGATAATCTGCGTGTACAATTGTAATACCTTTTAAATTCGCTTCCGGTTGTAATAAAGTGACGACATCATCAATCATCGGTTGGATTCGTTCGATTTGTTGATGGTCCGTTAATGGTTTAGAAACAAATAACAATTCTGTCGTTATCTTTTCCATCTTCTCAATTTCATCGGATATGATGCGATAATAAGCGTCCTTGCGACGAACATCGGCTTGTAACAATTGAAGAAATCCTTTGATCGACGTTAATGGGTTGCGAATTTCGTGGGCAACACCTGCTGCTAGTTGACCCGCGACGGACATTTTTTCTGAGCGAATCATCATTTCTTCAACTTCTTTTTTATATGTAATATCCTTTATAATAGAAATGAAATAGATGTGATCCTCATCTTG
Source organism: Bacillota bacterium (assembly GCA_036377675.1). Lineage (GTDB taxonomy): Bacteria > Bacillota > Bacilli > Bacillales > Amphibacillaceae > DASUXY01. The sequence continues at coordinate 99,280 of DASUXY010000017.1, forward strand.
TAATTTCTTAATCGTACACTCACACCAAATCAATCGGCTCTCACGATGACGAATATGGAGGGTGAATAATTGCTTTTTATCAATACTCTCATCATAATGTTCATCAATATATAAAGCTTCATCTTTTGAGACGAACTCTTTCCAATAAACTCCCGCTAAGGAAGCAATATCATAACCGAACACTTGCTCAACAGATTTAGAAATAAAGAGCAGTTTCCCTTGTTCACTCCACAGTGCTATAACATCTTGGTATGTATCTCCAATCCATTCAAGTACTTCGTTAGGTAATGATGATAAATTTGAAGCTGGATCTTTCGATGATTGCTTTGAATCCAGATTATTATGGTCAGGTGAGAGATCTTGATGAATCATCTGTACATTTACTATTTTTCCATCCATCATTTTCGCCCCTTTTTCCCAAAATCCAACAAAATCGTATGTTCTCTATCATCATATGTAACTTATCCGTAAATATGAAACTTGTTTATATGCAGTAAACTGTTTATAATTATATTAGCATACAATACGTATAAACGTTATAGGTAGATAGGACTGTATGAACAGTTTCTTCATGCAATCGACTGCATCTTATCAACAACAAAGTGTTATTACTTAAGATTTCAATATAAATTGGGTGATACAGTGTCAATATTAATGGACTATTTTATCGTTTTTTGGGGGTTCCTTTTACTCGGAACGATGGCAATTGGTGGATTTTTCATGTTTCGTAAGTTTTTAAAAAAACTTCCAAAAGAAGACGGGAAGTCGATGATGGATTGGGAAGTTTATTATATGGAAAAAACGAAACATATGTGGGAAAAGGAAGAAAAAGAATTACTAGAAGAGCTGATTTCTCCTGTTCCAAAGTTGTTTCGAGACGTTGCTAGACATTCCATTGCGAGTAAAATTGGTGAAGTCGCCTTAGAAAAAAATGAATCAAAAATAACGAGGGAAACATTGATCCAAGGATACATCATCGCAACGCCTAAAAGAGATCATCGGTTTTTACGGAAAAAATTAAAACAACTAAATATCGATATTACGCCATATGAACAATTTTTCAAATTATCTTCTGATGATTACGCAAATCATTGGGAAAAACGTTATAAAAAAGATCTAAAGTAAAAAGCACCTATCATTGTTAGGTGCTTTTTACTTTAGAATGCAGCTGTTTTTCAATCTTTTTAAATTTATAAAGCATTGCTAATCTCCACGTAACAATCATGCCAAAAGCTAGCAAAAAGAACATACCACTCGTTTCGCCGAGCGATATCGTCCTCCCCATAACAACTTTTGCAATTAAGCGGATGATTAATAAGCCAAATAAAATAAACACAAATGATTTCGATGCTTTTAAATAAATTTTTCCGTTGCGAATTTCAAACCTTGACGTTTTAATGAGAAATATAGAAAAAATCATTCCGATGAGCAAAGCTTCAAAGACTTGACTCCACTCAACACGAAAATAAGGAAAGATAAACATAAGCGCTCCTGTACTCATAAAAAGAGGTGGTAAAATTATTTGTTTCACGCTCGTTGGTCTTTCAGCTACTTTCAATCGGATGATATTCATCGTAACGGCCATAAATAACGCTACAACTGTACTTGCAATGACCCAAAACACAATTAAACCCCACACTTTCCACTCGAACGATTCATACGTACACAGTCATAAACGAATATAAGACGAATCGATTCGCAAGATGAATTGTCTGTACCGATTCCATGTAATCATAATTACCAATGTAAACATAACTAACATAATCGATTTATCGGTCGTGTGCGATATTTAAAATAATGGTAATCGTTGCTCCTAACACGGTAAAATATACTCCTAAATCAAAGATCATTGCCGTAGCTAATTCAACATTTCCTATAATAGGAATGTAAACCTCTCCAAACGTATGCGTTAAAAAAGGGACATTAAAAAAGAAAGAACCTAGTCCTGTAAGGATTGCTAATAATAAACCGATTGGAATTAAAGTGCGAAAGCTAAATGGCAAAACCTTATCGATTACATCCGTTCCATATGCCATATACATTAAAATGACGGCAGCTGATGTCACTAGACCGCCAACAAATCCACCGCCAGGAGAATTATGACCTGCCAACAATAAGTAGATTGCAAAACCTAACAATATAAAGGCAATTAAACTTGTCGTTGTTCGCAAAATAAGATTGTTCGTTCGATACATGCGATTGAACCCCTTCTTTTTACAACATATACAATCATATCATAGTATAAACACGACATAAAATCTATTAAAAACCGCTAAATTCAAACAAATTCGCTAAATACGACGTCAACTTCGTCATCCAATCAAAAAACAGTGCAATACCAACTAAAATCATAATATAGCCACCTATTTTAACTAAAAGAGCGCTGTTTTTTCGAATCCACTTCATTTGACCGATGAAAAAAGAGAGAACTAAAAATGGAATCGAAAAGCCTAACACGTAACTGATCATCATAATCATCCCGAGCTGTGGTTCTGTGGCAGCCAAAGTTAACACAATTGCTAAAATCGGACCTGTACACGGAGTCCACCCAGCTGAAAAAGCCATTCCAATAATAAATGATCCAAAATAACCTGCAGGTCGATTTTTAAAAGAAACTTTACGATCTTTCATTAAAAATTCAAAGTTAAACACACCAATGATTACTAAACCGAAGAAAATAATTAAAATGGCTCCGATTTGACGGATGACATCTTGATACGCCAGTAAAAAATCAGAGATAAATGAACCGACAAACCCTAGCATAATAAATATCGTTGAAAAACCGAGTAAAAAGAAAATCGTATGCAAAATACTCTTTCGATTGAGCATTTGGTTATCATCTTTTAATTCACTTACGCTCATGCCCGTTATATACGATAAAAATGCCGGGAATAGTGGCAACACACACGGTGATATAAATGATAAAAAGCCTGCACCAAACGCTATAAAAATATTGATTTCAGACATTGTAAGCCATAGGCCTCCTCTATATACACTTATTCTCTATTGTAACAAAGTTACATTGAGCGCCAAAGGGATATATTTGACAAAGAATCAACTTTTTTAATCGCTGAATGGTGATCGTTGAGTGTTAGAGTGACTATGGAATGAAGTGATGTAATCCGCCCTTGCATATGTAGCAAAAAACCACTTTCTCTCATTTCGAGAACGAGAGAAAGTGGTTTTTATGTAAAAGTCAATCCCAACAAACGATATGTACGTTATTCCTACTTATCCATCTGGCTATTCATCGCACGCATCATTTGATTAATTTTTTTCTTCGAAGGTTTTTGACCCATTTGCATCATTAAAGCTCGAAGCATTTGTTCGTTAATTGGTGGATTCTTTTTCAAGTAGTTCATCATGTATTTTCTCGCGATAAAAAAACCTAGCGCAACACCAGCTAAGAGCGCTGCTAAGGCAATTAATACAACCCATATTGCACTCATCAAAATTTCCTCCTTCTAGTTGTCTCTTCTACAGTATAGTCGATTAATTATAGGAATACAATACTTGCTCTTTTTTTATGAAAGGCAACTTTTCACGAATCGGTTCCATCCAACCATAATCATTCATTTCTTCCCCAACGATAAACAAATAAGGATAGAGTGATCTCAATGGAGGGAATAATAGAGCTTCTGCATCATGAATGGATTCACAAAGAAATCGTAACTTCTTTTCGGACAGATGTAAAGCGATGTGGTGGTTTTTACAATATATTTCTAGTTGATAATCATTGATTTTATTGAAGTTATTTTTATTCAAATAGTCATTTTTAATGTGGGAGAAAAAGGCTTTAGGAAAGCGATTCGTAATATAGGCAAATTGCCGAGCTAAGTCATCGCGGGTAGGATCATTTTCATAGGCTTTAATAAATCTACATAAAATATCAGCTCTATAAAAATAGTGTTCAGCAAACTCCTTTTTAATTAAATATGCATCATATACTTTCACAACATCTCCTCCATTTTCCGCTTTTTTATAGTATACATGACGCCCGCTGAAAAGCATGTCATATCGTGTTAAGAATAGACACTAGTTTTGTCGGAGGATCGATGATGTGATTCAAACATATTTCCTAACTGCTTATTTCGCTTAAGAAAAACAGCAGGTGACCGTTTAGCTGGTCACCTGTTGATGCTATTTTTCTATTAAAGATTTAACATTTTTAACGACTTCTTCGACGGTGAACCCATATTCTTCTACAACTTGATTGCCCGGGGCTGAAGCTCCAAATGTATGAATTCCCATGATGATTCCGTCATCCCCTACATAACGTTCCCAACCGAATGGAGATGCCATTTCAATGCCAACTCGTTTCTTCACTTCAGGAGGTAAAATCTTCTGTTTATATTTGTCATCTTGTTCTTCGAAACGGTCCCACGCGGGCATACTTACCACACGGACAGCAATTCCTTCGTCTTGAAGGACTTTTTGAGCAGCTATTGCCAATTGTACTTCGGATCCTGTCGCTAACAATAAGGCATCGGGGGTTTTTTCCGCCGCTTCACGAATGATATAGGCGCCTTTTTTCACACCTTCATACGCTTTTTCTTTCGTTCCTTCTAGTGTCGGTAAATTTTGCCGCGTTAAAACGAGAGCAGTTGGCTTCGTAGTAGATTGTAAGGCTAGACGCCATGCTGCTTGTGTTTCGTTCCCATCGGCTGGACGAATGACACTTAAGTTTGGCATCGCACGAAGTGATGGAAGCTGTTCGATTGGTTCATGCGTCGGACCGTCTTCCCCAACAGCTATTGAATCGTGGGTAAATACATACGTAACAGGCATTTTCATGAGCGCTGAGAGACGTACAGCCGGACGTAAGTAATCACTAAAGACGAAAAATGTGCCTACATATGCTTTTAGTCCGCCATGAAGAGCGATTCCATTTAAAGCGGCAGCCATTGCAAATTCACGTACACCGAACCAAATATTTCTACCAGCGTAATTCGTACGCGAAAAGTCTTCGCCACCATCAATGTATGTTTTATTGGATCCAGCTAAATCAGCACTTCCTCCGAAGAAGTATGGAACAGATGTAGCGATTCCGTTTAATATTTCACCAGAAGCAGCTCGGGTTGCAAGTTCATCTTTTCCAGGCTCATATAGAGGAAGATTTTCATCCCATCCTTCAGGTAATTTTCCTTCCATTGCAAGTTCAAGTTGCTTAGCCTCTTCTGGATAAGTCTCTTTATAAGTTTTAAACTTCTCATTCCATGCTTGCTCAAGCTGTTGTCCTTTTTGAACAACTTTTTTATCGAAGTCTTCATAAACTTCATCAGGGACCGCAAATTCTTCATAGGTCCATTTATAATATTGTTTTGTTAAGCTCACTTCATCTGCACCGAGCGGAGCACCATGGGAAGCGGAAGAATCAGACTTATTCGGTGAACCATAACCAATGATTGTTTTTACTTCAATGAGAGTTGGTTGGTCTTTATTTTGTTGTGCTGTTCGAATGGCTTGGCGTAGTTCATTCAAGTCATTTCCATCTTCAACACGCAATACTTGCCAGCCATATGCTTCAAACCGCTTCTCAGTATGTTCCGTAAATGAACGGTCTAAATCACCATCTAATGAAATATCATTTGAATCGTAAAGAGCAATTAACTTGCCAAGCCCTAAATGGCCCGCTAATGAAGCTGCTTCATGTGAGATTCCTTCCATTAAATCACCATCACTGACGAGAGCATATGTATAATGGTCGATTATCGAATGATTCGGTTTATTATATGTCGCGGCTAAATGAGCCTCAGCCATCGCCATTCCAACAGCCATAGCTATACCTTGCCCCAGCGGACCTGTCGTTGCTTCTACGCCATCTGTATCATGCACCTCAGGGTGTCCGGGTGTGTTTGATCCCCATTGACGGAAGTTTTTAATGTCATCAAGCGTTACGTCATATCCTGATAAATGGAGCAGACCATATAACAGCATCGAACCATGACCAGCTGAAAGAACGAACCGATCACGGTTAAACCATTTTGAATGCTTCGGATTATGATTCATAAAATCTGTCCACAACGTATATGCCATTGGCGCTGCTCCCATCGGAAGTCCTGGATGACCCGAGTTTGCTTTTTCAATAGCATCGATTGCTAACGTTCTTAGTGTATTGACCGATAATTGTTCAACATGTTCAGACATGTAGTTACCCCTTTCAATATTTCCTTGATTACTAAAATAATATTCAGCCTTATTTTATAATGAATAGTAGGCGATAACAAGTTAAAGTGAAAACGTGCACATTGTTTCAATAAACAATGTCCATAAAAAGAACATCATCTATCTTTCATCATGTTTGTCCTTTATATAATGCCGAGCCCCCTATCCAAAGGGACGTACAAACTAATGTTTTTTATTCCGTTCCTGCATATCTCTAACTTTTTTAGGTGTTACATCGTTACCTAATGGATCGATAACAGTCATCGCCGTTAATTGATTTTTAAAAGATTGACGAACGTTTTTTAAATATTCTTTCCGAAGTTGCTGTTGTTCTTTTCGTTCAGAATCCGTTAACCCTTCTTTTTTTGCCTTTCGTGCAAGTGCATTAATTCGATTGAGCTTTTCATTCGTAAGCACGAACAAACCCTCCTTCTTCTATCATTGGCAAACGATAAAAATGTATGTGAATTATTTCTTCTTTGCAATTGACTCATCAAAAAAGCAAGAACTACTGAAGTTCCCGCTTGTTTATCTTACCGTGACCTCACAATATATTCAAGCATCTCGATACTCTTGATATCTTCGATGAATCGTAGCCTTAGAGACGTCATATCCTAACCCATTTAAAACGGCTGTAATTTCCGCAAATGTCAACTCCTTTTCTCGTAAGCGTACAACTTCTTCAATAGGGAATGATTTTCTTTCTCTGCCCGGGGCTTGATGGCGATTGGAAAGATTTTTCGATGGATCGTAACCTTCACGAATCGATTTTTTCATGCCTCGTTTAATTTTCATATTATGAATTTTTCGCTGATATTCTTCAACTATACTTACGATTTGTAAAACCATCGAATCCGATTCAGACATTTCTAATTCCCCATTATGAATTGCAGTATAAATCACCACTCCTAATTTATTTAGTTGATGGTAAAGAGCAATTTTTGTGTTGCCCCTTCCAAGTCTTGTTTCATCTTGAATGAGCAAGCAATTTGCTTCTTTATTCGAGAAAAGTTCTAACATGTGAAAGACCCCTTCTCGTTCGATATCGTATCCACTAGCTTGTTCAGAAATAGTCTGTACGATATGAATTCCACGCTTGCGTGCAATATTTTCTAATTCTTCTTGTTGTCTAATTAATGACGTTTCCTGGGTCTGTTTATTTGTACTTACCCGACAATAAATAACAGCTTTCACGATGTCCGACTCCTATAGATGATTTATAAAGTTTATGCAGTGATCAATGAAATATATAATAATATAATCGTTAATATAAAAGCAATCAAATAAAAAAGATCGGTTTTTGAAATTCCCCGAAACATCTTCGTCATCCTTTCAACTTTTATAGGAACTTGCGTTCTGTTTCTAAGTATAATCGAACATATGATCTTGTCAAGGGTGTTTCGAACGAATGTTTGCTTTTCCATATTTAACATGGTAAGCTTGTTTTAATAAATATTATGTGCGAGGTGTACGATCAATGACTAAAATCTCAAAACGACAAGAAGCCATTCTTGCTTTTATTAAAGATGAAGTACACACGAAAGGCTATCCTCCATCGGTAAGAGAAATTGCAGTAGCAGTCGGTCTTGCATCTAGCTCTACTGTTCATGGCCACTTATCACGATTGGAAAATAAAGGGTATATACGTAGGGATCCAACAAAACCTCGAGCGATTGAAATTTTAGATCGAGCTGAAGATAGTAATATTCCGAAAGATAAAGCTAGGTATGCCCCGTTGATTGGAAAAGTTACGGCGGGACTTCCGATTACAGCTGTAGAAAATATCGAAGAGTTCATTCCTATCCCAAGTTCAACTGCCCATGCAAGCGATAATCTATTCGTCTTATCTGTTGTTGGGGAAAGCATGATCGAAGCGGGAATATATGATGGGGACCTCGTTATCGTAAAACAACAAAACACGGCTGAAAATGGTGATATTGTCGTTGCGATGACGGAAGATGATGAAGCAACGGTGAAACGTTTTTTTAAAGAGTCCGATCATATTCGATTACAACCGGAAAATGAGGCGATGGACCCACTCATCTACAACAACGTGACAATTTTAGGTAAAGTGATTGGATTATATCGAACCATTACATAATATAGATGCACTCATCAACGGGGTTATGAAGCTGTTCTTTCCTACGTTTTCGTAAAAACAAAAGACAAGACATGGGGGTAGTTTAAATTACTCCTTTTGTCTTGTCTTAAAACAGGACTTATCTCTTACATGGCGCCATCATCATGTGTCTTCATTCGCCATCAATATTTTATTGTATTTTAGTTACGAGTGTTCATGCAACAACTTTTGTAGTGGATGTTCAGGACGCATAAAACCATATACTTTGTACGTATTTGTAGATGCATCGAAAGAACGATCTTCGATTATTGTTTCGCAAGTTAATCGATGAAGCATTTTCCCTTCATTCGGATTCAATTCGATGACATACCGATCCCATATCTGTCGTAAAATGTGTTCGATTTGTACAGCTAATTTGTGTAAATCTCCATCATTTAAAGCACTCATTACAATATTCGGATGATGCATCGGTATGAATGATTCCTGTAGTAAATCCCTTTTATTGTATACGGTTAGCATCGGAATTTTGTCAGCACCCAATACTTTTAATTGCTTTAATACAGTCGTTTGCTGTTGTTGTAAATCTTCATCGGAGCTGTCGACGACGTGTAACAAAAAGTCAGCTTCTGTAACTTCTTCTAATGTTGACCGGAAAGCTGCGATAAGGGTCGTTGGCAACTCTTGAATAAAACCGACTGTATCGGTTACGAGTGCTTGAAAACCAGAAGGTAAGCGGATTTTTCTTGATAAAGGATCTAACGTAGCAAATAACCGGTCTTCTTCCAATGATTCACTCTCAGTTAAACGATTAAACAAAGTCGATTTACCAGCATTTGTATAACCAACGATAGCAATTTGAAAAACTTTATTCATCTTTCGTCGCTTTCGATACTGTTCTCTCTGTTCAACGACAACTTTAAGCTTGCGTTTTATATCATGGATCTTTTGCCGAATGTGCCTTTGGTCCGTTTCTAATTTCGTCTCTCCAGGACCTCTCGTACCGATTCCACCACCTAAACGAGATAATTCAACACCTTTTCCATGCAGTCTCGGTAACATATATTCAAGTTGAGCGAGTTCTACTTGTAGTTGACCTTCTTTCGTTTTCGCTCGTCTTGCAAATATATCCAAAATTAATTGACTACGATCAATGATTCGCACTTCCAAATGATTGCTCAAGTTTCTCAATTGCCCAGGAGATAATTCATCATTGGAGATTACTAAATGAATATTTAACTGTTCAATGTATTGTTTAATTTCTTCAACTTTTCCTGTTCCCATATAAAGAGCTGGCTCGATTTGATTCCTTTTTTGAGTAATTATTTTTTTTACGGTACCTCCGGCTGTTTTCGTTAAGGAAACTAACTCTTCTAACGATGATTCAAAACGACGCTCTTCTATATGTTGTTGTTTTACTGCTATAATGAGTACGTGCTCTGTCGCCATAATTATATTAACCTCTTTCCTTTCTCTTACGGACTACCTTACCTTCTACATCATAATATGCTATTTGAAAATAATCAAAAATACTTTTTACTGAAACAATTCATATTGACAGTGATCTCCTAAATGCCATCTAAAGACTGTTACCTTTACTCATCAAATGTTAGATCACTGCTCGTTAAATGAATTAAATCTTCTTTAGAAAATTGATTTTGGTCCAATAAGCGAATAGCATGCATGCGCACAGCACGCTCGATGAGATTACGAATGTAACGGGCATTGGAAAAATTGCCATACGTTTGTTCACGTCGTTTATATAAGTAATTTTTTAATTTCCATTCTGCATCGTTTGTTAACTGATATTCTCGTTCAGCCGCCATTTGCTTGGCTATTTCCATTAACTCATTGACATCGTAATCTGGAAAATCCAATATAAATGGAAATCGTGATTGTAAACCCGGGTTTAGTAATAAAAAGCGTTCCATTTCAGACGGATACCCCGCGAGAATTAATACGAAATCATTGTGGTGATCTTCCATATGTTTAACGAGTGTATCAATCGCTTCTTTACCAAAGTCTTTTTCTCCGCCACGTGCCAACGAATAAGCTTCATCAACAAATAAAATACCACCTATCGATTTTTGAATCATTGAACGGGTTTTTTGTGCTGTTTGCCCGATATATTCACCAACTAAATCAGCTCGTTCTGCTTCAATAAAATGGCCTTTTGACAAAAGATTCATATCATAATACAGCTTCGCTAGTTTTCGAGCCATCGTTGTTTTTCCAGTTCCTGGGTTTCCTTTAAATAACATGTGAAGCACTTGCTTCGTACATTGTAACCCGGATTGTTTTCGCTTTTGATTGACAACAATTGTCGCATATATTTCGCGAATTGTTTGCTTTAGTGTTTCCATCCCAACAAAGGAAGCAAGTTCTTCATCAATCCGTGAAAAAGGATTGTTTTTTTCACGATGGATATTCACACGTTTTTGTGAATGAATCGATTGTTTTTCATGCAATACGATATTAATTTGTCCTTTTTTATGTTGCAAGTTCTGAGTTTTCACATCATCACTCCTCTGCCGCACTTAACCCGAATGAATGGATAGCTACACATCGTTTCCAAATTTCAACGAATGATCTGACCGACAACGATAAGTGATACGACGAGGAAGATCCATTCATTGAAATGATTTATTGAAAACGAAGAGATGTTTCAATGTAGTATACGTTAAACGAGAAAAAGTTGTGACATATGCCTAAGTTAACGTACGTTTATAGGTAAAAAAGTGATGATCGTAAAACTTTATAAAAAAACGAACGCTAATTGTACGCGCTCGTTCTTCTCTCACTTTAAGGTTCTTTTTCAAGAGTGACATTTTTAACAGGGGCAAATGTTGAAATCGCATGTTTAAAAATGAGTTGTTGTTTCCCGTCTGTTTCCAATAACACTGTGAAGTTATCAAACGCTTTAATCGTTCCCCTTAATTGGAATCCATTTGTTAAAAAAACAGTTACTGAAATGTGATTTTTTCTTAATTGATTCAAGTAATGATCTTGAATATTTACCGTTTGTGCCATCGTATGTCCTCCTCTTTTCTATCTGTTGCATGAAAACCATATACATATATTAGTTCTACTTATCTTGTAAGAATCCTTCTATATCTTTTAAAATAATTGTAAATTTATTATAAATGGTTTCGGGATGAAGTGAATACCAATCGACATCCAGTTTATTTTTGAACCACGTATATTGACGTTTTGCATATCTGCGAGAGTTTCGTTTTAGCAATTCAACAGACCGTTCAAGACTTTGCTCTCCTTTAAAATAAGGTATAAATTCTTTGTATCCAATTGCTTTCATCGATTGGCAATTTTCTAATCCTTGATCGAAAAAATATTTTACTTCTTCTAAAAGTCCATCGTTCATCATTTGATCGACCCGGTTGTTAATTCGTTCGTATAAAATTTTACGATCCATCCGAAGACCGATTAATTTCATATGATAGGGCGATTGTTTCTGTTGTTTTTCATGGTATTCGCTCATCGTTAAACCAGTGGTCTTATATACTTCGAGAGCGCGAATCACTCGACGATGATTGTTCGGATGAATCTTTTTAGCCTGTTGGGGATCAATCTCTTGAAGACGATGATAAAGCGGCATAACTCCTTCCTCTTTAATTTGTTCTTCTAACCTTTTCGTTAATTGTTCATCCCGTTTTTGCTTTGAAAAATTGTAATCGTACACAATAGATTGTATGTAAAGACCGCTACCCCCTACGATGATGGGTAGCTTATTTCTGGATGAAATATCTTTTATGTATTCCTTCACAGATTGTTGAAAATCAACGACGGAAAATGGTTCATCCGGCTGTTTACAATCAATCATATAGTGGGGAATATTTCGCATTTCCGATGGTGTAATTTTAGCTGTTCCTATGTCCATACCTTTATAAACTTGCATCGAATCCCCACTAATGATTTCCCCATTGAAAGTCTCGGCAACTTCGATACTAAGTTTTGTTTTTCCAACTGCTGTCGGTCCAACGATTGCGATGACTGTCTGCTTCATATATACTCCCCTAAATTTGTCTATTTGCTTAGCACTACAATTTATTCATATGCCTGGTAAGCTGAAAGCATCCACATATACTTTTCATAACTGCCTTGTAACGATACGAGCATGTCTAACGTCGGTTCATCATTCATTTCGCTAGCTGCTGGTATGCCTACTTCCTTAATCTCCGTTACTATTTTCTGAAAATCATGATGTAATTGATTGATGATTTCATTTTCTTTATCATCTGCATTCGCTTCATCTAGAGTCGTTTCTTTCAAAAACTTTGTCATCGTTGCAACAGGCTTTCCACCGATCATTAAAATACGTTCAGCTATCGTATCGAGATTATTCGCAACTTCGGTGTAAAACGTTTCAAAGCGTTCGTGAAGCTCAAAAAAATGCCTTCCTTGAACAAACCAATGATAACGATGCAATTTTACATACATTACGAAATGATTAGACAGTAACTGATTTAAAAAATTAATGTTATTTTTCTTTTTTTCATCCATTGTGTCATCACCTTTTCACATAGTATGTGTGTTATCTGTGTAACGAGCACACACATACAAGCTTATACATAACACAATGGATTTATACATGTTACATAACTCGCTTAAACATTTTTTCTAGTTCATATGAACTAAAATGAATAATAATCGGTCGACCATGTGGACACGTAAACGGGTCGGTCGTTTGTCGCAAATCTTCCAAAAGGCTAAACATATCATCTGTATTCAAATAGTGATTTGCTTTTATTGACCGTTTGCACGACATTAAAATGGCAGCATCTTCTCGAATGGCTTCAATATTAACCGTTTCTTTGTCAATGATTTGTGCAACCATCTCACGGATTACTTCTTCCTCAAAGCCTTTGGGAAACCACGTCGGGTGCGAACGAATGACGTATGTCTGTTCGCCGAATCCTTCAAAAAACAAGCCTGCTTTTTCTAGTTCTTCACGATGATGCTCGATAAAAATAGCTTCTGGCTTAGAAAACTCAAACGTTAACGGTAACAGTAATTCTTGTAATTGATTATTCGTGTTTCCTAGTTTTTGTTTATAAAATTCATATTTAATTCTCTCTTGTGCAGCATGTTGGTCAATCATATATAAGCCTTGATCATTTTGTGCGAGTATATAGGTGCCGTGCAATTGTCCAATTGGATACATCGTCGGAACTCTTTCATGAACGGGCGGGTGATGATGTTGAACATGTTTAAACGATTCGTCTGCCTCTCGGACGATGTCTTTCTTATGCTGTGACGGAGATGAATCGATTGGTTTTACAGATTGGTTATGTAAACCAGGCGTTTGTGATCGTTTGTTTACTACTTTGGGTTCGTTACGATCTTGGCGAGCCGGCCTCTGTTTGTCGTTCACCGTATCAAAAGAAAACTCATGTTGAATCGACTTGTTTTGTTCCGGAAGACGGTTCTCCATTTCTGGAATTAATGTCATCTGCCGAAATGTATCTTGAATGAGATTTTCAATGACGGTAACGAGCTCTTTTTCCTTAGAAAACCTCACTTCAAGCTTTGTCGGGTGCACATTTACATCGACTAGAATGGGATCCATGTCAATCGATAAAACAACGATGGGTGAGCGGCCTATCGTAAGCAACGTATGATAACCTCGTAAAATGGCATGATTTAAAGCGTTGCTTTTAATATATCGCCCATTAATAATCGTCGATATATAAGAACGGGTTGCTCGTGTCACTTCTGGTTTTCCGATGTATCCAGAAATTGAAAAGTCGATCGTTTCGTGGGTTATCGGTATCATGTTTTTTGCCACTTGCATGCCATAAATTTCTGCAATGACGTGCAGTACATCTCCGGTCCCTGGTGATTTAAATAATCGTTTTCCGTTATGCGTCGCCTCAAAACGAATGTGTGGATGTGATAAAGCTAAACGATTTAATATATTCGTAATATGGCCAAGTTCTGTATGGATCGTTTTCATGTACTTGAGGCGAGCAGGTGTATTATAAAACAACTCGGAAACTTCAATTTCTGTTCCTTTACGAGCAGCACCTTTGTTACGGCCAATAATTTTTCCACCCTCCAACATGAGGACAGTACTTGCTGAATGTCCTGTTGACGTTTGGATCATCAGTTTACTTACAGAAGAAATACTTGCTAAAGCTTCTCCGCGAAAACCGAGCGTTTTTACGTGAAAGAGGTCCGTTTCACGTTTGATTTTACTCGTTGCATGACGTAAAAAAGCCATTTCACAGTCGTTTTCTGACATTCCATCACCATCATCAGTAACTTTTATTCGTTCTAATCCCGCTTCATCAATATCCACTTTAATCCATGAACTGTTCGCATCGATGCTGTTTTCAACTAACTCTTTCACGACAGAGGCTGGTCGCTCGACAACTTCTCCGGCAGCGATTTTATTCGCCAAGGCTACCGGCATCTCTTTAATCTTCAAGCAAAACTCCTCCTTCTATAAACGGATGTTGTGCAATGAACATACAGCGATTTTATTGATCGTTTAGTGCTTTTTTATGCAACCGATACAATTCATTCATCGCATCCATCGGCGTCATGTCAAATAATTTAATGTCTTGCAGTTCACTGACGATGCTCTTTTCAAAGTTAGTCGCTTCTTTGACGCTCTTTTTTGTTTCCTCCGCAAAAAATGAGAGTTGACCGCTTTCAGCAACTTGAGTGTGTACCGATTGTTCGCTGTCATTCTCAAAAGCAGCTAATATTTCTCTCGCTCGATCGATGAGCGATTGAGGCAGGTCAGCAAGTTTTGCTACGTGAATCCCATAACTTTGATCTGCCGCTCCTTCTTTTATTTGATGCAAAAAGATAACTTCTTCGTTATGCTCTTCTGCTCGCACATGAATATTTTTTAAATACGGTAGCGAATCTTCAAGAGCCGTCAATTCATGATAATGTGTGGAAAATAATGTTTTAGCGTGTATATGATGATGAATGTACTCAACAATGGCTTGAGCTAGCGCCATGCCATCATACGTACTTGTCCCACGCCCAATTTCATCAAGTAAGATTAAGCTACGATTCGTTGCATTCCGTAACGCATGGTTTGCTTCGAGCATCTCTACCATAAATGTACTTTGTCCAGCAACAAGGTCATCAGCTGCACCGATTCGCGTGAAAATTTGATCGAAAATAATGAGCTCTGCTTCATCACATGGAACAAAACAGCCAATTTGTGCCATAATAATCGTCAAAGCTAATTGACGCATATACGTGCTTTTTCCTGACATGTTTGGCCCAGTAATGAGGAGAATACTCGTCTGTTCATCAAGTAAAACATCATTAGGGACAAATTCATCATCTGTCATTACTTTTTCAATGACGGGATGACGACCGTTTTTAATCGACAACGAGTGATCGCCAAATGTTGGGCGGCGATAATTATTTTCTTCACTTACCGTCGCAAAAGATTGTAATACATCAATTGTACTGACGACGTCAGCTAACTGTTGGATCTCTGGAATGTGTTCTTTAATTTGTTCCCGAATGTCGATGAACAAATCGTACTCAAGTTCGATACTTTTTTCCTCAGCCTCTAAAATGAGTTGCTCTTTTTCTTTTAATTCAGGCGTAATAAATCGTTCTGCATTTGTTAATGTTTGCTTGCGTTCATATCTTCCTTCAGGCAATAGGTGCAAATTCGGTTTCGTTACTTCAATATAATAACCAAAGATGCGATTATACCCGATTTTCAGTGAGCGGATGTTCGTAATTTTCTTTTCTCGTTGTTCAAGTTCAGCAATCCATTGTTTACCGTTTCTTGTCGCATCCCGATATGTATCGAGCTGTTCATGATAACCGTCCTTGATGATCGATCCTTCAGTAATCGATATCGGTGGGTCCTCTTGGATGCTCCTTTCTAACAATGATTCAAGTTGTTCTGGGTATTCCAACTGATCTGCGAGTTTTTGAATAGGCTCGCAAGCAATATTTTTTAAGGTCATTTGGATGGCAGGAATCTTTTGCAACGACTTTTTTAATTGAATAAGATCGCGAGCATTGACATTCCCAAAAGCAATCCTTCCGGCTAATCGTTCCAAATCGTACACGGATTTTAATTGTTCTTGTAAGGAGGCACGTTCCATAAAGTGTTGAAAAAGACCGTCGACACTTTCAAGTCGCCTTTCAATTTCGTTCTCGTTTAAGAGAGGGCGCTCCAACCAACTTCTCAGCATACGTGACCCCATTGCTGTAACCGTTTGATCGAGTACCCACAATAAACTTCCGTGTTTACCTTTTCGAAGAATTGTCTCCGTTAGCTCTAAATTTCTTTTCGAGTACATATCTAATGACAAGTAATTTTTTAACTCAATCACTTCTGCTTGCTTCAAATGATCGAGTGATCGTTTTTGCGTATGTTGAATATAGTTTAACAAACGACTGAATGACTTTATAAGTCTTTCATCATTTAAATTTTCACATAAACTACGATATTCAGCATGAAAGTTTACTTCATCCTGATAAGATAATGTTACCTGTAATCGATCGCGTAACTGTTCCTGAGATTCCTCTGGCAGACTGGAAGAAATGACAATCTCTTTAACGGGTTGATTATACAGTTCGTGAATGACACGATCCCATCCTCCATTGATTAATGTAATCTTGTTTTCCCCGGTAGATAGATCGTTATATGCAACTGCGTAAGAGCCATCTTCAAAAGAAGAAAGACTAGCAATATAGTTATTACTCCGTTCATCGAGCATATTGCTTTCCATCACTGTTCCAGGGGTAATCAATTGGACAACTTCCCTTTTGACGACCCCCTTGGCAACCTTTGGATCTTCCATTTGCTCACAGATGGCTACTTTATACCCTTTATCAATGAGTGTTTTTATATAACTTTCAGCTGAATGATGCGGCACACCACACATTGGAATAGACTCTTTTTGTCCTGAATCTCGCTTTGTAAGCGTAATTTCCAGCTCTCTAGCAGCTTTTATTGCATCTTCAAAAAAAAGCTCATAAAAGTCACCTAAACGGAAAAATAAAAATGCATCTTTATAATCAGCTTTAATACGTAAATATTGTTTAATCATTGGTGTATGTTCAGCCATCTTTGTCCTCCAAAAAACTAGTTTATTTATAAATATTATAACATAAATAAAAAACCGAAGGACTGTTTGCTTTATAGAGGAGTACGAGAATCATTATTGTAAAGTTGCTCATCTCCATTATTTATAAAAAACGATGCGAGGACTTTTTCCTCGCATCGTTTTTTTTAATCTTTACTCGTTTTCAAAAAGTCAGGGTTTACGTCGCTTAATTCATCATCAGTTACTTCAAAGTCCCAATCATCGTCATCTGCATACTTAAATCCGTCCGGGTCAACTTTTACGTGTATTTTTGTTTCACCGATGACTTGAACGAGAAACTCACGTTCGACATCGACACTTATTTTATGATCTTTTTCATTAATTTTGCACTCTAAGCAGTTTGGTTGCTGAATGACTTTACAAATGACATCGTAATCATCGCTAATGCAGTGATCGTCTTTCACCGATAAGGGAATGTAATCACTATAATTGACACGTTCCGTTACCACCTCTGTTTTCGTATTATCATTATAGGAATACCAGACGTTAATATCGTAATTACCTGTCACCTCTACCGTATCTTTTGATTTTTTCTTAGCATGATATAAATGATTTATAATCCAGCAACCGAGAATGCTGGACGGTTTATGTGATGGCGTGACCGTATGCGTTGCTTTCGTAAATTTCTTTCCTTTTCCACAAACTGCCTTCGTTATAATTTCTCGATAATTTTTTTCAAGAAAACTCATGGATACGTACCTCCTCTTTTTTCATAGTCATTTTATGCAAGACAAACACCTAAAGTGCATACGGATTCTGACGAACAAATTGACGTATATAGTATACATATGAACTAAAATGAAAAGTGACATTCGCACAAAAAAACCACGTTAGGAAAATGAGTTACCCATTTTCCTAACGTGGTTTTATAGATTAGCTTCCGCAACCACGATTTATTTTATTTTTTACTTTTGATCCGGTCTCACCTGATAAAACATCTCCACCAGTGGATCTTATAACTTCATTTGTTACTTCTCTAGCAATCGTACCTGTTACAAGTTGTAACACGTCATTGACGATCACTTGGGTTTCCTTAAACTCTTGAACTACAGGAATTTCGTCAATTTCATTTTGTAATCGGTCGAGTTCCTCTTCAACTTTCTTTAAAGCTTCCGTTTTTTCATACGCTTGTAAATTGACAGCTTGTTTTTGTAGAGCTTTTATTTTTGTAATGAGTTGTTGTACTTTCTTATTTTCATTAATTTTCGCTTCGACTTGTTTAAAGCGATCGATTTCTTTCGTGTTTGCTAACATTGTTGCTAACTTTTTTGCTTCATCTAAAACTTGTCTTCGTGTATATTCGGCCATCTCATTTCACCCCAACTGTATTTTCAACCATGATGCCGTCTAATGACCATGTTTTTGTTTCCGTTATTTTAACATCGACAATTTCGCCAATCGCTGATTTAGGTCCTTTAAAATTAACGAGTTTACTTTTTTCCGTGTATCCAGCGAGCACATCTGGGTTATTTTTACTTTCACCTTCGACGAGCACTTTGACGATTTTACCTTGATATTTTTTCATCGCTTCAGCGGATTGTTTATTGACGAGATCGTTTAATCGCCAGAGACGCTCTTTTTTCACTTCCATCGGAATATCGTCTTTTCTTCGAGCCGCCGGTGTTCCTTCTCGTGGTGAATAAATAAACGTATAAGCAGACTCAAAGCCAACTTCCTCTACAAGTGACATCGTTTCTTCAAATTGTTCATCGGTTTCATTTGGAAAACCGACGATAATGTCTGTCGTCAACGTTGCATTTGGCATCGCTTTTCGTATTTTACGAACTAATTCCAAATATTGTTCGCGTGTATATTTACGATTCATTCGTTTCAATACTTCATTACTTCCCGACTGAACCGGCAAATGAATATGGTCTAATAAATTTCCGCCCTTTGCTAAAACCTCAATTAAACGATCATCGAAATCTCTCGGATGTGACGTCGTAAAACGAATTCTTGGGATATCGATTTTACGAAGATCATCCAACAAATCACCGAGACTGTAATCAATGTCAGGAAAATCTTTTCCGTAAGCATTCACATTTTGACCTAGTAAGGTTATTTCTTTGTAGCCTTGACTAGCTAAATGGCGAACCTCTTGAATAATATCTTCAGGACGACGACTTCTTTCTTTTCCACGAGTCATCGGTACGATACAATACGTACAAAACTTGTCACATCCATACATGATATTTACCCATGCTTTAATTTTACCGTGACGTACTTTTGGAAGATTCTCAATGATGTCACCTTCTTTAGACCACACTTCAACGACGTGTGTTTTTGAAAACATCGCCTCTTTTACTAAATATGGAAGTCGGTGAATGTTATGTGTCCCGAAAATCAAATCAACATGCTGATGCTGTTTCATAATTCGATTAACGACCGATTCTTGTTGTGACATACATCCACATACCCCAAGAATTAAATCGGGATTTTCAACTTTATATTGCTTTAAATGGCCAATCTCACCAAACACCTTATTTTCCGCATTTTCACGGATGGCACACGTATTTAATAATATAATATGTGCTTCACTAGGCTCTGATGTTGACTCATACCCCATCTCTGTTAAAATACCAGCCATCACTTCCGTATCGTGTTCATTCATTTGACAACCGTACGTCCGAATGAGGAATTTCTTCCCATTACCGATCTTTTTCATCTCCTCAGGGATATCGAAGTCATAATGAATTTCTACTTCTTCTCGACCTCGTTTGCGTGCTTTATTAATATTTGGTGGTTCATAGGTCGTTTCGAAATATTTAGCGAAATCGGCACTCGTTTTTTCATGCAAAGGTTTGTCCTGACCGGATTTTCTGTCCGCGGTAGCTACTTGTTTGATCTGTGCTTGTTGTTTTCGCTGTTGTTCATTCATTGTTATACTCCTTTCATGAACATAGATTAGTATACATTAGTACAGTATAATGCCTTTATATAAAATTAACAATCTAAAGTGTATAAACACATAAAAATTAGTGTTACGCTTCTGCATAACACTAATAAGATTTCTTTCATGTCATTATCTAGGTTCCACAATGAGCTTGATGGCGGTACGTTCTTCATTATCAATCATAATATCGGTAAAAGCCGGAATACAAATTAAATCAACTCCACTTGGAGCTACAAATCCTCGAGCAATCGCAACTGCTTTGACAGATTGATTTAAGGCTCCTGCACCAATCGCCTGAATTTCTGCTGAACCACGTTCTCGTAATACGTTTGCCAGTGCACCTGCTACTGAGTTGGGATTTGATTTTGCTGAAACTTTTAATATTTCCATTCCTAGTACCTCCTTCATATCCTAATGTAGTTCTATAGCTACTATATTCCTGGAGATGACAGCTTATTACCTTTATTATGCAGTAAAAATTCTAATAATTCAAATACTCAGTTGTGAAATAAATGGTCATCGTTAATTAAGATTCGTTCAATAGAAGTTGCTTGTCCAGTCTTTCCATCAATGGTTACAACAACTCCATTTAATTGATCCCGCCCCTTTTTATCCGGTTCAAATCGGACAGGTAAGCTCGTTAAAAAACGATTGATGACGGCATCTTTAGTGACACCTAACACCCCATCATAAGGGCCAGTCATACCGACATCCGTAATGTAGGCAGTCCCTTTAGGAAGCACGCGTTCATCTGCTGTTTGCACGTGCGTATGTGTGCCTACTACAGCGCTTGCACGTCCATCAACGTACCAAGCAAATGCTTGCTTTTCACTCGTCGCTTCGGCATGAAAGTCAATAAAGATGATATTCGTTCGTTTTCTCGCTTCTTCAATTAATTCATCTGCTTTACGAAACGGATCGTCAAGTGGAGGAAGAAATGTACGACCTTGTAAATTAATAATCGCTATTTCTGTACCGTTCAAATTGTAAAAAACGAGACCTTTTCCAGGTGTATCCTCAGGAAAATTAGCTGGGCGCACCATTCGTTTCGCATGATCTACAAAGTCAAATATTTCCCGTTTATCCCACGTATGGTTTCCCATCGTGACAACGTTAACTCCCCACTCTAAAAATTGCTTATAAATTTTCTCAGTAATACCTTTTCCACCTGCACTATTTTCACCGTTTAAAATAACGATGCTTGGGCGGTATGTTTCTTTTAAGGCTGGCAAATATTGTTGTACCATTTTGCGACCAGGTGAACCAACAACATCGCCGATAAATAAAATTTTCATCGTTCATAATCATCCTAATCTCGTGTAATCGTATTCGTTTTTCACGTGCTTCAATATAGCTGTTTTGTAAACGGCATCATCGATTTGCTATGCGTAATAAAAATAAAGCGGGGGATTCCCGCTTTATTTCGCATATTCTACCGCTCTCGTTTCCCTGATGACCGTGACTTTAATATGTCCGGGATAATTGAGTTCCTTTTCGATCCGTTTTCGAATATCTCGAGCGACGCGAACGGATTGTATATCATCAATTTCATCAGGTTTTACCATAATTCGAACTTCTCTTCCCGCTTGAATAGCGTATGATTTCTCTACACCTATAAACGATTCTGATATTTCCTCAAGCTTTTCTAAACGTTTAATGTAATTTTCTAACGTTTCACTTCTTGCTCCCGGTCGTGCCGCTGATAACGCATCAGCAGCTGCGACTAAAACAGAAATGACGGAAGTAGGTTCTTCATCACCATGGTGCGAAGCGATTGCATTAATAACGACTTCATGTTCTTTATACTTCATGGCTAGTTCTTTGCCAACTTCGACGTGGCTTCCCTCTACTTCATGATCAATTGCCTTCCCCATATCATGGAGTAAACCAGCTCTTCTAGCTAAAGCCTCATCTTCACCTAATTCTGCAGCGAGCAATCCAGACAAGTTTGCTACTTCTATGGAATGTTTTAAAACATTTTGACCGTAGCTTGTTCGATATTTTAGACGACCGAGTATTTTGATTAAGTCAGGGTGTAAGCCGTGAATTTTTAATTCAAATGTCGTTTCTTCTCCAACTTCTCGAATGTGTTCATCGACATCACGTCTAGCTCGATCCACCATTTCTTCAATACGTGCCGGGTGGATACGACCATCTTGGACGAGTCTTTCCAAGGCCATCCGGGCAATTTCTCTTCGAATTGGATCGAAACCGGATAGTACAACAGCTTCTGGGGTATCATCAATGATCAAATCTATACCCGTTAATGTTTCTAAGGTTCTTATATTACGACCTTCTCGGCCAATAATCCGACCTTTCATTTCATCATTTGGTAGATTGACAACAGATACTGTCGTTTCGGCAACGTGGTCTGCAGCACATCGTTGTAAAGCTAGTGAAAGAATTCCTTTTGCCTTCTTATCGGCTTCTTCTTTCGCATGATTTTCCGCTTCTTTAATCATTAAAGCTGTATCGTATTTCAACTCTTTATCGACCTGTTCTAAAATAATTTTTCTCGCTTGGTCAGTTGTATATCCTGAGATGCGCTCAAGCTTGGTTTGCTGCTGTTCTAACATCGTTTCCACTTTGCTTTCCATTTCTTCAATTTGTTGTTGTTGTTTTGTTAGAGTCTGTTCTTTCTCCTCTAACAAGAGCTCACGTTTATCGAGCGCTTCACTTCTTCTATCCAGATTAGCTTCTTTTTGCATCAAGCGATCTTCTTGTTTTTGTGCTTCTAAACGACGTTCACGCAATTCCTGCTCTGTTTGCTGGCGTAGTTTATAATTTTCATCTTTCGCCTCAAGAAGTGCCTCTTTTTTGACGGCCTCTGCGTTTCGTTCGGCCTCTTCTGTCATTTTTCTCGCTAGCGTTTCGGCACTGGAAATCCTAGCTTCCGCAATGGATTTACGAATCAGATAACCAACAACAATACCGACGATCAAGACTAAGGCAAGCAAAATGGAGATGATTAAGGGATTGTCCACGATTTCACCTCCTCTTGCTATAAAGTTGTTCCATTCATTATTGTCGGCATGCATATTCAATGAATAAATTATTCGATGTATAATAATCTATATAATTATACATCTTAATTTTAATTGTCTACTCTTATATTGTCAAGGAAACGTCATAATTTATCCAAAAGTATACGTGTTTAAAAGAAAAATCCTTTACTAGATGCGTAAAGGATTTTTTGACGGACAGTATGAGGTACGATCGTAATAGGATTAAAATAAATAACCTAATTTACACTATGAAAAGTGATTTAATGTTCGTGATTACACGTCTAAACTTTCTTGTTCAGCTTCCTTCGTGGCATCATCTTCTTCAGTAGCGCCGTCCAATTGATAGTGATCGCGAATTGCAGACTGGATTTCAGCCATAATATCTTCATTTTCTTTCAAAAACTGCTTTGCATTTTCCCGTCCTTGACCAAGTCTTTCGTCATTGTAAGAATACCATGCACCACTTTTTTGAACAATGTCTAAATCTGAACCGATATCTAATACTTCACCTTCTTTAGAAATCCCTTCCCCGTACATGATGTCAACAGTTGCTTGTTTAAATGGTGGAGCGACTTTATTTTTAACAACTTTTAAGCGCGTTCGATTTCCTACCATATCATTTCCTTGTTTTAACGCTTCTGCACGACGAACTTCTAGACGGATTGAGGAATAGAACTTCAATGCTCGGCCACCTGGTGTTGTTTCTGGATTTCCGAACATAACTCCTACTTTTTCCCGTATTTGGTTAATGAAAATTGCCGTTGATTGCGATTTATTAATCGCTCCAGATAACTTTCGTAACGCTTGTGACATGAGACGAGCTTGTAAACCGACGTGCGAATCACCCATCTCACCTTCAATTTCTGCTTTCGGTACTAGAGCAGCAACAGAGTCGACAACGATAATATCGACAGCACCACTTCTAACGAGAGCTTCGGCAATTTCCAGCGCTTGTTCCCCGGTATCTGGCTGTGATAAGAGCAATTCTTCAATATTTACGCCTAACGCTCGTGCGTATGTCGGATCCAGTGCATGTTCGGCATCAATAAATGCCGCTTGACCACCCATTTTTTGGGCTTCGGCGATTGCGTGTAAGGCGACAGTCGTTTTTCCCGATGATTCAGGTCCATAGATTTCAATGACTCGACCTTTCGGATATCCACCTATTCCAAGTGCTACATCTAGTGCTAAGGATCCACTTGGAATCGTATCTATTTTGTGTTCAGCCTGTTCTCCTAATTTCATAATGGAGCCTTTGCCAAATTGTTTTTCTATTTGCCGTAATGCCATATCTAAAGCTTGCTTTCTATCACTCACGAACACTACCTCCTTTGATTAACTATTTATATCATACATTGTTTTGCACAGTTTGCCAAGAAAAATCGAATACATGTTCCCTTACTTTTGCAGAGATATTCGAGATAAAAATGCATTTTCATCATAGAAAATATCATTTTTCGTTGCTCTAAGAGCGACTTCTATGATTTTATAAAACGAAATAGACGTTCAAACCCTTTTAAGACGGTTCGTTCACGAATTGTTTCCCGATCCCCATGGAAGGTGAACTTTTCTACTTGTTTATAACCATCAGCATATATACCTAAATAAACCGTACCAACAGGTTTTCCTTCAATAGCATCGGGGCCTGCAACACCCGTAAAACTTATCCCAATATTTGCATCTAATAAGCTACAAACATTTTCAGCCATTTCTGAAGCGCATTCAACGCTGACAGTACCTTTTGAACGTATCGTCTCGGGTGACACTCGTAACACGTCCATTTTAACTTGTGGATCATAGCAAACAATCGCCCCTCGACACGCTTGTGAAGAGCCTGGTACAGAAATAAGCTTATCCATAAACTTGCCACCGGTTAAGCTCTCTGCAGAAGCTATTTTTATGTCTTCTCTCCTCAGTAGATCAACGATTGTCTGTTCCATCGTTTGGTTATTTATTCCGTAACAATATGAACCTACTTTTTCTAATATTTGTTGTTCCGTTTCCTGGAGCATCTGATCAACGTGTTGTTCCGAACTTCCTTTAGCTGTTAATCGAATCGTCATCCCATCATGTTGCGCTAATGGGGCAATCGTTGGATTATGTTGTGCCTCAATAATCTCTCGTAACTCATGTTCGAGCTTTGCTTCGCCAATTCCGATGAAACGCATAATTTTTGATTTGATTAAATCATCATTGCTAACAAATTCTTTAAGATAAGGAATGACCTCATCTGTGAACATTTGTTTCATTTCCCGCGGTACACCAGGAAGAAAGATCCATATTTTTTTATTCGCTGACACAATCATTCCTGGTGCCATTCCGAAACGATTCACAATGACCTTAGCTCCTTTAAAAACACGAGCTTGCTTACGATTATTGGGCGTCATCTCTGTTTGTTGTTTTGCAAAATAATTGTTTATTTTTTTTATCGATGGTTCGTGCTCAATCATTTCTATGTTCGACAACGATTGAAAAGCTTCTCTTGTCAAATCATCCTCCGTTGGTCCGAGACCCCCAGTAACAAAAATAATGTCTGAACGTTCCTCAGCCAATCGAAAAGCTCGTTCAACACGATTTAAATTGTCACCTACAACACTATGGTAAAACATATTAATTCCATGTAATGCTAACTGTTGTGAAATCCACTGAGCATTCGTATTCGGAATTTGCCCAAGCAACAATTCAGTTCCGACTGCAATTATTTCTGCATTTGCTCGTTTCATTACTTCGACTCCTTCATGACGTGCCAGTTTCTCACAAAATAATCAATTCCTGAAACGACTGTAAAAAATAACGCTGCATAAAGTAAAATAAGATCTAATCGAAATCCTACATACGAAAAAGGAAAATTATGTAATAACAAAGTGGCAATAGCTAAAATTTGGGTTGCTGTTTTCAATTTTCCCATGTTGCTTGCTGCTAAGACGATACCTTCACCCGATGCGACAAGACGTAACCCCGTAACAGCAAACTCTCTGCTAATTATTAAAATGACGATCCAAGCCGGTGCAAGACTTAACTCGACGAGTAAAATAAATCCAGCTGAGACAAGTAATTTATCTGCCAATGGATCTAAAAATTTCCCTAGTGTTGTGACCAAATTGTATTTGCGCGCATAATAACCATCTACCCAATCCGTAATAGAGGCTATGATAAACAACAAGGCCGCGACAAAATGAGTAACTGGTAAATCTGTGGAACCGATATTCCACTCTCCCCAGTCAAAAGGAACAGCTAATAAAATGACAAAAATTGGAATAAGAAAAATACGCGATAATGTAATTTTATTTGGTACATTCATGTGAAAAAGTCCTCCATTTTATTCGTTTAGTCACATAAAACCCTTCCTTTCCCATAACGGATGGAAGGGTTTTATGTTATTCAGATTCTTTCTTTATGTTGATCCAGATTCTTTGTAAGACTTTTTCATTTGGATCGACAGGATACTCTAATTTTGTTCCGTTTATTTTCACTTGCAAGTTAGGCGCATGACCGATATTTAAATACACTCTCTCAGCATCTGACAAATCAAGCTCCAGCGGTGATTGATCGGCAGTAAACATCGAGCTGTGTAAGGAATTTCCATCTTCGTCCTCTACATCTAGCCACGTTTCACCTTCTGTTTCAAATTCGATTTTAACTTTTTCAGAGGCATTGTTTAAATCAAATGTTGATTCAGGGCGATCTCCAGTACCTTCTTCTACTAATACAAGTTCTTCGTCAACGCTTTCCTCTTCTTCTGAATCATCAGCTTCCGCTTCTTCACCTTCGTCGTCTCCTGTTTTTTCAGCATCCTTTTTTTCAGCATCCTCTTCTTCATCGTTTTCATCCTCTGCATTGCGAATAACCGTATTCTCATCTACGTCTTGTTCAGCAACCTCTTCATTTGTCGATGGCTTTTGAACAATAAAAATCCAAGCGAGAGCGATAATCCCAACTACTAATAAGACAACGATTACAGTAGGAATGAATGAAAAAATCGCACGGTTTCTACCTGATTGATCTCTCCGCGATTGCTGGACTCTCGTATATTGTGTGTTATTGACGCTTTCTTCTTTTTCTGGTGAAGGGATTTCACCTTCATATTCAGCAATAATCTCATCAGCATCCAAACCGACAGTTTGTGCATATTCCTTAATAAATGCTCGTGCATAAAATGTTCCGGGTAAAATATCAAAATTTTCTTCTTCGATGGCAATCAAATATCGTTTTTGTATTTTCGTCTGTTCTTGTAACGTATCTAACGAAATCCCTTTTTCGGTTCTCGCTTCTTTTAACCTCTCACCTATTCCCATAAATAACACCATCCAATTTAAAAATCAAACATTGAAAAGTCTTTCACTTGATTAAATCTTGCCCGGTCTACTTCTTCATATGTAATTTCCTCATCTTCATGATTACGTAATTCAATAATATAATCAAAATCATCTAAATCGTATTGTGTAGCTTCTACAAACACATCTGGATGTTCAATTACTTTAATAGCTGGGAATTGCATAACTTCTCGAATTAACTGCCAATGTTGTTCATTGGCACGATGCTTGGAAACAACCCCGTCAATAATATAAATGTTATGTGGGCTATACTCCCCCTTAATTAATTGATTACGAACAGTTTGTTTCAACATCGTACTCGAAACAAATAGCCATCGTTTGTTTGCAGATACACTTCCAGCTACAATCGATTCTGTTTTACCTACCCGTGGCATGCCACGAATCCCAATTAACTTGTGACCTTCCTTTTTAAAGAGCTCCGCGAGAAAATCTACTAACATCCCGATTTCATCACGAACAAAACGAACGATTTTACGGTCATCACTATCTCCGTGAATATATCTGCCATGTCTAACAGCTATTTTATCCCGAAGTCTCGGTTTTCGTAATTTCATTAGTTCAATCGTGTCCATCGTTTGTAAAATCGATTTTAAACGAGTTATTTGTTCATCATGTTTACAAAGTAGTAACATCACTCGTTTGGAATTTTCTACCCCGTTGATCATAATGATGTTGATAGACAGCATCCCCAACAGAGATGATATGTCTCCTAAAAGTCCGGGGCGATTGATAACATTTTTATATTCGAGATACCATTCTGTTCGGCCCATTATAATCCCTTTCTTTACTTCACTCTATTTATCGTAACGAATCATTTCTATAAATGCAATATAAATAATGAATGATTTTTATATCTGTCATATAGTTACCCAAATAATGTAAAAATTAACGTCTCTTCCCTAACACTGCCTTCTTTTGTAAATAATAAAGGCGTCAAAAAAAAGCTGTTTATGAATGACAGCTTTTAATAAATGAAATGCTAAAAATTACGTAAAAATCACTTATCACTTTCGGGTAGTTCATTTCCCACATCCTTTTTTCGATAGATGTGGGAGATCCCTACCCTTCATTTAAAGGACTTTAAACACTATTGCGTATTTCCTTCATTTTGCACAAGTTTAACCATCGTATTCGCAAGAGCCTGTTGTTCCTCTGGGGAAGCAGCATTCCATAATTCCCTTAATACTTTAGTTTCATCATTTTTCACTTCTACACTATTCGCCAAATAATCCCCGATTTCGTAAGCGACATTGGAAATCGTCTCTTGGGACATACCCTGTTGTTGAGCTTGTTGTAGTCTGTTCGCTAAAAATTCTTTCCACGTATTATAGTTATCTAATACAGACATCTCTATACCTCCTTCTATTGTGCATGTATAGTATTTGATTTATTGTTCGGTTTATACATCATATCGCGAAGGAAGTAAAGTTGAAAAACTGTCAAACAGCTGAATATCCCTATTTCGGAACGACTTTACAAACTGATAGACGGTCTTCCACAATCCATTGTTGTAAAAAGTCGTTTATATCCTCTTCAGTTAAGGATTGAATCGATGGAATTAATTCAAAATAGTCGATTCCGAACGTATCGTAATGAATCGCCTGGTTAGCAATTACTTCTAATGAATTCATTCCACGTAACAATTGACCGATTTTCTTTTTCTTCATGCGTTTGATGTCTTCCATTGCAATTGATGTTGTTTGTGTTGACAGAAGTAATTGTTTCACTCTGTCGCCTAATTGGTCGGGATCATTCGTATTACTCGAAATCATTGAATAACCAAAATTTTTGTCCAGTGAACTTTCAAAATGAAAACTGTCATCAATCAAATTTTCATCATACAACACTTGGTAAAATGGTCCACCCTTGGAGAAGTAGTGAGAAAGAATCATACTTTGTAGCAAATCTTTCTTTAAAAAATCGTCACCAGCTAATGGTGAAGATGACTCTTTTATGCCAATCGTACATTTAGGCGTCGTTACAGGCATACGAATCATATGCTCATCTTGGGCAACTGCTGTTTGTTCCTGCGGATATTCCCGTTCAATCGTCTCCAAAGGGGTAAAATGTTTCGCTGCTTGATTCGTTCGAATGAGATCCATCATTGCTTCAGGTTCAAAATTTCCCGCAATAAACAACGTCATATTTTCCGGATGATAAAACGTATCGTAACATGTGTATAAATCGTCCTTTGTAATTTTTTGAATCGACTCCACCGTTCCAGCGATATCAATCCTAACAGGATGATCACGAAACATCGCTTGGATAGCTCCCATGAAGGCGCGCCACTCCGGTTGATCATTGTACATTTGAATCTCCTGAGCGATAATTCCTTTTTCTTTATTCACCGACTCTTCTGAAAAATAGGGTTCTTGAACAAAGTCAAGTAATGTTTTTACATTTTTTTCAATATGATTTGTTGCTGCAAATAAATAAGCTGTTTTCGTAAAAGATGTGTACGCATTAGCGGACGCTCCCTGTTTACTGAAATCAGTAAACACATCACGGTCCTCTTTTTCAAATAGTTTATGTTCTAAAAAATGAGCAATTCCTTCGGGCACAGTTATCTTATTTTTTTTCCCAATCGGCACAAAGGTTTGGTCAATCGAGCCATAATTGGTTGAAAATATTCCATATGTTTTAGCCATCTCGCGTTTCGGTAACAAAAAAACTGTTAAACCGTTCGCTAATTGCTCATAATAGACGGCTTCATCAATATGTGGATACGTTTGTTTTTTCATGTCAATTCTCCTTTTCGTTCATTAATAAATACGTCGTATCCTCTGTTAGCTTTTGTGACACTCGGATCACATCGTCAGTCGTGACGTCATTAATATGTTCTAACAATTCTTTAGGCGTGAGTTGTTTCTGGGCGATCACTTGTTGATACAATAGTTCGATAATGCCTTGCGGATGGTCCATTGTTTCCAAAAATTGATTGAGCAGGAGTTGTTTCGTTTCAGTCAATTCCACGTCTGTAAACTCCCCATTTTTGATTGCTTGTACTTGTAAGGAAATAATCTCCTTCGCTCGTTTATAATCGGCTGGATCAATTCCACTAAAGATGAGCACTAAACCTTTATGACTTTCAATTCTTGAGGCGGCATAGTAGGCTAAGCTATTTTTTTCTCTAACATTTATAAACAATTTTGAACTCGGAAAGCCACCTAAGATTCCGTTCATCACTTGTAAAGCAGAATAATCATCGTCTTTAAAGGTGCAATCGGTTCGATACCCAATATGCAGTTTTGCCTGTTGAACCGCTTGTTTTTCAATAACCTCTTTCGGTCGTTTAGATCGTATCTTTTCTTGCTCACTTACTTGATTGTCTTCTTTAAAAGTGACATGATTTTCCTTTCGTTTAATCATCGATGTGAACAAATTTTTTATTGGAGCCTTATCAAAATCTCCTACCACATAAATATCGAGTTGGTCATTATGAAGCATCGATTGGTAATACTCATATACATCCTCTGCTGTCATCGTCTCGAGATCTCCCTCATAACCATGTACATGAATTTGATAAGATTCTCCTTCACACATTTCATCGATTAAGCGCATATTCGCATAGCGTAATTTATCGTCGTAAATCGATGTGATTTTTTTTCGTAACGTCTCTATTTCCCGATTGAAAATCGTTTCGTCAAACTGATGATCACGAACATTTGGATTGAAGATGACATCGCGAAACAGTTTTACAGCTTCAGCTAAAATACTTGATTCATTTGAAATATACTTTTGATTAGCGACGTCCAATCGAAAGCTTATAATATGATTGTTTCCTTTTTTAGACCCATCAATTGAAAAAACAGCTCCATATAAATCGTCTAATTTCGTTTGAAAAGCTAATTGATTCGGATAATTTTTCGGTCCTTGTTGTAAAAGGTAAGGAAGTAATGCACGTTTTGTAATCGTTTCCCGTTGTAATGGTGCTTTAAACTTCGCAACGATACTAAGAGTTTTAAATTTTTTAGTTTGAATCAAATGCAAGTGATATCCATTTACTGAAATTACATCTTCCATAACGAGCTCCATATCTTTCCCTCCAACTGTGAATATGTATGAAATATATGTATAGTTTGTACGATTTCGGCATCTGTAACCATCAATTCGCTAAAATCTCGTTTTGAACAGAGTTGAAACCCATCTACGCACAATTATCCATAGTTTACCATTAAATAGTATCGAACACCAATTGAAGGTCATGTCATTATAAACCGGCACGAATCATCGGTGCCGGTTTATATGGAACGCTTATAAAAAAACCATTAGCGACTTCCTT